>JAYTVT010000046.1:0-70685 GCA_043743835.1 Betaproteobacteria bacterium
CAGCGGCGACCGTCGCAGTGGCGCGCACCGGCACACCCGGACAGCCCTTTGCCGCGCCAAAGCAGGCACGTCATCGAACGACCGCAATGCGCCGCAAGCTGCCTCATCCAACCCCTACTTCGCACGCGAAAGAACGCCAAGGGATCTGCGGCAGTCGTCGCGGCGCGGCGCGCCGGTGGCCAGGGCAGAGGTCACCGGCTCACCTGAAATTACGGCTGTGCGTGGCCAGGCCCTGCAGCATGAACGAATGGTCCACCAGCGTGCGGGCCACCAGGTGGCGCACTTCGCCTTGGCACTGCCAGATGCCAAACACCGTGAGCAAACTGGACGCCAGCAGTTGTTTGCGCTGGGCATCGGCCACCTGGGGCCAGACGATGACGTTGACCGAGCCGGTGTCGTCTTCCAGCGTCACGAAGACCACGCCCTTGGCCGTTTCGGGCCGCTGGCGGTGGGTGACGATGCCGCTGGCGCGCGCCAGGCGGCCGTCGGGGTAGTGGCGCAGCACCGCGGCAGGCTGCACCTTGAAGGCTTGCAGTTGTGCGCGCAACAGCGCCACGGGGTGCTGGGTCAGGCTCAAGCCCGTGCTGCGGTAATCGGCCAGCACGGTGGTGGCGGCGTCGGGCGCAGGCAGCTGGGCTGGGGCCTCGAAGGTGCGGGTGCTGCGCAGCATGGGGGTGGCGCGGGTGTCCACGCCGGCCACCGCCCAGGCGGCCTGGTGGCGGTGGCCGGTGAGTGGCAAGAGCGCGTCGGCTTGCGCCAGCAGTTGCAGGTGGTGGGCGTCCAGTTGGGCGCGGCGTGTCAGGTCTTCGGGGCTGAGGAAGTTGGACTCCTGACGCGCGGCGACGATGCGATGGGCCGCCTCTTGGGTGAAGCCGCTGATGCGGCTGAAGCCCAGGCGCACGGGGTGCAGTGGCGCTGCTTGAACGTCAGGCTCAGTTTCGTGCCGACTTTCGCGCTGACCTTCGTGCTGACTTTCAAGTTCAGTGGTCCAAACACTGCGCAGCACGTCCACCGGCCGTACCAACACGCCATGCTCCTTGGCGTCGCGCACCAGCTGCGCGGGCGCATAAAACCCCATCGGCTGGCTGTTGAGCAAGGCGGCCAAAAAAGCATCCGGGTGGTGGCACTTGAGCCAGGCGCTCACATACACCAGCAGCGCAAAGCTGGCGGCGTGGCTTTCCGGAAAACCGTATTCACCAAAGCCCTGGATCTGCTTGAAGATGCGTTCGGCGTAGTCCAGCTCGTAGCCCTTTTCCAGCATGCGGCCCACCAGGCGCTGGTGGAAGGGTTCCAGGCCACCCTTGCGCTTCCAGGCCGCCATGGCGCGACGCAGCTGGTCGGCTTCGCCGGGGGTGAAGTCGGCGGCCAGGATGGCCAGCTGCATCACCTGCTCCTGAAAGATGGGCACACCCAGCGTGCGTGCCAAGGCCTGGCGCACTTCGTCGCTGGGGTAGTCCACCGGCTCTTCGCCACTGCGCCGGCGCAGGTAGGGGTGCACCATGCCACCCTGGATGGGGCCGGGGCGCACGATGGCGACTTCAATCACCAGGTCGTAAAAGCAGCGCGGCTGCAGGCGCGGCAGCATGCTCATCTGGGCCCGGCTTTCGACCTGGAAAGTGCCCACGCTGTCGCCACGGCACAGCATCGCGTAGCTGGCCGGGTCTTCGGCTGGCACTTCGTGCAGGGCCAGCGGCGCGCCGCGTTTGTCGCCCACCATCACCAGCGCGCGGCGGATGGCGCTGAGCATGCCCAGGGCCAAGATGTCCACCTTCAGCAGGCCCAGTGTGTCCAGGTCGTCCTTGTCCCACTGGATCACGCTGCGGCCGTCCATGGCCGCGTTTTCCACCGGCACCAGTTGCGCCAGGTCGTCGCGCGCGATGACAAAACCGCCCGGGTGCTGCGACAGGTGGCGCGGGAAGCCGATCAGCGTGTGGGTGAGCTCCATCCACAGCTGGCACAGGCGGGCTTCGGGGTCGAAGCCGTTTTCGCGCAGGCGTTCGGCTTGCACGTGGCGGCCGTCAAACCAGTGCTGGCTTTTGGACAGGGCCTCGATGCGTTCCAGGTCGATGCCCAAAGCACGGCCCACGTCGCGCAGCGCCGAGCGCGGGCGGTAGGTGATGACCACACCGGTCAGCGCCGCACGGTGGCGGCCGTACTTGCGGTAGATGTACTGGATGACCTCTTCGCGGCGCTGGTGCTCAAAGTCGATGTCGATGTCAGGCGGCTCGTTGCGCTCGGCACTGATGAAACGTTCAAACAGCAGCGTGGTGCGCGCCGGGTCTACCGCGGTCACGCCCAGGCAGTAGCAGACGGCCGAATTGGCCGCGCTGCCACGGCCCTGGCACAGGATGCCCTGGCCGCGCGCCCAGGTGACGATGTCGGCCACCGTCAAGAAGTACGGCTCGTAGCGCAGCTGCGTGATCAGCGCCAGTTCGTGTTCGATCATGCCGCGCACGTTGGCGGGCAGGCCACCGGGCAGGTGCTGGAAACGGTTGATGGCGCCCTCTTCCGTCAGCTGGCGCAACCAGCTGGTGGGGGTGTGGCCTTCGGGCGTGATTTCACGCGGGTATTCGTACTTCAGCTCGGCCAGTGAAAAGGCACAACTGCCGGCGATGTCCAGCGTGGCGGCCAGCCATTCGGGGCGGTAGAGCGAGGCCAGGCGCACCCGCGCGCGCAGGTGGGCTTCGGCATTGGGCTGCAGTTCCAGGCCAGCTTCAGCCACCGTGCACTTCAGGCGCGTGGCGGTCAGCACATCCAGCAAGGCCTTGCGCGAACGGGTGTGCATGCGCACGCCGCCCGCGGCCACCAAACGAAGGCCGGTGGTGTTGCTGACGCGCTTGAGCACATCGACCAAAAGCGCGTCGTGTGGCTGGTGACGCAACTCAACAGCAATGGCCGCACGCTCCACGCCAAACCAGGTCTTGAGCCACATGGCGTGATTGAAAAGCTGCTCAAAGCTTTGCCCGGCATGGGGCACCAGCAGCGCAAAACAGCCCGGCAAGCCGGTGAGCGTGGGCGCTGTGGGCACCTTGCCTTCGATGTCACCGCGCAGCGCCAGGTATTCACCTTTGGGTGCGCGGCGTCGGGCCAGGGTGATCCATTGCACCAGGTTGGTGTAGCCGCGGCGTGACTGCACCAGCAGCACCAGGCGGGGGTCTGCGGCCACGGGCGTGGCTGAGGCCGAAGCAGTGGCCACGCCACGAGACGCCCGCCCCGCGGCAGCGGCTGTCGACAGTTGCATCTCGGCACCCACGATGAGCCGCATCTGCAGGCGCTCGGCTTCGGCGTGCGCACGCACCACGCCTGTGAGCGAACACTCATCGGCCAACGCCAGCGCTGCATAGCCCAGCGCGTGGGCACGTGCAACCAGCTCCTCGGGGTGCGAAGCCGCGCTCAGGAAGCTGCAGTTGCTGCGGCAGTGCAGTTCGGCGTAGCCAGGAAGCGAGGCGAGGCGATGGAGGTTTTCCACGGAGGAGATGGTTCACGGGCGGGGCGAACGGTGGCGGGTTTGCCACTGGCGGGGTAGCGCAGGTTGGTGGGTGCGGCGCCGGGTGCAGCACCAAGCGTTGCGGCGGCCTGCGGCATCAGGTTGTCCAGCGGGCTGCGCACCGCGCCACCACCCAAACGCAGCACATGGGTGTAGATCATGGTGGTGCTCACATCGGCATGCCCCAGCAGTTCTTGCACCGTGCGGATGTCATAACCCGACTGCAGCAGGTGGGTGGCAAAAGAATGGCGCAGCGTGTGCGGCGAAGCCGGCTTGTGCACACCGGCGTCGGCCAAGGCGTGCTTGAAGGCCCGCTGAAAATAACCGTCCAACAGATGGTGGCGGCGCATGCCCGCACCGCGCGGGTCCCAAGCGATCTTGGCCTGCGGAAACACCCAATGCCAAGGCCAGGACTGCGCCGCGCGTGGGTACTTGCGGGCCAAGGCGTGCGGCACCTGCACACCGGGCAAACCGGCGGCTCGGTCCTCAGTCCACACCGCGTACGAGCGGTCGAGTTGCTCGCGCAGCGGGCCTTCCAACGCCGCCGGCAACATCACCACGCGGTCCTTGAAGCCCTTGCCCTCGCGCACCACCACGGCACGGCGGTCAAAGTCGATGTCCTTGACGCGCAAGCGCAGGCCTTCAAGCAAGCGCATGCCGGTGCCGTACAGCAGCCGCCCCACCAGCCCCAGCGGCATGCCCAGGCGCTGCTGCCGCAGGTCAAGCTGGGTCAGCACGGCCGACACCTCGTCCATCGACAAGACCACCGGCAGGTGGCGCTCGGTGCGCGGCCGGCCAATTTCTTCCATCCACGGCAGGTGCTGGCGCAGGACCTTTTGGTACAGGAAGAGCAGCGCCGACAAGGCCTGTTTGTGGGTGCTGGGGGCCACTTGGCGGTCGGTGGCCAGCCAGGTCAAAAAGGCCTCGACCTCGGGCTGCGCCAACTCGGACGGGTGGCGGCGGTCGTGAAAGTGGATGAAGGCCCGCACCCAGTGCACATAAGCTTCTTCGGTGCGCAGGCTGTAGTGCAGGTAGCGGATCTGCTCGCGCAGATCGTCGAGCAGGCGCGGGCGCAAGGCGGGTGGGGCGTCGGACAGGTGCGGGCGGTCGGACATGGGTTTGCTTTCTCGGGCTGAAGGGCCATCAACAGGGCGGCTATCCCAAAAGCTTTGAGATGGCTCAAAATACTGTATATATATACAGTCTATCGCAGCAAACGAACCGGGTAAAGGTGTCGGGTAAAGGCCTGCTTCCTGGGGCTCCTCAGCTGGATGGGCGCTGTTGGGCATTTCGAACGCCGCAGCGCCACGACAACCGCGGCGCAAGTGTTCTTGGCCGATGGCGTCTGAGAAAGGCCCGCGCCAAACTGCTGGGTGCAGTTACACACTGCGACCTTCTTCGCGCAGGCGAAGGCCGTGGCCTGCGCCCATCTGCCGCAGTTCGTCAAGAACCAGTTCGACACCTTCCTCGACTGCGGCATCCTCGCGCAAGGCTTCCTGAGATTGCTCTGCAGTGACTGCGCCCTGACAAAGGCTCGTCACCCTCAGCGCTTTTGAAGTATTGCGCCGCGCCCGAGCAGGTGTCCAAAACAGTGTCGATCTAGGCGCACATGCGGGCTGCTCACTTCCCCGCCTGGAGCTTGTCCTCAAACTCTTCCATCAGCGGCGCAAAGTCCGCGCCCGTACCTGCCAGCTTCTCTTTGAGCACACGAAGCGTTTCCGTTCCCCAACGGCGCAGTTCCCTGAGGTGCTTGGCCGTGGTGTAGTTGGGCGCAGGGATTCCATACACCCAACGGTCCATCGCCCGCAACGACGGGAGGGCCAGCCGATTCAACTCGTTGACCGAAAGCTGGGCGTCTCGGACAAACGCCACCGCGGGCTCGACAGGGCCGGACTCCAGCTCGTTGGCTAAGCGCTCCAGGAAACGGGGATGCGATCGCAGCCGGGCGGTAGCCGCCTCGCGCGCATCGGTGGGGGCATCGCGATTGGCCCGCCGCAACAAGGACTCGAAATCGCGCTCCGGATCCATCGCGGCGATCTTGGCC
Organism: Betaproteobacteria bacterium; assembly: GCA_043743835.1. Lineage (GTDB taxonomy): Bacteria > Pseudomonadota > Gammaproteobacteria > Burkholderiales > Burkholderiaceae_C > Rubrivivax. The sequence continues at coordinate 5,532 of JAYTVT010000046.1, forward strand.
AACTCCTCCTGCGATGAGCCGCCCAACTGGGCGGCCCGCAGAATGGAGATCGCCATCCCGGCAACACCGTCGCGAACCAGCCAGTGGCCGGCAAACACCACGCAACCGATCAGGCTCAGGGCAGCAAAAACAGCCCAGGGCACGCGCAGCCATCCCGGCGCAGAACCTGAAGTCAATCCAGGATTGAGGCTCAGCACCACCAGCAGCATCGTGGCCCATGGAACCATGCAGACGAATGGGAAGAACAGCGCGCCCGGCGCCATGCCCGGCCGGATGTAGAGCCCGATGAAGACGAAGGTCGCCGCGGCCAGCGCAAAGGCCGCGACAACGCAGAGCCCATAAAGCACGGGGCGGCCCAGGCGCAGCCAGTCGAAGCCGCCGCTGGCGGCCACACACAGCAGCGCCACCATCAAGAGCAACCACAGCGGCACCAAGCTGTGCAAGGCGGGCAAGGCCCATCGGTCATCGCTCAGATAAAGGGGTGCGTACTTGGACAGCATCCGTTGCAGCGGCCACAAAAAGACGACCGCGGCCAGCGCGACGCATGCATTGCCGATGATTTGGAGGGTGGTTGAAGTACTCATGGGGCTGTGGCGGTCCTGACAGGCCCGCTGCGAGTTGATTCAGATTTTGATGGCTTGCCGGTGTGTACCACTGAAACGACGGTGGGCAAACCAAGTGCTCAGCACGCGTGAGGTCGGGCTGGCCACCACGCCAGGCGCATTCGGCTGGCGCCCGCCCTGCAAGCAAAGCCCGCCGAGTCTGAGGCGAGCTGTGCGCACCAAGGGCTTCAGCCAACATTTGGCGACCTGAGCATGGCGATTGGCGACAGCCAGCGGCCGCCAGTCACCCGGCGCTGGTCGGCCACGTGTGGCTTGGCCACGATCACAACTTTGTAATCTACAAGGAACCCGATGCGCGACTTTCTGAAAGTACCTGCAACCCTGCCTGCAGCACTGAGCCTGGCGCTGTGCCTAACGACCGCGACCCCAGAGCCCGTGCAAGCCGCACAAGTTGGTTGGCAGCAAATCACCGTGCCCGGTGGCACCCGCGAACCCGCACCAACCCCGGTGGCCCTGTACTACCCGACGACAGCAGTTGCACGCCCGGTGGCGATGGGGCCTTTTACCGTCACCGCCGCCATGCGAGCCCAGCCCGAGGCCACGGTCAAGGGCCTGATCCTGCTCAGCCATGGCACCGGCGGCTCCGAGCTGGGCCACAGCACCCTGGCCCAGGCGCTGGCGCAAAACGGTTACCTGGTGGCCGCCCTGCGCCACCCCGGCGACAACTGGCAAGACACCGCCCTGCGCGACGGCCCTGGTGCGTCGCGCTACTTTGTGCAGCGGCCGCAGCAGGTTTCGCACGTCATCGACGCGCTGCTGCAAGACCCGCTGTGGAAAGACCGCATCGCGCGCGACAGCCGCGGTCCGCGCGTGGGTGCGCTGGGCCACTCGGCCGGTGGCTACACGGTGCTGGCATTGGCGGGCGGCATACCGCAGTGGTCGCGCCTGTCGGCTCACTGCGGCGCGCAGGCCGCGCAAGACCCCATCTTCTGCAGCATGGGCAAAGGGCAAGCCTCGGCCACAGACGAGATGCCGTCGGTGGCCGACCGACGTGTGCGCGCCGTTGCGGCGATGGCGCCCGTGGGCGTGCTGTTCAGCGCGGAGTCACTGGCCCGTGTGAGCGTGCCCACGCTGCTGGTGCAAGCCGAACAAGACCGCTTCCTGGTGCCGCGGTTTCACTCCGGTTGGGTGGCGCAGAACCTGCCAAAGGCCGAGCGCATCAGCGTCCCCAACGCCTGGCACTTTGTCTTCATGGACACACCCAGCATGCCGCTGCCATCACCCGATGGTGACATCGGCGCCAACGCCCCGGGCTTTGACCGCGCCGCTTTCCTGGCGCAATTGGGTCCCACGCTGTCAGCGTTTTTTGACCGGGCCTGGCCTTGACCACGCAAGGCGGCATCAGGCTTGCGCTTGGCAGTGCCGCAAAAAGTCGCGCGTGGTTGAACCCAACTGCTTGGCACGGTGCACCACCGTGGCCAATCGGCGCCGCGCCGCCGGCAGGCGGGTGCGCAAGGCCACCAGGCGCTGGTCGGCCAAGGCCTGGGCCACCGCGTGGCGCGACAGGCACCCCAGCCCCGTGCCAGCGGCCACCACCTGCTTGATGGCTTCGGTGCTGCCCAGCTCAAAGCCTACGTTCACGTGCTGCAGGTGTTCCGTCAACCAGCTGTCGGAAATCTGCCGTGTGCCCGAGCCGGGCTCGCGCAAAACCCAGGTGGCGTCGGCCAGCTGGCGCCGGGTAGCCACACCGGCGGCCAGCGGATGGCCCGGGGCGGCCACCACCACCATGTCGTCCATCAACCAGGGGCGCACGCGCACTTCGGGGTGGCTTTGCGGGCCTTCGATGAAGCCCACGTCGGCCTGAAAGCTGGTCACGGCGTCGATGACCTCGCGGGTGTTGGCAATGCGCAGTTGCACGCGGCAACCCGGGTGCTGAGCGGTCCAGCCCGCAATCAACTCGGGCAACAGGTACTCGCCGATGGTGAAGCTAGCGGCCAGTCGCACGGGGGCCTCATGTTCGGCTGTGAACAGGGCTTGGGCTGATTCAGCAGCCTCCAACAAGGCCTGCGCACGCGGAAAGAAAGCCAGGCCGTTTTCATTGAGCACCAGGCGGCGGCCCAGGCGGTCGAAGAGCTGCGTTTCCAAGACCGCTTCCAGGTCAGCCAGTGCCGTGCTGGCCGCCGACTGCGACCGCGCCACGCGGTCTGCCGCACCGCGTGTGCTGCCGCTGCGGGCGGTGGCCACAAAGACCTCCACCTGTTTCAGCGTCAGGCGCAGGCGGCCAGTGGGTGCATCGGCCGCGTCCGCTCTGGGCGGTGCTGGTGTTGCGGCCCCACGCGCGACCGGCCTTGGGCGTGAGCGGCGAATCCCCGTCGATTGATCTGATTTATCGATCTGCATGACCGCTATTCTGTGCTTTTTCGATCTGCGCCAGGCCAGTAGCATGCCCGCACCTTCAGCTTCGGCACGACCATGGCGCAAGCACCCCTGCACGACCCCACGGCCAACCCAGCCGCCGCGGCCAGCACCGAAGTCAAGTGCACCACCTGCTACATGTGCGCCTGCCGCTGTGGCATTCGGGTTCACCTGCGCGACGGCGAGGTGCGCTACATCGACGGCAACCCCGAGCACCCGCTGAACCAGGGCGTGATCTGCGCCAAGGGCGCCTCGGGCATCATGAAACAGGTGTCGCCGGCGCGGCTGACGCAGCCGCTGCTGCGCAAGGCCGGCAGCGAGCGCGGAGCCGGTGAATTCGAGCCCATCTCGTGGGAACGCACCTTTCAGATCCTGACCGACCGGCTGCAGCACATCCGCAGCACCGACCCCAAGAAGTTCGCCTTCTTCAGCGGGCGCGACCAGATGCAGGCGCTGACGGGCCTGTTTGCGCGCCAGTTCGGCACGCCCAACTACGCCGCGCACGGCGGCTTTTGCAGCGTGAACATGGCCGCCGGCATGATCTACACGGTGGGTGGGTCGTTCTGGGAATTTGGCGGCCCAGACCTGGACCGCGCCAAGCTGTTTGTGATGATCGGCACCGCCGAAGACCACCACAGCAATCCGATGAAGATTGCCATCAGCAAGTTCAAGCGCGAAGGTGGCCGCTTCATCAGCATCAACCCGGTGCGCACCGGCTATTCGGCCATTGCCGACGAGTGGATACCCATCAAGCCCGGCACCGACGGCGCGCTGTTCATGGCCTTGATGCACGAGCTGATCGCACAGGACCTGATCGACCGCCCCTTCTTGCAGCGCTACACCAACGCGCCGCAACTGGTGGTGTTGGACGAGGGCCACCGCGAGGGGCTGTTTGCCTTTGATGCCAACCCTGACGCACTGGCCAACAAAGGCCCACCGGGCGATGGCCGCCACCCGCACAACAAGCTGATCTGGGACTTGAGCAGCGGCGCCGTCTTGGCCGCCTACCCCGAAGGCATCGCCGACGGCTGCCAGCCCGCGCTGGAAGGCCACTTCACATTGGCTGACGGCACGCGCGTGGCACCGTCGTTCCAACTGCTGCGGGATCGGGTGGCCCCTTGCACGCCCGAATGGGCCGCTGCCATCACCGGCATTGCCGCCGACCGCATCCGCGCGCTGGCCCGCGAGCTGGGCGACACCGCGCTGAAACAAGCCTTCGAGCTGCCCGTGCCCTGGGTGGATGCCTGGGGCAAACAGCACGCCACCACCAGCGCCCGCCCCGTGGCCTTCCACGCCATGCGCGGCCTGGCAGCGCACAGCAACGGCTTTCAGACGGTGCGTGCGCTGGCGGTGCTGATGAGCCTCTTGGGCACCATCGACGCACCCGGTGGCTTCAGGCACAAGGCGCCCTACCCGCGCCACATCGTGCCCAACTACCGCGCCTTCAACGACCCCAACCTGATCAAGCCGAACACGCCGCTCAACAGCGCGCCGCTGGGTTTCCCGGCCCACCCAGACGAACTGGCCGTTTACCCCGACGGCAGCCCGATCCGCATCGACCACGCGTTTTCGTGGGAGCACCCGCTGTCGGCGCACGGGATGATGCACAACGTCATCACCAACGCCAGCAAAGGCGACCCTTACCGCATCGACACGCTGCTGATCTTCATGGCCAACATGGCCTGGAACAGCACCATGAACACCATGGCCGTGCGCGACATGCTGAACCAGAAGAACAGCGACGGCGAATACCAGATTCCTTTCTTGGTGGTGTGCGACGCCTTTCAAAGTGAAACCGTGGCCTTTGCCGACCTGGTGCTGCCCGACACCACCTACCTGGAACGCCACGATGTGATGAGCATGCTCGACCGGCCGATCAGCGAATTTGACGGCCCGGTGGACAGCGTGCGCGTGCCGGTGGTGCCGCCGCTGGGCCAGTGCAAGCCGTTTCAAGAGGTCTTGATCGAACTGGCGTCACGCCTGAAATTCCCGGCCTTCACCACGGCTGAAGGCGAGCGCAAGTTCAAGGACTACCCCGACTTTGTGGTGCGCTTTGAGCCTCAGCCCGGCATTGGCTTTTTGATGGGCTGGCGTGGCGTGGACGGCACCCAGCACCTGCGCGGCGCGCCCAACCCCCAGCAGTGGGAGATGTACGCCAAGAACAACTGCGTCTTCCAGCAGCACCTGCCGGCCGACATGCACTACATGCGCAACTGGAACCGCAGCTACCTGGACTTCGCCAAAGAAAAAGGCTGGCGGCAGAAGAACGACCCCATCCAGCTGGCGCTGTATTCCGACACGCTGCAAAGCTTTCGCCTGGCAGCACAAGGCAAGACCAACGGCCGCCAGCCGCCTGATCACCTGCGCGAACGCATCAACACCTACTTTGACCCGCTGCCCTTTTGGTACCCGCCGCTGGAAGAGAGCTGCACCGATCTGGCCGCTTACCCGCTGAACGCCATCACCCAGCGACCGATGGCCATGTACCACTCGTGGGACTCGCAAAACGCCTGGCTGCGCCAGATCCACAGCCACAACTACCTGCACGTCAACCCGGTCACCGCGCAGGCCGCAGGCATCGCCGATGGGGGCTGGTGCTGGGTCGAAAGCCAATGGGGCAAGGTGCGCTGCATGCTGCGTTACAGCGAAGCGGTGGAGCCCGGCACCGTGTGGACCTGGAACGCCATTGGCAAGGCCGACGGCGCTTGGCAATTGGCGCCCGGCAGCGACGAGTCGCGTAAAGGTTTCTTGCTCAACCACCTGATCAGCGAAGAACTGCCGTTTGGAGAAAAAGGGCAAGGCGCCAACAGCAGGGGCGTGATCAGCAATTCCGACCCCATCACCGGCCAGGCCGGCTGGTACGACGTGCGGGTGCGCATACGCGCGGCCCAGCCCGATGAGCAGCCCATCAGCTTCCCGCAGGTCAAAGCCACGCCCGCGCCACCCGGCGTGAAGGGCAAACTTGAAACCACCCTGAAGGGCACGCTGGCCTACTTTGCCGGCAGGAAATCATCATGACCACTGAAACCCTGGCCAAACAACTGGCGCTGGTGATCGACCTGAACGTGTGCGTGGGTTGCCACGCCTGCGTCACCAGCTGCAAGCAATGGAACAGCAGCGGCGCAGCCGGCCCGCTGGCCGACCTGAACGCCTACGACGCCAACCCCACCGGCACCTTCTTCAACCGCGTGCAAACCTACGAGTCGGGCACCTTCCCCAACACCGAGACGGTGCACTTCCCCAAGAGCTGTCTGCACTGCGAAGACCCGCCCTGCGTGCCGGTCTGCCCCACGGGCGCCAGCTACAAGCGCAAAGAAGACGGCATCGTGCTGGTGGACTACGACAAGTGCATCGGCTGCACGTACTGCGCCTGGGCCTGCCCCTACGGCGCGCGTGAACTGGACGAAGAGCGCCAGGTGATGACCAAGTGCACGCTGTGCGTGGACCGCATCTACGACGAAGCCCTGCCGCCACAAGACCGCAAGCCGGCCTGCGTGATGGCCTGCCCTACTGGCGCGCGCCTGTTTGGTGACGTGAAAGACCCGCAGTCGGACGTGTCCAAGGCCATCCGCGAACGTGGCGGTTATGCGTTGATGCCCGAATGGGAAACCCAGCCTGCCAACCAATACCTGCCGCGCAAGATCACGCCGGCGGCGGGGGCTTAAGCGCATGCATCCCGCCTGGTCGGTCATTGTCTTCACCACGGTGTCTGGCGCGGCCCAGGGGCTGGTGGTTTTTCTGGCCTTGTGCACGCTGATGGGCGTGCCTGTGGCACCCGCGCTGCTCAGCGGCAGCCTGTTCATGGCGCTGCTGATGCTGCTGGCAGGCCTGGGCGCATCGTTCCTGCACCTGGGCCACCCGCTGCGCGCCTGGCGTGCGGTGGCCATGTGGCGCACCTCGTGGTTGTCGCGTGAAGTCATCGCGCTGCCAGCCTTCATCGCCGTGGTGGGCCTGTGGTGGCTGACGCTTCAAATCGGTGGCAGGGTGGAGCCTTGGCTGCTGCTCTTGGTCTTGGCGCTGGCCGCGCTGCTGTGGTTGTGCACGGCCATGATCTACGCCTGCATTCGCTTCATCGCCGAATGGGCGCACCCCATCACCGTGGCCTACTACGGCTTGACGGGCCTGGCATCTGGCGCGCTGCTGCTGGGCGCTGTGGCCACGCTGGCGGGTGAGACCGAACTGGCCCGTGGCGTGGCGCCGCTGGCTTGTGTGATGGTGCTGGGCGCCTGGGGTTTGCGCGGCATCACGCTGCAGCGCAACCGGGGCCTGAAACCAGCCAGTACCCTGCACAGCGCCACCGGCCTGCGTGGCACACCGCTGGTGCAAAAGAGCATGGGCATGTCAGCCGGATCCTTCAACACACGCGAGTTTTTCCACGGCGCCAGCGCCGCTGCGGTGCGCCACGTGCGCTGGGCCTTGCACACCTTGTGTTTTGCGCTGCCGCTGGCGCTGGTGCTGGCGGTGTGGGTTGGTGGGCCTGTGGTTTTGCTGCCCTTGGCCTTGCTGGTGCACCTGCCCGGGCTGCTGGCCGAACGCTGGCTGTTTTTTGCCCAGGCGCGGCACCCGCAGAATCTGTACTACCAACAGGTGTCCTGAAGCATCCCATGGCCTGGCCCCAACTGCCCTTCATGCGCTGGCAAAACGACTGGCGCCAGCCAGGGGTGGTGCGCGCCGATCTGTTGGCGGGTTTGACCGGCGCCGTGGTGGTGTTGCCGCAGGGTGTGGCCTTTGCCACGCTGGCCGGGCTGCCACCGCAGTACGGCCTGTATGCGGCCATGCTGCCGTGCATCGTGGCGGCGCTGTTTGGCTCCAGCCGCTTGATGGTCACCGGGCCGGCCAATGCCATCTCCTTGACCACCATGGCCTTGGTGGCGCCGCTGGCGGCGGTGGGTTCGCCGCAGTACATCCACTTGGTGTTGACGCTGACCTTCCTGGTCGGCCTGATGCAGTTGCTGCTAGGCCTGGCGCGGGTGGGCGCGCTGATCGAGAAAGTGCCGCACTCGGTGGTGGTGGGCTTCACGGCCGGCGCGGCACTGCTGATCTTCAACAGCCAATTGGCGCCGCTGCTGGGCTTGAGCGTGCCGCGTGGTGTCAGCGTCTGGCAGAACCTGCACAACGTCTGGGCGCAGGTGGCGGCTTTCAGCCCCGCCGCACTCACCGTTGGCCTGACCACGCTGCTGCTGGCCATCGTGGCCAAACCCATCACCCGCATCGTGCCAGCCATGCTGGTGGCGGTGGTGGGCGGCAGCCTGTGCGCCATGGCGCTGGCGGCGCTGATGCCGCAGTGGCCGGCACTCACCATGGTCAGCGCCCTGCCCGGCCCGCTGCCGCCCTTGTCCTGGCCCGACCTGTCGGTGGACACCGTGCGCAGCCTGTTTGGCGCCACGCTGGTGATGACCCTGCTGGGCCTGACCGAAGCCGCGGCAATAGCCCGCGCCGTGGCCCGCAAGAACAACGACACGCTGGACGGCAACCAGGAATTCATCGGCCAGGGTCTGGCCAATCTGGTGGGCTCGTTCTTCTCGGCCTTGCCCAGCAGCGGGTCGTTCAACCGCTCCGGTGTCAATGTCGAATCGGGTGCACGCACACCGCTGGCTGCCGCCAGCGCGGCGGTGTTTCTGGTGCTGCTGCTGAGCTTTGTGGCCCCACTGGCCAGCCACTTGCCGGTGGCCGTGGTGGCGGGTTTGCTCTTTGTGGTGGCCTGGGGCTTGATCGACTTTGCCGAGATGAAACGCATCTGGCGCGAAGAACGCCACGACCGTGCGCCGCTGCTGGTGACGTTGATCGCTACTGTGACCTTGTCGCTGGAGTGGGCGATTCTGCTAGGAATCACCAGTGCGCTGATTGCGCGGCGCTTGGGTCGCTGATCTGGTTCGGTTCTGGTGCTCGCACGCAGTCGCTGACGCGGCATAACGAGGCCGCCGGGCACCCGCCCCAAAAACCCTCGGATGCTGTGAGCGAAAGAGCCGCCCGAGACGCACCCCCATTGATCGCTTGACAAAGCGATGAGGTGGGGAGACGGGGTCCACCACGGACGAGGCATGCAACATGCAGGCAAAGGAGCGGCGAACCCCTTCGTCACCCGGATGCTGAATCGCTGGCCACCTGATGCGGCGCGCCTCGCCATTGCCGATCAGGTTCCATCACTCGTGGGCTTCGGCCCGACAGGCACGCTCAGCGTTGGGGGGCTCGGTGGCGCGCCTGGTGCCGATGTCCATCGTTCAGCGCCGGGGGCCGCAGCGCGGCGTGTTTGGTCGCACGACCTTGCACTCGCCGGCGCCACAGCTTGAAAGCGTTGCGCTTAAGCCGCGTGCGCATCAGCTTGATGACCGCCGCTTCAGTCAACCCAAACTGCACCTGCAAGGCTTCAAAGGGTGTGCGGTCTTCCCAAGCCATTTCGATGATCCTGGACAAGTCGGCCGCGCAAAACTGGGCCGACCCATCGGTGGCGCTGATCGGCGGCGGGACTGGAGGCTTTGTTTGCATGAACAGTTTGGGTAGGACGGTGGCGATCAAGACTCAGACTTGCCGGAAGTGGCCCCCCATTCAATTCGCCCGGAAGTCTGACGGGTGATGCAGTGTTGCCGACCCCGCTTACCCAGCGGGCGCCCACTGCGGCAGGCCCGCGACTTCCAGACGTATGCGGTAAACCGATGTACAGGCGGTGACATACAAGCTGCAAAAGTCGTCGTCGCCGAACGCGAAGTTGCAGGACTTCTCCGGGAAGCGGATGCGCGCGACGCGCTTTCCTTCGGGCGTCAACACGTGGACACCGCCGGGGCCACAGCAGTAGACGTGGCCCAGCGTATCCACCTTCATGCCATCCGGCACGCCGGGCTCGTCGCCGGGCAGGTGGGCGAACAGCCGGCCATGACCCAGGCCGCCATCCGCCAGCACCGGGTAGACGTGGATCTGCTTGCGCGGGCTGTCGTTCACGTACATCAGCGACTCGTCCCGGTTGAAGCACAGGCCGTTGGGCTGTTCCAGCCGCGGCGACAGGCGCGCCAAGGCGCCCGTCGCGGGGTCGATGCGATACACGCTGCAGTGGTCCAGTTCTGGGTCGCGCGCCACGCCGTGCGGCGAGCGGCGGCCGAAGATAGGGTCGGTAAAGTAGACCGCGCCGTCGCTCTTGACGACGATGTCATTCGGGCTGTTCAGCGCGCGCCCCTCGAAGTGGCTGGCCAGCACCGTGAGCGAGCCGTCGTGCTCCGTTCGGGTCACACAGCTGCTGGCGTGCTCGCAAGTCAGCAGCCGGCCTTGTCGGTCCCAGGTGTTGCCGTTGGCCATCTGGCTCGGGTCGCGAAAGGTGGTCAGGCCCTCACGCGCATTCCAGCAGTGCTGTCGGTTGCCGATGATGTCGCTGAACAGCAGGAAGTTGCGTTCCCCGTGCCACAGCGCGCCCTCGGTAAAAACAAAACCGGTGGCGATCTGCTCGATGACTGCGTCCTGCGCGAAGGGCAGCTTGGCAGCAGGGTCTATCACTTCAATGCTCATGCGCTTCCCTTTTGCGGACGCCTGAAGGCCGGGCTCTTTTGTTGGGGCTCATTCGGCCTTGATGTTGTTCTCTGAGATCAGCTTGGACAAGCGTGCCATTTCCGCGCGGACGAATTCCCCCAGCGCTTCAGGCGTGCCGGCCGAAGGCTCCGACGCCAGAGCGCGCATGCGCTCGCGCACCTCCGGCAGCTCCAGCACCTTGCGCACCTCCTGGTTGATGCGCTCGATCGCGACGCGCGGCGTTTTGGCCGGCGCAAACACGGCGTACCACTCGTCGAAAACAAAGCCTGGCAGGCCGGATTCGGCAGCCGTGGGAACGTTGGGCGCGGCAGCCGCCCGCTTGGCGCTGGTGACGGCCAGCACGCGCAGGCGGCCGGCCTCCACCATCGGCAGCATGGTGGCGTAGCTGGAGAACAGCAGCTGGGTCTCCCCTGCCACGGTGGCGGCCATCGCCGGACCGGCGCCCTTGTAGTTGATGCCCACGATTTTCGCGCCGGTCATCGCCGTGAACTGCGTCAATGCCAGGTGCGGTGGCGCGCCTGCACCGATCATCGCCGCGTTGTATTTGTCCGGGTTGGCCTTGGCCAGCGCCACCAGCTCGCCAACGGTCTTGACGGGCATCGAAGGATGCACCGCCATCGCATAGACGCCCTTGGACACCAGCACGACGGGCGCCAGATCACGTGTGACGTCGAAGGGATGCTGCGCGTACAGGTAGGGGTTGGACGCGAGGTTGCTGGTGGCAAAGCCGAAGGTGTAGCCATCTGGTGCGGCGTTGGCCACCGCCGTCATGCCGATCAGGCTCGACGCACCGGCCTTGTTCTCGACGATCACCTGCTGCTTCAGGCTGTCGGACAGCTTGGCGGCGATGATGCGGGCCAGCACGTCGGTTCCGCCGCCAGGGGACCAAGGAACGATCATTCGAATGGGCTTGCTCGGGTAGTCCTGTGCGAGCGCGGGTACAGACAACAAGGCCATCGCGCTCACGGCGATGCTGGCCCAAAAAGTGTAATGGCGCATGGTGGTCTTTTTGATGGTTAGATCTGTTGGGGATAACTTCGTTTGGAAAGCGAGGTCTTGGCAGAGCAAGGTTTCTACCCGCTCAATCCACGGTGACGTTGTTGGTCTTGATCACTGCGGCGAACTTCAGCGTTTCATCCTGGATGAACTTGCGAAAAGCCTCGGACGTCATCGGCTTGGGCGTGAAACCCTGCTCGGCAAGTTTCGCCGTCACGGAAGGCAAGCCCAGCACAGCCACCACTTCCTTGTTCAGCCAGGTCACCACGGGCGAAGGGGTTGCGGCAGGCGCCAGCAGGCCCAGCCAGGTCGCGGCCTCGAAGCCGGGCAAGCCCGACTCGGCGATCGTCGGCAGGTCCGGCCGCAAGCGGGAACGCATGCTGCTGCTGACGGCCACCGCCCTGGCCTGGTCGTTCTTGGCAAAGGCCAGCGCTGTCGTCATGTTGTCGAACTGCATGTCGATCTGGTTGCCTGCCAGGTCCATCAGCGACTGGCTGCTGCCCTTGTAGGGCACGTGCACGGCCTTGGCGCCGATGCCATTGAGCAGCATCAGCATCGTCAGGTGCTGCGAGGTGCCGTTGCCGCTGGTGCCGTAGGAAAGGCCGTCCGGCTTGGCCTTGATCGCGCTGATCAATTCCTGCACGTCGCGGGCACCCGATTTTCTGCCGGCCAACAGCACCAGCGGCGTGCTGGCCAGCTGCGAAATGGGCGCAAAGTCCTTGTCGACGTTGTAGGCCACCTTTTTCAGCAAGGTGGGGTTGACCGCCAGGGCGGTCTGCGTGCCCAGCAGCAGGGTGTAGCCGTCGGGCTTGGCGCGGGCGACCACTTCCGTGCCGATGCCGCCACCGGCGCCCGCCTTGTTTTCCACCACCACCGCTGTTCCCCAGCGCTTGCCCAGCTCGTCGGCCATCAGGCGGGCCACGATGTCCGTGGCGCCGCCGGGCGCAAAAGGCACCACGATGATGACGCGCCCGCTCTGCGGATAGCCGGCCGGCCCCGCTTCCACCGCCGCCGACTGCGCGGCAGCTGACAAGACCAAAGCAGCCAGCGATGCACCGATCAAAGTGACTGCCGCAGTGCGCAGGAACCGTTGTCTGCCCGGTGCAGGCGCTGCGATGTTGAAACTCCTGTCCATGGACTTCCCGTTTCGTTGAAAGACGTCACTCGGCCTGGATGCCGGCGTCCTGGATGATCTTGCCCCACTTGGCGATCTCGGTCTGCTGGAAAGCGCTGAAGGCCTCGGCCTGGCGGCCATCCGGCTCCACGCCCATGAGGCGCAGCTTGTCCTGCACCGCAGGCGTCGCGACGATGGCCGCGACCTCACGGCCCAGGCGCTCGACAATGGGCTTGGGCGTCGCGGCGGGCGCGAAGACGCCCTGCCAGGATTGCATTTCGAACTTCGGCGCGCCGACCTCGGCCAGAGTCGGCACACCGGGCAAGCCGGCCAGGCGCTGGCTGGACGTGACGCCCAGCACCTTCACGCGTTTGGCGTCGATCAGCGGGCGTGCTGCGGCCACCGTCTCGAACACCATGTCGATCTGCCCACCCACCAAATCAACCATCGCCTGCGAGCCACCCTTGTAGGTGATCTGGCGCATCCGGGTCTGCGTGATGCTCTGGAACAACTGCCCCGACAGATGCTGCGAGGTCCCGGCGCCCGCCGTGCCATAGGTCAAGCTGTCCGGCTTGGCCTTCATCTCGGCGATCATCTGGGCTACGGTGTTGAAGCGGCTATCGGCAGCCACCACCAGGACATTGCTCACCATGCCCACCAAACTGACCGGCGCGAAATCCGCCACCGGGTCGTAGCCCAGGTTCTTGCTGAAAAACGGATTGACCGCGTGCGTGGTGATGGTGCCGCCCATCAGCGTGTAGCCGTCTGGCACGGCGCGCGCCACCACCTGGGTGCCAACGATGCCCGAGACGCCCGCCCGGTTCTCCACGATCACCGGCTGGCCCAGGCGTTCAGCCAAGCCTTGCGCGATGAGGCGCGCCACGCCGTCCGACACGCCGCCCGGTGCGAAGGGCACGATGTACTTGATCGGTTTGGACGGCCAAGGCGCGATTTGCGCCTGGGCGACAGGAAGCAAAGCGCCTGCCATGGTTGCCAAGGCGAAGCCCATCAGAAGCAAGCTGCGGTGTCGAAGTCTCATGAAGATCTTTGGGTGAAAAGTGGAAGGCTGACAAGCTCGTGACCCCAATGGCGCCGCTTGGGTGGGCTGCGCGAGCGGTTCTTCGGCAGGCATGGCGCACAGGCGGACCGTGTCGCGTTTGACCGCCCAGCAGCATGGTATTTTCAAACGTCTCTGTTCCTACCCCAGGGCATCCCGAACATGGCCCCCGACGAGATTGAGTTGGCATGCCAGCATGACACGCCATTGATGAATGCTGAAAGCGCTCCAGAGAACCGGCCTTCGCGGGCGCCGTTTGCGGGTTATCCCGTTTCATCGTGCCGATTCCATCGGTTCCGAAGTCTGCTCCGGTGCAACACCGCCTCTGGCCTGGCTGCTGGGCCTCAATATGCAAGAAGCAAAAAATAGCCGCCAATAAATCGATTGGACCGCGCCGCCGGCTCTGTGCACCATGCTGCGACCCACCCAGACCGGAGACCCCTCTTGGACATCGCCCGCTTCCCCCGCATCCAGCTGGGTCACTTCCCGACCCCGCTGGAGCCCATGGAGAACCTGTCCCGCGTGCTCGGCGGGCCGCGCTTGTGGATCAAGCGCGACGACTGCACCGGCTTGTCTACGGGGGGCAACAAGACACGCAAGCTCGAGTTCCTGATGGCCGAAGCCGTGGCCCTCAAGGCCGACGTTGTCATCACCCAGGGCGCCACCCAATCCAACCATGCGCGCCAGACCGCCGCTGCGGCGGCCCGCCTGGGCATGCGCTGCCACATCCTGCTGGAGGACCGCACCGGCAGCACCGACCCGAACTACACCGACAACGGCAACGTGCTGCTCGATCACGTGCATGGCGCTTCCGTCGAGCGCCGCCCTGGCGGCAGCAACATGCAGGCCGAAATGGAAGCCGTGGCCGCCAAGCTGACGGACGCCGGCCAGCGCCCCTATGTCATTCCCGGTGGTGGCTCCAATCCCTTGGGTGCCATCGGCTACGTGAATGCGGCCTTGGAACTGGTCAACCAGTCTGCCGAACGCGGTTTGCGCATCGACCACCTGGTGCACGCCACCGGCAGCGCCGGCACGCAGGCTGGCTTGGTCGTTGGGTTGAATGCGCTGAACAGCCCCATCCGCCTGCTCGGCATTGGCGTACGGGCACCGCGCGAAAAGCAAGAGACCATGGTCCACGACCTGGGCCAACGCACCTGGGACTTTCTGGGCTTGCGCGGCGAGTTGCCGCGCGAGGCGGTGGCTGCCAACTGCGACTACGTTGGCGGCGGCTATGGCGTGCCAACGCCTGGCATGGTGGAGGCTGTGCGGCTGCTGGCCCAAACCGAAGGCTTGCTGCTGGACCCGGTGTACTCGGGCAAGGGCATGGCGGGGTTGATCGATCTGGTGCGCAAGGGCCATTTCAAGAAAGACGACAACGTGGTCTTCCTGCACACTGGCGGGTCGGTGGCGCTGTTCGGCTACCCGGCGACATTCGCGCCTGTGCCCAGCCCCGCTCGCTGAACCCTGACCCACGTTTCCCACGCCATTCCGTCAGACGATCAGATGCATGACCTGCTCTTCCGTGGCGCCCGCCTGATCGACGGCAGTGGCGCGCCAGCGAGGCTGGCCGACGTGGCGGTGGATGCGGGTGTGATCTCCGCCATCTTCGAGGCGGCGCATGCCGATCAGCGCCCCACCGCCCGGCAGGTGCTGGCGTGTGAAGGCTTGGTGTTGGCGCCGGGCTTCATCGACGTGCACACCCATGACGATGCCCTGATGCTGGACGAGGCGCCACTGCAGCAGGCCCATCCCAAGCTGTCGCAAGGGGTGACCACCGTGGTAACGGGCAATTGCGGCATCAGCCTGGCGCCGCTGGACGCTGCTCTGCACCCTGACTTGCCTGCGCCCTTGAACATTTTGGCGCGAAGGTATTTTCGGTTTTCCAGTGTGGCCGCCTACCTGGACGCCTTGACCGCCGTGCCCCCAGTGTGCAACGTGGTGACCCTGCTCGGTCACACCAGCCTGCGTGTCAAGCACCTGCCCGATCTGCAACAGGCGGCGACTGCGGAACAAGCTGCGGCCATGGCGGCCGAAGTGGGTGCGGCTTTGCAACAGGGCGTGTGGGGCTTGTCCACCGGCGTCTTCTATCCACCGGCCCGCGCTGCAACCGTTGCTGAGTTGATCGCGGTGGCCCGGCCGCTGGGCGGTACGGGTGCGCTGCTGACCATGCACATCCGTGACGACACGACACACATCGATGCCGCTTTGCAAGAGGCCTTTGAAGTGGGGCGAGGTGCCAACGCGCCGCTGGTGATCTCGCACCACAAGTTGTCAGGCCAGGCCAACCACGGCCGCTCGCCCCACACCCTGGCCCTGATCGAGCAGGCCAGCCTGCAGCAAGACGTCTGCCTGGACTGCTACCCCTACGACGCCGCCAGCACCATGCTGTTGCCCGACCGGGTTCACTTGTCACGCGAGGTGCTGATCACCTGGTCCAGCGCAGAGCCCGCGGCGGCCGGTCGCTCCCTGTTCCAGATGGCCAAGGAGCGGGGCCTGACACCACAAGCGCTGGCCGAGCAACTCATGCCTGCGGGCGTGGTGAACTTCTCGATGGACGAGGCCGACGTGCGGCGCATCATGCAGCACCCCCTGACGATGATCGGCTCCGACGGGCTGCCGCACGACCCCTTCCCCCACCCCCGCTTGTGGGGCAGTTTTCCGCGCGTGCTGGGGCGCTACGCACGCAACCAGGGCCTGTTCCCACTGGAAACCGCGGTGCGCAAGATGACCGCTTGGCCTGCAGCGCGCTTCGGTCTGGATCGCTCCACATCGCAGCGTGCAGCGCGCGGCCAGATCCAAGCCGGGTGGGTCGCCGATCTGGTGCTGTTCGACCCCGATCAGATCCTGGACAACGCCAGTTACGCATCACCCTTGCAACCCAGCAGCGGCATCACAGCGGTCTACTTGAGCGGTGAGCTGGCGGCTGAGAACGGCTTGACCGTGAATGCCCATGCGGGGCGCGCGCTGCGCCGTGTGGGCTGAGGCGCGTCCGGCGCACAGGGCTCCCGCATCCCCCATCGAGTTCCCACCCTTTCATCCAAGGAGTTCCTGATGTCCAAGGTCTTTCGCCACTTGAACCGTCGTGAAGCGATGCTCGGTCTGGGCGCCGCAGGTCTGGCCCCAACAGCCTTAAGCCAGGCGCCGTATCCCAACAAGCCGATTCGCTTTGTGGTTCCCTTTGCTGCAGCCACAGGGGCTGACATCCTGTGTCGCGTCTTGACGCAAGAGCTGGCAGGCGTGTTGGGCCAAGCGGTGGTGGTGGACAACCGCGGCGGCGCGGCGGGTTCCATCGGCTCGGTGGAAATCGCCAAGGCCGCGCCCGACGGCTACACCATCGGCTACGCCAACGTGGGTACCTTGTCCATCAACCGCTCGCTGCTGCCGTCGCTGCCCTACAACCCGGACGCCTTCACGCCCATCGCCAACCTGGGCCGGGTGCAGAACGTGCTGGTGGTGCGCAACGACCTGCCGGTGAAGACGGTGCAGCAACTGATCGACTATGCACGCAAGAACCCAGGCAAGCTGAACATGGCTTCAGGAGGCAATGGCACCACGGGACACCTGGGTGGCGAGTTGTTCAGGGCCATGGCTGGGGTGTTCATGGTTCATGTGCCGTACCGCGGCGCGGGGCAAGCCTTGACGGACTTGATGGGGGGCCAAGCCGACCTGATGTTCGACAACATCGCCTCTGCGCTGCCGCACATCAAGGCCGGGCGCGTCAGGGCCTTGGGGGTCAGTGGTGCACAGCGTTCGCCGGTGCTGCCCGATCTGCCAACCATCCAGGAAGCGGGTCTCAAGAACTACGAGACCACGGCTTGGGGCGGCGTGGTCGGCCCCCCGGGCATGGCTGCTGAGCTGGTGCAGCGCTTGAACCGCGACATCAACCGCACGCTGGCGCTGCCCGCGGTGAAGGAGCGCTACGCGGCCCTGGCTTGGGAGCCACAGGCTTCAACCGCGCCCGAAGCGTTGATGGCCTTGGCGCGCGCCGAAGCGCCGCGCTGGGCCGAGGTGGTGCGCCGCTCGGGCGCGAAGATGGAGTAAGCCGCAGGGCGTTGGGCGTTGAGCGTTGAGCGTTGGCCAGGACCTTCAATCAGGTCGCTGGCATTGCAGCGCTGCGGTTGGCGCAACGCCGCAGCGTCCGTGCCGGCGGCCCCATGGGCCAGATGGAACCAAGGGGCCTTGCAGGCCCAAGAGCTCACTCCGCCGACAATACGCCCGCCTGGAGGACAGCGGCGATGGAACTGAAGTGGCTCGACGACTACATCGCGCTCATAGAGACGGGCAGCTTCTCGGCCGCGGCCGAACGCCGGCATGTGTCGCAGCCGGCTTTTTCGCGCCGCATCCAGTTGCTGGAAGAGTGGCTGGGCGTGACCTTGATCGACCGTGCCCGCAAGCCGCTGCGGTTCACGCCTGTGGCAGCCGAGAACCAGGCCGCCTTTCGCAGCCTGGTCGCGCGCATCTACGAATTCCGCGCGACGCTGAAGTCCGAGTCGCTGGACATGGCCGACCTGACCATTGCCGCGCAGCACAGCTTGGCGGCGTCGTACGTGCCCGGTTTGCTGAAGCGACTGGGCCATCTGGCGCCAGAGCAGAGCTTCAGGATTCGGTCGGAAAACCGCAGCGAAGCCGTGACGATGCTGATGCGCGGCCAGGCCGAGATCCTGATCACTTATGAGACGGCGGAGACGAGCTGCGGCATTCCGTCGCCGATCGCCATGCGCCAGGTGCTTGGTGTTAACAAGCTGGTGCTGGTGGCAAGCCCCGCCTTGCATGCGTCGCTCAGCGCCCAGCGCCAGGACGCCCCGCCGGTGCCCATGCTGTGCTTTCCGCCCGAAAGCTTTTTCGGCCAGGTGGTGCGACTGGAAGCCATGGCGGAGTTGTTGCGGCAGCAGCAGGTGGTGGTGCGTTGTGTCAGCGAATTTGCCATGGGGCTGCGCGAGTTGGCCTTGGTCGGTCAGGGCGCCGCTTGGTTGCCCGGCTCGCTGATCGCGGACGACGTCAAGCGCGGCCGGCTGATGCCGTTGGAGTCTTTGGGCCGGTCGGTTGCCATGGACATCGTCGCCTTCTTTGCGGTGCGGCCGGGCGAAAAAGGCGAGCTGCTCAAGCGCCAGTTTCAGGCGCTGCGTGACCAGGCTGAGGGGTTGTCACCGGCGGCGGAGAACACCAAGAATGCAGCCGCTGCCCGAGGCAGGCGCGTCACGAAAACGGCCCTTGCCCGGTGACGCTGTCACTGACGCACCAGACGCGGCCGGCCGCGACCATCACCAACGCCCATCAAGCTGGCCAGTACCGCGCCCGCACCAATTGTTTGTAGAGCTTGCCGGTTGGTTGCCGGGGCAACGCGGCGTCGAAGTCGACGCTGCGCGGGCACTTGAAGGCGGCCATGCGGTGCCGGCAATAGGCCAGGAGTTCGGCTTCCATGTCCGGCCCGGCATCTGATGAATCCAGCAGTTGCACGACGGCCTTCACTTCCTCACCAAAGTCTTCGCTGGGCACGCCGATCACCGCCACGTCGGCGACCTTGGGGTGACCGATGAGGATGCTCTCGGCCTCTTGCGGGTAGATGTTCACGCCGCCAGAGATGATCATGAACGCGCGGCGGTCGACCAGGTACAAGTAGCCCTCGTCGTCCAGCCGGCCGATGTCGCCCAGCGTCGACCAGCCCTTGGCATTGCGGGTCTGCGCTGTGCGCACGGGGTCGTTGTGGTATTCAAACTCAGGTCCGTCGGAGAAGTAGACCAGCCCGGTCTCACCGGCCGGCAACTCGTCGCCCGCCTCGTTGCAGATGTGCAGCACGCCCTGCGCTGCCCGACCCACCGAACCGGGGTGCTGCAGCCACTGCTGCGGCGTGATGCTGCAAAAGCCGTTGTTCTCTGTGCCGGCGTAATACTCGTGCACGATGGGCCCCCACCAGCCGAGCATGCGTTGTTTGACGTCGACCGGACACGGCGCCGCAGCATGCACCGCCACCTGCATCGAAGACAGGTCGTGGCGAGTGCGGACTTCCTCGGGCAGCTTCAGCATGCGCACAAACATCGTGGGCACCCATTGGCTGTGGGTGATGCGGTGACGCGCTATCCATTGCAGTGAACGTTCGGCGTCGAAGCTCTCCATCACGAACACCGTGCCACCGAGCTTGATGACCGTCATGCAGTGGCGCAGCGGCGCGGCGTGGTACAGCGGCGCCGGTGAGAGGTAGCGGGCATCACGACCATAGCCGAACAGCGGCGCCAGCAGGTTGACCAGCATCGTCCGGCCGCCGGCCGGGGTGGTGGGCAGCGGCCACTTGACGCCCTTGGGGCGCCCGGTGGTGCCCGACGAATACAGCATGTCCAGGCCCTGTACAGCGTCGGAGATCGGCGCTGGCGACGCGGCGTCCACCACTTCGTCCCAGCTCTCGAAACCCGGCGCCGGGCCGCCGACCATGAAGCACCTCAGACCAGATTGCAGCAAAGGAAGCAGCAGCGGCCGCAGCTGCTGAACCAGCTCGTCCAGGCCGGCCGACACGACCAGGACTTTCGCGGCGCAATCGCGCACGATGTAGGCCACCTCGTCGGCGAGCAGTCGAGTACTGATGGTCGTGTAGTACACGCCGGCGCGGTCAGCGCCGAAACAGGCCTCGAGGAAGCGGCGGTGGTTCTTCATCAACAGCGCCACATGCTCGCCCCGCGACACGCCGCAGTCCCGCAGCACCCGGGCCACCTGGTTGGCCCGCGCGTCGAGCTGGCCGAAGCTGACCTGCTCGCCGCTTTCACACATCTGGAAAGCCAGACGATCGGCGTCGCCGGGAGACTGATCGATCGGGAAGAGCATGGTCACGCGCTGGTGATGACTGACCGCTATCTCAGTGCGCCAGGCACACCTTGCCGAATTGCGCCCCGCTTTGCAGGTAGGCCATGGCTTCTTTCAGTTCTTCGAAGGCAAACACCCGGTCCACCACGGGCTTTAGCTGATGTTGCTCCATGGCGCGCAACATCGCCTCAAAGCCGTCGCGGTGGCCCACGGTTACGCCCTGCAGGCGCACCTGTCGGGTGATGATCAAGCCCAGTGAAGTGGCCATCGCGCTGCCAGACAAAATGCCGATCATGGCCACCGTGCCGCCCGGCCGGATGCAGCGCAGCGACTGGGGCAAGGTCTTCTCGCCACCGAGTTCCAGGATCAGGTCGTAGCCACGACCACCGGTGATGTCGCGCGTGGCCTTGGCCCACTCCGGAGTGCTGCGGTAGTTGATGGCGGCGTCGGCGCCCAAGTGCTTCACACGCTCGATGCGCTCGTCCGACGATGAAATCACCGTGACATGCGCACCCAGGATCTTTGCGAAGGCCACGGCGAACAGCGCCACGCCGCCGCAGCCCTGGACCAGCACGCGGTCCCCGGGCCGGGTGTTGGAGCAGGTGACCAGCGCGCTCCAGGCCGTCAGCGCGGCACAGGGCAGCGTCGCAGCCTCCACATCGCTCAGGTGCGCCGGCACCTTGGACACACCTTCTTCCGACAGGCACATGATCTCGGTCATCGTGCCGTCGATGGGGCCCCCCAGCGACTGCGTCAGGCGTTCCAGATCGGGCTCGCCACTGACCCAACGTTGAAAGTAAGTGGGGCACACGCGGTCGCCCACCGCCACGCGTCGCACGCCTGGGCCGACCTCGGTGACCACGCCCGCGCCATCGGACACCGGTATCAGCGGCAAGTTGCCCGTGTGGCTGCCGTAGCCGCGGTTGGGAACCACCAGGTCGCGGTAGTTCAACGACGATGCCTTCATCTGCACCAACACCTGGCCAGGGCCCGCCTGAGGCTTGGCCCGCGTGGACAAGCGCAGGTGGTCCATGCCCCAATCGCCTTCGATCTGAAATACGCGCATCGCTCTCTCGCTTGTTTATTCGTCGCTGCTTGACAGGGTCTTGCGCAGGCTTGCGGCCACGCGGTCGAGCAACATCTCTGTGGAGCCATCGACCAGGGTGGCCACCTGGGCCGCAGCCAGGTGGCGCAGCATCGGGTGCTGCTCGCGCAAGCCTTCCGCACCCATCGCGTGCATCAAGGCCGGGATGTGCCGACCTGCCATCCGCGTGGCAAAAATCTTGGCTTGAGCCGCCTCGGTCTGGGCATCGCTGCCGTCGTCGATCAGGGTGGCAGCGGCATCGACCATCAACCGTGCCGCGGCAAGGTCGATCGCAGCGTCGGCCAGACTCCAGCGCCAGCCCTGGTGCTCGCGCAGGGGTTTGCCAAAGGTGTGCCGCTGCGCTCCGTAGATGCTGACCACGTCCAGGGCCGCTTGCACCATGCCGCAACACATGGCCGCAACATAGGTTCGCGCGCCGTTGATCGAAACGAGCGCGGCCTTGAAGGCCTCGCCCGGCGGGTGCAGCAGTTCGTCTGCCCTTGCTCTGTAGCCTTGCAGCGCGAAGCCACCAGCATCAATGCTGCGGGCCGCGGTGCCGTCCGCGGACGTCTCCCGCACGAAGCCGCTGCGGCTGCCGTCGACAACAAATGCGGCTATGCCCCGGGCCCCGCTTCCGGGCTCGGTCTGCGCATAGACCACGACCACGTCGGCATGCGTGCCGTTGACGATCCAGGCCTTGCGGCCATCCAACTGCCATTCGCCACCGACCTTACGCGCCAGCGTGGTGATGGCTGAAAAGTCCGAGCCGGCGCCGGGTTCGGTCAACGCCGTACAGCCGGTCCGTTGACCCAACAGCAGCGCGGGCACCAGGCGCCGCGCCACGTCTGGTGCGGCCATGCGGGCCAGGTGGTTGGCGACGTTGTGGGTGTTGATGACCGACATCGCCAGCCCGAAGTCGGCGCCGGCCAGGATCTCCGCCACCTGCCGCTTGCAGGCAAAGGATAGACCCAGCCCACCGTGCGCGATGGGTACCTCCAGGCCCAGCAGGCCCGCCGCCGCCGCGGCTGGGAGCACTGCATGGCTGTCTTCCAGCCCACGGTCCCAGGCCTGGACATGGGGCACCACATGCGCGGCCACGAAGTGCCGCGCTGCATCGACGATGCGTCCTTCGTCGGTCGTCAGTGCACGCATCAGGGCTTGCGCTGAAAGCGCGCCAACAGCGAGCGCACGCCTTGCGCCACCAACGGAACCAAGCCGCGCGGCATGAAGATGGTGGCCGCGACCAGGATGAAGCCGTACATCACCAGCCGATAGTTTTCCGCGACGCGCAAGTACTCGGGCAGGAACACCACCGCGAAGGCGCCAACCACGGGCCCGGACAACGTGCCGCTGCCGCCCAGGATCACCGCCAGGATCGCGTTCAGCGAGTGGTCGACCCCAAAAGCATCGGGATTGAGGAAGCCGATGAAGTGGGCATACAGCGCGCCGGCCAGACCGGCGAGGCTGGCGCTGACCACGAAGGCAAACAGCTTGTAGCGCCAGCTCTGCACGCCAGCGGCCTCGATCAAGGCCTCGTTCTGGCGAATGGCGAGCAGCACGCGCCCGACACGTGAATGCAGGATCAACGCGCACAGCAAGGTGGCGAACGCCGCCGCCGCCAGCACCAGGTAGTAGTAGCCGACACGGCTGCCGAAGTCCCACACCAAGCCGCCGACCGCGATGTTCGGCGGGCGCGGCACGTTCGAGATGCCGGCCTCGCCGCCGGTGAGCGAGCCCCAGGTCATCAGCACGATGAAGATGACCATGTTGTAGGCCAAGGTCACGATGGCGAAGTAGTGCCCCTTCACGCGCAGGCTGGGGTAGCCGGCCAGCACGGCCAGCATGGCCGTCACCACCGGTGCGGCCGCCATCGTCAGCCAGACCGGCCAGCCCAGCTTCACACTCAGCAGCGTGGAGCTGTAGGCGCCAATGCCCATGAAGCCGGCCTGCGCAATCGAGACATAGCCGGTGAAGCCCTGGATCAGGTTTTGCCCCTGCGACAGCACGACCCAGATCAGCGCCAGGATGATCAGGTGCTGGAAGTACGGCAGCGTCACGCCCAGTGGCAGCGCCAGCGCCGCCAGCAGAAGGACAGTCAGTCCCACGGACCGCACGGTGCTTGCACTCATCGCTTGCCCAGCAGGCCTTCGGGCCTGAACAGCAGCACGATGATCATCACCATGAAGGCGATGACATCCTTGTAAGCCGAAGAGATGAATCCAGCCGCCAGGGATTCGCTGACGCCCAGCACGAGGCCACCAACGATGGCCCCCGGGATCGAACCCAGCCCGCCCAGGATCAGCACGGCAAAGCCCTTGACCGCCAGGCCCTCGCCCACGCCGGGCGCGATCGCCAACAAGGCGCCCACCAAGGCACCGGCCGCCGCCCCAAGCGCCGACGACACCGAAAAGACGATGGCCGAGACGCGGTTGACGTTGACGCCCATGAGTACAGCCGCCGGGCGGTTCTGCGCCACGGCCCGAATCGACTTGCCGGTCTTGGTGCGGCTGATCAGCACGGCAACCACGCCAATCAGCGTGAAGGCCGTCAAGATCACCAGCAGGCGCAGTTCGGACACCGCCACGCCGCCGACGTTGAAGACGCCGCGGTAAAGCGTCTGGATCACCACCTGGTCGGCACCGAAAGAAATCAGGTTGAGGCCCTCGACCATCATCGTCAGCCCCAACGCGATGATGAAGGCGTTGATGTGTGGCGCGTCGCGCACCGGCCGGTAGGCCAGCCGCTCAATCAGCAGGCCAATCACCGCGCCCACCAGCATGGCCAGCGCCATCGCCTGGAAAAAGCCGATGCCGAGCCGCTCGCCAAAGAAGAAAGTGAGGTAGCCGCCCGACATGGCCACCGAGCCGTGCGCGAAATGCGCAATGCCCAGGATGCCGAAGACCACGGTCAGGCCCAGCGCGATCACGGTGTACACGGCCCCGATCGCCAGGCCGTTCAGCATCTGCTGCAGGATCTCGGTGAACATGGGCGTGCCCGTGGTGGTGTCAGCTTGATGGCAAGGCCGGCCGCATCACTTGCGCAGGCCGCGCAGAAACTCGGAGTACAGCACCGGGTCAGACGGCAGGTCCGACACGTAGACCCACTTGCCCTTTTGCCACTGGAAGGCGCCATTCGAGGTGTAGGCCTGGCCGTTGGAGTCGAACATGGTGCCACCCACCGGCAGGTACTTCATCACCGCTTCCTTGGGTACCGTCACCTTACGGACTTCGGCGGTCACCTTCTTGGGGTCGTCGGCCGTGCCGGCGCGTTCGATGGCCTGCTTCAGCACATAGACCTGGTCGTAGGCATAAGGGGAGCTCGGCGACGGCGGGGTGCCAAAGCGCTTGGTGTAGTTGGCGACATAGGTCTTGGCGTTGTCGGCCAGCGCCTCGACGGTCAGCTCGGTGGGGCGCAGGTCCCACACGCCTTCCATCTGCTCGCTGGTGGCCACGCGCAGGAACTGCTCCTCGCTGCCACTGGTAAAGCCGTAGCGCGGGATCTTCATGCCCAGCTCGGTGGCCTGGCGATAGACAAAGGCCGAGGGCTCGACATAACCCAGCACCAGCAGCGCATCGGGGTTGAGCGCGCGCACCTTGGTGAGTTGCGGCGTCATGTCGCGGTCCTTCAGGCCAAAGGTCTCCTTGGCCACGATCTTGCCGCCGGCCTTGGCGAACTCGCGCTCGAAGGCTTCCAGGTACTGGGTGTAGAAACCGACATCCAGCGAGCCGATCACCGCAATGTTCTTGGCGCCACGCTTGCCCACGAAAGCACCGGCGGCGGCGCCCGTGAAGTCGGCCGGCGGCCGCGTGCGGAACAGGTTGGGCGTGCCCTTGGCCGTGATGGCTCGCTCTGCAGCGTTGCCCACCAGCATCAGCGCGTTTTCGCGTTCGATGAAGGACGCCACTGCGCTGGTCGGGCCTGAGCAGCAAAAGCCCAGCAGGTACTTGACGCCGTCGCGGTCGATCAGCTTGCGCACGCTGTTGGTCGCTTCGGTCGGGTTGGCCTTGTCGTCGTTGGCGATGACGCGCAGCTTGTAGACGTCCGGCCCGGCCTTGATGCCCCCGGCGGCGTTGATTTCATCGGCCGCCATCTGGACCGAATTTGACTGCGGCAGGCCATACACAGCGCCCGGGCCGGTGAGCGAGTCGTTGACGCCAATCAGCAGTTCCTTCTGGGCCGCGGTGGCGCCCAGACAGGCCAGCGCCGCAGCGGCTGCGGCGATGGATCTTGTGAGCTTGTTCATGTGCGTGTTCATGCATTTGTCTCCATGTTGAAAGTGTTCAATGCCACGATGTCGCGGCCGTCAGTAACCCAATCAGTAAGCCAATCAGTAACCCAGGTAGGCCTTGCTGACCTCCGGGTGTGCCTGCAACTCATTCCCCGTGCCTTGCAGCACGATCTCACCAGCCTCGTAGACATAGGCGCGGTCGGCCAGCCGCAACGCCATCGAGGCGTTTTGTTCCACCAGCAGCACGGTGACTCCCGTTGCCTTGATGCGGGCCAGCGTCTGCTCGACTTCAGCGACGATCTTTGGCGCCAGGCCCAGCGAAGGTTCGTCAAAGATGCACAGCTTGGGCTTGGACATCAGCGCACGAGCGATGGCCAGCATCTCTTGCTCGCCGCCGGACAGCGTGCCGGCGCTCTGGCGCACGCGCTCGCGCAACACCGGAAAGAGATCCAGCATCGCCTCAAGGTCGGCGGCCTGCTCCCGGTCGCGGCGCACATGGGCGCCCATTTCCAGGTTCTCGCGCACCGACATGTCGGGGAAAACCTGGCGGCCTTCGGGGCACATCGTGATACCCAGGCGCACGATGTCATGACCCGGCAGACCGTTGATGCGCCGGCCTTCAAACTCGATGCTGCCGCCGCGCACGTCAACCAGGCCACAGATGCACTTCAGCGTGGTGCTCTTGCCAGCACCGTTGGCGCCGACCAGGGCCACGCACTCGCCTGCGTTGACATCGAAGCTCACGCCATGCAGCACATCGGCCTTGCCGTAGCCCGCTTTGAGGTCGCGTACCTTCAACATGTCAGTGCCGCCCGGCCGTTCCGAAGGCACTGACCGCCCCCTTGGGGGGGTGTGCCCGCTCCGAGCGAGCGCCTGCGCGCTCGCGAGTGGCTGGCACACGCCGGCTGGCCTGCCAGCCAGCCGGCAGCGAGCGTGGGGGCTTCATTTCAGTGGGCTCCACCCAGATAGGCGTCGATCACGGCCGGGTTCTGCTGGATTTCTGTCGGAGACCCTTCGGCGATCTTCTGGCCGAAGTTGAGCACCACGATGCGCGAGCAGACTTCCATGATCAGGCCCATGTGGTGCTCGATGACCAGCACCGCCGTGCCGCGCTCGCGGATGCGCTGGATCAGCGCGGCCAGGTCCTTGCGCTCCTTGGCCACCATGCCCGCGGCTGGCTCATCCAGCAGCAGCAGGCGGGGTTCGGTGGCCAGCGCCGTAGCGATCATCAGCAAGCGCTGCTGCGCCGAAGAGATGGCCGACGTGGCTTCGTCAGCCACCGCGGCCAGCCCCACAAACGACAGGATCTCTTCGACCTTGGCCCGCTGCGCGTTCTGCTCGCGGCGTGCCGAGGAGGTGCGAAACACCGAGCCCGTGGCACTGGACCGGTAGCGCACATGGCATGCGGTCAGCACCTGCTCGCGCACGCTGAACTCGGGAAAGACGCTGGTGGTCTGGAAGGTTCGTGCCAACCCGAGCGGAACACGCTCGCTGACCGACAGGCTGGCGACGCTGGCGCCCGCGAAGCGAATCTCGCCGCTGGACGGCGGCAGCGTGCCCGAGATGAGGTTGACCGAGGTGGACTTGCCCGAGCCGTTGGGGCCGATGAGGCCGACGACTTCGGCCTCGCCCACCGAGAACGACAAGTCCTTGACGGCCTGCACACCGCCAAAACGCTTGCCCAACGCAGTCAACGCGAGCAGGGGCTCAGTCATGGAGCCCCGCTGCATCGCTGTTGTACGGGTTGATCTGCACGGCGGACTTTTCTCCAGACCGGTGACAGCGACATCTGTCGCTGGCCTTCAAATCAATAATAGACCGGTCGTCTCAAAACTTTAGAGGGGAAACCCGAGGGTTCGGTCCGCCAGCCTGCAACCCTGCAAGCCCTTCAGCGGTTTCGCGCACGGCGCGCAGGCGGCTGCAGCATCGCAAAGAACATGCTGGCAAACTGGTCCAGCGGTTCGGCGTTGCGCGTCAACTTGGCCCGCAGCACCGCCCCTTCCCAGCCGATCCAGAAGAAGCGCGATATCGCGGCGGCATCGCTGTCTGGCGCCAGTTCACCCCCTTCAATGGCCTGCTGCAAACAGCCCTCAACGCGCTGCTCCCAGGTGATGAGCACAGCCTCCAGTTGCTCGCGAAACGCGTCGTCGATGCTGGCCAGTTCCTGCCCGAGGTTGCCGATCAGGCAACCCCGCCGGTAGCCGTACTTCAACATGCCGCGCTTGGCATCTTCAACAAACGCGCGCAGGCGCGACAGCGCGGACACGGTCTCGTCGTCGAAGATGCGCTCCATCTTGCGCGCGTAGTACTCCACGTAGTTCTGGATCACCGCTTCGCCGAACTCGTGCTTGTTGGAGAAGAAGTGATAGAAGGACCCTTTGGGTACGCCCACGCGCTTGAGCACCTCGTCGATGCCGGTGATCTGGAACCCACGCTCGGTCAGAAGTTCGGTCCCGCACCAGATCAGCGCCCGCTTGGTGTCGCCCCGCGCCACGGCGCGCACGCTGCGGCTGCGTACACGGGGGGCCGCCTGGTCCTCGCCGGTTTGTTTGGCAGGTCGGCGAACTTTGGATGTTTCGCCTTCAGCCGGAATCAGTTTTCGTCTCATGAAGTTCAGACTAGACCGGTCGCTTCCGGAAGTCAATGGCTGCGAAGTGCCGTCCCATTGACCCGATTGCCAGGCAACGAGCCTCTTCAATCCAGCTTGATCCCCAGGTCAACCGCCACCTTGATCCACACCGGCACATCACGCGCCCAGTCGGCGCGGGTGTCGGCCAGGTTCTTGGGTTTGCTGGGTATCGCAAAGGTCTCGCGCACCTGTGCCGCGCGCGCGGTGTTGGCGCCTTCCACCACCACCTGCGACAGCGCCTTCAGCACCGCCTCGGGCGTGCCCGCCGGGGCCATCAGGGGCAGGCCACCTTCCAGTTGCACCAGGCGCCCCGCCACGCCCTGCTCCACCAGCGTGGGCACGTCGGGCAGTTTGGGGCTGCGGTAGCTGCCGGTCACACCGATGGCCTTGACGCCGCGCGTGGCCACGGTGGCAAAGGACTGGTAACTGCCGATGGCCACCTGCAGGTTGCCTGAGGCCAGATCGATCCACATCGGCGACTCGCCGCGGTAGTTGACGGTGACGATCTTGGTGCCCTCATTGCGGTTGGCCTGGTCGGCCACCATCTGCGGGTAGGCGCCGGGCGCATAACTGCCCATGTTGGTGTTGTTGGCCTTGGCGTAAGCCACCAGCTCGCGGTAGTTGTTGATGCCTAGCTTTTCCGGCACACCCACCACCAAAGGGCCGGATGGAAACAGCGCCACCGGGACGATGTCCTTGTCCAGGTTGTAGGGCAGCTTGGTGTAGAGCACGCGGTTTTGCCAGACCGTGCCCGAAGTGGTCATCAGCAGCGTGTAGCCATCGGCGGGCGACTTGGCCACGGCGTCGATGGCGATGATGCCGCCGGCACCGGGCTTGTTGTCCACCACCGCGGTGACACCAAACTTGGCCGTCAGGTGTTCGGCATAGAGCCGGGCGTAAGCATCGGTCAGGCCGCCGGGCGCAAAGGCGACCACGATACGGATGGGTTTGTTGGGCCAGGCGTCGGCCTTGCGTACAGCAGGCTTGATCTCGCTGGTTTGTGCGTTTGCCGGGTGCAGGGTCACCGCTGCGGCTGCAGCGCCCGCCCAGGTCAGCCAGTGGCGGCGAGTAAGGGTGTCGAAGCGATTCATCAGGTCTCCTGCTTGGTGTTGTTGTTCGAAATCAGTTTATCGGGCCAAAGGCCAAGCCGGCCCCGGCCGCAGCACAGGCATCAGTCCGCAGCCGCATCCAGCAGCGCCTGCACCTTGCTGCGCAGGCCCTGCGGCGTCACTTCTGCCGCCGGCACCGCAGGGCCGGCGGTCAAGCCCACCCGGCTGAACAAACCGCGGCGAAACGGTTTGGTCATGGCGTTGCCTCTTTCCACCCGCGAGAAGAAAGAACCCCACAGGTTGCTTAAGCCCAGCGGCACCACCGGCACCGGGTGGGTCATCAAGACCTTCATCACACCGCCTTTGAATTCACCCAGCTGGCCGTCTTTGCTCAAGCCGCCTTCAGGGAAGATGCACAGCAGGTCGCCGTCATCCAGCACCTTGCGCGCCTCGGCAAAGGCACGCTCATAAGCCACCGGGTCTTCTTTTTGCGGTGCAATGGGAATGGCCTTGGCCAGCTTGAACAAGGTGCCCAGCACCGGTGTGGCAAAGATGCGGTGGTCCATGATGAAACGGATCGGCCGTGGGCTGGCCGCCATCAGCAGCACCGCGTCAACAAAGCTCACGTGGTTGCTGACCAGGATGGCTGCGCCGGTGGTGGGAATGTGCTCGTCGCCACGCACCTTGAAGCGGTAGACAAAGTGGGTCAGCAGCCAGGCCACAAAGCGCAGCAGGTACTCGGGCACCACCAGGAAGATGTAGAACGCCACCACCGCGTTGAGCAGGCCGACGATCAAAAAAACCTCCGGGATGGTGAAGCCAGCCGACAGCAAGGCGCCCACGCCGATGGAGCTGACGATCATGAACAGCGCGTTCAGGATGTTGTTGGCGGCGATGATGCGGGCGCGGTGCGTGGGCTGGCTGCGGATCTGGATCAGTGCGTACATGGGCACGCTGTAGATGCCGGCAAACAGCGACAGCAGGCCCAGGTCGGCCAGCACGCGCCAGTGGGCTGGCTGGCTCATGAACTGGCCCAAGGTCAATGAGGTGGCCGGCGGCAGGCCGCGCGACGCAAAGTAGAGGTCGATGGAAAACACGCTCATGCCGATGGCGCCCATCGGCACCAGGCCGATTTCGACATGGCGGCGGCTGAGCAGCTCGCACAACAAAGCGCCGATGCCGATGCCGATGGAAAACACCACCAGCAGCAGCGACGCCACCTGCTCGTTGCCGTGCAGCACGTCGCGTGCAAAGCTGGGGAACTGGCTGAGGAAAACCGCGCCAAAAAACCACATCCAGCTGATGCCCAGCAAAGAGCGGTAGACCACGATGTTGCCGTGGGCCAGTTTCAGGTTGCGCCAGGTCTCGGTGAAGGGGTTCCAGTTGATGGTCAGGTTCGGGTCGGTGGCCGGTGAAGCCGGCACCGCCTGCGCCAAGGCCCGGCCCAGAATGGCAATGGCCAGGCAGGCCACGGCCACATAGGTGGGGCCGACCTGCGGCACCGCGATCAGCAGGCCCCCGGCCACATTGCCCAGCAAGATGGAAACAAAGGTGCCCATCTCGACCATGCCATTGCCGCCGGTCAATTCACGCTCGCTCAGGTGCTGCGGCAGGTAGGCAAACTTCACCGGACCAAACAGCGTGCTGTGCAAGCCCATCAAGAACACGCAGGCCAGCAGCACTGGCACATGCTGGTGCATGAAGCCCCAGCCGGCCAGCACCATGATGGCGATCTCCAGGCTTTTGACAAACCGGATCAAGCGCTCTTTGGGGTACTTGTCGGCCAACTGGCCGCTGGTGGCGCTGAAGATCAAGAAGGGCAGGATGAACAGCGCGCCAATCACCAAGCCCGCCATCTGCGCCGGCAGCCACGACACCTGCAGCTGGTAGGTGACCAGCACCGTGAACGCAAACTTGAAGACGTTGTCGTTGCCGGCGCCAAAAAACTGCACCCAGAAAAAGGGTGCAAAGCGCCGCTGGCCGAGCAGCGCAAACTGGTTGGGATGCTCGGTATGGCTACTGGGGGCGCTGACCAAGGTGGCGTCGGGGTTGGCGGTCGTCATGGGCTTCCTTGTTGAAGCAATGCGGGACGGGAGGCTGTGTTGAGCGCTGGTGCCGGGCGGCTCGGCTAAAGGGCGGCAAGGTGGCCCAGGCGCGGGCCTCAAACGGTCTGAACTGTAGTGCGCAAAGCCTGCGCCTCAAAAACGGCGGCAGGCAGACTTGCCGAACCTGCACGCAAGCGGCGTTTGAGCATCAGGTCAAACAGCAAGGGGTTGTGCTGGCGCACCCGGTTCAGGGTTTCGACATCGGCAGCGGCCAGCAAGCCCGCGCGCTGCAGGCGGGCGGTTGAAAACAGGGGCATCACGCCGGGCAAGGGGTGGTCAGAGCCGTGCAGCAAGCGGGCGTGCCAGTCTTGGCGTTGCAACACCGTGCGCCAGATCTCAGGGGTGCGGTTGCTCTGGAACACGGCCGACAGGTCGCCCAGCAAACGGCCAGCGCGGGCCGGCTCGTCCATCAGTCGGGCAAACAGATCGAAGGCTGGGCGCTGCGGCGCGCTGCGCAGATCGGTGTCGGCCGCCTGGCCCAAAGAGCCGCAGTGCGCCACCACCACGGTGGTGCCGACCTCCAGCGCGTGGCGCACCAGCAGCGGGTTGCCCAGCTCGTCGCGGCCGGCACCGGGCACAGCCTTTTCTTCGCCACAATGCACGATCAGCGGGCGGCCGGCGCGGGCCAGGCGTTCGCAAAACGGGCGGCAGCGGGGGTCGCGCAGGTCGATGTTCATCGCGCTGGGCAGCCATTTCACTGCCACCGCGCCGGCGGCCAAGGCAGCGTCCAGGCGTGCCAGGGCGTCGGCCCGGTAAGGGTGGATGGACGCCACCCATTCGAAGCGTTGGGCATGCTGCGCAGCGATGTGGGCGGCGTAGGCATCGGGTACGTGAAAGGTGCTGTTGTCGGCTTGCGGTTGGCCCTGGTCGTCGTGGGCCTGCTCAAAGGCAAACAGCCACCACTTGGCGCCCTGCGGGAAGTCGGCCGCCAGGTCCAGCAAACGTTGCACATAGGCGCGGTCGATGGATGGCGCGTCGGCAGGCACACAAGCACCGTTCAGGATGACCTTGCGGCGCAGCACCTCGGTGGGGCGCCACCACTGGTGCATGCTGGGGTGGATGCTGCAGCCGCTGCCGGCGTCGCCGGTGCCCAGCAGGTGGGCGTGGGTGTCGATCAGCTTGGCGGCGTTCAGACCCTCCCAGGCTGACAGCACCAGGTCGTGCTGTGCCAGTTCAGGTGGCAGCTGGCCCAGACAAGGGTTGCGCAGCGCGCCTTGGGCGGCCGGCACCAGGCCGGTGAACAGGCCCACGCCCATGGCTGCGCAGCAGCCCAACATCAGGTGACGACGGTTCATGTTGAAGTCCTGATCAACGAACGACTTGCACGGGCTTGGACAGACCCGCGCGTGGCATCCAATTGAACACCGAGTCCACGGTGACGGTCTCAATCCGGTCGCTGAAGCGCTTCTCGGTGGGGTGGTCGTCAAAGGCTACGTTGGCTGCCGTCATGCGGCCGCCCAGCCGGGTGAGCGCGCCGATGCGCAAGGTGGTGGGCTCATAGCCTTTGAAGCGCAGCCAGGCCTGGGCACGCTCGCGGGTGGTGACGCTGTCTTCCTGCGACAGGGCCAGGGTCTCGATGGCCCACTGGTTGCTTTGCTGGTACTGCTGCGCCCAGGGGTAGGCCACCATGTTGTAGGCCGGTGTGTGCAGCGTGCTGGCGCGGCGGTTGTCCACCAGCAAGGGCAGCAGCTTGGCCTGAATCTCGGGCGTGGGCACCACAAAGGCGGCTTGGTAGTCGAACAGGTCGTCCATGAAAAACTCACCCAGGCCCTGACGGTAAAGGTCGGCGCGCGCGCTGCCGCACTGGTTGAGCTTGTGCACCACGCGCCAGGTCGCCGGCCCCGGCCCGCTTTCGCGATAGGCCAGGCCCAGGTGGCTCCAGCGCAGGTTGTACTTGCTCAGATCCTGGCCTGCGCGTGCCAACACCACCACCTGCGCGCCAGTGGCGTCCAGCGCCTGGGCGGTGCGTTCGGCCAGTTCCAGCGAGCGCTGCACGCTGGTGGCGTCAGGCAGCTTGGCTTCGCAGCTGCGGCCGGCTTGTGCGGGTGCAGGCGTCAAGGCCGTTAGCGCCAGCGCCAGGGCCAAGGCCAGAGAGCGCGGCGCGTTCACCGTGTCACCCGTTCGTTGTACATCAGCGCCCTGCCCACTTCATTGGGGATGAAGGCAATGGCCTTGCCTGCCGCCGACAGCACCCAGCCCGCGCTGAAGGCGGTGGCAACCACGGCCGTGCCGGCGATCACCGAGACCCCACCCACCAATTGACCGCTGAGCGTGAGGCTCAAACGTGCGCCATCCGACGCCCGCTCCAGCACCCACACCGTGCCATCGGACGCGGCCTGCACCGCCACCACGGTGAACACCGCGCCCGCTGACAACAGGGCCACGGGTGCGGCCACCGAGATGGCCACCGGCAAGAGCGACAAGGCACTGGCTTCAGAGGCCTGCGCCTGCGCGGCGCCCCCATAAGCCAAGGACATGCAAAACGCGCTGATGAGCAAGAGCTTTTTCATGACAGGTCTCCGGTTGAGGTGAGGATCACTGCGCGTCATGGCGATGGCCACGCGCTTCGGCCATGGCCGCTTCGTGGGCGTCGCGCAGCGTCTTGGCCAGCGTGAACACGGTGCTGATCAGGAACAGCCAGCTGACGCCCAAAAAGGCCTTGTAGGTGGGGTTGATCTCCATGCGCCACAGGCCCCAGGCCGTTAGCGCCATCGCCAACGCAAAACCCGACCAAACCACCGCGCCCCACATCGGCGTGTCCACACGGCGGGCTTCGTTGTCACGCACGTACTTGGCCAGCGCAAAGGCAGTGGACAGCGTGAACAGGTAGCCCATGAACATGAAGGCGCGGTCCAGGTCGGCGCCCGGCAACCAGGCCAACCCAGTGCCGCCCAGGGTGACGGCGGTACCGAAGCTG
Organism: Betaproteobacteria bacterium; assembly: GCA_043743835.1. Classification (GTDB taxonomy): domain Bacteria; phylum Pseudomonadota; class Gammaproteobacteria; order Burkholderiales; family Burkholderiaceae_C; genus Rubrivivax. Next base: position 39,996 of record JAYTVT010000046.1, read on the forward strand.
ATCCACACCTGGAGCTTCCAGGCCTTGGTGTCGTGACGGATGGTTTGCATGGCGGTGGTGGTTGGGTTGAACACGGCGCAATCTTCATCGTTTTGGCATCGGGTATCCATCACCCCAGGTGGTGTGGCTCTGCAATGCCTGTGTGGTATCTTCTAGCGATACTTCTTCAAACCGAAGCCCCACCATGAGCAGCACCCTGGACCTGGTCACCACGCTGAAGGCAGAACTGCGCCGTGCTGGCATCACCTATGCGCACCTGGCGGCAGAGCTGGGCATGGCCGAGAGCAGCATCAAGCGCGTGTTTGCCAAGGGCGACATGCCGCTGTCGCGCATTGACGAGGTGCTGGCGGTGCTGAAGATGGACTTCGCCGAGCTGGCCCGCCTGGTGGCCCAGGCCAGCCCAGCGCAACACGAGATGACGCTGGAACAAGAGCGCGCCGTGGTGCGCGACCCCAAGCTGCTGCTGACCGCCATTTGCGCCCTCAGCCAGTGGACGCTGGAGCAGATCGTCGACACCTACGCCATCAGCAAACCCCAGGCGGTGGGCTGTTTGCTGGCGCTGGACAAGCTGGGCTTCTTGGAACTGCGCGCCAACAACCGCTACCGCCTGAAGATCGACAAGACCTTTCGCTGGCGACCCGACGGCCCGGTGATGCAGTACTTTCGCCAGCACGCGGTGAACGACTATTTCAGCGGCGACTTTGGCGGCGAGGGTGAGTTGCTGACGCTGGTGCACGGCCAGATCAGCCCGGCCCAGGCCTCGCTGTTCAACGAGCGTTTGCGCCGCCTGGCGCAAGACTTTGCGCAGCAGCACCTGGCCGACCAGAAACTGCACCAAGCCGACCGACGCGCCTACACCATGGTGTTTGGCATGCGCTCGTGGTTGTTTGGTGGCTTTCGGCAGCTGTTGCGCGAGCCAGTCTGACGTCCAGACTGCCGTCGAATCTGACCTCGATGGCGGCGCCGGGTCATGCGGACCGAGGTCAGGCGCCCTGCATCAGGCGTCAGCAGCCAGCGCCTCTTTCAGCACCGCGCAGCACAAGGCCACCGCGGTGCGGGCTTCGTCCAGCACCCGGCTCATGGGCACAAAGCCGTGGATTTGCCGCTCAAAGCAAACGTACTGCACGCGACTGCCTGCGGCTGACAAGGTGTTGGCGTAAGCGCGTCCCTCATCCACCAGCGGGTCATAGCCCGCAGTGAGTACCAAGGCAGGTGGCAGGTGGCGGTGGCTGCTGGCCAGCAGCGGTGAAGCGCGCCAGTCGCTGTACTGCGCTGGGTCGGCGATGTAGTGGCCGCGAAAGTAGGCCACCGTGTCGGCGGTCAGCACATAGCCCTGGCCGTTGCGGCGGTGGGAATCGGCTTGGCAGCGCATGTCGGTGGCGGGGTAGATCAGGAGTTGAAAGGCCAAGGGCGCGGGAGCAGCTGTACCGGCCGCGCTGGGCGAACCAGCAGCTTCTGCAGCATCTGCCGCGTCGCCGGCATCACGCAGAGCCAAAGCCACCACCGCTGCCAAGTTGCCACCGGCGCTGTCGCCACCCACAGCCACGCGGCGCGCGTCCAGCCCCAACGCCGCGGCTTGGGCCTGCACCCACTGTGTGGCTGACACGCTGTCGTCCACCGCCGCCGGAAACCGGTGCTCCGGCCCCATGCGGTAGTCCACCGACACCACCGCCACGCCAGCACCCACGCACAGTTGGCGGCACAGCACGTCGTGGGTGTCCAGGTCGCCCATGGTCCAGCCACCACCGTGAAAGTAGACCAGAACGGGCAGCGGGCTTTCGCCTGTGCCTGTACCCGTGCGTTCGGGCTTGTAAAGGCGCAGCGGCACACCCGTGTCCGAGGTCAGCGCCTGCACGCTGCCCACCTGGGGCGGTTCAGGCTGGGTGTAGAAGCGGCGCTCCAGGTACATCCGGCGGGCCTCGGCCGGGCTGAGGGTGTGCGTGGGTGGCACTTGGCGGTCGGCCATCAGTTGGATGAGCGCGGCGGCTTGAGGATCGAGCATGGGTGAGCCTTCTGGGTGATGGAAGCAGCTTGCCCTGCGCAGTATGGCAAGCTTGCGCCATGCCCGCACCAGACCACAGCCCATCACTCATCCACCTGCGCGCGCTGCGCCCAGGTGACATCGGCTGGGTGATCAGCCGCCACGGCGCGCTCTATGCCCAGGAGTACGGCTGGGACATGCGCTTTGAAGCCCTGGTGGCGCGCATCGCGGCGGGCTACATCGAGCAGTTGGCACCCGGGCTCGAAAACGCCTGGATTGGCGAGCTGCACGGCCAGCCCGTCGGCTGCGTTTTTGTGGTGCAGGCGCGCGACGAGACCACGTCCCAGCCCATCGCCGGCGTGGCGCAACTGCGCATGTTGCTGGTCGAACCCCAAGCCCGCGGCCGCGGACTGGGCAAACTGCTCACCAGCACCTGCGAACGGTTTGCGCAAGACGCCGGCTACACCCGCATCCGGCTGTGGACCAACAGCCTCTTGCTGGCTGCGCGGGGCATTTACCAGGCTGGCGGCTACCAACTCATGTCCAGCGAGGCGCATCACAGTTTTGGTCACGCCATGGTGGGCGAAATCTGGGAAAAAGCGCTTTTGACCAGTCGGCCCTGAGGCTCGCATGAAGACCCCTTGCGCGCAAGTCGACCCCTGCCCTTGCGGCAGCGCCAGCAACTATGCCCAGTGCTGCAGCCGCTGGCATGCCGGCCCCTTGCACCTGCAAGCACCCACCGCCGAAGCGCTGATGCGTAGCCGCTACAGCGCCTACGTTCACAAGTTGAGCCCCTACCTTTTGGATACCTGGCATTCCAGCACACGGCCCCAGGAAGCTTTGGTTTTTGACGCCGGCCTGAAGTGGCTGGGGCTGGAGATCAAACACACCGCCATCTGTGGCCCCAACAACGCTGAAGTGGAGTTTGTTGCCCGCAGCAAACAGGGCGGGCGGGCGCAGCGCCTCCATGAGCACAGCCGTTTCGAACGCGAGCACGGCCGCTGGACCTATGTGGACGGCGATTTGCGCTGAAGACACCCGCCAAATGCCTTCAGCCACAGCAACGCCAACTGTGCCCTTGCAGCCCACGCTGCGCGGCCCAGAATGGCAGCCAACATGCAAAGCGCCGGCCCCACATCCCACTGCATCATCGACATCGAAGCCTCGGGCTTCGGTCGCAACAGCTACCCCATCGAAGTGGGCTATGTGCTGCCCGACGGGCGCGCCCGCTGCATGCTGATCAAGCCGGTGGGCGACTGGACCCACTGGGACGAGTCCGCCGCGAAGGTGCACGGCATCACCCGTTCCACGCTGATGGCCCACGGCAAGACGCCGCAAGAAGTAGCCCAGACCCTGAATGCCGACCTGGCCGGCATGGTGGCCTACTGCGACGGTTGGGCCCACGATTACGCCTGGCTGGGCGCGCTGTTTGAAGAAGCCGGCACCAGCCCCAGCTTCAAGCTGGAGTCGGTCAACCGCCTGTTGGGCGACACCCAGCTGTCCGAGCTGGACGACGCCCGCCAAGGCGCGCTGCAAGAATTGGGGCTCAACCGCCACCGCGCCAGCAACGACGCCCGCGCCCTGCAACTGGCGCTGCTGCGTGTGCACAGCGTGGTGCGCCCTGCCAAAGGAAAAAGATGATCGCCCGCACCCTGTTCAGCCCCGACCACGAAGCCTTTCGCGACAGCTTCCGGCGCTTTGCCGAACGTGAGATTGCGCCCTTTCACGACCAGTGGGAAGAGCAGGGGTATGTGGACCGCGAGGTCTGGCACAAGGCTGGCGCCAACGGCTTCTTGTGCATGACCATGCCCGAGGCCTACGGCGGGTCAGAAGCCGACAAGCTGTACTCGGTGGTGCAGATGGAAGAGCTGGCGCGCGGCGGCTACAGCGGCATTGGCTACGGCCTGCACAACGAGATCGTGGCGCCCTACCTGCTGCACTACGGCAGCGAAGCGCAAAAGCGCAAGTACCTGCCAGCGATGGCCACCGGTGAGGTGATTGGCGCCATTGCGATGAGCGAACCCGCCGCCGGCTCAGACCTTCAAGGTGTAAAAACCACCGCCCGGCGCGATGGCGACCACTATGTGCTCAACGGCTCCAAGACCTTCATCACCAACGGCTGGCACGCCGACCTGGTGATCGTGGTGGCCAAGACCGACCCCAGCGCTGGCGCCAAAGGCACCAGCCTGCTCTTGGTGGAGCGCGGCATGCCCGGGTTTGAAACCGGCAAGCGCTTGAAGAAAATGGGGCTGAAGGCGCAAGACACGTCCGAGCTGTTCTTCCATGACGTGAAGGTGCCGCTGGACAACCTGCTGGGACAAGAGAACCGCGGCTTCATCAGCCTGATGGAGCAGCTGCCTTGGGAACGCTTGCAGATCGCCATTGGCGCGGCGGCCAAGTCACAGGCCGCCATCGATTGGACGCTGGCCTACGTCAAAGACCGCAAGGTCTTTGGCCAGACCGTGGCCCACTTTCAGAACACGCGCTTCAAGCTGGCCGAGCTGCAAACCCAGGTTCAGATCGCCCAGGTCTTTGTCGACAAGTGCCTGGATCTGCTGATGCAAGACCAACTCGACACCGCCACCGCGTCGATGGCCAAGTACTGGGTCAGCGACCTGGAAAACAAGGTCATGGACGAGTGCGTGCAGCTCTTTGGTGGCTATGGCTACATGCTGGAATACCCGATTGCCAGGGCCTTTGTTGACGCCCGGGTGCAGCGCATTTACGGCGGCACCAACGAGATCATGAAAGAGGTGATCGCGCGGGCCATGGGCTTGAGTGGGCGCTGACGGATTTCGGTCGAAGCAGCCCATCGCCGTGCAAGCCCTGCCCCGACAGGACAAGTGCACGCCGTAGATGCGCTGTGGCCATCCGCAACCAAGGGCCTTTCTGTAGCGCTTGGGACGGCCCGCAACGCGCAGTTTTGACGGTTTGTGCGCGCAGCCCGCGCAGTGCCTTGGGTATCATTTGCCTTGCTTGTCTGCATGCCAAATACCTGCACGCAAGCACCCCAACTGGATCCGATGGACAAGCGATGAAGACCCTTCTGTTTTTGCTGGCCCTTTCGTTCACCCTGCCGGCCTGGGCCGATGTCGAGTGGGTGCGAGCCAAAGTCGTCAAGATTGACGCCGAGAAGTCACGCGTGACGCTTCAGCACGAGCGCATCAAGAGCCTGCCCATGGAAGCCATGACCATGCCCTTCAAAGTGGAGTCAGCAGCCTTGCTGGGCCCCATCAAGGTTGGCCAGCAGGTGCGTTTCACGTTTGTCGACAAAGACGGCCACTTGATGATCAATGCCATCCAGCCGATCAAGTGATGCGGGCGCCTTTCAGGGCTTTGCTGACGCTGCTGGCCCTGGCGTCGGGTGCCGCAACTGCTGCGCCCATGGGCTTCAAGGACAGCTTCATGACGATGCTCGACGCCAGCCCCGATTGGCGCGAGGCCTCGGTCAACTACGCGGTCACAGCACGTGACGCCTTGGGTGCTGCGGGCCTGCGCGTTCGCTCTTCCGACGAGCGCTTGACACGCGACGCCGCCCTGCTCACCTACACCCGGCTTGTCCAGCGCTGGAACCTGCCCGATGCCCAGGCCAACATCTGGTTCGTTGGCGCCGTGGGTTCAGCCAAAGGCAAAGAGTTCGCCAGCGCCAGCACCTTGCTGGCTCCATCCTTGCAAGTTGATTACGAAACCACACGTCTGTATGGGTCGGTGAACGCTCGCCTGTTTCGGGCCAAGGACATCAACCACGACACCGCAACCCTGCGCACGGGCTTTTCCTTTTATGAAGCTGACTACGACGAAGTGCAGCCCTGGCTGATCGTCGAAGTCCGCCGTTCACGCGGCCTCACCGACAAGAACGAGGTCACGCCCATGCTGCGCCTGATTCACAAACGATATTTCTTTGAAATCGGTGTGAACGATTCGAAACAGGCCCGTGCCAGCCTGATGGTCACCTATTGATTTGGAGTCACCCATGACCCGCCTGCCCCTGCTTGCTGCTGCCACAACCTTGTTGCTCTTGAATGCGGGTGCCCAAGCCGCCAACAGCGTCAAGGCCACCGTCAATGGCATGGTCTGTGCCTTTTGCGCCCAGGGCATTGAAAAACGCATCGGCAAGATGGAAGCCACCAAGGCCGTTTTTGTGGACCTCAAGCGCAAGACGGTGGTGATCGAAGCCCGCGACGGCAAACAACTGGACGCCAAGGCGATCACCGCAGAAATCGTTGATTCAGGCTACGACGTGGTGAAGTTGGAGCCGATCCAGAAGTCAGTCGAAGAGTTCAAGGCCGAGATGAAAGGCCGCAAGTGAGCGACGACGGGCTGGTTGAGGCACGCAGCGGTTTCTGGGCGTCGCTGGCCAGCTTGTTTGCCAGTTCCAGCACCTTGGTGTGTTGCGCCCTTCCGGCCTTGCTGGTGGGCCTGGGGGCTGGTGCCGCCTTGTCTTCGTTGGTTGCGGTGTTCCCGCAAATCGTCTGGCTCAGCGAAAACAAAGAGGTCTTGTTTGCCGTGGCCACGCTGTTGACCGTTGGCAGTGGCCTCTTGCAGTGGCACAACCGCACAGCGCCCTGCCCGACTGATCCAGCGCTGCGCCAAGCCTGCCTGCGCACGCGCAAGACCTCATGGCGCTTTTACCTGCTGAGTGTGGCGGTACTCCTGGTGGGTGCCTGGTTCGCGTTTGTGCAGCCACTGCTGGGCGAGTGACCGCCCGAGGGGCGCGCTGAAGTCGAAGCCCGCGCACCGCACCGCACAATCCAGGGTCAGACCCTGCCCTGTACATGAACCCCGGTTTCCTCTACGCCGTCGCCGCCTTCACCATCTGGGGCCTGTTTCCGCTGTACTTCAGGCTCATTCCCCTGGTTGCGCCTGTGGAACTGGTGATGCAGCGCACCCTGTGGTCGCTGCTGTTTTTGGGTCTGCTGCTCACCGCGCTGAAACGCTGGTCCTGGCTCAAGCAGGTCTGGGCTGAACCGCGCAAGCTGCCGCTCTATGCCTTCAGCGCCGTCTTGTTGGCGGCCAACTGGATGGTTTACGTCTACGCCATCCAGACCCACCAGGTGGCCGAGGCCAGCCTGGGCTACTTCATCAACCCCTTGGTCAGCGTGCTGCTGGGGGTGCTGGTGCTGCGCGAGCGCCTGGGCGTGGTCAAGTGGCTGGCGGTGGCATTGGCCGCAACCGGCGTGGCCTGGTTGACCTGGAAGCTGGGCCGCCTGCCGTGGATTGCGTTGGTGCTGGCGTGCAGCTTTGGGGTTTACGGCTTGGTGCGCAAGACCTCGACACTGGGGGCGTTGGAGGGCCTGGCGCTGGAAACCTTGCTGCTGGCACCGCTGGCCCTGCCGGCCTTGCTGTGGTGGACGTTTTCGCACAACGGCACTTGGGCCCAGGCCGACCTGACGCCGGCAGCGTGGTTGGTCTTGTCGGGCCCCTTGAGCGTGTTCCCTTTGCTCTTTTTTGCCATGGCGGCGCGGCGGCTGCCTTTGGCCACGGTGGGCTTGGTTCAATACCTGTCGCCCAGCATTCAGTTGCTGTTGGCGGTGTGGGTGTTTCATGAGCCCTTCAGCAGCGACCGCCTGATCGGCTTCGCCTTCATTTGGTCAGCCCTGGCGCTGGTCAGCGTCGACGCCATCCGTCAAAGTCTCTGGCCTGCCGCAACCGCCGCGTTGAAGCCGGATCCAGCCCCGCTGCGCTGACGACTTCGCCTGCTGGGTCTGTTCGAACACGGCTGCACTAGCATCGTGGCCATGAACATCCACAACCTGTCCACGCCCACGGCCCTGGTCGATGAGCAGCGCATGCAACACAACATCCAGCGCATGCACTCTCGGGTCGCTACCCTGGGGGCGCGGCTGCGACCGCATGTCAAGACCGCCAAGTGCTTGGCGGTGGCGCAGCAGCAAGTGGCCGCGGGCGCGCAAGGCATCACGGTGTCGACGCTGAAAGAGGCCGAAGTCTTCTTCGACGCCGGGTTCACCGACATCCTGTACGCCGTGTGCATCGTGCCGCCCAAGCTGGCGCAGGCGCGCGCCTTGCGTGAGCGCGGTTGCCAGCTCACCGTGGTGGTGGACTCGGTAGCGGCCGCACAGGCGCTCATTGCCAGTGGCCACCGATTTGACGTGATGATCGAAATCGATACCGATGGCCACCGCGCCGGCGTGCTGCCCGAATCCGATCTGCTGCTGCAGGTGGGCCGGGTGCTGCATGAAGGCGGGGCCACACTGCGCGGCGTGATGACGCACGCCGGTGCGTCCTACGACTGCCGCAGCCCGGCTGCGCTGCAAGCCATGGCCGAACAAGAACGCAGCCGCTGCGTGCGGGCCGCACAGCGGCTGCGTTCAGCCGGGCTGCCCTGCCCCGAAGTCAGCGTGGGCAGCACGCCCACCGCCCTGTCCGCGCAACACCTGGCCGGGGTGACCGAGGTGCGGGCCGGTGTCTATGTCTTCCAGGACCTGGTGATGCAGGGTGTGGGCGTCTGTCAGGCCGACGAGATCGCCTTGTCGGTGCTGTGCACGGTGATCGGTCATCAGCAAGAAAAAGGCTGGGTGCTGGTGGACGCCGGCTGGATGGCCATGAGCCGTGACCGTGGCACCCAGGCTCAGGACGTGGACTACGGCTACGGCGCGGTGTGCAACGAGACAGGGTCGCTGATTGATGGCCTGCTGATGAGCGGCGCCAACCAAGAGCATGGCATCTTGTCGTGGCGCGATGGCCGCTGCGGCAGTGAGTTGGCCCAGCAGTTTCCAGTCGGCACCCGGCTGCGGGTGCTGCCCAACCACGCCTGCGCCACGGCAGCGCAGTTTCCGCACTATGACGTGCTGGGCGTGGACGGCCAGCTGAGTCGCTGGAACCGCTTTTACGGCTGGTAAGTTCAGCGGCCGGCCACAGCCCAGGCGCTGATGTCGGCGTCAGCCGGCATCCCAGTGCTCATGCGCGGCGGCGCGTTCGGCGACAGCAGCACCACGTAGGGTGCAGCACCACGCCACTTGGGATCCACCCGGTCGCGGATGGCCGGGGCTTGGCCGTCAAAGGCAAAGAGTCGATCAACCCGCTTGTAATGCGCGTTGCGAATCAGCGTGGTGTCTTTTTCGCCCGGCGCAACGTCCATCACCACCGCCACGATGCTGGCCTTGATCTTGCGCTGGCTCAATGTCGCCACCAGGTCTTCCAGCACCTGTGGGCAGCTGGCGCACCAGGTGGCCGTGAACACCACCACCGTGGGCTGCTTGACCGACGCTTGGAGCGCAGGCCATGCACCCAGGCCAAAGGCCTCCACGGCGCGAGGTGCAGCCGAAACACTGGCAGCGCCCAGCACGCCGATCAACAGGCCGATCGACCCCAGCCAGGTGGCGAACTTACGGAACCAGGTGTTCAACTTGTACTCCTTTGGCTGTGCGCCACACGGCGTAGATGTCGGCGCCTTTCAGGGTCAACAGCGGGTGATCGTTGTCCTCGGCCGACCGCCCCAATTCCTTCATCGCAAAACTGCGCCCGTCGTCTTTGGAAAGCCATGCGCGCCAGCGTGTGGCCTGCCCATCAAAGCTGCGCCAGACCACCGCGACCCGCGATCCAGAAGTCTGCACCATGGCGTGTTCAGCGCGGTCGTCAGGCAAGGGCTGGGCCTCGCCCACCGGGCTGCCATCGGCCGCCAGCCGGCCGTAGCGCACCTGGCCAACGCCTGCGCGTTCGCCGTACCAAACCGCGTGATAGCCACCGGCCGCAGCCGGGGCCAGGCCTGGCCCATGGTGCGGGCAGGCATCAATGGCCCAGCGGTCAAACGTAGCGCGAACGGGGTCCCCGGCGCGCGCGGCAGCCAAGGGTGCAAAGGCATGGTCCCGCTGGTTCGGCGCAAAGACATGGCGCCAAAGCGCCACCAGTGAACCGTCGGGTGACGGAGCCAAGGCGATGCGGCAGCACTCACAGCTGTGGTCAGCAACTTTGATGTCCGGGCCAAAGGTTTGGCCGCCGTCGGTGGACTCGTTGCGATAAATGGCTGCGCCACGGTAATCAGACTGCGGCCGCGCCGGCCGCGCACCGCTGGCTGCGGGTTCGGTCGGTGCCGCCTTGAGCCGCAACTCCAGGTCACGCTTGTCCACCCACACCGTGTGCAGCGTGCCGCGGGCATCAAAGGCCACCGACTCAAAGCGGTGCGTGATCATCTGGCGATCTTGGTGCACCGTGAACGGCGCCGAGAAGCTGCGCCCGCCGTCCTGAGACCGCAGCATGCGGATGTTGCCGGTGTAGGGCTTGGCCAGCGGCTGCGTGTAGGTGATGACCGCCCTGTTGTTGGGCCCGAACACCAGTTTGGGCCGGTTTTCGCCGTCGGCCGATATCTTGTCGGTGCCGGTGTCCAGCAAGCGCGGCTCAGCCCAACTGCGACCGTTGTCCGCGCTGCTTTGCAGCGTCAGGCGCTGCTGATCGTTCAGCGACACCACCCAGAGTTCGCCGGTAGGTGAAAAGGCGGCGCCGATGGCCAGGGGTGGTGGCCTGCGCTTGCCGGCGTCACTGTGTACATGCTGACCCCATGCAGGCAGGATCAGTGCCAGTGCCAGCAGGCCAGTCCAGAGTTGTTTGATCATGATGTGATCCGGTTAGAGGTCGTACTTCAGACGGAGGTAACCCGCGTGGGGTTCAGGGTCATGGGGTGCGGCTGTGGTGGCTGCCGTTTCATTGCAAGGCGTAGCGCAGCTCGGTCTGCACGCTGCGCTGGGGCAGGGTGTGGGCCTGCCAACTCTTGTTATTGCCCAGGTTGTTGACGCCCAGGCTCCATTCCCAACCCGGTGCAAACTTCCACACCGTCTTCACGTCGAGCTGGTTGACCTGCGAGATGCCGCCAAAAGTGTTCGGGTTCGTATCGTTGTTGAGCTCGGTGTTGTACTGCCGGCCTGTCCAGCGCCAGGCCGCGCCCAGCAGCCACTGCGGGTCGGGCCGCCAGCTGGCTTCCAGGGTGTAGCGCTGCTTGGGAATGCGCAGCCAGTTTTTGCCCTCCTGGGCCGGGTTGGCGCGGTTTTCCTTGACGACCGAGTCGGTCCAGGTGGCGCTACCGCCGAAGTTCAAGCCCTGGATGCCGATGTCCCGCGCTTGCCACACCACTTCCAGCCCTTGCGTGAGCACCCGGTCGACGTTGCTGACGCGGGTGACGGTCGGGATGACGGTGTTGTCTGACTGTCGCAGGATGGTGTCTTGCACGTCATCGCGGAACAAGCTCAGGCGCAGCCAGTGCCGGCCCAGTTCCTTCTCGACCGCCAGTTCGAGGGCGTTGGACTTTTCCGGCCGCAGGTTGGGGTCGCTGACGGTGATGCTGGTGCCGGTCTTCGTGCCGTTGAAGAGCTCGTCGACGTTGGGGAAGCGCACGCCTCGGCCCAGGCTGGCCTTCAGCAGCAGGTCGTCTTGCGCGGCCCAGGCCAGCGCCAGCTTGGGGCTCACGGCGCGCAGCGTGCGCCCTTCATAGGTGGTTTGCGCCACCGGCGGGCCGGCGAAGAATTGCGATCCGTCGCCGGACTGGAACTGCTCCCAGCGCACGCCGCTGGTCAGCAGCCAGTCGGGCGCAAAACGCCAAGCGTCCTGTGCGTACAGCGCCGTGATGGTGGTGCGGCCGGTGTAACGCTGGTTGAGCGTGGTCTCGGTGTTGAGCCAATCGCTGGCGTCGTTGACCACGTTGTTCAGCGTGTACTGGTTGCGGTGTGCGCCGAAGGTCAGCGCGTGCAGGCCACCGCCCCAGTCGCCAGCCACGGGCTTGTAGGTGGTCTGCACTTCAAAGGTGTTCCAGCCGGTGCCGTCGCGGCGGGTGACGGTACCCGGGCCACCGGCCTCGGCCAGGGGCTGGGCCAGATTGGCCTGCCGGTTGGCGTCACTGACCAGCCGATACTGGGTGGCCACCACCGACGCGTTCCAGCCGGTTGCGTGCTTGGTACGCCAAGTCAAGCCCACCTGGCGGTTGTTTTCGTCGCGCTGGCTTGGGGCAAAAGCGTTGGCAGCCACGCTGAAGCGATAGCTGCCGTCACGCACCGAGCCGCTCCACACCGGGTTGCCAGTGGCGTCGCGCAGGTCGGTCTGGTTGCTGACCGTGCTGTCGCTCTTCCACCAGGCCAGGCGGGCTTCCACCTCTTGCGTGGCAGAGATGTCGTAGCCGATGCGGGTGTTCAGCGTGCTCTGGCGGGTGTGGTCGATCGTGGTGGCTCCGAAAAGGGCGCGTTCCCGGCCCAGCGGGTCCTGGTCGTAGCGGATGCCGGTAACCAGCGTGCCGCTGGTGGGCGCTGCAAAGTTGCTGGCCGCCGCCGCCACGCCCCGCACGGCATTGGCGTAGCCCATGGGGTGGCCGTGGCTGTCCTGCTGCTGCAGCGCCACAGCAAACCACAGCCCGCTGGCCAGCCGGTTGGCCACCCGGGCCGACAGTTGTGTGCTGCCGTATCGCTCTTGCGTGCCGTACTCGTCAAAGTTCTGGAGGTTGTATTTCAGGCTGGCTGAAGCTTCGAGACCCCGGGGCTTGCGCTCGGTGATGACCAGCGTGGTGCCGATGGAGTTGCCCGGGTAGATGGCCGAAAACGGGCCGTACAGCGCGTCCACGCGCTCGATGGCCTCGGTGTTCACCATGTTCCAGCGAGGCGCGTCGAAGCGGCCCAGGAAGTTGGAGATCAGGTAGCCGTCCAGGTACACCAGCGTGCGGCCCGGTTGCAGCACGCCGTAGCTGCGGCCGCCGACGTTGGCGTTGCGGTCGCCCAGGTAGCGCTTGCGCACCGTCAGACTGGGAAACTTGGCGAAGGCATCTTCGGGGTTGAAGATGATCTGCTCGCGCAGCTGTTCGGCCGTCTTGCTGGCGGTGCTGTTGGGCAGGTTGGGGTCCAGCTGCGCACGCGTGCCCGCGACCTGCACCGATTGCAGTTGCTGTTCCATGGCCACGCCCTGAGCATTGACGCTGGCCGTACTGAAGCTTGCCAGGGCGCTGGCGCCGGCCAGCAGCTGGCAGGCTTTCGTGACGGGGTGTAGAGCATGGTAGCGGGTGTGTTTGAAGGGTTTCATGGGTGTGGACAGTGAGATTGCGATGGAATGGGCCGCCCATGCGTTTCCGCTGGGATGGCAGATGCTTGGCCGTGCCATGCGCGCTGGCGGACGCCATGCGTCCGCCAGCGCGCAGGTCTGGGGCGTCGATCAGCGATAGCCTGGCGACAGGCCACAGGCAGGGGGTTGCGACTCTCAGGCGCTCAGCGGGGGTGCGCGCGGCAGCGCACCGCCACCGGCAAGCACTCAGTTTGGGTTGGCCCCGCTCGGTTAGACGAGGGAGACGGCACTGCTCACCAGCGCCTTCGGCGCCGGGCGGCCGCAAACACTACGCCAACGAAGGTGGTCCGCGGGGCGGCGGTTGCCAGTGCGCCGTGCCCTGTGGCAAAGCGCTGGCCTGGCGCGGTTGCGGCACCCGGTCCACCCGGGTTACCAGCACAGCCGAAGCCACGCTCTGTGGCAGCGGCAAGCCACCTGCCAACACACACAAGGGGCAGGCGTCGACCGAAACTTTTGCACTGCTGGACGGGGCGTCCGGCCCCGACGGCATGGACATGGCCATGTGCATGGGGCAGGCGATGAGCGATTGCCCTTGGGCAAAAGCCAAGGTCCGCGACACCGCAGGTGCCATGAAGACCATGACCATGGCCAGCAGCGTCAACCATGCAGCCAGCGAGCGCTGGGGCGCGCGGCTGTACAAGCGAAGTCGTGGCCAAGTCATGCCAAGAATTTTGCCCGGCCAAAGGTCGGGCCGGGCCCCGCAGATGCGGGGGGAAAGCGCCTTCAGTCGATCACTTCGGGCCAAAGCGTGTGAAACCACTCACCCGCAGGTTTGTCCACCCGCTCATAGGTGTGGGCGCCAAAAAAGTCTCGTTGCGCCTGCAACAGGTTGGCCGGCAAACGCTCGCAGCGATAGCTGTCGTAGTAGGCCAATGAAGCACTCATGGCCGGCACCGGTATGCCATGGCTCACCGCCAGCGCCACCACCTCGCGCCAGGCCTGCTGGCTGCGGCCCAGCACGCCTTGGAAAAACGGCGCCAGCATCAGGTTACCCAGTGCAGGGTCGCTGCGGTAGGCCTGCGTGATGTGGCCCAGGAAGCGCGCCCGGATGATGCAGCCACCGCGCCAGATGCTGGCAATGCCACCCAAGTCCAGCGCCCAGGCCTTGCGCTCGCTCATGGTGCGCATCAGGTCCAGGCCTTGGGCATAACTGATGACCTTGGATGCATACAGCGCGTCGTGCACTTTGGCCACCAGCTCACGCTGGCTGATGGACAGCTTGCCACTGGGCCCGTGCAGCAACTTGGCCGCGCCGACCCGTGCGGCCTTCATCGACGACAGCACGCGCGCTTCCACCGCGGCATTGATGGTGCTGACCACCACCGCGTTGTCGGCCGCGTTCATCAGCGTCCACTGGCCGGTGCCCTTCTGGCCGGCCTTGTCCAGGATCAGGTCGACCACGGGTTGCGCGGTTTGTGGATCGCGCTGGCGCAGCGCTTTGGCGGTGATCTGGATCAGGTAGCTTTGCAGGTCGCCCTGGTTCCATTCGTCAAAAACATCAGCCATCTCGTCGGTGCCCATGCCGGCCGCCTTGAACAGCGCATAGGCCTCGCAGATGAGTTGCATGTCACCGTACTCGATGCCGTTGTGCACCATCTTCACGTAGTGGCCGGCACCACCCGGGCCGATGTGCATGACGCAGGGCTCGCCGTCGACCTTGGCGGCGATGCTCTCGAAGATGGGCTTCATCACCGCCCAGGTGGAGGCTGGCCCGCCGGGCATGATGGACGGCCCCTTGCGCGCGCCCTCTTCACCACCCGAGACCCCGGCGCCAATGAAACGCAGGCCCAACGGTGTGAGCCAAGCGTCGCGGCGTTCGGTGTCCGAGAACAGGCTGTTGCCACCGTCGATGACGATGTCGTCCTTGTCCAGCAGCGGCAGCAGCTGCTCGATGACGGCGTCCACCGCCGCACCGGCCTTCACCATCAGCATGATCTTGCGTGGCCGCTCCAGGCTGGCCACAAACTCGGCCAGCGTGCGTGTGCCCAGCAGCTTCTTGCCCGGGTGGGCGGCCACGAAGGCCTGGGTCACCTCAACGCTGCGGTTGTAGACGCTGACACTAAAGCCGCGGCTTTCCACGTTGAGGACCAGGTTCTGGCCCATCACGGCCAGGCCAATCAGGCCGAAGGGGTTGTTCATGCTGTCTCCATTTGCTTTTGGTATGGGGCTGCGCTGCGCGCCTCTGTGAAAGTCAAGGTACAGGGTGCCCGATGCTGGCTTCCCACACCCGGTACCAGTCCTCCGCGCTGATGCTGACCTGCAAGGCCGACACCGCTTCTTGCAGCGCCTGCAAGCGGCCCGAGCCCGTGATGGGCCAAGGCCGGCTGGGGTGGCGCAGTATCCAGGCAAACGCCATGGTGGCCACCGACACACTTTGGGCCTGGCCCAGTTCAGCCAGCACCGTGTGCACACGCTGAACCTGTTCGTCGCCATCACCAAACAGCCGGCCGCGGCACAGCGGTGACCAGATCATGGGGCGCAGCCCCAAGTCGACACACTGCGTCAAGGTTCCGTCGGCCAAGGCCTTCATCTGCAAAGGCGAAAACTCGATCTGGTTGGTGACCAGCGGGAACCGGCGGTGCAGCATGGCCAGTTGATCCGGCGCGTGGTTGGACACGCCAAAGTGCAGAACCTTGCCTGCGGCACGCAGTTCGCTGAAGGTATCGGCCAGTTCCTGTGGGTCCATCAGCAGGTCGGGCCGGTGGATCAGCAGCAGGTCGATGCGGTCGGTGCGCAGCGCCTTCAAGGACTGGTCCACGCTGACCAGCACGTGCGCGCGTGAACTGTCGTAGGAATTGATGCGGTGCGCCGGGCGCGCCGGGTGGGCCAACTTGATGCCGTATTTGGTGACGATCTGCAGCCGATGGCGCAGGCCCGGCACACGGGCCAGAGCTTCACCAAAGCGCGCTTCTACGGCATAGCCGCCATAAATGTCGGCATGGTCAAAGCTGGTGATGCCCACATCCAGCGCCTGCTCGATCCAGCGCTGCAGGCCGGCCGCGTCCAAGCCCCATTCCGACAGCCGCCACAGGCCGGCGACGATGGATGACAGGTGCAACGTTGGGGTGGCAGCGGCGGTGTTCATGGCGGCAAGGGCAGCAGACCGCGCACGATACCGCGAGCGTCGCGCTGTCTGGCTGCCGTTGCCGCTGCCGCTGCCGTGGCCGCAGGCTCAGCGCAGATCGCCCGCCAGGCTGGCCAGCGTCTCAGCACCCACAGCCAAGTGCACCGGGTAGTTGGTGTGGTCGCAACCCATCTTCACCGCGGCACCCGCCAGGATGGCGTCGCGCTGCGAGGCGTTGAACTCAAACCGCACAAAGTGCACCGCCGACGTCTTCTCGTCGTTTTCGCGGTCCAGGTCTTCGTCGGCAATGGCGTAGACGCGGGCGTGGCCCTCCACCTCGACAAACATGCGGTCTTCCACGCCAATCAGGCGCGCCAGTTCACGCTTGCGCTCGTTGGGGTCGGGGTACTCGATCAGCATGGTGGCCTTCCAGTTGCTGCCGTCGGGCACCAGCGCGGCATAGGCCTCGATCTCGCTGTTGATGCCTTCTTCTTCAAAGATCTTTTCGATGAACAGCATTTCCTGGATCTGGCGCCGGATGGTCTGCTCGTCTTCAAACTGCAGCGTCAGGTGTTCGCCCAGGTGCACGCTGCGCAGGCGGCGGTGCACGATGGCTTGCGGCTTGCTGCTCTTGCGGATCTTGGAATAGGCCTCCAGGCTCATCAGGCTGCTGGGGGTGATGGCGGTGCGGGTGGTCATGGGGTTCACTCCAATCCGTAAGCGAGGCGGACCAATGAAAGGGGATGTTGCAGCGCCTTGGGCGGCGCGCCGGCTTGGGCCATGCCCTGGGCAATGTGGTGGCCGGCCAAGGCGCAGTCGCTGCTGATGAAGTCGGGTTCGTCCTTGGCCATGGCCTTGAACACCGGCTTGCCGATCTTCATGGCGTTGAGGTGAAAGGGAGTCTTCACGCCATAGGTGCCGGCGTGCCCGCTGCAACGCTCCACCGTGTTGAGCTGCACCCGAACAGTCTGGCCAATCAGCTTGAACATCTCCTCGGTCTTCTTGCCGATGTTTTGCACCCGGCCGTGGCAGGGGATGTGGTAACTGACGCGGCCCAGCGCGGCCTTGAAGTCGGTCTTCAGCAGGCCGTCTTTGTGGCGTGCTATGAAGTATTCAAACGGGTCGAACATGGCCGCCTTCACCAGCTGGGTGTCGGCGTCCTGCGGGAACATCAGCGGCAATTCCTGCTTGAACATCAAGGTGCAGCTGGGAATGGCGCTGACGATCGCGTAGCCGGCCTTGGCATAACGCGCCAGCACCGGCATGTTGGCCTTCCAGCTTTGTTCCACCGACGCCAGATCGCCCAGCTCCAGCTTGGGCATGCCACAGCACTGCTCTTTGTCGACGATCTCGTAGGGGATCTGGTTGTGGTCCAGCAGCTTGATCAGGTCGGCGCCGATGCCGGGCTCGTTGTAGTTGACATAGCAGGTGGCGAAGATGGCCACCTTGCCTGGTGTGCGCTGACCGTTGACGGCAGGGTACGTGGTGTTGCTCATGGCCCGGCCCCAGCGAAAGCGCTGGTCGGCCAGCGTGGGCATCCAGGCGTCGGGGTGCACACCCAGCTGGCTGTCCATGGCCTTGCGCATGGTCTTGGTCTTGTTCACCGCATTGACCACCTCCACCACGATGGGGATGCCGGCAAACTGGCCATGCACATCGGTGCTGGCCAGAAACTTTTCCTTGGCCGCCACGTGGCCGTTCTGGTGCTTGATGGCCTTGGCGCGCAGCATCAGGTGCGGGAAGTCCAGCTGCCACGGATGCGGCGGCGTGTACGGGCACTTGGTCATGTAGCACAGGTCGCACAGGTAGCACTGGTCGACCACACTCCAGTAGGCCTCTTTCCTGATGCCGTGCACCTCGCCGTCGGCGGTGGCGTCAACCAGGTCAAACAGCGTGGGAAAACTCTGGCACAGGCTGACACAGCGACGGCAACCGTGGCAGATATCGAACACCCGCTCCATCTCGGCCATGGCCTTGCCTTCATCGTAGAAGTCGGGGTTCTTCCAGTCGATGGGGTGGCGGGTGGGGGCTTCGAGGTTGCCTTCGCGCATGGTGCGGTGCTCTGGGTGGGTGTTGCGGGTAGCGGGTGCTTGTGGCGGCCAGCGGGTGGCGCGCGGCCTCGGCAGAACTTGAAAAGAACAAGGGGCACGAAGCCCCCTGTTCAGCTTGCTTCTTGCAATCTCAATCGACCAGGGCGTCCAGCGCCTTCTGGTAGCGGTTGGCGTGTGAGCGCTCGGCCTTGGCCAGCGTCTCAAACCAATCGGCGATTTCGTCAAAGCCTTCTTCGCGAGCCTGCTTGGCCATGCCCGGGTACATGTCGGTGTACTCGTGCGTTTCGCCAGCCACCGCGGCGGCCAGGTTCTGGCGGCTGCTGCCGATGGGCAGGCCGGTGGCGGGGTCGCCCACGGCTTCCAGGAATTCCAGGTGGCCGTGTGCGTGGCCCGTTTCACCTTCAGCGGTGGAACGGAACAGCATGGCCACGTCGTTCTGGCCTTCCACGTCGGCCTTGTTTGCGAAATACAGATAACGGCGGTTGGCCTGCGATTCGCCTGCGAAGGCGTCCTTCAGGTTTTGTTCGGTCTTCGAACCTTTCAAGCCCATGGGGTGCTCCTGTTCAACGTTGAGTCGGGCGCCCATTGCATGGCATGCCAGGGCGCGACCGGCCGCTACCTTAGCAGGCCTGGGCGGGCCGGGGCCAATACAAAGCTTCAATGCGGGTCATAGCCCGCCCGCGCCAGGCTCGGTGGCACAGCCCACCTGGGGCGGCCATGCGCTTCAGCGCAAGCCCAGCAGGCGCAGCGCCAGCTCGTGCAATCGGCTGGCCGGGTCAGCCAACTGGTTGAGCACGGTGAAATGGTTGGCCTTGGGCAGGGTTTCACAGACGGGCACAGCCGTGGGGCCCCAGACGTCGCGGATCAGGCGGTTTTGGCGCAAGAACTCGTCGCTTTCGTCCAAGCCCACCGCCGCGTAGAGCTTGGCACCCTTGGGTCGCGGGAAAAAGGCCGGGCTCAGGCGCGCCACCGAAGCCGGCGTCAGTTGCAGGTCGTTTTGCAGCATGGGCGTGTGGCGCAGTGGCTCCATGTCATACAAACCCGAAATGGACAGCGCGCCAGCCACGGGTTGAGCGGGCAGGTCATCGGCCACTTCTTTCCAGCGGCAGCTCAGCAGCAGTGTGGCCAGGTGGCCACCCGCCGAATGGCCGACCAAAGCAATGCGTGAAGGGTCTGCGCCAAAGCTTGCTGCGTGGCGCCAGACCCAAGCTACGGCGCGCGTCATCTGCAGGGCGATGTGCTCAACCGTCACTGCCGGGCACAAGGCGTAGTTGGGCACCACCACCGTGGCACCGTCGGCGTTGAAGCTAGGGGCCACAAAGGAGTGGTCCGACTTGTCCAATGAACGCCAATATCCGCCGTGAATGAACACCAGCACCGGCGCGCCGCGCTGGGCCGCGGGAAAGATGTCCAAAGTCTCACCTGCCGCGTCGCCATAAGCCAGGTCCAGCAGCGCAGCAGGGGCCGCGCTGCGGGCCAACGCAGAAGCCTGAGCCCAGTTGCCCAGCACCTGGGCGTGGTCGGTCACCCGGGCCCGGTTGTTGTACTGGGCGTCGAGCCATGTCGGGTCAAAGCGCTGTCGCATGGGGTGGTTCCTGTGATGGGGTTGAAGCGCGGCGATGTTAATGGCGGCTGCGGCCGGGGCCCGAGCCCCACGCTCCTGGGTCTGGCCGAGCCAGCAGCTTCGGCTTCGACCCAGTGATAGACTGCGCGCCACGCGTGGGGGGGTAGCTCAGCTGGGAGAGCGTCGCGTTCGCAATGCGAAGGTCGGGAGTTCGATCCTCCTCCTCTCCACCACCGTAGGTTTGTAAAAAGGGGCTTGGCGTCAACCAAGCCCCTTTTTCTTTTGACCCACGCAGACTGCAGCCTCGCGGCGCGTCTGCTTCAGGTGTGCTCAGTGCGGAAACGCCCGCGACACCATCAACGCCGACTGCAAGTACAGCGCATTCCACACGCGCTGAACCGCAGCGCGCCCCTGCAGCGTGCCGTCCAGCAGGTCTTCCACCGACACCGGCGTGTCTTTCATGCGGGCGATCAGGCGCTTGGTCATCCCGCTGATGGGCAGGCCGTTTAGCGATGTGCCCAACGCCAGGCGGCAGCGCACTGGGCCGGCAATTTCGGGAAGCAACTTGGACTGCGCACCGCGCAATGCCAAGTGCCACAACATGGGCCGTAAAGAGCCGATGTGGGCGCGGCTCTCGAGCAAGGCTTTGGTGTCGGCGTCGGGCTGCACGCGCAGCAGCTTCACACGTGCCAGCGCTTCGTCGGTCAACGAACAGATGTCGCGGCTGCCGTAATAGATTTGCCGCTGCGGGTGCAGGGTCAGGTCCAGCGGCTGTTCGTCCAGTTCCAGGGCCAGCGACAGCGGCTTGCCATGGCGCACGCTGGCGGCCACCACGGCCAGCAGGTCGGCTTCGATGGGGTCTTGGGCAAAGCGCTTCAGGTCCAGCAGCAGCGAAGGGCTCAGCGTGGTGCCAGCCTGCACTGTTGAGCCCTGCTGACTCGGTGCGTCCTCATTGGCCAGGGTGCTGAGAAACCCAGTCGCGTGGAAGGCCGAGCCCGTTGGCGGAAATTGGGTCTTGTCGATCATGTGAGCCTTGCGGGAGCAGCAGTACCAACGCCCGACTTGCATTGAGAGGGATGAACCCGACAGGATATGCGGGCCCAGCCCATGGTTGGGTGCTCACATGCGTCAAATCGTATCTGCGCCCAGCCGCTTGATGCAGGCTCGCCTCCTGGCGCCCATCAGATCTTGCCCAAGGCCCGCAAGATCTTCTCAGGCGTGATTGGCTGCGAGCTGACCCGCGCTCCAAAAGGCGCCAGCGCGTCGTTGATGGCGTTCATCACGGCCGCTGGCGCACCGGCCGTACCGGCTTCGCCCGCGCCCTTGGCCCCCAGCAAAGAACTGCGGGTGGGGCTTTGCACGTGGCTCACCACGATGTCAGGCATCTCGGCGGCCATGGGCACCAGGTAGTCGGCCATGTTGCCGTTGCACAGGGTGCCGGCGTCGTCGTACAGGCATTCTTCGAACAGCGCGCCGCCAATGCCTTGCACGATGGCGCCGCGCATCTGTTCGTCCACCAGCATGGGGTTGATGACGCGGCCACAGTCTTCCACCGCCCAGTGTTTCAGCAGCTTGACGAAGCCGGTGTCGGTGTCGACTTCAACATGGCTGATCTGCACGCCGTTGGTAAAGATGAAAGGGTAGTCGCGCTGCGCGTAATGGGGCGTGACCATCAGCTCGGGCGTGAAGTCCTTGGGCGGCGTGTCGCTTCGGAAGTAGGCGATGCGGCCGAGTTCGGCCAGGTCCAGCAACATGTCACCGCTGGCAGCGTCGACGATGGCACCCCGGAAGACGCGCAAGCCGCCCGCGTCCCGCTTCAGGATCGCCGCCGCCGTGGCCAGGATGTTGTCGCGCAGCACGCGGCCGGCCTGCAGCACCGCTTCGCCACCGATGCCCGCCCCGCGTGAAGCCCAGGTGCCGCCGCCATATGGCGTGGTGTCGGTGTCGCCGGTGCTGACGCGCACCCGGCCGATGTCCACGCCCACCGCGTCAGCCGCGATCTGCGCAAAGATGGCCTCGGCGCCCTGCCCTTGTTCGCCCACGCTGCTGCTCACGGTGAGCACGCCCGTGGGTTCCAGCCGCAGCGTGGCGCCATCTTGTGAGGCGATGCGGGCGCCACCCACGCCGTAAAACGCGGCGCTGGGGTTGGTCAGCTCAATCAGTGCGGCCACACCGATGCCACGGTGCACACCGCGCGCACGCAGCTGCTGTTGCTCGGTGCGCAGCACGTCGTAATCGCACAAGCGTCGGGCTTCGCGCAGGCAGGCCTCGTGCGACAACACTTCCAGCTTGATGCCCGACGCGCCCGTGGCCGGATAAGCGTCGTCGGGAATCACATTGGCCAAGCGAAACGCGATGGGGTCCAGGCCCAGCTTGGCCGCCACCCCATCCACCAAGGCCTCGGTCACGGCGCAGGCAATGGGGTGGCCCACGCCGCGGTACTGGCAGGTGGGCACCTTGTTCTGAAACACCACCTTCAGCTGGGCTCGGTAGGCCTTGTGCTTGTACGGCCCGCCGGTCAGGTTGACCACCTGATTGCCTTCGATGCCGCTGGTGCGCGGGAACATGCTGAAGGGGCCAATGCCGGTCAGGTCGTCGATCTCGAACGCCAGAATTTCACCGCTGCGGCTGGCTGCAATGCGGGCTTTGATGCGGTGCTCACGGGCGTGAATGTCGCTGACAAAACTCTCCAGCCGGTCGGCCACAAACTTGACGGGGCGGCCCAGCATCAACGACAGCGCCACGGTGGCAAAGTCGTCCGGGTAGGCGTGCACCTTGATGCCAAAGCTGCCGCCCACGTCGCGGCAGATCACGCGCACCTGCGACTCGGCCAGTTCAAACTGGCGGCAGTACAGGTCTTGCATCATGTGCGGCGCCTGGAACGAATGCCACACCGTCAGCTGGCCTTCGGCCAGCGTGCGGCCGGGTTTCCAGTCGGCGATCTGGCAACGCGATTCCAGCGTCACACCGGTGTGGCGGCCAAAGATGTAGCTTTCTTCGAAGACCACCGCGTCTGGCCGCGCGAAGGCTTCGTCCACGCCGCCGGTGTCCAGGCTGCGCGCAAAGCACAGGTTGTCGCCCAGCTCCGGGTGGATCAGCGGCGTGGCGGGGTCGAGCGCGGTTTCGGTGTTCAGCACCGCGGGCAGGTCTTCCCACTGCACGTCCAGCAGCGCCAGCGCGTCTTCGGCGCGGGCCCGGGTCTCGGCCACCACGGCCACCACGGGCTCGCCCTGCCAGGTGGCGCGGTCGATGGCCATCGGGTACTGCGGGGCGCTTTTGATGCCGGCCAGGTGCGCCAGTGTGGCCACCCAGGGCTTGCACAACTGCGCCAGTTCGGGGCCGGTGACTACCGCGATCACACCCGGCAGAGCCTGGGCCGCCGCACGGTCGATGCGCATGATGCGCATGTGCGCCACCGGGCTGCGCCAAAACACCACGTGGGCCAGACGCGGCAGGTCGATGTCGTCGATGTACTGGCCGCGGCCTTGGGTGAGGCGGCGCACGCCTTCACGCGGGATGGCCACGCCGATGTGGCGCTGGTCTTCGGTGACGGCGGGCAGGTCGGCGCCCAGGTCGCGCCGGCCAGGGCTTTCGGTCGGGTGGTTCATGGCTGCACCTGCTGGGGCCTGCCCTGGAGCGGGTCTTGCAATTGCCCGCCCCTGGGGTCCTGTGCCAGTTGCCCAGCGCGCTGCCGTTCCAGCACGGTGCAAACCGCATCCACGATGGCCTGGTAGCCGGTGCAGCGGCAGTAGTTGCCACTCATCCACAAGCGCACCTGCTCGCGGTTGGCGCCCGGTTGGCGTTCCACCAGTTCCAGCGCCGCCATCAGCATGCCGGGGGTGCAAAAGCCGCACTGCAGCGCGTTGTGCTCAACAAAGGCGTCTTGCAAGGCCCGCAGCCGCGGGCTGGGCGTGGGCGTTTCCACCGTTTCTACCCGGTGCCCGTGGGCCTGGGCAGCCAGCACCAAGCAACCGCGCACGATGCGGTCGTCCAGGCGCACGGTGCAGGCGCCGCAGACGCCATGTTCGCAACCCAGATGCGAGCCCTTCAGGCCGCAGTCTTCGCGCAGGAAGTCGACCAAGTGCTTTCGACACTCCACGTCGCGCGTCAAGACCTGGCCGTTGACCTGCACGCGGATGCGGGTGCTGGGGTTGTCCAGTGGTGTGTTCATGCAACTTCCTGGTTCGGTGCCGTCATGGCAAGCAAGGCGCGGCGCAACAGCGTGGCGGCCAGCTGCTTCTTGGCGGCGGCGGAGTGGGTCAAGTCAGGATAAGGGTCCAGTTCGGCGCGCAAGGCCGTGTCGGCGCTGGCCAGGCGCGCTGCAGTCATCGGCCCACCCTGCAGTGCGGCCTCAGCGGCGTGCGCGCGCACCGGCCGGTCTCCCAAACTCAGGAACACCAGGCGCAGCTGGCTCAGCACAGCAGCATCACCCTGGCCCTGCACCTGGGCGCAGGCGGCCAGGCCGGCGATGGCGTAGTCGCCATGTCGCCGTGCCAGCTCGCTGAAGTGATGACGCACGCCGTGGCCGCGAATGGGCAGTTCGCAGGCGATCAGCAGTTCGTCGTCACGCCTTGCGGTGGTGTAGACACCTTGAAAGAAGTCCGCTGCCGCCACGCGCCGTTCACCACCGGCGCCCAAAAGCACCACCGTGGCATCCAAGGCCACCACGCAGGCTGGCCACTCAGCGGCCGGGTCAGCATAGGCCAAGGCGCCGCCAAAGGTGCCCAGGTTGCGGATGGCCGGGTGCGCGATGTGCGGCGCGGCTTGGGTCAGCAGGGGGGCGTGGCGGGCGACCAGCTCTGACGACTCGATGTCGACATGGCGCGTCAAGGCGCCAATGCGCAAGGTGTTGTCAGCCAGCGTGATGCCGGCCAGTTGCTGCAACTCGCCAATGTCCACCACCAGCGCCGGTTGCGACAAGCGCATGTTCAAGGTGGCCAGCAGGGTTTGGCCCCCAGCCAGCAAGCAGGCATCGCTGCCATGCTGGGCCAGCAAGGCCAGCGCATGCTGCGGCGACGTGGCCCGCACGTAGTCAAAGGCCGGGGATTTCATGGCCGTGTCTCCAGCAGCACCCAAGATGCCGCGCTTTCATTGCAAGGGTCAAGGCAGCGCGGCCGGGGCCGCTAGGGTTTGTCGGGATGGGGCTTGTTGACCAAGCGCTCAACAATTTCATCAGAGTTGAGCAAATGGTCAATACCGAAGAAACCCGCCCCGCCGCGCACAAGACCGTCTTGGCTACCACCAAGCATGTCGACAAGCACGCCGCCGAACACGCGACCCGGCGCGCCGCACCCGTACGCCGCCGCCTGGAAGCGCACGAGCGCGAGCAGCAAATCGTGGCCGGCGCGGTTGACTTCTTTGCCCGCCGCGGCCTGGACGCGCAGATGCGCGAGCTGGCCGCCGAGCTGGGCATTGCCCACACCCTGCTGTACCACTACTTCCCCACCAAGCGCCAGCTGATCGAGCGGGTGTACGAACAAACCATTGAGGGCCGCTGGGACGAACGCTGGGAAGCCTTGCTGGACAGCCCCCAGCCGGTGGCCACCAAGCTGCACAACTTCTACCGCGAGTACCTGGCCGCGATCCTGACGCCCGAATGGCTTCGCATCCTGGTGCATTCGGGCTTGAGCGACGGGCTCATTCCCAACCGCTATTTCGCCATGGTGCGCAGCAAGCTCTTCCCGCGCCTGCTGCGCGAGCTGCGCCGCAGCGTGGGCAGCCGCTCCAAGGCGCGCGCCACGCCCCGCGAAGAAGCCTTGCTGATGTCGTTTCACGGTGGCCTGATCTACCACCTGGGCATCTGGCCCTTGGTCTACCAACAGCACTTTGCCGGCCAAGGTGAGCCCGCCCTGATCGACACCTTCATCGGCGACCGCATCCGGGGGCTGCTGCTGCAGGCTGCCGAGCTGGTGCCGCCCACACCCGTTCGCCAGCGCCCACGCTGAACCACGTCAACAGCACGAAAGACCGCCATGGCCTTGACGCTCAACCACTTTTCCATCCGCAGTGCCGACCTGGCGGCCTGCGAGCGCTTCTACTGCGACCTGCTGGGCCTGAAGGTGGGCCCCCGGCCGCCCTTCCCGTTCCCCGGCCTGTGGCTCTACGCCGGCGACACCAGCGTTTGGGCCAACGCCGCCGTGCACATCATCGGCATGGACCCCAGCAACCCCGAAGGCCTGCGGGCCTACCTGGGTGACCGCGACGAAGCCAGCCTGCAAGGCACCGGCTGTGTCGACCACATCGCCTTTTTTGCCACCGGCCTGGCCGACACTTTGGCCCTGCTGCGCCAACGCGGTCTGGACGGCCGCGAGCGCACGGTGCCCTTGCTCCAGCTGCACCAGGTGTTTGTTGACGACCCGAATGGCGTGGTGGTGGAGCTGAACTTTCCGGCTGCCGAAAAGACGGCGCTGGACAGCGCGGCAGCCGCGGCCCGTGCCTGAGCTCAGCCCTACCCAGCCTGACCCCGCACCGTGGCTCGCATTCTTGTTGTCGGTGGCTCTTTGGGTGGCTTGATGGCCGCCAACCTGCTGCTGCGCGCAGGCCACGATGTGCAGGTGCTCGAACGCTCCACGCGCTCCCTGCAAGGCCGCGGCGCTGGCATCGTCACCCACGAGGGCCTGCGCCAGACGCTGCGTGCTTGCGGTGCGGTGGTCGACGAAACCCTGGGCGTGCCAGTGCCTTCACGCGTGGTGCTGGGCCAAGACGGACAAACCGTTTGCCGCTGGGATCACCCGCAGATCCTCACCTCCTGGGGGCGGCTCTACAGCCTTTTGCGCGCCGCCCTGCCCGAAGCGCACCACCGCCTGGGTGCCAGCGTGCAGCAGGTCACCCCAGGCGAGCACGGCGTGCAGGTGCAACTGGCCGGTGGCGAAACCTTGAAGGGTGACCTGGTGGTGGCCGCCGACGGCATCCGCTCCAGCGTGCGTGGCGCGCTTTGGGCCCAAGCGCAACCCCAGTACGCGGGCTACGTGGCCTGGCGCGGCGTTTGTGAAGAAGCTGCGCTGTCACGCCACACGCTGCGCACCTTGTTCCCCTTCTTTGGCTTTGGCTTGCCTGCGGGGGAGCAGCTGATTGGCTACCCCGTGGCCGGCGCCAACAACAGCACCGCCGTGGGCCAGCGGCGCTGGAACTTTGTTTGGTACCGCCCGGCGGCCGCAGGCCCCGAGCTGACCGACCTGATGACCGACGCCGACGGCCAACACCATGCCGACGGCATCCCACCGCAGCAGGTCAGCTGGCGCCACATTGCCGCCGCACGTGCGGCCGCGCGACAGCACCTGGCACCGCAGTTTGCCGAGGTGCTGGAAAAAACCGCCATGCCTTTTTTGCAACCCATCTTTGACCTGGTCTCGCCCACGCTGGCCACAGGCCGCGTGGCACTGATGGGTGACGCCGCGTTTGTGGCCCGCCCCCATGTGGGCATGGGCGTGGCCAAAGCCGCTGACGACGCGGTGGCCTTGCTCGACAGCATCACCACGCTGGGCGCCACGCCCGCCGCACTGCAGGCCTATCACGCACACCGCCACCCAGCCGGGCTGGCCGTGACACAACGCGCCCAGGCGCTGGGTGCACACCTGGAAGCCCGCCACCGCGGCCACGGCTTGCAGCCCCCACCGCAGACCGTGATGCACCAGACCGCGATCGATCCTGCCCTTTTTGACACTTTTCCGCCGCAGACGCTGGCCGCCTGAAGCCCGCGCTTTCCACCCCACCACCAGGAGACAAACCCATGAGCAACGCACCCCACAACCCCCGCCGCCGCCTTGTTGTTGCAGCCGGTGGCGCACTGGCCGCCGCGCCGGCGCTGTTCCACATCGCCCGTGCCCAAACGGGGCCGATCAAGATCGGTTTCCCGGTGCCGCTGACGGGCGCTTTCAGCGCCGAAGCGCAGGACCAGGTGCGCGCGGCCGAGTTGGCCGTCAAGCAGTGGAACGCTGCCGGTGGCCACAAAGGTCAGCAATGCGAGCTGCTGGTGCGCGACGACAAACTCAACCCTGGCGAAGCCGCCACGCGCACGCTGGAGTTGATCGAAAAAGACAAGGTCAACTTCGTGGTGGGATCCTTGTCGGCCGCCACCCAGCTCAGCATCAACGCCGTCACGCGTGAGCGCAAGGTGCTGTTCAACAGCATCAGCCAAAGCGACACCATCAACGAGGCCAAGGACTGGAGCCTCTACACCTTTCACGAGGCCCTGAACCCGCACCTCACGGCCGGCGCGGTGGCGCGTTATGCCTTCCCCAAGTTTGGCAAGAAGGTGGTTTACCTGACCGCCGACTACGCCTACGGCCACGAGATGGTGCGCGGCTTTCAACGCGCCGGGCAAAGCCTGGGCATGCAGACCCTGGCCGACATCCGCCACCCATTGGGTGCGGCCGACTACTCGGCCTTCTTGCCGCGCATCCAGGCGCTCAAGCCCGACATCCTGGTGCTGTGCAACTTTGGCCGCGACCTGGTCAACAGCGCCAAGCAGGCCACTGACTTTGGTCTGAAGTCCAGCACCAAGATCATCGCCCCCGTGCTGCTCTACACCAGCCGGGTGGCCGGTGGTGCCGACGCCTTTGAAGGCATCCTGGGCGGCACCAGCTACTACTGGGGCATGGAAGACAAGATCCCCAGCGCCAGGAAGTTCAACGACGCTTTCCGCAAGGCCTATGGCGGCGCGGTGCCTTCGGACTACGGCGCGCTGGGTTACGCCGGCATCCACAGCGTGCTACAGGCGGTGAAGAACGCCGACGCCACCGACAGCGTGCGCGTCAGCATCGCCCTGCGCCAGCTCAAGTACGACTGGTACAAGGGCCCGCAGTCCTATCGCAAGTGCGACCACCAGAGCGTGCAGAGCGTGGTCATCGTCGAGAGCAAGAGCAAGGGCATGAAGGACAAGAACGACGTCTTCAGCGTGCTGGCGATCGAGGACGCGAACGAGAAGAACCTTCGCAGTTGCGAAGAGATGGGCCATAAGGTGACGTGACGCCCGCAATGGAAGTCACTGCGTCGCTGCTCGGCCTGCAACTCGTCACCGGCATCGCCCTCGGTGCCGTGTACGCCTTGCTGGCGGTCGGGCTGAGTCTGATCTTCGGCATGCTCACAGTGGTGAACTTCGCGCACGGCGCCTTCTTCATGGTCGGCGCCTTCGTGGGCCTGTACTTCCTGGGCCTGACCGGCAACTTCTGGTTCAGCCTGCTGCTCACGCCGCTGGTAGTGGGCGCCATCGGCCTCGTCACCGAGCGCTTCCTGGTACGGCCGCTGTACGGCCGTGGCATCGACTACCCGTTGCTGCTGACCTTCGGCCTGAGCTGGGTGCTGATCGAGGCCATGCGCGTGATCTTCGGCATCGAGGGCCTGCCCTCTTCCACGCCGGCGGCGCTGCGCGGTTCGGTCGACCTCGGCTTCGGCTTCTTCCCCAAGTACCGGCTGTTCCTGATCTTTGCCACCGCGGTGGTGGTGCTGGCGCTGTGGCTGTTTCTGGAGAAGACGCGCTACGGCCTGATCGTGCGCGCCGGTGCGTGCGACGGCGAGATCTGCAAGGTGCTGGGCATCGACGTGGCCCGCGTGTGGCTGGTGGTGTTCGGCATCGGCACCGCCATCGCGGGCTTGTCGGGCGTGCTGGCCGCGCCCACGCGGGCGGTCAACCCCGAGATGGGCATCCCCGTGCTGGCCGAATCCTTCGTCGTCACCGTGGTCGGCGGCATGGGCTCGCTGCCCGGCGCGGTGGTGGCCGGGCTGCTGGTGGGCGTGGTGTTCTCGATGACCTCGCTGTTTGCGCCGGCCTACGCCGAGCTGTCGATCTTCGTGTTGATGGCCGTCGTCCTGCTGGTGCGGCCACAAGGCTTCTTCGGCAAAGCCGGGCACTTCGGATGACGGGCGCGATGAAGCGCATCGTCGGCGCCATCCGCCAGCACAGGGTGCTGGCCGTGACCCTGTTCCTGCTCGTCTTTCCGCTGCTGATGCCCTACCACGCGCTGGCCGTCAACATCCTCATCTTCGGCCTCTTCGCGGTGGGCTTCAACCTGCTCTTCGGCTACACCGGCCTGCTGTCCTTCGGCCACGCCGCCTTCCTGGGTGTGGGCAGCTACCTCACCGGCATCGCCATGGTGCACGGCAGCTGGCCCTGGTGGGCGGCGCTTGTGCTGGGCGTGGGGGCGGCGGCGCTGGCTGGCGTGGTCATCGGCTGGCTGGCCATCCGCACGCGCGGCATCTACTTTTCGATGGTCACGCTGGCGCTGGCGCAGATCGTCTACTACGCCTTCTACAAGGCCGAAGGCTGGACCGGCGGCGAGAACGGCCTGCGCGGCATCCAGGTGCCGGCGGTCGAGATCGCCGGCCTGCGGCTCGACTTTCTGAACCCGGTGACCAAGTACTACGTCATCCTGGTCTTTGTGGCTGCGGCGCTGTGGTTCGTGTCGCGCCTGCTGGCCTCGCCCTTCGGCGCCGTGATCGAGGCCGTGCGCGAAAACGAACAGCGCGCCAGCGCCTGCGGCTACGACGTGGCGCGCACCAAGCTGCTCGTCTTTGTGGTCTCGGCCGCCATCTGCGGCCTGGCCGGCGCGCTGCGCGCGCTGCACCTGAGCGTGGTGCCCATCGACAGCCTGCACTACCTGCTGTCGGGCCAGGCGGTGATGATGTGCCTGCTGGGCGGCATGGGCACCTTCTTCGGGCCCTTCATCGGCGCCGGCCTGTTCCTGACGCTCGAAGACGTGGTCACCAGCCTCACCACGCACTGGATGGCGGTGGTGGGCACGGTGTTCATGGTCTTCGTGCTGTTCTTCCCGGCCGGCGTTTGGGGCACCTTGATGAAGCGGCTGGATCGCGCATGAGTGCCGAAACGCCGATCCTCGAAGTCGATGGCGTGAGCAAGCGCTTCGGCAACTTCGTGGCGCTCAACAAGGTGTCGGCGCGCTTCCAGGCCGGCAAGCTGAGCGCCATCATCGGCCCCAACGGCGCCGGCAAGAGCACCTTCTTCAATGTCGTGAGCGGCGCCTTC
>JAYTVT010000047.1:0-20124 GCA_043743835.1 Betaproteobacteria bacterium
TCGGCCGCCAGGTGGTCACCGAAATGGAACGTGTGGGCATGCAGGTGTGCCTGAGCCACACGGGTCACCGCACCGCGAGAGACGTCATGGCCATGGCCAGCAAGCCGGTGATGTTCTCGCACAGCAACCCCAGCGCGCTGCATGCACACCCGCGCAACATTCCCGACGACCTGATCCGCGCGTGTGCGGCCACGGGTGGCGTGGTGGGCATCAACGGTGTGGGCATCTTTCTGGGTGACAACGACAACAGCAGCACCGCCTTCGCGCGCCATGTGGACCACGTCGTGCAACTGGTGGGGCCGCAGCACGCAGCGCTGGGGCTGGACTACGTGTTCGACATGCAGGAGCTGAACGACTACGCTGCCAAGATGCGGCACACGTTTCCCCCTGGCATGGGCTATGACGCCAGCCCGTGCTTCGTCGCACCCGAGCAACTGCAAGAGGTTGTGCAGATCTTGCTGGATTGGGGCTACGACGCCGCGGCGTTGCAAGCCATTCTTGGTGGCAATTTGATGCGCCTGGCCAGAGCCAACTGGGGTCGAACCGCCACATCGACCAGCGGCAGTTGAGGCACAGCATGAAGGCGGATGGCATTGAAGCCTCGGGTTCGACGCTTGTGTACGCAGGACGCTATGTTCACAACGGTCTTGACGTCGCTGCCACCATGCGCGTGGCCCGGCCGCGACGACAACGCTGAGCCTCATCCACAGCGTTGGCGCGGGCGGCAGCCAGTGTCGCCCGCTGGCCGCACCTCGTGCGGTGACAATGCGTCCCGACCGACGGTCATCCGTTGCAAAAGGGGAGCCCAAAGTGGTCGATTCCGAATGGCTGTGGGCCCAGATGGCGCAACTGGTC
The DNA here is from genome assembly GCA_043743835.1 of Betaproteobacteria bacterium. Classification (GTDB taxonomy): domain Bacteria; phylum Pseudomonadota; class Gammaproteobacteria; order Burkholderiales; family Burkholderiaceae_C; genus Rubrivivax. The sequence goes on from JAYTVT010000047.1 coordinate 856, forward strand.
GTCAAGAACGGCGTGAGCGTGGGATGCCTGAGTGAAGACCAGCGCGCGGCCGCACTGGCGCTGGCCTGGGGCTCGCTGCCGCAGACGTCCATGAGCGAGCCCGAAGTCAACAGGGCCTTGAAGGCCGCGTTGCATGGCGCGGCGCGCTGCCTGACCACCGACCACGTGGAGCTGCGGCGCTGGCTGGTCGATGCCCGCTGGCTCACGCGTGATGGCTTTGGCCGTGAATACCGTCGCGTGGCGCTGGACCAGTTGCTGGAGCGCAACCAAGCCTGGGCCCGCCTGTGGACTGAACGCAGCGCAACGGACTGGGTGGCCGCACAGCGTGACCAGCACGAGGCGCGCCGGGCTGAACGCCGCTCCGCGTGGCAGGGCAGTGGCCTGCACGCATGACCGCTTCCGACGACAGCTTCGGCATGCGCCTGGCGCTGGACCAGGCGCAGAACGCGCTGCTGGTGGGTGAAGTGCCCGTGGGCGCGGTGATCATGCGCGACGGCCAGGTCGTTGCCACCGGCTACAACCGGCCGATCACCACGCACGACCCCACCGCCCACGCCGAGATCGTGGCCTTGCGCCACGCGGCCACGCTGCTGGAGAACTACCGCCTGCCGGACTGCGAGCTGTACGTGACGTTGGAACCCTGCGCCATGTGCGCCATGGCTTTGATGCACGCCCGCTTCAAGCGTGTGGTTTTCGGTGCGCTCGACCCCAAGACCGGCGCGGCGGGGTCGGTGGTGGACCTCTTTGCGCAGCCCCTGCTGAACCACCACACGATGGTCACGGGCGGTGTGATGGGCGACACCTGTGGCCAGTTGTTGCGCGAGTTCTTTGCCGAGCGCCGCCGCCTGCAGAAAGCCGAGCAGAGCGCACAACGTGCGGCCGCTGCGCCACCCCTCGACGATGACACGATCCCCACCGGGGATGCGGTCGAAATTCAAACCCCGGACCTGCCTGCCCCATGAGCACCTTGACCCTCTTCAGCCCTTCCGGCGTGGTACCTGCCGCCGCACCGCTGCGCTTGGCGCTCAAGCGCTTGCGCGTCCTGGGCTTTGACGCGCAGCTGGACGAGTCCGCGCTGGCGCGCCACCAGCGTTTTGCCGGTGCCGACGAAGCGCGCCTGGCCGCCATCCACCGCGTGGCCGCTGCTGCACCGTCCATCGCCATGAGCACGCGCGGCGGCTACGGGCTGACACGGTTGCTGGACGGCATTCGCTGGAAGGCCTTGGCCAAGGCGGCGGACCGGGGTACACGCTGGGTCGGCTGCAGCGACTTCACGGCCTTGCAACTGGGCTTGCTGGCCCACACCGGCGCGGTCAGTTGGGCCGGCCCGGCGGCGCTGGACGACTTCAGCCGCAGCGAAGAAGCCGGTGGTGTGGACGAGGTCACGCGCGACTGCTTCCTGGAAGCCATGAGTGGCGAACTGGAGGCCGTGGGCTTCCGCACCGACGAAGGCTTTGACGGCCTGGGGGTGCGCGGTGTGCTGTGGGGCGGCAACCTGTGCATGGTGGCTTCGCTGCTGGGCACGCCGCACTTGCCGCAGATCAAGAGCGGCGTGCTGTTCCTGGAAGACGTCAACGAACATCCCTACCGCGTGGAGCGCACGCTGCTGCAATTGCTGCAGGCGGGTGTGCTGGGCCAGCAGAAGGCGGTGGTGCTGGGTGCGGTGAGTGCCTGGAAGCCGTCGCCGCTGGACCGCGGCTACAACGTCAAGGCCATGGTTGCGCATCTGCGCAGCGTCACCAAAGTTCCCATCCTGACCGGGCTGCCCTTTGGTCATGTGCACCCCAAGGTGACCCTGCCGGTGGGCCGCAAGGTTCAGTTGCTGGTGCAGGGCCGGAACGCGCTGATCGGCTGGTAGACAGCGGGCAGACAGCTCACCCGGCAAACCCGGGGGCGACTGCCCACGGCGCCCGCCTAGAATCGAGGGAACGCCTTCACGGCACGCGCGGCCACAAGCCCGTGTGGCCGGAAGGCGCGGTTTTTTTGTTGACGGCTGAGGCGACCCCGCAGCCGACGGTATCGATGGTGGAGGCCGCATGCGCGGACCAGTTTCATTTTGGCTTCAGGCTCGGACCTGCCGCTGGCTGCTGCTGCCGGCTGTGCTGTCGACTGTGCTGCTGACATTGGCCGGCTGCAACAACAACCCCTGGCCTGAAGGTTCAGCGGCCAGCAACACGCTGTACACCGCGGTGCAGGAAACGTCGCCACGTCACCTGGACCCCACGGCCTCGTACTGGAACAACGAGACCGCCTGGACCTACCAGATCTACGAGCCACCCTACGGCTACCACTACCTCAAGCGGCCTTTCCAGCTGGTGCCCAAGTCGGCCGCCGCCGTCGCCAAGCCGCGTTACGTGGACAAGAACGGCCAGGCCTTGCCGGACGACGCACCTTCGGCCCTGGTGGCCGAGAGCATCTACGACGTGCCCATCAAGCCCGGCATCCTGTTCCAGCCGCACCCGGCATTCGCCAAGGACGGCCAAGGCCGCTACAGGTACCACAGCGACCACGCCATGAAGCCCGGCGACCTGGGCGAGCGCCGCACGCCACTGGACTTTGAATTCCAGGGCACACGCGAACTGGTGGCCGAGGACTTCGTCTACGCGCTCAAGCGCCAGGCCACGCCGCGCATCACCACGCCCATCTTCAGCACCTTTGCTGAATACGTGGTGGGGCTGCGCGAGTACGGCGCGCTCATCAAGAAGGAAGATACCAAGCTGCGCCAGGGGCTGGACCCGGCCAGCCAGGACAAGCCTTTCCTGGACTTCCGCCAGTGGCCCATGGCAGGCGCCAGTGCGCCGGAAAAGCACCTGCTGCGCATTCGCATCAAGGGCAAGTACCCGCAGTGAAGCTACTGGATGCAGATGACCTTCACGGCCCCCGTGCCGTGGGAGGCCGATGCCTTCTATGCCCAGCCCGGCCTGGCCGAACGCGGCATCTCGCTGGACCAGTGGCCCGTGGGCACGGGCCCCTTCATGATGGTGGAGTTCGTCAAGGACCGCCGCCATGTCATGAAGAAGAACCCCAACTACCACGGCGAAACCTACCCCTGCGAAGGCATGCCCGGCGACAAGGAAGCCGGCCTGCTGGAAGACTGCGGCAAGAAGATGCCCTTCGTCGACACCATCGTCAGCACGGTGGAGCGCGAGGACGTGCCCAGACGCGGCAAGTTTCGCCAGGGCTTCTACGACGTGGAGGTGTTCGAGCGCACCGACACCGGCATGGACTACCGCGTGGCCATGGACGACAGCGAAGAGGTCCGGCGCGAATACCTGGACAAGGGCTTTCGCCTGAACCGCGGCTCAGACGTCAACAGTTACTTCATCGCCTTCAACATGCTGGACCCGGTGGTCGGCGACGGCGAAACGGCTGAGCAAAAGACGCGCAACCGCAAGCTGCGCCAGGCCTTGAGCATTGCCATTGACTGGGAGGAGTACTCCAAGGTTTTCCCCAAGAAGGCCGGCTCCACAGCCATGGGGCCGCTGCCGCTGGGCATCTATGGCAGCCGTGAGGGCACGCCGGACGGTGTCAATCCCGTCACCCACGTGTGGAAGGAAGGCCGTGCCGTGCGCCGGCCCATCGCAGACGCCAAGCGCCTGATGGAAGAAGCCGGCTACCCCAACGGGCGCGATGCCAAGTCCGGCAAGCCTCTGGTCTTGAACTACGACTTCTACGCGCCGCCCACGCCCGAACGCAAGCCGGAGATCGACTGGGTGGTGCGCCAATTTGCCAAGCTGGACATCCAGTTGGAGGTGCGCGCCACCGACAACAACCAGTTCCAGGATAAGGTGCGCAAAGGCAAGTACCAGGTGTTCTGGCTGGGCTGGAACGCCGATTACCCCGACGCCGAGAACTTCCTGTTCCTGCTGTACGGCCCCACCGGCAAAACCAAATTTGATGGCGAAAACACGTCCAACTACGCCAGCCCCGAGTACGACCGGCTCTACGCCCAGATGAAGACGCTGCCCGATGGCCCCGACAAACAAAAGCTGGTCGACGAGATGGTGCGCATTGCCCGCGAAGACGCGCCGTGGACCATGGGCTTCTTCCCCTACGCCAGCGCGGCGGCACAGCAGTGGGTGCACAACTTCAAGCCCGCCATCCTGATCCGCGACCATGGGCGTTTCCTGCGCCTGGACGTGCCGCAAAGGCTGGCCAGCCACGCCGCCTGGAACCGCCCGGTGTGGTGGCCCTTGGCTCTGCTGGCGGCGCTGGCTTTTGCCTGCTTTTGGGTGGCCCGCCAGCATTTCCGCAAACGCGAGCGCACCAATGCGCGCGGCGAAGTGCTGACCTGAGCCCGCTGGACACCACATGCTGAACTTCATCTTGCGACGCATCGGTTACGGGGTGCTCATCCTCTTGGGCGTGAACCTGGCCACCTTCATCCTGTTTTTCACCGTCAACACGCCCGACGACATGGCGCGGCTCAACCTGGGCGGCAAGCGGGTGACGGCTGAGGCCATCGACAAATGGAAGGCCGAGCGCGGTTACGACAAGCCGCTCTACCTCAACGCCAAGAAGCAGGGCACCGAGGCCGTGACCGAGACCATCTTCTGGGAACGATCGGTGTCACTCTTTGCGCTGGACTTCGGCCGCGCCGACAGCGAAAGCGCCGGTGACATCGGCCACGAGGTGGGCCAGCGCATGTGGGTCAGCCTGCAGATGGCCTTGCCGCTGTTTGTGCTGCAGGTCTTTGCCAGCACCGCGTTTGCGCTGCTGCTGGTGATGTTTAGAAACTCAGCGCTGGATTTCTGGGGTGTGGTCAGCTGCGTGTTGATGTTGTCCATCAGCAGCCTGTTCTACATCATCGTGGGCCAGTACCTGTTCTCTCGTGTCTTGATGTTGGCGCCCATTTCGGGCTACGCCCCGGGGCTGGACGCCGTGAAGTTCCTGGCCTTGCCAGTTGGCCTGAGCCTGATCGCCCGGCTGGGCGGCGAAGCGCGTTTGTACAGGGCCATGTTCCTGGAAGAGATTGGCAAGGACTATGTGCGCACCGCCCGCGCGCGGGGTCTGAGCGAGCAAGTCGTGATGTTCCGCCACGTCTTGCGCAACGCACTCATCCCCATCATCACCAGCGCCGGCAGCTACTTGCCTTATGTGTTCCTGGGCAGCCTGGTGTTTGAGAGCTTTTTTGGCTTGCCGGGCCTGGGCGCCTATGTGATCGAGGCCATTGGCAAGCAGGACTTTGCGGTGGTGCGCACCATGGTGTTTGTGGGCTCGTTGCTCTACATCGCCACTTACGCGCTGATCGACATCGCCTACACCTGGGTTGACCCCCGCGTGCGGCTGAGCTGAGGCGAGCCAACACCATGCCCAAATCTGTATTGCTCTGGACCGACGCTGCCATTTGGCTGCTGCTGGTGGCTGTGCTGGCCTACGTCGTCAGTGTGCTGCGCAACCCCGAACTCGCTGCCAAGTGGGGCCGTGTGTTTCGCAATGGGCCCGCGCTGGCCTCTTCCATCATCCTGGTGCTGTGCCTGGGCGTGACGCTGTTCGACAGCGTGCACTACCGGCCTTTGCTGCCGCCAGCACCTGGGGTGCAAAACGCGCAAGTGGCTTACGACTCGCGCACGCGCTCACTGCTGGATTGGGCGCTGGCGGACTTGCTGGAGGCGCGCGAGTCCACCTACTCGCGGCCCCTGGCCTTCGTGGGATTCACCAAAGAGTCCTTGTTGGTGGACGGCGAGGTCAAGCGCGTGGCGCCGCGCCTTCAGTTTGGCGGCAGTCACCTGGCCAAGCCCGAGTCTGAATGGCTGGGTGATGTGGCCGTGCGGGCGTCGCAAGGTTTGTTCGGTGGCTTCGTGCTGGGCGCTTTGGCCTGCCTGGCCTTGGTGGTGGCGGTGGCGCGCGGGCGTGGCCAGCCACTGGCCCAGGCTTGGACCCAGATCCGCGCGCAGCAAGGCCAGGTGCCTTGGCATGTGGCGCTGGTCACGCTGATGGTGTTGGGGCTGCTGGTCGGCCCGGCAACTGCGCTGTCCGGGCCTTACCACCTGCTGGGCACCGACCTCACCGGCAACGATGTGCTCTACCAAAGCCTGAAAAGCATCCGCACCGCCTTTGTCATCGGCACCTTGGCGACGGTGGCCACTTTGCCGCTGGCGGTGGTGCTGGGCCTGCTGGCCGGCTACTTCAAGGGCTGGGTCGACGAACTCATCCAGTACATCTACACCGTGCTGTCGTCGGTGCCCAATGTGCTGCTCATTGCCGCTTGCGTGCTGATGGTGCAGGTGTTCCTGGACAAGAACCCTGACCTCTTCGAGACCGGTGCCGAGCGCTCGGACCTGAAGCTGTTCTTGCTGTGCGCGGTGCTCGGCCTGACTGGGTGGGCCGGCCTGTGCCGCCTGTTGCGCGCCGAAACCCTGAAGCTGCGCGAACTGGACTATGTGCAAGCCGCGCAGGCCTTTGGCATCAGCCACAGCCGCATCATGGCGCGCCACATTTTTCCCAACGTGGCCCACCTGATGTTGATCGTCACCGTGCTGGAGTTCAGCTCACTGATCCTGTACGAAGCCGTGCTGTCCTATGTGGGTGTGGGTGTCGACCCATCGATGAACAGCTTTGGCGGCATGATCAACTTGGCCCGTAATGAAATGAGCCGCGACCCGGTGGTCTGGTGGTCCTTCGCTTCGGCCTTTGGCTTCATGGTGACGCTGGTGTTGGCGGCCAACCTGTTTGCCGACGGCGTGCGCGACGCCTTTGATCCGCGAGCGCGGGTCTACCGCAGCCAGCGTGTGCTGCTCAAGCGCAAGAAAGCCTGAAGTGCTGTCCATCCAAGACCTGCAAGTTGAACTCGAAGGCGACGCTGGCCTGGTGCGCGCCATCGACGGCATGCGCCTGTGCATTGAACGCGGCGAAACCTTTGCTTTGGTGGGCGAGTCGGGCTGCGGCAAGAGCATGACTGCACTGGCCCTGATGCGCTTGTTGCCCGAAAACGGCTACATCGCTGCCGGCGACATCCACATCGGCAGCGGTGCCGACCGCGTGGATGTGCTGGGCCTGCCCGAAGCGCAGATGCGCAGCGTGCGTGGCGGCCGCGTGGGCATGATCTTTCAAGAGCCCAGCACCAGCCTGAACCCGGTGATGAAAGTGGGCCAGCAGATCGTGGAAGCCATCGAGGCCCACACGCCGCTGCGCGGCCCGGCCGCCCGCACCAAGGCCATTGAATGGCTGAAACGTGTCGGCATTCCCGAGCCCGAGCGCCGCATCGACGACTACCCCTTCCGCATGAGCGGCGGCCAGAAGCAGCGCGTGATGATTGCGGTGGCGCTGGCCGCCGAGCCCGACTTTCTGATCGCCGACGAACCCACCACCGCGCTGGACGTCACCATCCAGGCCCAGATCCTGGACCTGCTGCGCGACCTGCAGCGCGAAAAGCGCATGGGCCTGCTGCTGATCACGCACGATCTGGCGGTGGTCTCGGGCATGGCCCACCGGGTGGCGCTGATGTACGCCGGTCAGATCATCGAAGTGGCCCGGGCCGACGATTTTTTCCGCGACCCCAAGCACCCCTACGCACGCGCCTTGATGCGCGCACTGCCTGCGGGCGACCGCCGCGCCGGGCCGCTGGAAGCCATTGCCGGGACGGTGCCGGCCTTGAACCAGTCCTTCACCGGCTGCCGTTTTGCACCCCGCTGCAGCAAAGCCATGAGCCACTGTGCGACCACCTTGCCCTTGTTGCAAACGCTGGCGGCCATGCACGAAGTGCGCTGTTTGCTCTTTGCACCTGGGGCAGAGAACGGCGTTGCGCTGGCTTCGGTGTCAGCCAGCGCGGCTGCCGCACCGGCGCAGCCCGTCGAGAGCTCCAGCCCGGGCCAAGCCGCGTTGCTGGACGTGCAAGGCCTGAGCGTTCGTTTCCCCATTCGCAGCGGCGTGCTTCAGCGGGCTCAGAACTCCTTTACCGCTGTGCAAGACGTGTCGTTCCAGCTTCGTGCCGGCGAAACGCTTGCGCTGGTGGGTGAGTCGGGCTGCGGCAAGACCACCACCGGCAAAGCCGTTGTGCAATTGCTGCGACATCTGGCGGTCACCGAAGGCAAAGCCTTGCTCAACGGCGAAAACCTGTTTGAGCTGGAAGGCGAGGCCTTGCGCGCCGCCCGGCGACAAGTGCAAATCATCTTCCAGGACCCGTTTGCATCGCTCAACCCGCGCATGCGGGTCTATGACATCCTGGAAGAAGGCTTGGCTGCCTTGCAGCCCGATCTGGACGCGTCGCAGCGCCGCGCGCGCCTGGAGCGCCTGACCGATCAGGTGGGCCTGAGGCGCGACGCCCTGCAGCGTTACCCGCATGAGTTTTCAGGTGGTCAGCGCCAACGCATTGCCATCGCCAGGGCCCTGGCCGTGGAGCCGAGGCTGATCGTCTGCGACGAACCCACGTCGGCGCTGGACGTGTCGGTGCAGGCCCAAATCTTGAACCTGCTGCGCGACCTGCAGCGTGACCTGGGCGTGAGCTACCTTTTCATCACCCACAACATTGGCGTGGTGGAGTACATCGCCGACCGCATCGTGGTGATGAAAGCGGGTCGGGTGGAAGAGCAGGGCAGCTGTGCCCAGGTGCTGGGGCAGCCGACGCGGGACTACACGCGGCAGCTGCTGGCGGCGGTGCCGCGCTTGCAGCCCGTTTGACCCCTTGGCGGGCTGGGTGAAAGGGCGTCCGACGTGTTGCATGTGACCAACGGTCAAGGGCCCCGAATGCGCTAGGTGCAAGCCCTAGTCTGGCGCCGCCGCGGTTTCCAACTTTGGTGGCAAGGTCAGGCTAAGTCGTTGATTCTTAAGGATTGGATCGCACCAGTCGCAGCCAGCAGAAAGCACGCCTCAGGGTATCCCTGGGACGGCTCGATCGGCTCAGCGCAAAAGAGTTCCCGCGGCTCCGTGACAATCGGTTTACAGAGCGGACACATCAAGTCGGTATAGGCACGCAGGGCCTGTCGATTGGGTGCAAACCGCAGAGTCCTCAACCGTTCACCTTTCCCACAGGAGTACTTCACTCATGTTCCAAAGAACCAAGATCTGCACGGGCGTGCTCGTCGCCATGGGCGTGCTGTCCCAGTCGGCCATGGCCCAGGCCACCGACCGCGTTGAAGTCACCGGCTCGCGCATCAAGAGCATTGGTGCTGTTTCCAACAGCCCGATCACCAGCATCAGTTCGGCCGAGATCAACTCTTCTCAACCGGTTGCGATCGAAGAAGTCATTCGTGGTTTGCCGGCCGCCATCCCGGCCATTGGCCCGGGCACCAACAACGGCTCCGGCGGCATTGCCACCATCGACCTGCGTGGTCTGGGGCCCCAGCGTACGCTGGTGCTGATCAACAGCCGGCGTGCCGTTCCCGCTGACCTGACGGGTCGCGTTGACACCAACGCCATTCCCGTGGCCCTGCTGGAGCGCATTGACGTGTTCACGGGCGGCGCCTCAGCTGTGTACGGCGCTGACGCCGTTGCCGGCGTCGTCAACTTCGTCCTGAAGAAGAACTTCAGCGGCGTCGAGGCGCAAACCACCTACGGCATTTCTGAGCGAAACGACGCCAAGCGCTACCGCACCGACTTGACCGTTGGTGCCAACCTGGCCGACGGCCGCGGCAACGTTGCCTTGAGCTTTGGCACCACCCGAACCAACCCGCTGACCCAGGGTGAGCGCGATTTTGGTAAGTTCTCGATCAGCTCCACCACGGGTTTGTCGGGTGGATCGTCCATCACCGTGCCTGCGGTCCTGGGCGGCATCCCTGCGCCTTTGGCCGGCAACCAGATCGTTGATGTTGCCGCGGGCAACCTGCGCGCTTACAACGGCAACACCGACGCGTACAACTTCAACCCGCTGAACTACTACGTCACGCCGCTGGAGCGGACGCAGATGGCCGCCATTGGTCGCTTCAGCATCAACGAGTTCGCCGAAGTCTATGCCGAGCTCAACCAAACCAAGAGCAAGGTCACGCTGAATCTGGCGCCAACGGGCTCGTTTGCATCGGCTGGTTTCCCGAACTGGAGCGTTCCAATCGGCAACCCGTTCATCCCCGCCGCATTGCGCACCCAGCTGTGCGGGGCCTTTGGCATCACCGCCAACTGTGCCGTCGGCAACACGCAAGAAGTCACGCTCAACATCAGCCGCCGCTTCGTGGAGAACGGCCCGCGCATCAACGACTTCGACAACAAGTCTTCGCAGTGGACGGCGGGTCTGCGCGGCTCGATCCCCTTCCTGGACAGCTGGAGCTACGACGGCTACCTGCAAAAGGGCACCTCTGACCAGTTGTCAACGCGTATCAACTGGGGTTCAGCCTCCAAGTTCCAGCAAGCGCTGCGCGCGGTGTCGCCCACCGCTTGTACGGTCACCACCGGTGGCTGCGTACCGTTCAACGTCTTTGGCGCCGAAGGTTCCATCACGCCGGCGATGTTGGCTTTCTTCAACCAGACCGCCATTCAGAGCACCAGCGTCACGCAAACGGTGAAGAGTCTGTCGGTGAACGGCGATCTGGGCCCCGTGAAGAGCCCCTTTGCCAAAGCCCCCATTTCTTTGGCGCTTGGCGCCGAAGACCGCGTGATGTCGGCCGGCAACCTGTCGGACGGCCCTTCTCAGCGCAACGGTGAAGTGCTGGGCACGGGCGCACCGCTGCCCGACCGCAATGGCACGGTGGCGCTCAAGGAAGGCTTCCTGGAGCTCGTGGTTCCCTTGGCCAGCGGCATCCTGGGTGTTCATTCGCTGAACCTGGAAGGCGGCTACCGTCAAAGCGAGTTCACCACCGCGGTGAGCAGCCAGAACTACGGCAGCTGGAAGTACGGCATGGACTGGGCCCCGATCAAGGGCCTGCGTTTCCGCGCCATGCAGCAGCGCGCCACCCGTTCGCCCAACATCAACGAGCTGTACCAGCCCATCGTCAGCGGTCTGTCCAACCGGCCGGTTGACCCTTGCCAGCTGGCTTTGGTCAGCGCCGCCAACGCCAACACCCCTGGCACACTGGACAACCTGTGCCGCGTCACCGGCGTGCCGCTGTCGCAGTTTGGCAATGTGCCGGCGCCTGCTGCCGGGCAGATCAGCAACACCAGCGGCGGCAACCCCAACCTCAACCCCGAGGAAGCGGACACCACGACCGTCGGTTTTGTGTGGGAGCCTGAGTTTGTGCGTGGTTTGTCGGTCACCCTGGACCACTACAAGATCAAGATCAACAAGGCGGTTTCCAGCGCCACGACCAACCAGATCATTGATGGCTGCTACACCGCAGCTCTCAACCCTGGCTTCAATGCGGGCAACCCGTTCTGCGGCTTGATCGTGCGCAACGTCACCACCGGCAGCTTGAACGGCTCTGCGGGTGTGATCACGCAAACGTCCAATCTCGGCACGGTGGATACCGAAGGTTTTGACCTGGGTGTCAACTACCGCTTGGCGCTGCAGGGATGGGGACGTGTGGATCTGGGCTTGCAGGCGACTCAGGTCGACAAGAACGGCTTCCAGTCCTTGCCGTCCGTGGCCCGCATCGAATGCGTCGGCTTCAATGGCCCTGATTGCGGCGGTCCCACGTCCAAGATCAAGTACAGCCAGCGCACCACGTGGTCGATGGGCGATTACACGGCGGGCTACAACTGGCGTTATCTGGGCAAGTCCACCATTCAAGGTGCACCTGCCACGCTGCCCCAGTTCTCCAACATCAAGGCCTACAACTACGTGGACCTGAGCTTTGCCTGGCAAGCCACCAAGAACCTGCGCCTTTCCTTGGCGATCAACAACGCCACTGACTTGCAGCCGCCAGTGGTGGGTGCCAACGCCGGCACCACCACGACCAACAGCGGCAACACCTTCCCGCAGTGGTACGACGTGATCGGCCGCGTCTACTCCTTTGGTGCGACGCTCAAGTTCTAAAAGTCGCTTTGACAGCAAGACCATCGGCGGGCTTCGGCCCGCCTTTTTTGTGGCTTGACCGATCGCAGCTTGCTCGCTCTTGGTGGTTTGCTGGCTTGGTTCCTGCTAAAACTGTGTCGAACCTGAGGGCGTTGTCTGTGCCTACCGTCGGGGAGCCCCATTTCCGTGCCCGGCTTGACCCCTGAGGGCGTCAGCGGGCCCCTCTGTTCAGCCCGCTCATGACCGCCAGCGCTTCATCACCCCAGGCCCACATCGAACGCGGCTTTGCCCTGCAAAGCCAGGGGGACTTCGCTGGTGCCCAGGCCGCTTACGAGGCGGCCCTGGTTCAAGACCCTGGGCATCCTGCCGCTTTGCAGCTCTTGGGGCTGCTGGCCCGCAAGCGTGGAGAACCGGCGTTGGCGCAATCCTTGATGCGCCGCTCGTTGAAAATCCAACCGGAGCAGCCCCACGTCTGGAACAACCTGGGCAATCTGTTGTTGGCCCAAGGGCAGGCAGCGGAGGCCTTGGTCTGCTTTGACCATGCGGTGAGGCAACAGAGCGCTTATGCCGACGCCCACTACAACCGTGCTCGGACCTTGAATGCGCTGGCGCAGTGGCATGAGGCACTGTTGGCGGCTGAACGAGCCCAAGAATGCGCCTTGGCCCAGAGCGGCCAGAGTCACGTCAATGCACTGCAGCTGAAGAGCCAGATGCAGTGCGAACTGGGTGACCTCAGTGCGGCGCTGCAAACGGTGGACGCAGCCCTGGCTGCTGCGCCCAGCAAGCCCGCTCTTTTGCACAACCGGGGCTCCTTGCTGCAGCGCCTGAACCGGTACGACGAGGCCCTGGACATGCACCGCCAAGCGCAGGCCCAGGGCCTGGACGTGGCGGACGCGCACTACAACCTGGGCAACACCTTGCAGAGCCTGGGCCGCCACGACGAAGCGGTGGCTGCCTATCGGCAAGCGCTGCTGCGGCAGCCTGATCACCGATTGGCTCTTTTGGACCTGGCACGCTTGCGCTGGCGCATGGGGCACCCTGACTTCGACAGCGACTTGGGTCTGGCCAGCGACGCCCAGCCGGCTTCCGCGGCAGCCGCCGCCGTGCGTGCGCACCTGTTGTGGCGTGCCCAGCGGTATGCCGACGCAGCCCGGGCCTATCAACTGGCCCGCCTGCGCGAACCCCAAGCGGCGCAGCATCACGACGGCTGGGCGCGATGCCAGGCGCGCCTGGGGCGATGGGATGACGCCTTGGCAGCCCATACCCAGGCTCAGGAACTGAGCCCTGGCGACGCCGAGTTGATGTGCAACCATGCCGTGAGCCTGTTGATGGCGGGCCAGGCAGAAAGGGCCTTGCTCCAGACCCAAGCCGCACTGCGGATCAACACCCATGACCCTTACGCTTGGGCCTTGCAGGGGCTGGCGTGGCGGATGCTGGGGGACCCGCAGGAACGCTGGCTCAACGACGTCGATCGCCTGGTTCAGGTGACAGACCTGCCCGCCCCGCCGGGTTTTGGCAGCATGGCGGAATTCAACCAGGCACTGGCCGCCGAAGTGGTGGCCTTGCACCGAGACCAGATGGCGCCCGTGGACCAGACCTTGCGAGGGGGTACGCAATCGCTGGGCGATGTCTTCGAACAGCGGGTTCCGGGTGTGGACAAACTGAAGGCCATCCTGGCCCAGGCGTTGACGACCTATGTCAACGGCCTGCCGCGCGACCCAGAGCACCCCTTCCTCAGGAGAAACACAGGCAGGTGGCGCTTTGCGGACTCTTGGTCGTCGCGCCTTCAATCGGGTGGCTTTCACACCAACCACGTGCACCCACATGGTTGGATCAGTTCGGTCTACTACGTGGGTGTGCCCAAGTCGGTGCGTGACGCGCCTGGGCGTGACGGATGGCTGCAGTTTGGGCAGCCCGACATGGATCTGGGCAGCGCCAGCGCCATTCGCCTGCAGGTGCAGCCGCAGCCCGGACGCCTGGTCCTGTTCCCGTCGATGTTCTGGCATGGCACGGCGCCTTTTTTGGATGCAGAGCACCGCTTGACGGTGGCCTTTGACGTGGTGCCCGTCTGAGCTTCTCACCTCCGTTTGGTTGCTAGCACAGATTCGTCATCGTGTTGCCTGTTGCCCATTACCAACAAGCGACAGATTTACATCAACTGCACCTGGCTCACGCCGCAGGCCCGAGACAGATGGACTTGAGCAGTTTTTACCTATGGTGGTTGCCCCTTGCGGACGTCAGAAACCGGCGACGCTGGGGTATCGACATGGGTTTGCCCCGAGTCGGTCCAAGAATCCAGACGGCCACAATGGTTTTACATCGCTAACCCAGCGACAACCCGTGCAACCCAAAAGGCTGGCACGGGGGTTGCTGGGTAGCAGGGGTAGCCGATCAACTTTCCCACAGGAGTGGTTCATATGTTCAAGAAATCCAAGGTCTGTACCGGCGTGCTGCTGGCGCTGGCTTCTTTGCCTGCTTTTTCTCAAGCGACCGACCGCGTCGAAGTCACGGGCTCACGCATCAAGAGCCTGAGCGTTGACACCGTCAGCCCGGTCACCGTCATCGACGCCAAAGAAATCCGCGTTGACGGCGTTCGCAACGTCGAAAGCTTTCTGAACAACCTGCCGCAGGTGTTTGCCTCGCAAGGTGCCAACGTCGTGAACGGTTCCACGGGCACCGCCACCGTGAACTTGCGCGGCCTGGGTTCCAACCGCACCTTGGTGCTGGTCAACGGCCGTCGCTTGCCCATGGGCAGTGCCAACAGCTCCGCCGCTGACTTGAACCAGATCCCCGCAGGCCTTATCCGCCGCGTGGAACTGCTGACCGGTGGCGCTTCGGCTGTGTACGGCTCTGACGCCGTGTCGGGCGTGGTCAACTTCATCATGAACGACCGCTTCGAAGGCGTTCAGCTGGACCTGAACCACAGCTTCTTTAACCACAGCCAGCAAAACGCTGCAGGCGTGTCTGACATCGTGGCTGGCCGCGCTGTTACCAATTCCAAGGAATTCAAAGTTCCTGGCGACAAGAGCGCTGATGGCAAGTCCACCAACTTCAGCATGATCTTGGGCAGCAACTTTGACGGCAATCGCGGCAACGCCACGCTGTTCTTCAACTACAAGAAAGACGACGCGCTGCTTCAGTCCGAGCGTGACTTCAGTGCTTGTTCCTTGGCCAGCCCTGGCAGCGCCGCCGGCAACTTCACCTGTGGTGGCTCGGGCACCAGCGCCACGGGCCGCATCACCAACTTGAACCCTGCAGCCGCAGCTGTGGGCGGCAAGCCCAATGGAGGCAGAGTCTTTACGACGGCCGACGCTGCAGGCAACGCCCGTCTGTTTGCCAATGCCACGGACCAGTACAACTTTGGCCCGCTGAACTACTACCAGCGTCCTTCCGAGCGCTTTGGCTTCAACGCCTATGGCAACTACCAAGTGGCGCCTGCGGTCAAGGCCTACATGGAATTTGGCATGCACGACGACCTGACCGTGGCGCAAATTGCCCCGGGCGGTGCCTTCGGCAGCGTCCACACCGTTCGCTTTGACAACCCCCTGTTGACGGCCAGCTGGCGCGCCGCGCTCGACCTGGTGAACCCGGGCGACACCACCGACATCGTGCTGCAGCGTCGCAATGTGGAAGGCGGTGGCCGTCAGTCCGAGTTCCGCAACACGTCTTTCCGTTCGGTGCTGGGTTTCAAGGGCGACATCGGCCCCTGGAACTATGACGCCTATGCCATTGAAGCCAAGGTGATCTACAGCCAGAACGAAAAGAACTACTTCCTGTCGCCTCGCATTGACAACGCGATGGACGTCCGCAACGTCGGCGGCGTGGCTACTTGCGCATCCGGCGCAGCGGGTTGCGTGCCCTATAACCCCTGGGCGCTGGGTGGTGTCACGGCTGCGCAACTGGCCTACCTGCAGACGCCGGGCTTCCGCAAGGGCGGAACGACATTGAGCATGCAAGGTGTCAGCGCCGGTGTGGACTTGGGTGAATATGGTGTGAAGTTGCCTTGGGCCAAGAACGGCATTGGTTTGTCGTTCGGTTTTGAACACCGCTTTGAATCACTTAGCCTGTCAACCGACCCTGCAACTGAGGCTGGCGAGTTGTCTGGTTCTGGCGGCCCCACCCCTGGTCTGTCGGGCGAGAACTCGGTGAAGGAAATTTTCGGTGAAATCCGAATTCCGATTCTCGAAAAGGCGCCTTTCGCCGACTTGCTGCAAGCCACTTTGAGTGGACGCAATTCAAAGTACAAGTCGGGCGTCAACGTCAACACCTATGGCGCTGGCTTGGAGTGGGCGCCCCTGAAAGAGGCCAAGCTGCGCGCCAGTTTCAACCGCGCCATCCGTGCTCCTAACCTGATCGACCTCTACACCGTGCAGGGCAACAACCTGTACGACAACGATGAAGATCCTTGCGCCGGCGCAACCCCCACAGCGACCCTGGCCCAGTGCGCACGCACGGGTGTCACCGCTGCACAGTACGGCACCATCCAGGACAGCCCGGCTGGCCAGTACAACTACCTGTCCGGTGGCAACCCGAACCTCAAGCCTGAGACTTCGAACAGCTTGACCTTGGGCTTGGTGCTTCAGCCCATTCGCGACTTGACGGTCACGGTGGACTACTTTGACATCAAGCTGAAGGATGCCGTCGGCATCATTGACCCGACGACCACGCTGGCCAAGTGCTTGGCCAACGGTGATCCGAAGTTCTGCGGTTTGATCCAGCGTGACCGACTGGGCACCTTGTGGCTGCTGCCACAAGCTTCGATCGTGGGCACCAACGTCAACATCGGTGGTCAGCGCACGTCGGGCTTCGATCTGGCAGTTACCTACAACCAGAAACTCGCCGGCATGGGCAGTGTTGGCGTGAGCTACGCGGCCACCTTGCTGAAGAAGTTCGAGATTGAAGAGCTGCCGGGCGAAGTCTATGACTGCGTGGGTTTGTATGGCTCCAACAAGTGCGGTTCACCCAACCCGGAATACCGTCACAAGCTGCGCACCACCTGGAACACGCCTTGGGACATTGAGGCGGCTGTGACTTGGCGCCACATCAGCAAGGTGCTGCTGCAGAACACCAGCAGCAACCCCCTGCTGTCTGGTACGGTGCGCGACAAGGAACGCGAGCTGGCCGCCCAGAATTACCTGGACTTGGCTGCTGCCTGGACCCCGATGAAGGGCCTGACCCTGACCTTCGGTATCAACAACCTGCTGGACAAGGATCCCCCGATCACCGCCCAGTTGGCCACTGGCCAAGGCAACGGCAACACCTACCCGTCGGTGTATGACGCGCTGGGTCGCAAGGTCTTCCTGACCGCCAGCTACAAGTTCTAAGCCTTTAGAACCCTGTAGTGCCCTGACGGCGAGCTTCGGCTCGCCGTCTTTCGTTGGAGTGACGCGTTTGTTGGCGTTGCGAGTTTGCTTGTTTGGGTGAGTGGCGATGACATCGACAGACCTCTTGGCGCAATTGGCGGCATTGGAGCAACAGGCCGTGCAAGCCAGCCAGCAGGGCCGACAGCAAGCGGCAGTGGACGCCTGGGCGCGCTTGGTTTCTCTCAAACCCGATCACGTGCTGGGACTGTCGCAGTTGGGTCTGGCCGCCTATTCGCAACGCGACTTCGAAGCGGCCAAGGTGGCGTTCGAGCGCGTTTGCAAGGCAGACGGCAAGCTGGTGCGCCAGTGGATCAACCTGGCGCTGGCCTGCCAGCATGGTGGGGACGCGGGTGGAGAAGAATTTGCGCTGTTCAAGGCCTTGGCCTTGGAGCCTTATGACTTGTACGCCTTGCTGCTGCGCGGCCAGATGTTTGAGCGCCAGGGCAAGAACCAACAAGCCGCTTCGGCCTACGGTGCGGCAGCTTCGGTTGCACCGCCCATGGACCGCCTGACGCCTGAACTGCGGCCGGTGTTGACCCATGCCATGGGCTACCTGGAACACCACAACCGCACCTTGTCGGCGTATCTAGACGAGGCCTTGCAGCCTGCGGCACACGGCTGCGACGTCGCCAGCCTGCAGCGCTTTCAGCTGTCAGTGGACATGCTGGTGGGCCGCAAGCGCCGCTACGACCCACAACCCATGCGCTACTTCATGCCGCAGTTGCCGGTGGTGGAATTTTTCGAGCGCCAGCAGTTCCCGTGGCTGGACGCGGTGGAAGCCGCCTGGGAGCCCATTCGCGATGAGTTTCTGGGTGTGCTGCGGGCTGACCAGGGCTTCGCGCCCTACATCCAGTACGGCGCCGATCAACCCGTGGCGCAGTGGGCTGAGTTGAACCACTCCCCGCGCTGGAGCGCCTTTCACCTGGTGAAGGAGGGGCAGCCCGTGGCAGACAACGCGGCACGTTGTCCCGTCACGATGGACACCTGGCGCCATACGCCGTGGCCCGACCAACCCGGCCGCACGCCGGTGCTGATGTATTCGCTGCTCAAGGCCCGGACGCACATCCCCGCGCACGTGGGTGCCAGCAACTGTCGCCTGGTGACGCACCTGCCTTTGATCGTGCCACCCGCTTGCCGCTTTCGGGTGGGCAACCAAACCCGCGAATGGGTGCCGGGCAAGGCCTGGGTGTTTGACGACACCATTGAGCACGAGGCCTGGAACGAAAGTGACCAGCTGCGCGTGGTGTTGATCTTCGACACCTGGCACCCGCTGCTCAACGAGCAAGAGCGCCGCATGATCACGGCCTTGAATGCTGCGCTCAACGCCTTCAGCAGCAACGCTGCGGCCGACTACGACGTGTGACCCACGCCCGGGGCCAGCGGCGCTAAATGCCCCACTCGCCGCGTGCGCCAGGGTGGCTGTCGATGGCGGCAAACAGCGCGCGCACCATGTCGTGTTCCGCGGGCGTGAGTTCGGGTTGCCAGACCTCGAACAGCAGCACGACACGGGTCTGGTCGCTGTCGTTCCAGGCCTCGTGCACGAACGAGTCGTCGAAGATCAGGCATTCGCCGACGCGCCATGGACGCTGTTCGTCGCCAGCGCGTAGCGCCCCGCAGTTCTCGGGAACGATCAGCGGCAGGTGTACGGTGAGCCGTCCGTTGATCACGCCGGTGTGCGGCGGGATGTGAGTGCGCGGCTTGAGCACGGAAAACAGGATTTCCGGCGAGTGATCGGCAATCCGCATCAATGGCAACGATTCAAGCAGGGCCATCGTCTTGGGGCAACGTGCGCAATGTTCCTCGACGCGCTCGCCGTGGCGGAACAGGTGGTAGCCGCTCCAGCGCGGTGAATGGTTGAGCTCGCGCCAGGCGGGGGCGGCGGGGGCGTTGTCGGGCATGTCGACGTAGGGCTGGAAGCCGTCTTCATCGGCCATTACATCGAGCAATTCGGCCCGGATGACGTCGGTCAGCTGTTCAATCGAATCCAGGAAGGGAAAGGATTCGCGGTCGAACCAGGGCAGGTCGGGCAGGCCGGGGATGAACAGGAAGCTGGGCCGTTGCAATGGATGGCCGGGCTCGAAATGGCGC
>JAYTVT010000048.1:0-70150 GCA_043743835.1 Betaproteobacteria bacterium
TGAATACGTGTTCGTTGCGGCAAAGGCGGTGCTGCTCGCCACCGGCGGCGGGCCGACCATGTACAAATACCACACGCCGTCCGGCGACAAGACCTGCGATGGCCTGGCGATGGCCTTGCGTGCCGGGCTGCCGCTGCGCGATATGGAGATGGTGCAGTTCCACCCGACTGGCGTGCTGGCCGGCGCCGGCACACGCATCACCGGCACGATCATCGAGGAAGGTTTGCGCGGCGCGGGTGGCTATCTGCTCGGCGGCGATGCGCAGCGCTTCATGCACAAGTACGATGCGCGCTGCGAGCGCGCGACGCGCGACATCGTGTCGCGGGCGATGTTCACCGAGATGCGCGCCGGCAACACGACGCCCAATGGCGGCCTGTATATCTCAATGGGCCACCTCGGGCCGGAGAAGGTGCGGCGCGACTTCAAGGGCATGGTCGAGCGTTGTGATGATTGCGGTTTCGATTTGGCCGGTGGCCTGGTCGAAGTGGTGCCGACCGCGCATTACATGATGGGCGGCGTACAGTTTCGTGTCGATTGCTCGACCGAATTGAATGGCTTGTTTGCGGCCGGAGAAGACACCGGCGGCGGGCCGACCATGTACAAGTACCACACGCCTTCGGGCGACAAGAGCTGCGACGGCCTGGCCATGGCGCTGCGCGCCGGCCTGGGTTTGCGCGACATGGAGATGGTGCAGTTCCACCCCACCGGCCTGTTGGCCGGCACCGGCACGCGCATGACCGGCACGGTGCTGGAAGAAGGCCTGCGTGGTGCCGGCGGCTACCTGCTCAACGGTGAGCAGCAGCGCTTCATGGCGGGCTACGACCCACGCGCCGAACGCGCCACGCGCGACATCGTCTCGCGCTCGATCTTTTCCGAGATGCGTGCAGGCCGCACATCGCCCAACGGCGGCGTCTACATCCAGATGGCGCACCTGGGGCCTGAGCAGGTGCGCCAGCAGTTCAAGGGCATGGTTGAACGCTGCGCCGACTGCGGTTTTGACCTGGCCGGCGGCCTGGTGGAGGTGGTGCCCACCGCGCACTACATGATGGGCGGCGTGGTCTTCCAGGCCGACTGCAGCACCGCGCTGCCGGGCCTGTTTGCCGCCGGCGAAGACACTGGCGGTGTACACGGCGCCAACCGGCTGGGCGGCAACGGCGTGGCCAACAGCACCGTGTTTGGTGGCATCGCGGGTGACACCATGGCGGCCTGGGTGCAGGCGCAGGGCACACTGCGTGCACCTGACGAGGCCGCGCTGGCAGCCGCTGCCACGCTGCACTTGCAGCCCTTTTCCGCAGCGCAGCGGGCAGCACCCGGCGCGGTGGACCTGCTGCGCGAAGCGCTCTATGAATGCATGTGGACCGACGTGGGCATCTTGCGCACCGGCGCTGGCCTGCAGCGTGCGCTCCACACGCTGGACACCTTGGACCAGCAGCTGGCCCAAACCGGTGTTGCAGACGGCGACCGCGCCTTCAACCTGAGTTGGCACGACTGGCTGAACCTGAAGAACCTGATCGCCGTCAGCCGCGTCATCGCCACGTCGGCACTGGCGCGGCAGGATTCGCGCGGCGCCCACTTTCGCGAAGACCACCCCGAGACCAGCAACCTGGCCGAGTCGCGCTACATCGTGGTCACCCAGCAGGGCGCCCACCTGCAGGTGGGCACCGAGCCGGTGCGTTTCACACGCGTGATGCCGGGTCAGACCATCCTGCCGCCAGCCGAAACGGTCACGGCATGACCGGGCTTGTTCCAGGGCTGCGTGTTTGCGGCCAAGCCCTTCGACGGCCAGCGATGCCGCCACGCAGGTGTCTGCGGTGAACGTGGCTTCGGGCCGCTGGCGGGGCGCCGACGCCTTGGTGGCCGCGCTGCGCCGCGCCGGCACGACACCGGTGTTCACGCTGTCGGGCAACCACATCATGTCGGTGTTTGACGCGGCCATCGGCTCGGGCCTGCAGCTCATCCACACCCGCCACGAAGCCGCTGCCGTGCACATGGCCGACGCCCACGCCCGCATCACCGGGCAGGTGGGCGTGGCGCTGGTCACCGGTGGGCCGGGCCATGCCAACGCCGTGTCGGCGCTGTACACCGCCGCCATGGCCGAAGCGCCAGTGCTGCTGCTGTCGGGCCATGCGCCGCACGATCAACTGGGCCGCGGCGCTTTTCAAGAGATGCGGCAGGCCGAGATGGCCGCGCCGGTGTGCAAGGCCGCCTGGGTTTGCAGCAGCGCCGACGGCGTGGGCGCCGATATCGCGCGCGCCATGCAGATCGCGCGTTCGGGCCGGCCTGGGCCGGTGCACCTGAGCCTGCCCACCAATGTCCTGGAAAGCATCTGCACGGCGCCCACACCTGATGCGCTGGCCTTTCAACCCGAAGTGCTGGCGCTGCAGACCGATGTGGCGATTGCCATGGTGCAAGCCCTGTTGGCGGCCAAGCGCCCCTTGATCCTGGCTGGGCCGGCCAGCATGACCCGCCCTGGCCGCGCCGCCCTGGCCACACTGGAAGCCACCTGTGGCGTGCCCGTGGTGGGTATGGAAAGCCCACGCGGTGTGGCCGACGCCAGCCTGGGCGCTTTCGCGCAGGTGCTGGCACAGGCTGACGTGGTGCTGTTGCTGGGCAAGCGCTTGGACTTCACGCTGAAGTTTGGCCATGCGCCCTTTCCGGCGCAGGCGGCGGTACTGCAGATTGATGCAGACGCCGCCGAGATCGACCGCGCGCGCCAGGCCCTGGGCGCACGGCTGCAGCTGTGCGCCACGGCGGATGCCGCGCAGGCGGTGCAGACCTTGAGCGCCGTGGCGCGCCCGCATGCCGACACCGCCTGGCTCGCTGAAGTGCGCGCCGCCGTGGCCTGGCGCCCACTGGCCTGGGACCACGCGCGCTCATCACTGCCCCATCGACTGCACCCGGTGCAGATGCTGCGCCCGCTGCAGGACTTGCTGGACAGCCACCCCGACGCCGTGCTGGTTTGCGACGGCGGCGAAATCGGCCAGTGGGCGATGGCCTGCCTGAGCGCACCACACCGGCTCAACAACGGCGTGGCTGGCGCCATCGGTGCGGGCCTGCCCTATGCGCTGGCTGCCCGCGTGGCGCTGCCCACGGCCCCCGTGGTGGCGGTGATGGGCGACGGCTCGGTGGGTTTTCACATCGCCGAGTTCGACACCGCGGTGCGCCACGGTCTGGGCTTGGTGGCTGTGGTGGGCAATGACGCGCGCTGGAACGCCGAACACCAGATCCAGCTGCGCGACTACGGACCCCAGCGCCTGATTGCTTGTGAGCTCAACGCCACCCGCTACGAAGCGGTAGCGGCGGCCTTTGGCGCCTGGGGCGCGCACGTCAGCGACGCGAGCGACATGGCCAGCACCGCGCAGGCGGCGCTGGCCAGCGGCCGGCCGGCGTGTGTCAACGTGATGATCGAAGGCTTGGCGGCCCCAGTCATCCAGCGCTGAAGCGATGTGAAGCACTCCGCCCCAGGCGCCCAGTCGCGCCCAGTCGCACTCAAGTTCGCCACAAACGCCGAGCCGACACGGATCCGCGCTTCACCCGCCGCTGCTGCACCGCGCGACCGTGCCTGACCTGCCCTGGTCCACCCTGCTGACCGCCGTTGTGGCGGTGCTGCTCGCTTACACGGTGTACGGCCTGACCGGCTTTGGTGCGGCCATCGTTGCCATTCCGCTCCTGGCGCAGGTCTTGCCGCTGCGATGGGCAGTGCCCATGCTGCTGCTGTTTGACCTGGTGGCTGGCCTGCTGCTGGGCCTCAAAAACTGGCAGCGGGTGGACCGACCCGAACTCTGGCGTCTGGTGCCCTGGTTGCTGCTGGGCATGGTGGCGGGTGTCTATCTGTTGACCCATGCGCCCGAGCGCGTGCTGCTGGCGGTGCTGGGCTTGTTTGCCTTGTTTTATGCCAGCTTCAATTTGCTCCAAAAGTCCAGCACCGCGCCCGTGGCTGCAGGCTGGGCGGTACCGGCGGGTCTGGTTGGTGGCGCCTTCACCGCGATGTACGGCACCGGTGGGCTCATCTACGCCAGTTATTTGGCCCGGCGCTTGAGCCACAAGGACGTGCTGCGTGCCTCGGTGGCGGGCTTGATCTTTGGTGCCGGCTGGGTGCGTCTGACCTTGTTCACGGCCAGCGGCTTTTACGCGCAGCCCGGCTTGCTGTGGCTGGCAGGCCTGCTGCTGCCCGCTGCCATAACGGGTTACCTCATTGGCAGCCGTTTGCATGGCAGGCTGTCAGGGCCGCAGGCCTTCAAGGCGGTTTGGCTGCTGGTCGCGGCGGCGGGGGTGGGGTTGCTGTGGCGCGTGGCCAGCATGGCTTGACGCGCCAAGCGTTCAAGGGCGCAGAACGATCACCTGGGGGGTTTGCGATTGGCGCCAACGCGGCGTCGGCGGCTCAGCGCCAGACCACCCAGGGCCAGGCCGGCCAGCGCCAGCGAAGCAGGCTCGGCTACCGCGCCATAGAACTCCCCGGGTGTGAACTGAATGCCGCTGCTGGCCGTGACATCGTTGCCGGCCCGGTCAAAGAACTGGAGGCTTTCGATGCTGGCCGTTCTGGAGTAGTGGGTCCAAGCACTACCGGCCACGCCGGCTCGAACGAAGGCGTTGGTCGCAAACTGGAAGTCGAAGTCAAAAAAACTGCTGCCGGCCAGCAGATCGAACTCAAAAGCGGGCGCGGCAATGAAGCTGGTGACGGCGCTTTCATTGAAAGCGCCAACAACCCCGCCCACCGTTTTTTGCAGCCCAGCGAAGCGCTGTTCATAGGGTCCAAAGTCCAGAAAAGCCCGACGCACCAACAATTCGTCAAAGTCCGCTGCCGCCAAGCTGCCATCGCGGCGGATGCCGTAGCGTATGAAGGTGATGGCCTGAACCGCTGCCGTGCCATCCGTGGTCAGGCTGTCGTAGCTGACATCTTGGTCGCCGTCCAGCCGCAAGCGAACCCGCACGGTGAGGTCGACCAACAGGGTCCTGTAGGACACATTGGCCAAGGAAAACGCTGCACCGGCAGACGCCAGCGTGCCGGTGCCGGCTGCCGTTTGCGTGACCGACGATTCGCCCCGCAGCCGGCCACCAAAGTCGGCCCGCGCAGCCGAGTGCACGCTGGCTTCAGGGGTCGTCGCGTCACAGCTCACGCGGGTGCCCAGCGTGAAGACCGTTCCGCAGCCGGCAGCGGCGGTGGGCACACCGCCAAAGGAGCCTGTGGCCGTGGCGGCCACCGTCACAGGCGCGGCCCAGGCCGCGCTCACGCATCCCATCGCCACAGCGGCGAACCAGCGGCTGCGCCTGCAGGGGATGAATCCTCGGTCGGCTGGCAAACAGGTGCTGGGCTGCATGGGCGGACCCTTTCAAGGTGATTCGCAGTTGAGCGACAAGCGTCAACCTGTCGCAGGCGGGTCAGCTTGGACTGTCAAGGCCTGGAACTCAAGCAGCAGAACCCGCTTCCCCCTAGAAGCGACGCCCCAGTCTTGATCCATCCGCACGGGTGAACTTCATGAGGGTGCGGCGCTTGCGGTGCGGCACTGCAACGACGCTCTCAAGGCCGGGTTCGCACCCGGTCTCAGGTCCGTGGTGATGCACGTCCGTCAGAAAGACCGGTGTCGGGCGACTCAGCACCAGGTGCATGATCGCCACAGGAGCACCGCATGCCGCCAGAGTTCAACCCGCACCGCGCCAGACAGGCTGCCGGCGCATTGTGGGCAGATCGTGCAAGCCCAACCGACGCGGGTGGTTCTGCCCTCGCATTGGTTCAGCTCACACCCAGCCGCCGCCACTGGATGCGGGGCGTGGCTGCCGCTGCGCTGCTGGCCACGCATGGCATGGCGCCAGGCCAAGCGCTGGATGAAGACGCCGACCCGGTGATCGAGACCTTGCAACTGGCGGGCGCGGCGATTGAAGTGCAATTTGCGCCCGGCTTTGACGACGGCCAGCGCGCACAAGCACTGGCTTGGGTGCAGCGGGCCGCCCAAGCTGTGGTGGGCTATCTCGGTCGCTTTCCGGTGCGCGACGTGGTGTTGTTGATGGTGCCGGTGGACGGCGCCGGTGTGCGCTCGGGCGTCACCTTTGGCGAACCTGAGGTGCTGGTCCGCCTGCGCCTGGGCCGCGACACCACGGCCGCGCAGTTCCGCGACGACTGGATCCTGGTCCATGAAATGGTCCATCTGGCGGTGCCGCGTGTGCCGCGCTCGCAAAACTGGCTGCAGGAAGGCCTGGCCACTTATGTCGAGAGCGTGGCGCGGGGGCGCGCGGGTCTGATCCCCGCGGCCAGCGTTTGGCACGCTTGGAAGGCCAACATGCCTCAAGGCCAGCCCCAGGCCGGCGACGCCGGGCTGGACCACACGCCCACCTGGGGTCGCACCTATTGGGGTGGCGCCATTTTTTGCTTGCTGGCTGATGTGCAGATGCTCACGGTCAGTGCTGGGCGCGCCGGGCTGCAGCAGGCCTTGCAAGGGGTTCTGGCCGCAGGTGGTCATCATGGCGTGGCCTGGTCGCTGGATCGCATCTTGGCCACCGCTGACGCCGCCGTCGGTCAGACCACGCTGACTGCGCTGTACCAGCAGATGAAGGCGTCTTCGCAGCCCATCGACCTGCATGGCTTGTGGCGCAGCCTGGGTGTGGAGGACGGCGGCTTCGACAATTCGGCGCCTCTGGCGGCGGTTCGCCGCGCGATCCTGAACTGAGCGCTGCTGGTCGGCGCGCGGCGTGCTTCGAGCCGTCGGCCACGTCGGCCGTCGCAAGCAGCCCGGCGCGGCGCGGACCCCTGGAGACACTGCGCAAACCCATCCACCCACAGCAGCCCGGGCCATGAGCACACCCCTTGCAGGCGCCAACCACCCTGTCCAACAGCAAGCCCTTGGCTTCGCGCGCGCCGCGCTGGGCCGCCGCACACGGGTACAGGCGCCGACACCGGCGGCCGAAGGGACCGCCTTGGCCAGCCTGCTGGGTGTGGTTTTGACGCCGCTGGTGTTGCCGTGGCGGCATGTCGGGCAGCGCTCGGTCCGTCAGGCAGCTGAACCATGGCGCTGAAGGTGGGCGTCGAGCTTCAGCTGTGCCAGGGTATCGTCCCTTGATGGTGACCGCCTCGGCCTCAATGCCCAGCAAGCCGCGCGGTTGGCGCGCCCTGTTGGGGTGGCGCCGTGTGCGCACGGTGGCCATTGCCTGCGCCGTGTTGGCCACGCTGTTCAGCTTTGGATGGAAAGCCCCGCACTACCAGCTGTGGCTGCAGACCTTTGGCGTGGGGCTGGGCTTGATGCTGGTGTTTGGCCTGTTCGAGCAATGGCCCCGCCGCCTGCCGCGCTGGCTGGCGCGCTGGGCTTTGCAGGTGCTGAGCGTGGGCGTGGCCGCGCCGATGCTGGTCTTCACCGCTTACACGCTGCGCATGCAAGCCGGTGCGGGGCCGTTCTGGACCGATCCCGGGCGGCTGGAGGGCTTTGCCACCTTCAGTTTCATCGCCGTGCTGCTGGCACCGTGGATGGCGTTGTCGGCGCTGGTGCGCCAGCGCGAAGCCTGGGCCACCGAGCAAGCCGTCGCCTTTGAGCAAGCGCAACGTGAACAAGCCTTGGCTTTTGAGCTGGAGCGCAGCGAGTTGGCGCGCCAGGCCCTGGACGCTCGCATGCGGCTGCTCAGTGCGCAGGTGCAGCCGCACTTCTTGTTCAACACGCTGGCCAATGTGCAAGCTTTGGTCGAGACCGGTTCACCACGCGCCGCGCAGTTGCTGCAAGCCTTGACGTCCTACCTGGCCGCCGCAGTGCCGCGGCTGGACGACGCCGCATCCACCTTGGGCCAAGAGCTCCAACTGGTGCGTTCCTATTTGGAACTGATGCAGATGCGCATGCCCGACCGGCTGCAATTTGCGCTGCATGCCAATGCCGATGTTCAGCTGCTGCGCTGCCCACCGATGACACTCTTGACGCTGGTGGAAAACGCGGTGCGCCACGGCATCGACCCCAGCATGGAAGGTGGCCGCATCGACATCCACGCCCAGCGCAGCCAGGGCCGCTGCCACTTGACCGTGACCGACACGGGCGTGGGTCTGCAGGCCGCCGGCCGCGGCCTGGGCACCGGCTTGGCCGGCCTGCGTGAGCGCCTGCAACTGGTCTTTGGCGGGGATGCCAAACTGCTGCTCAGCGAGGTTCAACCGCATGGTGTGCGGGTTGAGCTCAACTTCCCCGAAAGGGTCTGATGTGAGCCCCACCGCGCTGATCGCCGACGACGAACCACTGCTGCGCGAAATCCTGGTCGCACGCCTGGCCAAGGCCTGGCCGGCGCTGCAGGTGGTGGCCCAGGCACGCAATGGCCAACAGGCGGTGGAGCTGTTCGAGGCCCATCAACCCGACATCTGTTTTCTGGACGTGCACATGCCGGGTCACAGTGGCATTGAAGTCGCGCGACAGATCGGCAAACGTGCACACCTGGTCTTTGTCACGGCGCACGACCACTAT
Source organism: Betaproteobacteria bacterium (assembly GCA_043743835.1). Classification (GTDB taxonomy): domain Bacteria; phylum Pseudomonadota; class Gammaproteobacteria; order Burkholderiales; family Burkholderiaceae_C; genus Rubrivivax. The sequence continues at coordinate 8,424 of JAYTVT010000048.1, forward strand.
GCGCTGCAGGCGTTTGAACATGGTGTGCTGGACTACCTGGTCAAACCGGTGACACCCGAGCGCCTGGACGAGACCGTGGCGCGTTTGCAGGCCCGCTTGCGGCAGGCCCAGCCGGCGGTGCATTCGGACGACTTGCTGCTGCAGCTGGCAGCCAAGCTCAAGCTGGGCCAGGCCGAGCCGCTGCGCTGGGTGCGGGCCTCGGTCGGCGCGTCTTTGCGCATGATCCCGGTGGAAGAAATCGACTACCTCAAGAGTGACACCAAGTACACGCTGGTGGCCTGCCGTGACGACGACGGCAAGCCCGCCGAAGCGCTGATCCGCATGCCGCTGAAAGACCTGCTGGCGCAACTGGACCCGGCCCAGTTTGCGCAGGTGCACCGCTCGGTGGTGGTCAACCTGCGCGCCATTCGCAGGGTTACGCGCGGCGACAACGAAACGGCGGACATTGAACTCAAAGGCCGCAGCGAGCGGCTGCCGGTCAGTCGCAGCTACTTGCAGTTGTTCAAAGAGATGTAGTCGGCCCGGCTGTAGAGCCGCCAGTGAGCACTAGCGTCGACAGCGCGGTGGCTTTGCCATCGCTGGCTCAGGTTTTGTTTTCAAGAAACTTGCTGGTTTCGGGCGCGGGCCAAAGGCCACGCGGTCGCAGCAGCATGGTGACGATCATGGCCAAAGAGATGAGCAATGGGCGCAGGATGCCGGCGTCCAGGCGGCCGTCGGTCATGCTCTGCAAAGGGCCTGTGATGTAGCGCAGCACCTCGGGCAAGGCGCTCAGCAGAAGCGCCCCTACGATCACGCCAGGAATGTGCCCGATGCCACCAAAAACCACCATGGCCACGATGACCACCGATTCCTGCAGCGTAAAGGCCTCAGGCGAAATGAAGCCCTGGAAGGCCGCAAAGCAGACGCCAGCCATGCCACCAAAGCTGGCGCCCACACCAAAGGCCATCAGCTTCAAGTTGCGCACATGGATGCCCATGGCCTCGGCGGCCACTTCATCGTCACGCATGGCCTTCCAGGCGCGGCCCAGTCGGGAGTCTTGCAAGCGTTGGCTGGCGATCACGGTGGCCACCACCAGCGCCAGAAACAGGTAGTAGTACTGCGTGACGGAGGCCAGCGCGTAGCCACCGATCTGCATGGGTTGGCCCAGGTTCCAGCCGCCGACGCTGAAGGCGTTGATGGGCCCGATGCCCATGGCGCCGTTGGTCAGGTTGATGGGGCTGCCCAGGTTGACGATCAGCAGCCGGGTGATTTCTCCAAAGCCCAGAGTCACCACGGCCAGGTAGTCGCCGCGCAGTTTCAACGTGGGCGCGCCAATCAACACACCCAGCAGCGCCGCCAACAACGCCGCCAGTGGCAGCGCCAGCCACCACGGGCTGTGCAGGCCTGCAGGAAACAGGGCTGCGACTGCGCTGAAGTGCTCTGTCAGGTGCGGCGAAGCCAACAGCGCAAACAGGTAGGCTCCCAGCGCGAAGAAGGCCACATAGCCCAGGTCCAGCAAGCCGGCATAGCCCACCACGATGTTCATGCCCAAGGCCAGCATCAGGTAGAGCAGACAGGTGTCGGCCGTGCGCACCCAGTGGGTGCCCAGGCTTTGCAGCACCAGTGGCAACAGCAACAACGCGCCGGCGGCGGCCCAACTGGCGCCTTTGCTGATGGCTTTCAAGGGAAGATCACCTTTCCAAGGTTCACGCGCGAGCCTTTGATTCGGTTTGGGTTTGGCTCGAAGGGGGTGTTGGGCAGTGACCGTCGGATACCCAACCCCAAGTCCAGCCCCAGGCCCCCGGCCAAGACTACGGTCTGAAACTGGCGGGAGAAAGACGTGCAGACTCCGTTCACCACGGAACAAACCGCCGCAATCGGCCAGGCGCACCCAGATGGACAAACTCACCGGCCTGCGGGCTTTTGTCAAAACAGCAGAGCTGGGCAGCTTTGCGGCCGCGGGCCGGGTGCTGGAGGTGTCCGCCTCGGCAGTCGGCAAAGGCGTGGCCCGGCTGGAGTTGGAGCTGGGGGTGCGGCTGCTTCAACGCAGCACACGGCGCATTCAGCTCACGCAAGAGGGGCAGCTGTTTCATCAGCGTTGCCGCCGCATCCTGGACGACCTGGACGATGCCCAGGCCACCTTGTCGCAGACCCGCGAGCAGCCGCGCGGCAGGTTGCGGGTCAGTGCGCCCATCGTCGGGCATCACTTTTTGTTGCCGGTGATTCCGGCCTTTGTGGCCAAGCACCCCGAAGTGGAACTGGACATCAACTTCAGCGACCGCGCGGTCGACCTGATCGAAGAAGGCGTAGACGTGGCCATTCGCAGCGGTGAACTGCCCGACTCCCGCCTGGTGTCGCGGCCGCTGAACCGTTTTCGTCTGCTGCTGTGTGCGTCGCCTGCTTATCTGGCACTGCATGGCCGGCCCTTGTTGGCTCGTGACATGGAACACCACGCCACCGTGCGCTTCCGTCACCCCGACACCGGCAAGCTGTTGGCCTGGCCCTGGTTGCCGTCTGTGGCCAACACCGAAAGCCGCCTGCGCACGGTGCTGGCCTGCAACAACATGGAAGCGGTGCTGGGTGCAGTCGTGCGCGGTTTGGGCGTGGCTTGCATGCCCGACTTCTTGGCGGCCGACGGGCTGGCCAGTGGCCGGCTGGTCAGTGTGCTAGACGAGCAACTGCAACCGGGTGGCCAGTTCAAGGCACTGTGGCTTTCGAGCCGACACCTGTCACCCAAGGTTCGCGCTTTTGTCGACCACTTGGGTGCCTGCTTGTCTGCCCCAAGCAGCGCACCCGCTGCCTGATCCGGGTTTGACAAGTTGCGTGGCGCGCAGTCACTTTCGTTGATGGCCGCACGGCGCTCACGGACCTCGTCCTGGGTGCATCCTTGCGGACGATCACGGTGGCCACCGCTTGTCTAGAGGCCTTTGAGCAGCGCTGTCACCTCGGCCTGCGCTTCAAACTGGGTGCCCAGCTTGGCCAGTTTTTCAAGTTCATCGCGGGCTCCTGCTTTGTCACCCTGTTTGATCAGCAACTGCGCCAGGCGCAGCCGCAGACCCGGGCTTCTGGGCTCCAGTTGGGCGGCGCGTTTTTGGACTTCAATGGCCTTGGGCAATTGGTTCTCAACTTCCAATGTGAAGGCCAAGGTGTCGAGCAAGGCGGCGCGATCAGGCAGCAAGGCCACAGCGCGCTCGGCCATCGCCGAGGCACCCGCCTGGCGCCGGGTTGCCATCACCCAAGCCAGGTTGTTGATGGCTGCGGCGTGGCCCGGCTGTTGGGCAATGACAGCACGGTACATGGCGTCGGCCTGTGGCCAGTTTTTGGCGGCTACAGCCGCGTCGCCCAACTGGTAGGTGAAGATCACATCCTTGGGGTTTTCTTTCAGCCAGTCGGCGGCCAATCGGTCGGCCTCTGCGCTCTTGCCGGCTGCCACCAGACTCTCGTGCAGCTTGATCGCCATGTCGGTGGTCTTGGCTCTTAACAGCGCCAAACGGTAGGCTGCGGCAGCTGCCGGCCAATTCTTGCTGCCGGCTTCCAGCTCGCCCTCGAGCATGAAGCCGGCGGCGGCTTGAGGCAGGCGCTTCTGGATAGAGCGGGCGATCAGCAAGCCGTCTGGCGCACGGCGCTCGGCCGCCAGCAGCAAGGCCAGGTTGCGCTGGGCTGGCAGGTGCTCGGGGTCCAGTTCCAGGGCTTGGCGCAAGGCGCGCATCGCAGCGACGTTGTCCTTGCCCGCCAGATAGGCCTCGGCCAGCCGCACCTGATGCTGCGGGTTCTTGGGCTGCATGCTGGTCAGCGCCTTCAGCACGGTCAGCGCGCGCTGGCTGTCGCCAGCGGCCAGGTGCGCACGGCCCAGTGCGTCCATGACCTGGGGGTCTGTGGGCAGCGCCGCTGTGGCGTCCTGGGCTGCAACTTGGGCACGTTGCACATCGTTGCCGGCCAACAAACGGTCGATCAGCGCCAGGTGCCCCATGTTGTCGGACGGGTCGGCTTTGACCGCGTCGACCAACTGCGTCAGGACCGTGGCCTCTGCGGCGCCCAGGCGGGTGTCCAGCGTGGCCAAGGCCAGCCGGGCACGCACGTTTTTGGGGTCGGCCTTGACATAGTCGTCGAGCCGCTTGCGTGCGGCGTCGCGCCGGCCGGCAAAGTAGTCCATGTCGGCCAGGCCCGCCGTGGCCGCGAAGTCCTTGGGTTCCTTGCTCAGGGCTTTTTCGAAACTGGCGGTTGCGCCGGCCAGGTCACCCTTGCCACCCAGGACACGCCCACGCAAGGTGTGCGGGTAGGCCTGGGTGGGCAGCTTGCGTTCCAGAGCATCGATGGCGCTCAGGGCGCCTTTGCTGTCGCCGCGCTGCCAGCGTGCGCTGACCAAGGCCAGGTCGGCCTGGGCGGTGGTGTCGCCTTTGGCGATGGCTTCGAGCTGGGCAAACGCCGGGTTGCTGTCGCCGCGCGCAATGCCGGCCATGGCCACCGATGTGCGAACGCGGGTGTCGTCGGGTGCCGCTTTGAGGGCGCGCTGAAAGGCGGCGTCTGAACGTTTGCTGTCCCCTGCGCGCAAGTAGGCCTCGCCGGCCAAAGTCAGGCTGGCCACATCGGCCTGTGCGGAGTCCACCAGTGGTTGAAGGACCGCCACCGCCCGGTCGGCCTGGCCGGATTGCAGGTAAGTCTGGGCAAGCAACTGGCGCGGCAACGCCACGCCAGGCGCACTCTTGAGGGCCCGGCCAAGCAGCCCTTCGGCCAGCGTGTAGCGCTTCATGCTGAACTCCGCTGCGCCGGCCAGCGTCAGCACGCGCGGGTTGTTGGGCAGAACCGCCAGCATGCGATCGGTGATTTCGCGGGTGGTCTTGTAGTCTTTGTCGGCAAACGCAAACTGCGCTTGGTAGTACAGCGTGGATGGGTGCTGTGAACTCAGCTTTTTGAGCTTTTCAAACTCCACCCGAGCCGCTGTATCCTGGCTTTGAAGAAAGAGCGTTTCGATGACCGCTGCCAAGGCGCCGACCGACTGCGGGTTGGCCGCGCCGACGGCCCGGTAGGCGGCCAGCGCTGCCGCGGGATCGCGCTTGACGTTCAGCAGGATCTCGCCCTTGAGCAAACCGGCTGCTTCGTTGCCTGCGTCGCGTGACAACACGCCGTCGAGCTGCGCCAGCGCGTTGTCAATTTTTCCGTCACCCAGGTCCAGTCGGGCCATGACGATTACCGCTGGCGCGTAGTCAGGCTGCGCCTGCAACGCTGCTGACGCTGCCGATTGCGCCAATTCGACGTTGCCCTTGGCCATGTATGCACTGGCCAGCGAGGTTTTCAAGTCGGCAATGGCTCGTCCGTCGGACAGCGTCAGTTGCGCGTACTGCTCCACGATCCTGGAGGCTTCGCCAGCCGCCAGCAGTGCCCTGGCCATTTCAGGGGCCAGCAGTGCGTCGGGCGTCTGGGCTTCTTCGGCCTTGCGCAGCTCCACCAGCGCACCCGCAGCGTCGCCGACTTCCAGCAGCGCTTTACCCAACAGAAAGCGTGCTTCGCTGGTGCTCGGGTTTTGCTGGAGCGCGCTCTTGAGCTGGACCACTGCGCTGGCGAATTCGCGTTTTTCCATCAACGCTTTGGCCGAAGCGATGAGATCTTTGCTGGAATCGCCTGCACTGCATCCGAACAATGCGACAAGCGTGCAGGCAAGAATGGCGGCTCGAATCATCAAGCAGAGCTCCAGGGTTGACAGTGGGTTCGGTGGGGTGGGACCGCGAAGCGATCAGCCAGCTGTTGCCGATGAGATGGCATTCGTCAGCCAACAAACCTCGGTGCAAGGCGGGATGAGGATACGTCCGTGCACCCTTCAAAGGAGCCAGCGAATACCTGCATCCGGGTGTCATGAGGCGTGGCGAATGCAGGGAGCGTGATGAAGTTGCGATTTGTTGGGCTCGACCCCGTTTTTGGTGTCATGGCTCAGATCGAGGTGCACACGGTGGACTTGGCACCAGCGACCAGACTGCCCAAGGCCGACGAGAGCTTCTGTTGCGGCCCAGGGCATCCGACGCGCTTGATTCACCGACCTTTTGCTGGCGACCGACCCAGACCAAAGTGCGTCGGGATTGCTTACAGATACCCCCCCACCTCAAATAGGGGGGTCGGAAACATTTTCCATTAGAAACAAAGACTTATAGGAGCTGGCCCAGGTTTTGCTTGATTCAGACCAAGGCGCTTCGCAAACTACCTGTTCAGTCGAAGTCGGATGTCGCACCGATCGGTGACCACCTCAAGGCCGATGTCGCTTTTGTTTCTTGGAATCAGTTCCAGTCAGTCAACTAAAAGTTAGGAAGCAACCATGAAAATTTCGAAGAACGCATTCGGTTTCGCACTGTCAGCCGTCGTGTTGGCCCTGAGCGGCACCGCTTCAGCTCACACCATCTCCTTTGGCTCGGTCAACGCCGGCGCCCCTGGTTCGGTCACCATTTGGCTGGGCAGCTACCACACCGGCGCTCCGAACGAAGGTTCGCTGACCATGGGTGGCAACACCCTCGCTTTCAACCTGGTGGCCAATTCCCTGCCCAGCGGCTTGGTCCTCGGCACCAACGACTTCTATGCCTCAGGTTCAGCCACCGTTGGCGAGTACAACTCCCTGGTGAACCCCTGCTGCGCGGTGACCCGTTGGCAAGGTGTGACGGTCACGGGCCTGAGCGCCGGTTTCCAGAGCTACACCGTTTCGGGTATGAACACGGTCAACTTCTCCGACTGGAATTCGAGCACCCCCAACTGGTCGGGCCGGATCTTCATTCCCGGTAGCTCGGTGGGCGTGCCTGAGCCGACCTCTGTCGCTCTGGTTGGCCTGAGCCTGCTGGCGCTGGGTCTGAGCCGCCGCAAGCAAGGCTGATTCAGGTCTTTGCTGACGAAGTGCCCCGCCGGTGCGGGGCTTTTTTTCGTCTGACCATCAGGGTTTGACAAACCTCAGCGTGAAGCGGTCGCTCTCGCCGATGGCCGCATAGAGATCACGGTCCTTGTCTTTGTTGCCAAAGGTGGGCGGCAAGGCCCAGACGCCGCCCGCGTGCTTGGCCGTGTCCTTGGGGTTGGCGTTGACCTCCGAAGACCCGGCCAGCACAAAACCTGCGGCCAGGGCCAGCCGTGTCACGTAGGCTACGTGCACATAGCCGCTGCTGGCCTTGGCGTCTTGGACTTGATCGGCAGGCAGCCGGTGGTCCACCACACCAAAGACACCGCCGGGCTTGAGCGTGGCGTGCACGCTCTTGAAAACAGCGGCTACCGCGTCCTCGCCTTGGGCAGCCCAGTTGTGCACGTTGCGAAAGGTCAGCACCAGGTCGGCGCTGGCGGGCGCGCCCAGGTTGAGCTTGGCCGGCACTTCAAAGGGCAGCACGCGCACGCGGTCGTACACCGCCGCTTGGGTCTGCAGCTTCTTGGCCAAGCGGTCGGCACTGCGGCGGTAGTAGGCAAAGCCTGACTCCGGGTCATCAGCGGCCAGCACCAGCTGACCCTTCTCCCGCAGATAGGGCGCCAGGATCTCGGTGTACCAGCCGCCGCCGGGGCTGATCTCGACCACGGTCATCTGGGGCTGGATGCCAAAGAAGCGCAGCGTTTCCTGTGGGTGGCGCCACACGTCGCGGGCTACAAAGGCCGGGGTGCGGTGGGCGCCAGCGATGGCAGCGTTAAGACCTTCGTCGGCGTGTGCGGGGTTCAGGCTGGACAAGGCCAGAAATGCTGCGATCAGCGTAGATGACAAGGATTTCATGGGGGTGGCAGGTTTGAATCAGAGGTTCTTGCGGTACTGCACAAAGCCTGGTTTTTCGGCCACCTGGTCGTAGAGCACCATGGCTTGCTGGTTGGTTTCGTGGGTCAGCCAATGCACCTTGCCTGCGCCCAACTGTTTGGCCTGGACGTAGACGTGTTCAATCAGCGCCCGCCCCACGCCCCGGCCGCGCACGCTGGCTTCGGTGAACAGGTCTTGCAGGTAGACCGAGTTCAGCGGGCTCCAGCAGCTGCGGTGCTCAATGAAGTGCACCAGGCCCACCACCCGCCCGTCCACCTCGGCCAGCGCCAGGTGCAGTGGCTCGGCCGGGTCCAGCAAACGCTGCCAGGTGGTGGCGGTGGTGCTGGGGGGCAGGTCCACTTGGTAGAAGGCCTGGTAGCCGCGCCACAAAGGCAGCCAGGCGTCGTGGTCGGCCGCGTGGGCTGCGCGAATGGTGATGGTGGGTTTCATGGTGGGCCTCGACTTCAAGCGGTGAGCGCCGCCGGCTGGGCCGGTGGCGACAAGCGGGTTTGTGTGATGCGACCCACACACCACAAGGCCAGCACGATGCCGGCGGCGCCCAGCAACTGCTGGGTGACGGACAACTGGTGGGCAAACCACAAGAAGGCGCTGGTGCCCGTCAGCACCGCGCCAAACAGCAGCGCCGAAGCCCACTGCGCGGTGCGGCTCATGGGCGGGTCAAAACGCTGCACCTGCCCGATGTCAAAGGCTGGCTTGGGCCAAGCCGCGGCCACGTCGGCCGGGCGCCAGCCCGGCGGCTTGAGCCACACGCGCAGTTTGTCGGCCCATGAGCGGGCGTGCCAGCTGTCGTGCACCAGGTCGCGGTAAACCTGCAGATTGGCCCACAGCGGGTTCCAGCTGCGCAGCGGTGAGCGGGTGCCGTAGACACAGGGCTCTTGATCGTCTTCTTCCTTGAAGGTGCCAAACAGCCGGTCCCAGATGATCAGGATGCCGCCGTAGTTCTTGTCCAGGTAGGCGTCGTTGACGGCGTGGTGCACGCGGTGGTTGCTGGGGCTGCAAAACCAGCGGTCAAACCAGCCCAGGCGGCCGATCTGCTGGGTGTGCACCCAGTACTGGTAGAGCAGGTCAATCAAAGCCACGGTGCCAAACACCAGCGGTGGCACGCCCACCAGTGCCATCGGCATGTAAAACACCCAGCCCAGCAAAAAACCGCTGCTGGTCTGGCGCAGCGCGGTGCCCAGGTTGTAGTCCTCGCTCTGGTGGTGCACCGCGTGCGCGGCCCACAGCACCGCCACGCGGTGGCCGCCGCGGTGCAGCCAGTAGTAGCAAAAGTCGTAGAACAGCAGCGCAAAGACCCAGACCCACAGCGAGTTCACCGGCAGCCGTGTCAGCGCCACGTGTTCAAACGCCAGCGTGTACAGGCCCACCCGCAGCAGCTTGCCAAACACGCCGGTGACCTGGCTCATCACACCCAGGCCGATGCTGTTCAAGGTGTCGTTCAAGCGGTAGGTGTTGCGGCCGCGGGCGTGGCCCACAGCGAATTCAACCGCGATCAGCAGCAGGAAAACGGGGGTGGCCAGGACAATGATTTGGGCGCCGGTCATGGGTGGTCTTTCAAGTTCAGCGGGTTCAAGCTTCAGCTGGCATCACGCTGCTTGAACTGCACGATGTTGCCTTCGGGGTCGTGCCCGTCCAGCACGGTGGCACCACGAAAGTGCCAGGCCCTGTCGGCTGCCTTCAGCCAGCCGCCAGTGGCTTGCACCGCGGCGCGCACCGCGTTCAGGTCGGGCACATAAAAGGTGGGTTTGAAGGGCGTGTCCTCACGCGGTTGCGGCGCTTGGTTGATGGTGATGGTCTTGGCAATGCCAGCCGGTATGGCGTGTACCACCACTTCCACACCTGCGCCTTGAAGCAGGTCGTGGCTGCGCTCGCTTTCCTTCACCGCCAGCTGCAGCGTGCGTTGATAAAAGGCTGAGACGCGGGCTTTGTTCTTGGCAAAGACCACCAAGCCTTGCTGGACCGGTGCGGTGGATGTGCTCACGGGCGTTTTGCGGTGTTGCTTTGTGCGGGCCACTCTAGCCCAGCGCAGGGCGTTCTAACATGGGGGCATGAACCCATCCACCTTGCTCATCACCGGTGCCAGCCGTGGCATCGGCGCCGCCGCTGCCCGCTTGGCCGCCACGCGCGGCTGGGACGTGGCCGTCAATTACACCCAGGACGAAGCCGCCGCCCAGGCCGTGGCCGCCGACGTGCGCGCGGCCGGCCGCCGTGCGCTGGTGCTGAAGGGCGACGTGGGTGTGGAGGCCGACGTCGTGGCGCTCTTCGCCACCATCGACCGCGAATGGGGCGGCCTTGGCGGCCTGGTCAACAACGCCGGCGTGGTGGACGTGGCCGCGCGCGTGGACGAGATGAGCGGCGCTCGCTTACAGCGCATGTTCAACATCAACGTTCTGGGCACCATCTGGGCTGCGCGCGAAGCGGTGCGCCGCATGAGCACACGCCATGGCGGCCAGGGTGGTGTCATCGTCAACCTGTCTTCGGCTGCAGCCAAGCTGGGTTCACCCGGCCAGTATGTGGACTATGCGGCAGCCAAAGGCGCGGTGGACACCTTCACGCTGGGCCTGGCGCGCGAAGTGGCGGCCGAGGGCATCCGTGTCAACGCCGTGCGCCCGGGCATCATCGACACCGACATCCACGCCAGCGGCGGCCAGCCCGGCCGCGCGGCGCAGCTGGCACCCATGGTGCCGATGCAGCGCGCCGGCTCGGCCGAAGAAGTGGCGCAGGCCATTGTCTGGCTGTTGTCGGCTGACAGCAGCTACACCACGGGCACGGTGGTGGACGTGACGGGCGGGCGTTGAGGCTCGCCATCAGACCAACCGTCAGTGGGAGCCTCAAACTCGCCAACAGGCGATGCCAAGCAGGCCCGCACCTGGGCGCCGAATTTTTTGATGTCAATGGGCTTGGACAGGTACCCGTCGCACCCTGCGGCACGCATCTTGGCCTCATCACCGCGCATCGCAAAGGCGGTGAAAGCGACGATGAGAATGTGCCGAGTAGCAGGGTTGGCTTTGAGGTCGCGGGTCACTTCAAGTCCGTCCTTCCCCGGCATCTGGATGTCCATCAGGATCAAGTCAGGTTGAAAGGACGCTACCTTCTGCATCGCCTCCGGCCCGTCGGCAGCAGTCTCGACGGCGAACTGCTCCGCCAGTAGCACCACTTCGGCGAGGGCGATGTTCAGCGGGTTGTCGTCGACGACCAGGATTCGCGGCGCGCTCACGGCTTGGTCCCAACGTCGGTCAAAACGGAAGGACGCCAGCGGCTGACACTTTCAAGCACCGTAGCCAGGGCACCGCCACCCTTGAGCAGGATGGCGCGCGCCGACCGCGCCAGGGTTGCGTACTCCTCATCGGTCAGCAACATGCTGGTCCAGATGAAAACCGGCACCTCGCGCCATTCGGGCAAACGCTGCAAGGCGTCCAGCACCTGGAAACCGTCAAAGCCCGGCATCATCAAGTCAAGCACGATGGCGTTTGGCCGGACGTCATCGATTTCCTGCAAGGCAACGCGGCCATCCTCGAAACAAGCGGCGTCGACGCCTATGCTCTTCAGGGTGGCGCGCATCAGGTCCAGCGACATGGGGTCGTCGTCAATCACCATCACGTGGGCGCGCGCCTCGCCAGCCTGGTTGAAGCGGGCCATGGCCGCCGTGATTTCATCGCTGCGGATCGGCTTGCACAGGATGTTGGCGATGGCGAAGGCGGCGGTCAATTCATGGTCGGCCGGCATGGTGACGCCAATCACAGCTGAAGCATGGCTGGCGCCCTGGCCCCGCAAGCTGCTCAGCAACTCCAGCCCGCGCTGGCTGGGCAAGTTCAGGTCAAGCGTCAGCGCCGCGTAGGCCGTTGCGCGGGCGCGGCGCAAGGCTTGCGCAGCATCGTCCGCTGCGTCCACCGCGAAACCCGCTTGCGCCAGCGCCTGGACCAGCAGGGCCTGGTCATGCAAACTGTCTTCAATCACCAGCACCCGATCGGCCTCTTTTTGACGCAGGCCCAGCGCGATGGCCTCGGCGCGATCTGTGTCCTGGCCGTCGGTCCGGTTCAGCAGCACATAAAACACGCTGCCCAGACCCACCGTGCTGCGCACGCCAACCTGCCCCCCTTGCGCCTGCACCAACTTGCGTGTCAGGGCCAGGCCCAGGCCGGTGCCCTGGTGCTGCTTGCTGTAGCCGGCATCGAGTTGCTGGAATTCGGTGAACAGGCGCGGCAGATCGGCCGCACTGATGCCGATGCCGGAGTCCTCGACTTCGATCCGGAAGTGCTCGGGCCCTTCAGCCATCGCACGCAGTGCGATCTGCCCACCCGCGGCCGTGAACTTGATGGCGTTGGAGAGGTAGTTGTAGAGCACCTGCTTCAGCCGCGCCGGGTCCAGCGTCAGGTCAATCAGATCGGCATCGATGCGGGTCGAGACCTGGATGTTCTTGACGTTGATGGCCGTCTGCAACGTGTCCTGCACCTCCTTGAACATCGAAGGCAGATCCACCTTCTCGGGGTAGAACTCGAACTTCCCAGACTCCACCTTGGACAAGTCGAGCACGTCGTTGATCAGCTGCAGCAGGTGGCGCCCACTGGTGCCAATGTGCCCCAGAAACTGCTGATGTTTGGGTGAGTCGGGTTTGACGAGACCCGAATGCAGCAGCTCGGCAAAGCCGATCACCGCGTTGAGCGGCGTGCGCAGTTCGTGGGACATGTTGGCCAGGAACTGGCTCTTGAGCCGGTTGGCTTCGTGAATCCGCCGGTTCTCGGTCTCCAGCCGCTGGGCGGTCAGCCGGGCGTTTTCTGCTTGTCGCTGCTCGGTGATTTCGGTCACGATGCCCAGCAGGCGAACGGCCTTGTTGCCTTGCAGCTGCACGCTGCCGTGCTTGCTGATCCAGTGAACGGTGTTATCCGGCCAGATCACCCGGCACTGGACGCGCCAGGCGCTGCCTGCGGTGATGGCCACATGCAGCGCCTGCTCGACTTCGGCCCGATCTTCCGGGTGCACGTGCGCCATGAATTTGTCGAAGCTCCAGTCCGCTTGCAGCTGGGTGTAGCCAAAGCACTGGTCGTGACGCGTGGAATGCGCCATGGCGCCAGTGGCCAGGTCCAGGTCCCAGTCGCCGATGTGGGCCGCCTCAAGCGTGAAACGCAGCCGCTCTTCGCTGTTGCGCAGCGCAGCTTCGGCCTGTCGCTGGCGCGTGACATCACGTGCGATCTTCGACGCGCCCACCACCCGGCCTGCGCCGTCCTTGATGGGCGACACCGTGATCTGCACCTGCAACGCTTGGCCGCTGCGTGTCAGGCGCACCGTGTCAAAGGGCGGCACGGGCACGCCATTGGCGATGGCGCTCAGAATTCGCATCTCCTCGGACTGTCGTTCGGGTGGAATCAGCATCTGCACCGGCTGACCAATGGCTTCCTCGGCGGTGTAGCCAAAAATCGACTGCGCGCCACGGTTCCAGGTGGTGATGCGCCCATCCAGTGTTTTGCTGATGATGGCGTCGCTGGATGATTCAACGATGGCCGCAAGGCGGCTCGACTCGGCCTCGGCCTGTTCAATGCGCGACATGTCGCGAAACACCATGGCCAGGCCGGTCACATGGCCATCGGTGTCGCTGCGCGTCAGGGCCGCCTTGATTTCCAGTGGCGTGCGTGTTCCGGTTCGCGAGATGGCCACTTCGCGGTGAACGGTTTCAACCGTGACGCCCAGCTCCATCATCAAGTCGACCGGGTTCTTCGACAGGTAGGCCTCGGGTCGACCTTCTCGCTGGAAGACGGTGAAGAGGTCCTGACCCAGCGCCTCGCGCTGTGTCCACCCGGTGACCACTTCGGCCACGGCGTTCATGCGGGTGACTTTGCCGGCGCGGTCGGTGGCGATGAACCCGGCCTCGATGCTGGCCAGTGTCACGGCCAGGCTCTGCTGGGTGTCGGCCAATTGTTCCTCGGTGCTGCGACGGCGCCCCACCTCGGCTTCGAGCTTGCTGACCAGGTTTTGCAACTGCAGCACCGAAGGAATGCGCAGGGCGCGCGGGATCAGCGGCCACAGTGCGACGGCTGTGACCAGTGAAAGCGTTGCGGTCACGACCTTGGTCATGGCATGCACGGCGTAGTCGGGGCGCCAGATGGTCCAGATGTCCATCACGTGGGTGACGCCGCAGGCAAAGATGAACGCGCTGAACAGCCAGGCCACCCAGTTGTTGCTGTTGTTCGGCCGCTGCCGAACGTAGCTCACGATGGCGACCGGAATCGAAAAATAGGCCGCGGCGATGGTGACGTCGGCAATCACCATGGACCACAACAGGCCGGGCGACCAGCTGAAGCAGTAACCGTGCGGCAGAAATCCATTTCTGCCCAGCGTGGAGAGCAGTGCGTCCATTCTTGCTTCGCTCCGGTTAACTTATGAACTTACCCAACCATGCCGCTCGAATCTAGCACCCGGGGCTGAGCGAGTGGGATGGCCACCATGAAGCTGTGTCGACTTCTGGTTTTGGTCGAAGAGCCGGAGCCGCTGGTGGACTTGGCTTGCGGCCGGCCCTCGCCGCAGGATCTGCTGCGCGCTGCTCACTGCCATCAGGCCGGGCTCCAAGCGATGGTGCCTCAGCTGGCCGGCGTGGCGTTTCAAGGCTGGGTAGAACCACCAGTCGTTGCCGTTTTCTGCTCGCTCGCGCTACTCGGCACAGCCATGAGCCTGGTCCGTGTTTTTGCCTGCCAGATGCTCGTCCCGAGCCAGGCTTCGCAGCGGCCACCTCGGCCGAAGCAGTGACGCAGGCCATTGTCTGGATGCTTTCGGATGACAGCAGCCGCACCACCGGCACGGTCGTGGGCGCGTCCGGCGGGCGCTGGGCGGACTGATTCGACGGCCTGCCCGCCGACAAACCTGCTCGTTGAAACCGCCTCAGCTGGCGGCGTACTGCATGATGCTGAGCGTAGCCCCTTGTGGATCCTGGATGACGGCCATGCGCCCGACCGTGGGCACGTCCATCGGCGGCACCAGCACCTTGCCACCCAGCTGCCCGCAGCGCGCCACAGAGGCTTCCAGGTCGGTGACCGTGACATAACAGCCCCAGGCCGGTGGCATGGGCGGTGCACCGGGCGGGGCGCTCATCACACCGGCGACCATGGTGTCGCCCACGCTGGCCACGTGGTAGTCGCCCATGGCCGCTCCCATGTCTTTGAAGGACCAGCCGAACAGGCCGCTGTAAAAGACGGCCGCGGCCTTGGGGTTGCTGGTGCACAGCTCAGACCAACTGAAGGCACCGTGTGTTTTGTAGACGTCCATGGCGGGTTCCTGGCAATTTGAAGGGGCGGCCATGATGCGCCCTGGCAGCGCTCAGTGCAACGGGGTTCGCCGCGCCTGCAGCCAGTCGCCCGCGGCCTGCTCCGACAGCGGCGTGGACAGGTGAAAGCCCTGGCCGATTTCGCAGCCCAGTTCGCGCAGCTGCTCGACCTGGTCGGCGGTTTCGATGCCCTCGGCCACCACCACCTTGCGCAGCGTGCTGCCCAGTTGCACGATGGCGGCTACCACCGCCGAGTCGTCTGAATTGCGCCGCAGCTGATGCACAAAACTGCGATCGATCTTCAGGCTGTCGATGGGCAGTCGGCTCAGGTGGCTGAGGCTGGAGTAGCCGGTACCAAAATCGTCCACCGCCAGCCGTACACCCAGCTTGCGCAGGGCCGTCAACGTGGCCACTGCGCCACTGACATTGGACATCAGGATGTCTTCCGTCAGCTCCAGCGTCAGGTGCTCGGGCCGCAGGCCGGCCTCGACCACCGCCTGGCTCACCCGTGCCACCAGCGCAGGGTGAGCCAGGTCATGGGTGGACAAGTTGATGCTCATCGTGAGCTCGGCCAGTTCGGGGCTGGACAGCTGCCATTGACGCAATTGGCGGCAGGCGCAGTGCAGCACAAAGTCGCTCACCTGCAGCATCAGCCCAGTCTCTTCGGCGATGGGCAGGAAAGCGGTTGGCTGCAGCGTGTCGCCACCCGGATGGCGCCAGCGCACCAGGGCTTCGAAGCCGGTCAGCGCATGGGCCTGCAGGCCGCCCTGGGCATCGGCGCCCAGCTTGAACAGGGGCTGGTAGACCACGGTCAACTGGCCTTGGGCGATGGCCTGGCGCAATTCGCCTTCAAGCCGCAATCGTGAAGACACGGCCGTGTGCAGGCTGGCGTCAAACACCGCAAAGCGCGCTTTGCCGTCGCTCTTGGCCTTGTACATGGCGGTGTCGGCGTCGCGCAGCACAGCCTCGGCCGTGTCGTAGCCAAAGGCGCTGAAGGTGATGCCCACGCTGGCGCTGACGGTGAGCTCTTGGCCGGCCACCACAAAGGGCCTGCGCAGCGCGTCCATCAGCCGCTCGGCCAGCACCACGGCGTCGCGCTCGTGTTCGATGCGTTCGGCCAGGATCGCAAACTCATCGCCACCCAGCCGGGCCACGGTGTCGCTGGGGCGCAGCTTTTCCTGCAGTCGCCGGGCCAGCTGTCGCAGCAGCTCATCGCCGGCGCTGTGCCCCAGGCTGTCGTTGACCAGCTTGAAGCGGTCGAAGTCCAGGAACATCACGGCCCAGACGTGGCGCGGGTCGGCCAGGCTGCGCGACACCGCGCCGTTCAGGCAGTCCAGGAAACGACGGCGGTTGGGCAAACCCGTGAGGCTGTCGTGAAACGCCATGTGCGCCAGGCCGTCTTCGGCTGTGCGCCGGGCCGAGACGTCCTGGGCCTGCAGGATCAGGCAGGCCTGGCCCAGCGCGCCGGCAGCGTCCGCTGGTGAGTCCGCCTGTGCTTCAGCGGGTTCGGTGAAAAAGCTGCAATGCAAAGACAGCCAGACCAGGCTGCCGTCGGCGTGCTGGCAGCGCAGCTCGGTGGCAAAACCTTCGAATTCCTGGGCGTTGGACAAACCCAGCTGGCGCTCGATTTGGCGCCGGTCTTCGTCCAGCACCAGGTCTTGGAACTTGGCCGCCGTGAGCTGCTGCGGGCTGCGGCCCAGTACGGTGCACAGGGCTTCATTGGCTTGCAGGATGTGCCCGTCAAAGTTGAGCAGCGCCATGCCGATCGACGCGTGCGTGAAAGCGCTGTGGAAACGCCGCTCGCTGGCTTGCAGTTCCAACAGGTGGCGTTGGGCGGTCTGCGCTTCGCGTTCGGCCAGCGAGGCCTCACGCGCCGCGATCTCCACGCCGGCCTCAAAGACCCGTTTGGCTTCTTCCTGTTGCCTGAAAAAAAAGTGCAAGGCCAGCAGCAGCAGACCCAGCAGCGGCACCATCACCAACAGCGCCCCCACGCCCTGCTGCTGATAAGCAAAGAACAGCAGCGCCGCCAGGCTGGCGCTGCCGCCGTAGGCCATGCCCACCCAGCGGTACACGCTGAGCAGGCCGGCCGGTTGAAAAAAAGACTCACCGCGTTTGAGCTGCAGCAGTCCCGACACCAGCATGGCGTTGACCAAAAAGTAGGCCGCCGAAAACAGCAGCGCCAGAGCCAGCAGCACCGCCACGCTGCTCTGGCCCAGGCTGGCCATCTGCTGCAGCGCCCAGTGCAGCAGCGAGCCCGCTGCCAACATGGCCAACGCCGCCGACGCGGGGCTGAACAGGCGGCTGGTCCAGCGCTTGGACGTGCGGTAGGAGCCCATGAAGCCATCGCAGGCGGCCACCACGGCCGCCGCGGCCGGCCCCAACATCAGCAGGGTCAGGAAGATGGCAATCTCGCCAGCCGCATAGGAGTGATTGGTGCCCGGCACGCGCACCGGGAAAAGCCCCGCACCGATGGCCAGCGCTGCCGCCAAGGCCACTTGCAGCCAAGCTGGCCAGCTCAGACCGGCCAGCGCGCTCAAGCACAAGGCCAGCGCGACCGCACCCGACAGGGTGCACAACCACCACAACCAGGTGGTCTTGTGGTTGTAGTCGGGCATCAGGGCCGCGTGCAGGCGTTGCCATCCATGCGCGGCAGCCGGCACAGGCTGGGGTGTCGGCAGAGAGTTCACCAGATGGTGCGCAAACGGTGCGCGGCAGGGGACATCGTCAGTGCACGGTTACGGCCGGTTCGGTCTGCTGCCAAGGGAGTTCCGGCAGGGGCACATCGGGCAGCAGGCCGCTGAGCAGCGAGGATACGTCGGCCGCGGCCATGGGATGTGCCAACAAATACCCTTGTCCAAGCGCGCAGTCCATTTCTTGCAGCTGCTGCAGCTGCCCTTCGGTCTCAATGCCCTCGGCCACCACCTGTTTGCCCAGCGACCGGCCCAGCAGCACGATGGAGCGCACCACGGCGGCCTCGTTGGAGCCAGCCTCCAGCCGCATCACAAAGGAGCGGTCGATCTTCAGGCAGTCGATGGGCAGGGTGGACAGGTGGCTCAGCGATGAATAGCCGGTGCCGAAGTCGTCGATGGCCAGCGTGACGCCCATGCGGCGCAGCTCGCTCAGCAGGGGTAAGGCTGCTTCCAGGCGCGCCATCAGGATGTTCTCGGTGAGCTCCAGGCACAGGCTGGCGGGTTTGACCCCGGCTTCGATGACCGCGCGGGTGACCCGGGCCACCAGGGCCGGGTGCGCAACGTCGTGGCCGGAGAGGTTGACGTTCATCGTCAGGTAGCCCCAAGCCGGGTTGGACTTTTGCCACTCGCGCAGCTGACGGCAGGCGCAGTGCAGCACGAAGTCGGTCAGTTTCAACATTAGCCCTGCTTCTTCGGCAATCGGCAAAAAAGTGCCCGGGCTGATCGCGCCGTCTTGCGGGTGCAACCAGCGCACCAGGGCTTCGAAGCCTGCCAGCCGCCTGTGGTCTGCGCTGCCCAGCTCCCACACCGGCTGGTAGGCCACCGTCAGCCGGCCTTCGTCGATGGCGCGGCGCAAGTCGCCTTCCAGGCGCAGCCGGTTGGCCACTTCGGTGTGCAGGCTGGCGTCAAACAAGGCATAGCGGGCTTTGCCTGCGCCCTTGGCTTTGTACATGGCGGTGTCGGCGTCGCGCAGCACGTCTTCTGGGCTGGTGTAACCCAGCGCGCTGAAAGTGATGCCGATGCTGGCGCTGGTCATCAGCTCGGTGTTGGCCACAAAAAAGGGCTTGCGCAAGGCTTCCATCATGCGTTCGGCCAGCGCCACCACACTGCGCTCGTGCTCCACGTGCTTGACCAGCACGGCAAACTCGTCGCCGCCCAGGCGGGCGACGATGTCGTGCGGCCGCAGGCTGTCCTTGATGCGCTTGGAGACCAGCACCAAGAACTCGTCGCCAGCGCTGTGGCCCAGGCTGTCGTTGATGAGCTTGAAGCGGTCGAAGTCCAGGAACATCACCGCATAGGCGTCGTGGGGGTCGGCGCTGGCGTTGAGTTGGGTCACCGTCTGGCTCAGCAGCTCGTGAAAGCGGCGTCGGTTGGGCAGGCCCGTGAGGCTGTCGTGAAAGGCCAGGTGGTGCAGACCTTCTTCGGCGCTGCGCCGCGCCGAAATGTCCTGAATCTGCAGGATCAGGCAGGGCTTGCCCGCGCCGGGCTCGCTGAAAAAACTGCAGTGCGTGGCTACCCACACGGCCTGGCCATCGCGGTTCAAGCAGCGCAGTTCGAGTGCAAAGCCCTCGAACTCATGTTCGTTGGCCAGACCCAGGTGTTGGACCAGTTTGGCGCGATCAGCGGGCCAGACCACGTTTTGGAACGACTGCTGCAACAACTCATCGTCGCGCCGCCCCACCAGGGTGCGCAAGGCCTGGTTGGCCTGCAGGATGCTGCCGTCAAAGGCCAGCAGCGCCATGCCGATCGACGCATGCGTGAAGGCGCTGTGGAAACGCCGCTCGCTGGCCTCCAGTTCACGCACGTGGCGCTGCGCCAGCTCGCGTTCGCGCTCGGCCGCTTCGGCACTGGCCACACGCACTTCTTCGGCGGCTTCTTGCTGGCGAAAGAAGTAGTGCAACGTGGCCAGCATCATGGCCAGCAGCGGAACCGTGGCCATCAACACACCGCTGCCCGACTGTCGGTAGGTCAGGTACAGCAGCACGGCCACGGTGGCACTGCCAGCGTAGGCAATGCCGATCCAGCCAAAAACACTGAACAGGTCGGACAGCTGCAGCGGTTCGTTGCGCTTGAGGCGCGGCACCGTGCTCACCAGCAAGGTGTTGACGACAAAGAAGGCCAATCCGAAGACCACGGTGCCCAGGATCAGCAAGCCCGCGTTGTCGGCCACATGGGGCAAGGCCTGATTGAACAGCCAGCCGGTCGAAAACATGGCCACGGCGGCCATGGCCGGGCTGACGATGCGGCTGGTCCAGCGCTTGGACGTGCGCCACGAGCCCAGCGCCGCTTCGCCCGCCGCCGCCAAGGCGGCCGCGCAGGGACCGTGGATCAGCAGCAGCAAAAAGATGAAGATCTCGCCGGCGGCAAAAGAATTCTTGGAGCGCGGCACGCGCACCGGAAACAGGCCAGCCAGCATCGCAATGACCATGCCGATGCCGATCTGCAGCAAGGCCAGCGCTGTCTCGTCGGCCAGACTGACAGCCGACCCGATCAGCGTCACACTGCCCAGTGCCACCACCAACCACCAGTAGGCCGTGGCCTTGCGGTTGTAGTCGGGCATCAGCGCCCGATGTACGCGGGCCCACCATCGCGCGGGCGAAGCGGCTAGAGCGTCGGTGTTGTTGGCAGGGATCATGGCTTGCGGCGGCACGCGGCCAGAGCCGCCTGCACCGTGTTTTCGGCCCCCGGTGTGCGGCCTTGAGAGCCTTTCCCAGCTAGCCTCGTTTTACCCCTGCCGTTGATTCCGCAGAGTACACAAGGCCAGGCCTCAGGGCTCGCCCAGGCTGGCGCCCTCGCTGAGCACCAAACCTTCGCTCAGCACCAGCCCTTCGCTGAGGATCAAGCCCTCGCTGAGCACCAGGCCTTCGCTGAGTACCAGGCCCTCGCTGAGTACCAGGCCTTCGCTCAAGACCAAGCCTTCACTGAGCACCAGCCCCGAGCCCAGCAGCGTGCCGCTGCCACTGGTCAGCCAACCCGACAGCGTGGTGGCTGGGGTGAAGATGCCGGTCTTGCCCGTGAGTGAACTGGTGCCGACCAGGGAACTGCCGTCCACCACACCGCTGGTCAGCAGCGTCAGGTTGCTCACCGGGAATTCCCAGAACCATTTGACAAAGGTCTTGTTGGTGTCCCAGTAGTCGGCGTAACGGTCCAGCACGGTCTTGCGCGACCAGGTGTAGCGCGGGTTGTAGATGGGCTGGAACCTGGTGAACAGCACGTCACCGGTGACCACCCGGTTGCCACCCACATAGACCATGCGTGACCAGTTGAAGCTGGCGCCGGCGACGGTGGAGCTGCGGCTGCTGGGCATGGTCTTGCCCGAGGCCAGCAGGTTCGCCCCGCTGCTGATGCTGCCGGCTGCAATGGCGCTGGTCACGTCGGTGCGCAGCACATTGGCCAGGGTCACGGCGCCGTTGATGTTGAGCTGGCCAGCGCCTTGCTGCAAGAGGTTGGCGCCGGCCATGGGCTGCGCGGTGTACTGCAAGATGGCCTTGATCATGGGTGGGGTCAGGCCAGGGTTGGCCTGCAGCAGCAGCGCCGCCGTACCGGCCACCACGGGGGCGGCTACCGATGTACCCGACAAATACATCTGCGTTTCGCCATAGGTTTGCGTCACACCGGTCGCGGTGACCAAGGGCGTCTTGAACAGGGTGGCCAGCGTGTTCCACGTCAGGCTGGAAGAGACGGCTTTGGTTGCGGCGGCCCCCATGATCAGGTTGCCAGGTGCTACCAGGTCGGGCTTGAGCACGTTGTCGGGCGTGCGCACGCCAGTGACTGTGTCGACTCGGCCGCCACGGGTGGGGCCACGCGAGCTGAAGAAGTTGACCACGTCGTCGGCGCGTGACGTGGTGCTCTTGAAGTTGGTCGAACCTACGGTGATGACCGACGGGTCGTTGCCCGGCGAGGTGATGGTGCCGTAGTTCTCTTTCAAAGCCAGGTTGCGGCCAAAGTTGCCGGCAGCCACCACCACGGTGATGCCTTGGGCCACCGCGCTGCGCACCGCGGCGCACAAGGGGTCGTCCTGCCAGCTGTCCGTGGAGTCCATGGCCAGGCTCAGGTTCATCACACGGATGTTGAATTCCTTGGCATGGAAGATCACCCACTGGATGCCTTCCAGTGTGTCGCTCAGCGTGCCGTAGCCCTGGTCGTTGAGCACCTTGACGCTGTAGATGTTGGCGTTGGGCGCAATGCCAGTGAGATCGGGGGCGACCCCGTAGGTGACAGGGCGGCCGGCAGCCACCGAGGCCACGTGGGTGCCATGGCCGTAACCGTCCTGCACCAGGTTGGCGCTGTCGTCGATGGCGGCCTCATAAGTGGCCAGCGCAGAAGTGCCGGGCTGTAGCGAGGTGTAAGGGCTGCTGGCGTCGGTCCAGTTGGACTGTGTGGTGGTCAAAAACTGAACGTTCTTCATCACCCGCGAAGCGCCAGCGGCGTTGTTGAAGGCTTCGTGCGCCTTCATCACACCGCTGTCGACAATGGCGATGCCAATGCCAGTTCCGTCCAGGCCGCTGTAGCTGGTTTTGGTTGAACTGGTGCGCACGCCAGTGGTCGTAGCGCCAGTGATGGTCTCCAACGCGCTGGCCGTGCGGTGGGTCTCGCGATTCGGCGCCACATACTGGACGTCGCTGCGCTCTGCAACCTTCTTGATCTTTTTGGCGGGCAGCGTGGCCGTCAGCATGCGCAGGCCCGGGAAGGCGGCGTCGATGGTGCCGCCGGCGCGTTCAATCTCTGTGCGCAAACCCGTCATCTGCGGGTCTTGGTCGCCGCTGACAAACACCGCCTGCACCAAACGCTGACCCTTGTGCTCGCGGGCCCAGCGCTTTTTGGGTGTGGCGATTTCGTCAACCGACGAATGCAGATCGCGCGACATCTTGTGCACACGCTGCTCGCGCTGCTTGTCGGGCGCAGCGTGTGCACCGGCCAAGCCAAAGCCGGACACCAGCAAGGAAAAGGCTGTGACGACGGCAACGGCAGCCTTGGGCAGGCGGCGGCTCTCGATCAGAACCACGAATCGTGAAAGCAAACTCATTGGAATACCCCTGGGTGGCGAGGGACTAGGCCTGACCAGGCCTGCGATATGTGACTGATCTGCTGCCGCCGCGGTTGGCACTGGGCCACCCCCGCAGGGTTTCCAAGTTCGCAGCTGACCGAGGCCACCCCTGCGTCTTGGGATGGTTGCATTGTGCGTAAATGTGGGCTGCCGTAACCGTCGGTGACTGGCGCGGATGTGCGGTCTTCACGTGTTTGTGCACCCGCTGTCGGGCGGCGACTCTTGATCAAGGTGATGGAAGTGGAAAGGGCAGTCATGCCCTGCTTCGACTTGGGTATCGAAGCAGTAAATGGATGTCGTGTTGACAGGCATCAGACTCAGCCCAAGGGCATGAACTGTCGTGAATTCATGTTCGGACCAGCGCCCACCGTGCAAGCCCTTGTGGGCTTGCAGGTACGGGCTCAGGGCTCGCCAAGCAGGCTGGAGTCTTTGGACGACGAGACGTTGGGCTGGCCGCTTTCGCTCATCACCAAGCCTTCGCTCAAGATCAGGCCTTCACTCAGCACCAAGCCTTCGCTCAACACCAGGCCTTCGCTGAGCACCAGCCCTTCACTGAGCACCAGGCCTTCGCTCAACACCAGGCCTTCACTCAGCACCAGACCTTCACTCAGCACCAAGCCGCTGCCGGCCAGCAGCCAGCCGCTGAGCGTGGCGCTGGGGATGAAGGTGCCGGTCTTGCCCAGCTGCGAGCTGATGCCGGGCAGCGACGTGGCGCGCACCACGCCCGCGGTCAGCAGCATCTGGTTGGCGGCCTGCGCCCCGGTGATGGTCTTGACGAAGGTGTTGGCCAGCACCCCGGATGCGGCCGGCCAGTAGCTCACGCTGTGGCGGCGCACCACGTTGCCTGCCCACACCAGGCGCTGGTCGTAGATCGGTTGGAACTGGATGAACAGCGCATCACCACTGACGATCTGGTTGCCGCCAGCGTAGACGATGCGGCTCCAGTTGAAGGTCTCGCCGTTGATGGTGGAGGTGGTTGCCGGCAGCGACTTGCCGGGGGCCAGCAAGGTGGCGCCGGACGCCAACGTGCCGGCTTGCACGGCGCTCTGCACGTCGGTGCGCAGCGCTTGCGCCAGGCGCACCGCGCCGTCCACGTTGAGCAGGCCCGCACCCTGCTGCAGCAGGTTGGCGTTGGCTATCGGCTGGGCCGAGTACTGCAGCAAGGCCTTGATCAGCGGTGGCGTCAGGCCCGGGTTGGCCTGCAGCATCAGCGCGATGGTGCCCGAGACCGCCGGTGCCGCGATCGAGGTGCCGCTGAGCGCCATCAGCATCTTGCCGGAATTGCTCTTGTCCACGCTGCCGCGGCGCAGACCCGGGTTGGCTCGGCCCAGGTTGGCAAGGTTGCCGCCACCATCGTCTTGCAGTGCGCCCAGTACCTTGTTGCCAGGCGCCACCAGATCGGGTTTGAGCAGGCTGTCAACGCGGCGCACGCCTTGGGCGTCGACGAGTGAGCCCCGCGTCGGCCCGCGTGAGCTGAAGCCGTTCACGATGTCGTCGCTGCGGGCGGCGGTGTCCTTGGAGTTCACCGAACCGACCGTGATCACCGACGGCTCATGGCCAGGCGAGCTGATGGTGCCGTAGATCTCGCCGGCGCCGGGGCCGCTGCCTTTGCCGAAGTTGCCTGCGGCCACCACCACCGTGATGCCGGCGGCGCTGGCGCTGCGCACGGCGCGCGCCAGCGGGTCGGTCTGCCAGCTCTCGGTGGAGTCCGATGCCAGGCTCAGGTTCATCACACGGATGTTGAATTCGCGGGCGTGGTAAATCACCCAGTCGATCGCGGCGATGACGTCGCTGGTCTGACCGTAGCCCAGGTCGTCGAGCACCTTCACGTCGTACAGGTTGGCGCCCGGCGCCAGGCCTGAGCTGTCGCTGGTCTGGTAGGCGCCGCGGGCCGCGGCCACCGAGGCGACGTGGGTGCCATGACCGTAGAGGTCGACCTTCTTCTGCACGTCGTTGGCGATACTCTTTTCATAGGTCGCCAGCGTGCTGCTGCCCGGGGACAGTGCGCTGGTCTTGTCGACCCGCAGCGTCCAGTCCTTGACGCCAACGGCGACGGCGTCGCCCACTTTCTGGAAGTCCACCGCGCGTTTGACGCGGCTCTTGCCTGCGGCGTCGGCGAAGTTCTGGTGGCTGAACATGAGCCCGGAGTCGAGCACCGCAATGCCGATGCCGCTGCCGTCCAGGCCACTGTGGCTGCTGCCGCTGTAGGTGCGCAGGTTCATCGCGCCGGTGGCGTATTCCAGTGTGCTGGCGGTGCGTGCGGTCAGGCGGTTGGGCGAGATGCTTTGCACGTCGGCGCGCGCAGCGATCGCAGCCACCTGGTTGGCGGGCAGCACCACCGACAGCGCGGTGACCGATGTGTAGCGCATGTAGACGGATCCGCCTTTGGCGACCACGTCGGCGCGCAGGGCGGCGAGATCGGGGTCGGTGCTGTTGCTGATGACCAGCGCCTTGACGTGGCGCAGGCCGCTCACATCCTTGACCCAGCTCGATTTGGCTGTGCTGGGCGCGCTGATGACCTGTTGCAGGTCGGCGGCGATCTTGGACGCCGCGGTCTGCGCGCGCAGCGATGGTGCGGTGGTGAGCAATGCGGCTGACAGCGCCAGCAATGCGCCGGCCTTGAGCCAGTCCCAGCGCTGGGCTTGGGCGACGCGCTCGATGAGCACCGTGAAACGCGAGGTGGTTTTCATGTCACTTTCCCTGGGTGGTGAGGGTCGCAGCCGAAATTCGGCTGCGCTGTAGGTCTGATCTGATGGCCGCCGCGGTTGGCACTGGGCCACCCCCGCAGGGTTTCCAAGTTCGCAGCTGACCGAGGCCACCCCTGCGTCTTGGGATGCCTTCAGTATTGGCCAAGTTGCACTTTGTCACCAGGGTTCGAAAAGGCTGTTGTGCAGTACTGCCGTGGTTTTTTGCACGGCGCACCCTGCGGTTTTTGGCGGGCAGCGTGTTTCAGCCGCCCGGCCACGCGCAGCGTGAGTGCGCGCCTTGTGGTCAGGTGCTCAGCCCCTTGACCACCTTCAGCAGCTCAACCAAAGCGCCGCTCTTGCGGCCCTGGATCGAAGGGCCAATCACAAAGTCCCACTGGTCGGCCACGGTGCGCCAGTTCTTGGGAGCCGGTGCGCGGCGGTGCAGGTCTTCGTAGCGGCTGCGCTCGGCGTCGAGCTGGGCTGGGTCGGGCTCGTGGATCAGCGTTTCATAGCTGTCCAGTTCGATCTGGCCGGCTTCGGTCCAGAAGTCGGGGTCGGTCAATGACTTGGCTTGCAGGCTGGCGCGCACCGCGGCGATCTGCTGCGCGCTGGGGGCGGAAACGTTCTTGGGGTCCAGCCGATGGTGGCGCAGCTGCCCGGCCAGGCGGTTCAGCGCAGGGTAGAACCACTCGTTGTTGTTTTCTTCTTGTGCGCGCCGCTCAGCAAAGGCATAGGCTTCGTCCATGGCCTGCAGCCAGCTGGCCTCTTGCAGGGTGTTGCCGGCCAGGTGCTCCACCCGAGCCAGCCGCTTGCAGGCCGAGCCCACCAGGCTCCAGCGTTCGGACGTGGCCTGCAGGCCGACCAAGAGCTTGAGCAGCGTCCAGCCTTCCCGCGCGGTTTCGCGGGCGGCCGTGAAGTCGGCTTCGGTCAACTTGCCTTTCTTGCCGCGCAGCCGCTCAAAACCCTGCCGGGCCAGCAGGTTGCCCAGGTGCTCATTGACCTTGATCGACGCGCTGCTGTCCTTGCTTTGCAGTGCCTTGCGAAACCAGTCGATGGCGGGGTCGAAGGCGCCGGCCGCGGCATAGGCCACACCAAAGGCTTCGGCCACCGCGCCCATGCCGCCCCAAACCTGGCCGTGTTGGCCTTCCAGGTAGCCGATGCGCGAGAGCTGGCCTTCGGCGGGCAGGTGTTGCCATTCCGAGCCAACAGCCAGCGTCTCCAGCGCCGTGGCCAGGCCCAGCGGCGACGCGATGCCGGCATAAACATCGTGCAAGGGCACCACCGGGCCCTGGGCGTCGGCGGTGCGCGCGCTCAGGCGCCAGTCTGGGTCGCCATAACACTGGTAGGCGGCCCAGGTGTTGCCGCCCATCTGCCAGGCCAGGTCGCGAGCGGCGCCCACGGCATTGGCAAAGTTGTCGCCGGCCAGCAGCCGCTCGTAGAAATGCACCGCGAAGGCGTTGGCGGCTTCGTCCTCCACCGCCCAGCCCGCGGCCACCACGCAGCGCACGCCAATGCCGATCAGCCGCTCGGCCACGCCAGCGGCAAACCCGGCGGCCTGGAAGTCGCGTGTCTTGGCGGCCACGCTGCTGACGGCCGCCAGGTGGCAGCAGTTGACAAACACCAGCTCGGGCACGGTGCGCATGGCGCCAATTTCGTCAGGCCCCAGGAAGGCCTTGCCCGAAAGCACCACGCCGCCCTTGGCCGAAGCTTCGCCGTGCCCACTGACGTGCAAGATGCGCCAGGGCCGCTCAAGCAGCGCGTTGATGATGGGCCGGGCACGCTCCTTGTAAAGCGACTGCACACGGCCCGCGCCCAGTCCCCGTTGCAGCAGCGCGCTGACGGCCTGGGCTTCGCGCAGCGCTGCGTCCAAGGGGCCGTATTCGGGGCGGTCGATGTGGGGCTCGCCAATGACCAGCACCGCGTCGTCAGCGATGGCGTCGGCACGGGCCGCCATCTGGTTGTCCTTGAGCTGCATCTTGCGCAGCATGCGGCTGCGCAGCGACCAGGGCCGTTGGTCCACAGCCTTGCCGTCCACCGGTGTGTCCAGCAGTTCCCAGGGGATGGCGGCCGAGCGCAGGTCCAGTTCCAGCAGCAGCCGCGTGGTGCCGCCCAGGTAGGGTTCGATGGACGGCGGCACCAGCAGCTGAAACAGCGTGCGGCCGAGCTGGGTGTCGCTGTTGGTGTCGGTGGCGGCGGTCTTGACCAGCTCTTCCACCAGCGCCACCTGGGTGCTTTGCTCGCGCAGGTCGTTGCGGGCACGCCGGCTGTCCAGCGCAAATTCGACCATGCCACTGGCGCTGCTGACAACGCGGATGAAGTCGTAGTCGGCACCGCGGTAACCGGCGTCCAGTGGCCGGCGCAGGCCGCCCGTGCCGCTTTTCACCGAGTCGTCGATGTGGAAGCGGTCTTTGGCCCCGGCCTGCAGGCTCTTCAATTCGCGCCAGGCTTCGCTGGCTCGGTCGAGGTAGAGCTCCACCAATTGCAAGCTGCCCACCAGCGGCCAAGGCAGGTGGCCACCACGCGAATTGGCCTCACTCACACGCTGGTTGGCGTCGGCCACGCCTTGGGCGATGGCCCGTGCCGCGGCACCGGCGGTGATGCCAAAACCGCCACTGCCCAAGAGCGTGGCGGCCATCTTCACCGGGCCTTCGCTGCCGTCTTGGGCCTGCTCTTCGGCGCGGCGCTGCAGCCAACCCAGCACCGCCTGGCGCACCGAGGCGGCCAGCATGGGCTCACGCAGCTTGCCTTCTTCGCCCAGCCCCACCACCACCACGGCCGGCGGCTGGCCCAAGCCCACGGGCACGCTGGGGTCGCGCAGGGTGTTCACAAACACCTGGTGCGAGCCCGGCGCCTCGGGGTAGAAGTTGGAATTGAGCGACAGCGCGGTGCTCATGGTGCGGCCGATCAGCCGGTCCACCACGTTCTCGGTACCGGTCAGCGCCATGGACTTGTAGTGCCCCACCAGCAGCGGCCGGCGGATGAAGGCCAGATTGCCGTTGAGCACGCTGACCGACAGGCGGTTTTGCGTGGCTGCGTCGGCGCCGGTGTCTGCGCTGGCTGGTGTCTCAAAGGTGGCGTCCAGCAAGCCGCCCTCGGTGGCTGCGGGCGCGGCCAGTCGGCGCGCGCGTGATGGGCGGCTCAGCACGTGTTGAACCTTGGCAGCGCTGTCGGCAACGGCGCTTGCAACCCCACTTGCCGCCGAGCCGGCGCTGCGGGTGGCTCCAGCGGCTGCGGCCAGCCGCGGCAGGCGTTCGGTGTTGCCCTGCAGCAGCAGTTCGTCAAAGGCCGCAAAGGCCTGCTTGGCGCTGGGCAGGCTGCCGTGGTCGGCATCCAGCGTCCAGGTGCGCACTTCGGGCAAGAGTGCCATTTGCAGCGGCACCCGGCCGTCACCGCCGTCCACCGCGTTGCGGTAGACAAAGCCTTCGTCGGGCGCCAGCTCGTAGCCGTCGGGGGTGAACTTGGCCCGCCCCACCACCATCAACACCTTGCCGGCCTTGAAGTCGGCCAGCAGCGTGCGGTGCTGGCCGTCAAGCCGCTTGCGCAGCGCGGCAACCTGATCCAGCACCGTCTGTGGTGGGATGCCCCACTCGTAGACCGCCGCGGTCTCGTCGCGGCCTTCGCTTTGCAGCCAGTTGCGGTGCCACCAGCTGCGCTCGCGCATCAACTGCAGGTCGTCGCGCGCCAGCTTGCGCCAGGTGTCTTCCTTGTCCAGCGCCAGCGTGGTGTCGGTCAGCCCGGCCTGCAGCTGCATGAAGCCGGGCATCTGGGCCATGATCTGGCGCGCTTCCTGGTCCTGGAAGGGCGAGCCCACCGCGGTGAGGGTGTTGCTGAAGGTGTCGTCGCCGGTCAAGGCCTGCATCGGTGCCCAGGAGCCGCCGTTGGGCGTGCCCAGCATCACCAGGCGTGCACCAGGGTGCGCCATCAGGCGTTGCCAGACGTTGGGCTTTTCGAGCTGCAGCGTGCGAGCCACCACGCCGCCCATCGAGTGCACGATCAGCCGCACCGGCTGGCCGCTGCTGGCGCGGGCGTCGAGCTGCTTTTCAACTTCGATGGCCAGACGGCGCGCTTCTTCTTCGATGGGGCGGCGCCAGTCGAAGTCGAACACGGCCACGTCGTGGCTCATTTTCAGGTGTTCGATCAGGGCGCCGTAGATCAGGTGGATGGGGCCGTCGGGCTGCACGTTGTCGGCGCCGTCGGGCTGGTAGCGCAGCTGGTCAAAGCCGCCCAGCAAACGCAGGCCAAGCCAGATGCGTTTGCCCCCAACTTCCAGGTTGCTGCCCAGCAGCCCCGGCACCACGATGACGCCAGGCCGCTGACCGTTGGGTGGCGCCGGCGGGGTGGCGCCGCTGCGGGCGCTGCGCACCCCGTCCGACGTGTCGCCGGCCCACGACAAAGGCCCGATGGGCTGAAAACCCGCTGGGCTGTTTTGCGTGAGGCCCTCGACCACCGCGTCCACCGTCAATGCATTGCGGAAGTAGGCAAAGTGGCTGGCCTTGCCGCTTTGGTCCAGCACAAAGCTGGCTCCGCCCACACGGGGCGAGCCACCGTACATCGAGCGGGTGTGGACCACGATGTCGTTGTCGGTCCAGTAGAAGGCGTCGGACAGCAAGGTTTTGAGCCAGCTGCCGATGCTGTCGCCTTGCAGGTCACCGGCCACCACGCGCAGGTCGCCGGGAATGCGGCTGTTGGGGCGGTTGAGCCACTGCACCAACGCGCTGCCGGGCATCATGGCTTCCAGGCCGGGAATCAGCGCAGGGTCGGCACGGCGCTCGGCCACGGCGTTCAAAAAGTCCAGCACTTCAGCGGCGACCAGCGCGCCCGAGGCCTTGAGCCCCCAGGTCAGCACCGACAGGTAGGCGTCCAGTCGGCGTGAAGCCAGCAAGGTGCCACGCGCCGGGCAGGCCACGCGCACCACCCGTTCAACCTGGATGTTTTTCTTGACGATGGCCTGGAGCAGCTCGTCCATCTCTTGGCGCTGCGCTTTGTAGGCATCGCCCTTGAAGGGCACCAAGTCGGCGGCGTCGATGCGGCGTTGCCCGGCCAGGCGTGCCAGCACCTCGGCCACCAAGCCGCCGCGTGAGTGGGTCAGCAGGTGCAGCCTGGCGCCGTCGGGCATGGCCTGCACCAACGTCAGTGCGTTGGCAAAGGGACTGGCACCCAAGGTGGGGTGGTCCAGCGCATAAACCCGCTGGCCATAAGCTGCAAACAGGCGTTCCACGCTGCGCGGGTGCTCGTCCCACAGCTTGCCAAAGGTGCTGACGGTGTCGACAAAGGTGCCGTGGATCAGCACCAGGATGGCGCCGCCATCAAGCGCTGCTGGCACGGTCTTGCACAGCCGTTCGGTCTGGGCTTTGAGCGCGCTGAGGCTGCCGCTCTTGGGCAGGGTGTACACACCGGCGGCCACCTGGCCATCTACCTTGGCCACCACGCCGGTGGCGGCCAGGTCGGCCACGGCGCCGTCGTACTTGCCAAAGCACAACACCTCGATGCCGGCCAGCACGAGCTTGCCCACCAGGCCACGGGTGCGCTGGGGCGACGCGCTGGCCATGCCCTGCCAGCCCAGGTCGGCGTTGACCTCAACTTCGTCGGGCGCCTGCGTGGCGCCGCGGGTGCGTTTGCGCGGGCCCATGCCCAGCAGCAGGTCGCGCGCGGTCTCGGGGTGCAATGTGAGTGATGGCCCACCGGCCAGGTGCAGGACCACCACGTCTTCGTCGGGTATGGCGGACAGGCGCAGCTTGTCGCCGCCAGCGCGTGTGGCACCCACCCGCACCGAGGCCTTGACGCGGGGCGCACTGCTGCCCTCTGTGACGCCGCCAGCGCGGCTGGCGCTGCGGGTGGCGCCCAGCGGCTGCATCTGGCCGCTGACGATGAAAGTGATTGCTTCTTTGCTGGCTGTGGCCATGTTGCTCCCCCGAGACTGCGTGAGACGGCTTGCAAGCCGGCGAGCATCATCGCAAACCGGCTGCAGATCAAGCCGCGCGGTGGCTGCGACGGTGTGTGCTCTTAGGGGTCCAGCCCTTCCAGCACCGCGCGGGCGCGGCGCGCATCAGCACTGTTTTCGGCTGCAGGTGTGCCCACGGGCGGCAGTGCTGGGCTGGGTCGGGCTTGCTCGCCAGCCCCCATGCTGTTGCGAATCTCCGTGTGGGTGAGACGCCGCACTTCCACGGGCGCCACGCCATTCAAGACCCCCAACTTGAGTGCGGCGGTGTAGCTCAGGTCGATCACCCGCCCATCCGCAAAAGGCCCGCGGTCGTTGATGCGCACCACCACCTCGCGCCCATTGGCCGGGTTGCGCACCCGGGCATAACTGGGAATGGGCATGGTCTTGTGCGCCGCCGTCATGGCAAACATGTCGTAGACCTCACCGCTGGCTGTGGGCTTGCCGTGAAATTTGCGGCCGTACCAGCTGGCGCCACCGGCCTCCAGCAGTGGCAGGTCGCGCGTCAGCGGCTCGTAGCGGCGGCCCAGCACCTCGTAGGGCTTGTTGGGGCCGCCCACGCGCAAGGGTTCGATGCGGGGCACGGCGTCGGGCAACGCGGCCAGGTTGCCGGGCGTGTTGGCCATCGGCCCGTCGCGTGGCGGAGCCACGGGGGGCGTGCTGCACCCGGCCAGCAGGGCCGACAAGACCACGAAAACCGAGCAGGCCAGCACTCCCCCAAACGGCGCGCGTCGCCCGCCAGGCCCGGCGCCAGCGGAGGGTGCAGGCGCTGGCTGGTCCGTCAATTCAGTGTTCGCGCCTGCTGCGCGTGCATGAGTTCAAGGCGCTCTTTGCGCAAAGAGCGGCCACTGGCGTCGTTGTCTTCAATCTCGATGGCCACTGGAACGCCCAGCTTGGGCGCGAAGAACACCGTGCGGGTGAACTGGCCATTGCTGCCGGGTGCGCCGGCGCGGGTCAGGCTGCTTTGGCCGGTGGTCTTGATGGGCAACACCTCGAACTCACCGGCCGGGGTTTCCATCACCCGCAGGCTGCCCACCTGGGCGTTGCCGCGCCAGCTGATCTGCACCTGCGGCTTGTTGGCTTGGATGCGCGTTTCCTTGAAAGCCACGGGTCGGCTCTCGCCGGTCTGGGGCTTGGCCCACCAGAGTTCTTGTGCGGGCTCGAAGGTGATCTGGGTGCCATCTTCCAGGCGCTGCTGTTTGATTCGCCCTTGCGGGTCCAACTGCCATTGGCCGCCGTTGGCCGAGAGGTGGCCGTCGGCCTTGACCTCGTCAATGGCCACGGTGTAGCTGGACAACTCTTCGTCCTTGCGCGTGTCCACCAGGTGGTAGGACAGGGTGTCGCCTTCGGCGTGGTCAAAGGGGTTGCGCCGGGCTTGGAACACCGGGCGTTCGCCCTGCCCTGGGGCGGCTGTGGTGCGGCTGTCGGTGGGCGGGCGGGGCCTGTTGGCAGCCGTTGCAGAGGCGGCCGGCGAAGCTGCTTCTGCAGCGGCCGTGCGGCCGCCAGACGACAGGCTGGTCTGGTTGTTGTTGTCAGGCAGGGCTGCCCCGATGGACGAGCTGACGGCAGCGGCCGCGGCAGTGCCTGCGGCAGCCAGTGCCGCAGCAGCCGGGTTTTCCAGCCGCGCGGCGTCGGCCAGGTGCAGCCGGGCAAAGGTCTCGCCGCCCAGCCAGGGTTGGGTCTGGCCGCCGCTGCTGTCCACCACCTGCAAACGCACCGCACGCAGGGCCTCCGGCAGCGTGATGCGGGGCGTGCTCAGTGCTTCGACCAGCACCCGGGCAAACCGGGTGGCTGCGCTCTGCCGAGGGTCGGCCACCGGTTCAGCGGGCGCAGGGGCCACCTGCAGTTCTTGCAAGGCACCGGGCGCATGGCCCAGCAGGACCAGCGTGTTGCTGCCCAGACGGGGCCGGGCCAGGCCGGCGGGGGCCAGGCGGCCCAACGCCGGGTGCCGGTAGGCGGCATCCAGGACCAGCGCGCGCGGTGCTTCAACGCCGCCACCCAGGGCGTCCACCAGTTCTTGCACGGGCAGGCCCACGGCGCGAAGCATCGCTGCGAGTGCAGCAGGGGGTTGAACGTCGGTCAAGGCGACTTCGCTGGGCAGCAAAAGATTGCGTCCATCAACCTGGGCACCCAGGCCGGTGTAGTAAATCAGGCCCACGGCATCGGGGAGCAGGCGTTCGCGGTAGTCCTTGAGCGCGGCGCGCAGGTCGGTGCTGTTGCTGTCAGACACCACCGTGACTTCAAACCCACCGGCACGCAACGCTCCGGCCACGGCCGCGGTGTCGCGGCGCGCCGATTCCAGCACGATGCGGTTGCCCACCGTGCCGATGCCCACCACCAACGCCAGACGCTGGCGTGCCGCCGCCGGATTGCCGGCCGCGCCACTGCCCTGAGCATGGGCGGCCGGCTGCCAGCCTGCACACAGCACCATCGCCAGCCAAAGCCCCAAGGACGCTGCCCACCGGGCCCAGCGCAAACGCATCGACAAGAGATCCCCCTACAAACAGCTCTGGGCCACCTGCCGGTTGAGTGTAGCCAGCCCACCCGTATTTTGTGACGAGCTGTTTCTTGGGCACCGCTGGTTCGGACTGTTTTGGGGGCTTTTGCGGGCATTCCCCAGTGCGACTATCCCGGGGGCCGTCTGCCCTCTCCCCACCAAAGGGGTAGCGGGCTGGCTCCCCCCTAGCTCCGGCGCGTGACGGGCTGGGCTTGCTAACGCAGGTCTAACGAAGGTCTACCGAGCATCACCTTGGGGCTGCACCAGCCCTGAAACCTATCAACTCGGAAAAAGGGAACTGTCATGAAAAAACTCTCTGTCTGGGCCATGGCCGCAGGGCTGGCTCTGCAAACGGCTTTACCCCCCGCTACCGCTGCACCGACCACGATCGACTTCGATGGGCCGCTCAACACCGACATCAGCAACGCCTATGCGGGCCTGAACTTTGTGGCGCCGTTTTCCGGCACGGGGCCAGTTCGGACCTGGGCTTCGCCCACCGCCCACAGCGGCAACCACGTGCTGGGGCTTTCGGGCCAGAACAATTTCTACGCCTTTAACCAGTCCACGGGCGCCATCGACATCATCTTTGCCTCTGCCGTCAGTTCGGTCAGCATTGCTGCGGCCTTTGTCAACGCCACCGACCAGTTTTTGGGCATCGGTGGTGTGCCCTTCATGTCGGCTTACAACAGCAGCACCATTTCGCTGGCCACGCGCATCGGCCTGGACAGCTGGGACATCACCGGTGACGCCTGCCTGACCAACAACTTCTGCACCAGCGGCTGGGACCTGTTGAGCTTGAGCAGCGCCGGCAACGACATCAAGGCCATACGGCTCAGCGGTTTTGTCAACGCCAGCGGCGGGGTGTCCCGATTGGCGATGTTCGACACCTTGAGTTTTGACCGTGTGGTTGGCGGGGGCGGTGGTGGCGGTGGCACGGTGCCGGAACCGTCTTCATTGCTGCTGGCGGGCATGGCGGTGGTGGCGTTGTGGGGCAACCGCAGGCAGCGCAAGCAGCGGCCAGCCTGAGTCACGGGCCTGGGCGGCTGTCTGGGCGGCTGTCTGGGCGGGTTGCTGGGCGGGTTGCTGGGCGTGCTCAGGTGCTTGTTATGCTGCGCCCGAATGTTCTACCTGCACCTTCGCCCAAGCCTTCAAGCCAGGCCCACTGGAAAAACCACCTGGGCTTGGGAGAGCGGGCGCCGTGCTCATTGACATTGGGCCACTGCGCCACAACACGGCCTTTCGCAGGCTTTTTGCCAGCCAGTTCATTTCGGGCCTGGGCACCATGGTCAGCTATGTGGCGGTGCCGTGGCAGTTGTATGAGCTGACCCGGTCCAACGCGCTGGTGGGCTTGTTGGGCCTGGTGCAACTGGTGCCGGTGCTGGTGTGCGGTTTGTTGGGCGGTGCGGTGGCCGACCGGGTGGACCGCAAGCGGCTGTTGATCGGCTCTGAATCGCTGATGGCCGTGTGCCTGGCCGGCTTGCTGGCCAACTCGCTGCTGGCGGCGCCTAGCCTGTGGGCGATCTATGTGCTGGTGGCCTTGTTGCAAGGCGCCAGCGGCTTTCACCGGCCCGCCCTGGAAGCGCTGACGCAGAAGATCGCCAGGCCCGAAGAGTTTGCGGCCGTGGCCGCGTTGTCGTCGCTGCGCGGCACGGTGGCCATGGTGGCCGGGCCGGCGGTGGCCGGGCTGCTGCTGGCAGGCTGGGGTGCGGTGGGCGCTTACCTCTTTGACCTGGTGACTTTCCTGGCCGCGCTGTTCTTCCTGGCCCGCATCCCGCGGGCGAGCATCGGCCCCGTCGAAACGCCGGCTGAACGGCCGCACCTGCTGGCCGACCTGAAAGAAGGCTTGCGCTTTGCCTGGGCGCGGCCCGAGCTGATGGGCACCTACATCGTCGACATCGTGGCCATGGCCTTTGCGTTCCCGATCGCGCTGTTTCCGGCCATGGCCCTGGCCTATGGGCACACCGAGGCGGTGGGCTGGTTGCTGTCGGCGATGTCGGTGGGGGCGCTGGTGGTGGGGCTCTTCAGTGGCTGGGCCGGCAAGGTGCGGCGCCACGGCCGCGCGGTGGTCATCGCGGCAGCGGTCTGGGCGCTGGGCATCGTGGCGCTGGGCTTTGCGCCCAGCCTGATGCTGGCCTTGCTGTGCCTGGCCGTGGCCGGTGCGGCCGACATGGTCAGCGGCGTGTTTCGCGGCACGATCTGGAACGAGACCATCCCCAACACGCTGCGCGGGCGGCTGGCGGGCATCGAAATGATCAGCTACCTCACGGGGCCGCTGATCGGCAATGTGCGCGCCGGGTTCATGGCCGACGCCTGGAGCGTGTCGGCTGCGATCTGGGTGGGCGGGGTGGTGTGCCTGGTGGGCGTGGTGGCCACGGGGTTCTTGTTGCCGCGCTTCTGGGCCTATCGCAGCACGTTGGGCCAAAGAACTTCGTAGCCGCCACCGACGGCGCTGGCCCAACGCCGCGCCGCGCTGGGGATGGCCTGGGGCTTACTGCGCGGGGTCGCGCATCTCGGCGCGAATCTGGTCGATGCCCTGCAGCAGCTCGGGCGCCAGCGTGGTGCCCCAGGCGTCCAGGCACTCTTCCAGTTGCGCCATGCTGGTCACGCCAATCAAGGTGCTGGCCACGCGCCAGTTGCCGTAGCACCAGGCCAGCGCCATGCGGGTGGGGGTCAGGCCGTGTTGCCGCGCCAGCGCGTTGTAGCGCTTGGCTGCGGCCAGCGACGTTTCGCGGCCCCAGCGCCCGGTGCGGAATCGGTCAAACAGCGTCACGCGGCCCGGGTTGCTGGCGTCGTCAAAACCGCGCTCGTCGTACTTGCCGGTCAGCAGGCCAAAACCCAGCGGCGAATAGGCCAGCAGGCCCACGCCGCTGCGGTGCAGGGCTTCGTCCAGGCCGTTGTCCACGCTGCGCTCGATCAGGCAGTAGCCGTTTTGCACCGTGGCCACACGCGGCAGGCCATGGGCCTCAGCAACGCGCACAAACTCGCACAGGCCCCAGGGTGTTTCATTCGACAAACCAATGGCCAGCACCTTGCCCGCCGCCACCAGCTTGCCCAGCGCCTGCAGCTGGTCGTGGATCGAGGTTTGCGGCTTGTCGTGCTGCGGGTGAAAGTAGCCGCTGCCAAAAATCGGCGTGTTGCGGTTGGGCCAGTGGATTTGGTAGAGGTCGATCACATCGGTTTGCAGTCTGCGCAGGCTGTTGTCGCAGGCCTGTGCAATGCCGGCGGGCGTGACATCGGCGTCGCCACCACGCACCCAGGGCATGCCACGGGAAGGGCCGGCGACTTTGGTGGCCAAAACGGTGCTGGCGCGTGCCGACGGCCGCTTGGCATACCAGCGGCCCAGGATGGTTTCGGTGGCGCCATAGGTTTCGGCGCAGGGTGGCACGGCGTACATCTCGGCGGTGTCGATGAAGTTGACGCCGCGCTCTAACGCGCGGTCCAAGATGGAGTGCGCGTCGGCCTCGTTGACCTGCTGGCCAAAGGTCATGGTGCCCAGGCAGATGGGTGTGACGGTCAGGGCGCTTTGGCCAAGGGGACAGGTTTGCATGAAAGCGGTTCGGTTGGGTGGGACGGTGGAGTGGGCGTGTGCCAAACGATGCAGAGCGGCACAGGCTGCAAAATCCAAGGCCCTCGTTGTACCGCAAGCTGGACCACCCCTTGAACCTGCCCAATCACAGCACTCCACGCATCCAAGCCCTGCGGCGCGCCTGCCTGGCGTTGCCGCTGGCCGCGCTGTGGCCGGCGGCGCGGGCACAGGCCTTGATGTCTGCCGTGCCCGGCGGCGTGGTGACGTTGGCGTTGGGCGCGGCGGTTGAGCGCCCAACGGCCGAGCTGAACGGTGTGCCGCTGATGGTGCGTGGACAGCCGTCTGCGTGGCAAGCGCTGCTGGGTTTGTCTCTGGCCACACCGCCGGGGCCCTTGAAGATTTTGATGCGGCAAGACGGCGCGGAAAAGATGTTGACCGTCACCGTCCAACCCAAGCGTTATGCCGAGCAGCGGCTGAAGGTGGCGCAGCGGCAGGTGGACCTGTCACCGCAAGACCAGGCGCGCTGGCAGCGCGAACGCGACCACCAACAGCAGGTCATCGCCACCTTCAGCCCCACCCTGCCCGCCAGCCTGGGCATGCAAGTGCCCACCGTGGGCCCGCAGTCCAGCTCCTTTGGCCTGCGCCGCGTGTTCAACGGCAAGCCACGCAACCCGCACAGCGGCATGGACATCGCCGCGCCGGTGGGCGCTGCGGTGGTGGCGCCACTGCCGGGCCGGGTGATCGACACCGGCGACTACTTTTTCAATGGCCAGACCGTGTGGCTGGACCACGGCAACGGCTTGCTGAGCATGCTGTGCCACCTGAGCCGCATCGACGTGGCGGTGGGTGATGCGGTGCAGACCGGTCAGCGGGTGGCGGCGGTGGGCGCCACCGGCCGTGTCACCGGGCCGCACCTGCATTGGTCGGTTTGCTTGAACCGGGCCATGGTCGACCCGGCGCTGTTCTTGCTGGCCTGATGCCCGCTGACCCATCCCCGATACTTCCCGGACTTCTCCCTGCAAGGCACACGCATGCTGCACAAGAACGAATCGCTTTCTGAAATGGCCGCTTCCATCGGCCCGGTGGTGCTGATCGTGATGGACGGTTACGGCATCTCCAAGACCGACGTGGGCAGTGCCATCGCGCTGGCCAACAAGCCCAATCTGGACCGGCTGTTTGCACAGCACCCGCACATCCAGCTGCGAGCCCACGGCACCGCGGTGGGCATGCCTTCAGACGATGACATGGGCAATTCCGAGGTGGGCCACAACGCGCTGGGCGCAGGGCAGGTTTATTCACAAGGCGCGGCGCTGGTGAGCAACGCCATCGCGTCGGGCAGCATCTGGCAGGGGCAAGCTTGGCAAGACGTGGTGGCAGCGGCCAAGCTCGGCGGCGGCGCCCTTCACTTCATCGGTTTGCTGTCAGACGGCAATGTGCACAGCCACATCGACCACGTCAAGGCCATGGTCGTGCAGGCCAAGCAAGAAGGCCTGCGCAAGGTGCGCGTGCACGCCCTGATCGACGGGCGCGACGTGCCTGAGACCAGCGCGCTGGACTACGTGGTGCCCTTCGAGGCTTTTCTGGCCGAGCTGAGCACCGGCGGTTTTGATGCCCGCATTGCATCGGGCGGTGGCCGCCAGTTCATCACCATGGACCGCTACGACGCCAACTGGCCGATGGTGGAAAAGGGCTGGCACACGCACGTGCTGGGCCAGGGCGCCCAGTTTGCCAACGCCACGGCCGCGATCACCGGCCTGCGCCAACAGCACCCCGGCACCATCGACCAGGACCTGCCGCCCTTTGTGGTGGCCCAAGACGGGCGAGCGGTGGGCACCATTGAAGACGGCGACGCCGTGGTGCTGTTCAACTTCCGTGGCGACCGCGCCATTGAATTGACACGCGCTTTTGAAGACCAGGTCTTCGACAAGTTCGACCGCGTCCGCACGCCGCGTGTCACCTTTGCCGGCATGCTGCAGTACGACGGCGACCTGAAGCTGCCGGCGTGCTTCCTGGTGGCGCCGCCGGCCATCAAGAACACCTCGGGTGAGCTGTTCAGCCAGTTGGGCGTCCGGCAGTTTGCGTGTTCAGAAACGCAGAAGTTTGGCCACGTCACCTACTTCTGGAACGGCAACCGTTCCACCAAGTTCGCGGGCGAAACCTACCTGGAAGTGCCCAGCGACGTGGTGCCCTTCGAGCAGCGCCCCTGGATGAAGGCCGCCGAGATCACCGACGCGATGATCGCCGCGCTGCAAAGTGGCCAGTACAAGATCCTGCGCTGCAACTTTGCCAATGGCGACATGGTGGGCCACACCGGCAACCTGCGCGCCACCACCATGGCGGTTGAGGCGGTGGACCTGGCTTTGGGCCGCCTGCTGCAGGCGGTGGACCGGGCTGGCGGCGTGGCGCTGATCACCGCCGACCACGGCAACGCTGACGAAATGCTGGAGCTGGACAAGAAGACCAAGCAGCCGGCGCAGAACCCGGACGGCAGTTTCAAGGCCAAGACCGCGCACACGCTCAACCCCGTGCCCCTGGTGCTTTATCAGAACATCCCTGGCCTGAAGCTGGGACTGAAGCAAACCGCGACGGCGGGTTTGTCCAACGTGGCGGCCACCACAGCCATGCTGCTGGGCTTTGACAAACACCCGGACTGGGATGAGAGCTTGCTGACGCTGGCGTGAGGGTGGCTTGATCGCCTTTTGAACAGACAGCGCAGGGACTATCGGCCACCCGGCAACTGACTGCCGCCAACCGCAACCCTGCCCTCGTAAGCCAGCTGAATCAACGGCTTCACCAGGTCCAGATCAGCGGCACGGGTCAACGACAACTCCATGTCGCCGGTACCCCAGTGCCCCTGCTGCCGCACATCCCGGCCAATTCAGGTTGTTCTCGATCAGCGTCTGCAGCGGCTTTTCCAGGTCGGACGCATCGCCTTGCAGTTCGGTGGCTTGGCCTGCAGTCAGCCGGTACAGCTTGATGTCACTCATGGTGTGCTGGTCTGGGTGGATACCCGGTCTCGTCGTTCAGAAAAGGCCCGAATCAGCAGAACAGTCACCAGGGGGCTGGTGACTATAGGTGCTGAGCTGGCGACTATCCAGGGAGGTGCGCTCGTTGACTGCAAGTTGCACCTGCGCGCAGCGCCTTATGCCTGCCCGCCATCCGGCAATGCCAGAAGCTCGGCCTGCAACCTGTGAATGCCGCCAATCAAGTTCTTGAAGCTGGGTGAACGTTGATTGGCCAGATCCAGATGCCGCCCAATTCGCCGCGAGCCACCCACCTTCTGGTACCGGTCACGGGTCAGGCTGCGCAACTCTGCGCTGGGGCTCTCCAGTCGGTCTGGCTGCCGAAACTTCGCCCGCTGCTGCTGGCGCGCAATGCCGGCCTCGCCAAGCGCGTTTTCAACGGCCTGCAGGTCGGCCAGGTAAATCGTCTCCAATTCGCGGCAGGCGATGCGAACCAGCGACACCGCCTGCTTGCCAGCGGCCTGGCATCGAGTGGTCAACCCACGCTTGACCGTGATGCAATCCGGTTCGCTGTCCTGGTCGCGCAGCACCAAAAAGCGGGCCTGCGGGTTGAGGTAGCCGCGCAAGCGCTGTGTCAATTGCCTCTCCAGGTCCTGCTTTCCTTCGAACACGATGGTCCTGGCAACGATGCTCGGGTCCAGCAACCGCGGCAGCAGGCTGTCGAGCATGGCCTTGGCTGAGGCTTCTTCCAGCAAAAACACCAACTCCTTCATGCCGGGTCAGCGCCTTGAAAGAAGCCTTGCTTCCACAGGCTGCCCATGGCGTCCCCCTGGGCCATGTAGGCGCAAATCTGCGCGTCGTCGCGCGCGCGCATGACCTGCGTGGCGCCACCCCGCTTGACCAGCCAGCACACTTCATCCACGCCCACAGCGTTCAGAAAATCTGGCGAATGGGTCGACACGAGCACTTGACCGCCGCGGCCGGCGTAGAGGCGAAACTCTTCGGCCAACTCGGCCATCAGTGTGGGGTACAGCTGGTTCTCTGGCTCTTCAACACACAGCAGCGGGTGCGGCTTGGGGTCATGCAGCAGCACCAGGTAGGCAAACATCTTGATGGTGCCGTCGGAGACGTAGCGGTCCAGGAAGGGCGTCTTGAACGAGCCGTCCTGAAAGCGCAAGGTCAGGTAGCCGTCGTCCATCAGCTTGGGCTCGACCGCCGCCACGCCGGGCACGCGCTCGGTCATGGTCTTCAAGATGGTGGCAAAGGTGGCTGGGTGCTGCTCGAACAGATAGCGTGCCACCAGCGGCAGGTTGTCGCCCGTCTCCGAAAGATGCTCAGACTCGCCGACCGCCTCTCTGCGGCCACGCGCCGCACTGATGTGGAAGTCCGACACATGCCACGACTCGATCAGCTGGCGAAATGCCGTGGCGGCCTTGAAGCGTTCAAACTGTCCCAGGCCCTTGATGGCCAGCGAGTCAGGCGCCACCTTCTGGAACTCGCGCGTCAGGTCCTCGTCGGCAGTGCTGAAGTCTTCCTCGTTGACGATGGCGAAGCCCTCACCCCGCTGAAAGTCCAGAAACCGGAAGGGCCTGCCATAACGTCCGCGCTTGTAGCGCAGTATTTCGCGTTGCACCACGGGGGCGCCAGCAAGCTCGCCGATTTCCAGCGAGTACGTCACCAGACGCTCGGTGCTGCCGATGGGCATGCGGTACTGAATTTCAATCAGGATCGTCCGGTCCTCGGCTTCGCGGCTGAGCACTTCTTGAAACCGCCCGCGGCTGTCCAGTGCCTGGCGGACATTCGTCTTCAGGCAATCGTGCAAGAAGCCAAACACGTCAAACAGCGTGCTCTTGCCCGAGCCGTTGGCGCCGACGATCACCAGGAACGGAGGAATGTCCTTCAGGTGGACGTCCTGAAAGGCCTTGAAGTTCTTCAGGCGGATGGATTCAATCTTCATGGCGTGTCCTGCACGGCGGCGGGCCGGCGCCCGCGGCGCGGGCCCGGCCGGGTTGGCCCGCTATTGTCGGCCGCAAGTCGGCTCAGCCGGGCCAGCAATTCGGCCGCAGGTTCGTCGGCTGGGTCTTGCGGCACCAGTTCGCCACGGAAGGCTTTGGCCAGCAGTGATGGGGTCAGGCGGTCGACGGCGGTCTGGGCCTGGGCGAGGCGGGCTTCCAGGCGGTCGGCGTAGGCGAAGAGGGTTTCGACGCGGCGGACGATTTCCTCAAGCTCTGCATTTGGGGGGATCGAAATTGGCAGCGCGTTCAACGCCTGTTGCGTCAACTTGGCCCTTCCTGTTGTTCCCGTCAGCCAGGGCAAGACGTCGTAGTACATCAGCGCGAAGCACAAGTAGTCACTGGCAGCTCGGGTTCTCGCCCTGAGTACATGGGCGTGATTGTTGACCCAACACTTGCCGCTCGCGCGATAGGCTATGGGCTTCTCCCTGCCGTAGAAGGTCTCATCCTCGGTTACCAGAACCAAGTCGTCGTCGAAGATGTACTCATCAATTCGACCAACTTCGCCGTTGGCCCCGTAGTACGGATACAGCCCTTTCGCGCTGTTCCGGTCTTCGCGCTTAATGGGCACTCTGAGCCGATCAAGACATTCGGCAAACTGATGTGCGCTGGCGACGGTCCATCCCTGCGGAACCGTAGATAACCAGTGCTTCAGATCAGGCTCGGCTGGAGCTTTGCGCTCACGCGTCGAGCGGATAGCGAGCCATTCGGCTAGTTCCGAACCTGCGTCGCCGTTTGCATTGCTGGCGCGCCAATCCTCCGTCAATCGCCCCGACGTTGCAGCGGCCAGGACGGATTGGCGGAAGCGTTTGAGCATCGGGGCGACGCGGGCCAGGCGGTCGCGGCAGGCGTCCACGCGGGCGAGCACGGTGTCGAGTTTGTCGGCGATGCGTTG
The DNA here is from genome assembly GCA_043743835.1 of Betaproteobacteria bacterium. Taxonomy (GTDB): domain Bacteria; phylum Pseudomonadota; class Gammaproteobacteria; order Burkholderiales; family Burkholderiaceae_C; genus Rubrivivax. The sequence continues at coordinate 51,669 of JAYTVT010000048.1, forward strand.
CTGCTCGGCCAGCGGAGGCACCGGCATTGAAATCTCTGCCAAATTGCCTCGGGAAATTCTCTTTCGGGTCGTTCCAGAGGCCTGCTGCGCCATCACTTCCCGGAACTGTGGTGCGTTGATCGTATGCATGAGCCACGTAGGAAAGACCGATTGGCTACCGGGCCGTAGGGCTGCAACGTCAACGACTGTGATGCTGCGCTGATGCAATAGCGGCATCAGACATGCGCGGCCGAGCGGGTCGGGCATGCGCGCAACCAGCACATCGCCAGCTACAAGTTCGGTGCAGCGAAGCTCCACAAACTTTTTGTCGTTCACAAAGCGGGCCGACTTGTCCAAAAACTGGCCGTCGCCGATGTCTGCCAGTTGCAGCAGTCGAATGTCGCCGTTTGGATCTTGATCCTTGCTTTCGACCCAATCACCGTCAGTGAATAGCCCGTCCGAAGCAATCAGAGAAATGAGTGGCGCAGTCTCCCAGCCTATCGGTTTAGCGCTCATGCTTGTTGTGGCTCGCCGAGTTCGGCCAGGATCGCCTCCAGCTCCGCCAGCGCCCCATTCAACTCTCCCACCGCCTCCCGCGCCAACACCCCCGGCTCTGGCAAATCCGCCGCGTCTTCCGCGCTGTCGTCCTTCAGCCAGCTGATGTCCAGGCTGTCGCCACGCGCCTTCACCGCGTCGCGGCTGAAGCAGCGCATGCGCCCGGTCTCGCCTTCATCGGTACGCTCACTTTGCCCGTTGGCATCAATGCCAAACGCCGCCTCAAACGCGCTGAAATGCGCTCGCGTCAGCGGCGTGCGCTTGCCAAACTTCGGCATGTTGGCGCGCAGGTCGTACACCCACACCGCCTGGGTGCTGCCGGTGGCCGCCGCGCTGACCTTCTGGAAGAACAGCACGTTGGTCTTCACGCCCTGGGCGTAGAAGATGCCGGTGGGCAGGCGCAGGATGGTGTGCAAATTGCATTTGTCCATCAGGTCTCGGCGGATGTCGGCGCCCACGCCAGCCTCAAACAGCACGTTGTCGGGCAGCACCACCGCCGCACGGCCACCGTCTTTCAGGTGGCGCACGATGTGCTGCAAGAAGGCCAACTGCTTGTTGCTGGTGGCGTAGGTCAGGTCGTCACGCGTGGGCCCGCCGCCGCCCTTGGCGGTGCCAAAAGGCGGGTTGCTCAGGATGATGTCGCTCTTGGGCAGCGCGCTGCCGGCACTGCCCAATGTGTTGCCCAGGTGCACCACGCCTTCGGCGTCGCCCTCCATGCCGTGCAGCAGGCAGTTCATCAAGGCCAGGCGGCGCGTGCTGCTCACCAGTTCCACCCCCAGGTAGGCGCGGGTGCGCTGGAAGGTGCGTTGCTTCTCGCTCAGGTTGTAGAGCTGGTCGGTGCGGGCCTTGATGGCACTGTCGGCGGCGATCAAGAAGCCCGCGGTGCCGGCGGCCGGGTCTTGAATCGTCTCGCCGGGCTGGGGTTTGACCAGCGCGATGATGCTGTCGATCAACGGGCGCGGTGTGAAGTACTGGCCGGCGCCGCTTTTGGTTTCGCTGGCGTTCTTCTCCAGCAGGCCTTCATACAGGTCGCCCAGGCCGTCTTTGGCGGCGCTGAACCAGTCGATGCTGTCCAGGCTCTTGATCAGCTGTTCCAGGTGGCGCGCTTCTTTCAGGCTGGTTTGTGCGTCGGCGTAGATGGCGGCGATCAGCGGGTCTTCACTGCGGCTCAGCTTGAGCAGCGTTTCGCGGTAGTGGTTCAGCAGGTTCAGGCCGCTCAGGCCGGCCAGCGTTTGCCAGCGTGCGTAGTCGGGCAGCTTGTGCTGGGCCAGGATGCCGCTGGCCTGGTTTTCGTGCTCCATCTTGATGAAGAGCAGCAGCACCAGTTCGGCCACGTAGTCGCTGTAGTTGATGCCGTCGTCGCGCAGCACGTCGCACAGGTTCCAGAGCTTCTGGACGATGTCGTTTTGGGTCATGAAGGGGATTGTGGGTGGGCGCGGGGTTGCGGGCCGGGTTGTGGGCCGAGTTAAGGGCAGCGCGCCGGGCTCACGCCTGCTGCGGCCACACGTGCGCGGCCAGTTCGCCCAGCACCAGGTTCAGCTGCCCGCCCAGCATCTTGTCCAGCTGCTTCGCGCCGCCGTCTTGGGCAAAAGCGCGGTTGACGAAGGCGGGGTCGATCACCACTTCCAGCGCCAGTTGTTTGGCCAGCCGGTCCAGCCACTTGCGCTGCACCGGGCTCCAGTTGCGCAGGCCGTAGATGCGCTGCATGGCGCTTGCCACGCGCTGTTCATAAGGCAGCAGGGGTTCACCCAGCGCGGCTTGGCGGATGTAGCCAATGATGCTGGCGGCAATGTCCAGGTTGCTGCGGCTGCGCCAGGCCGACTTCAGGTTGGCCTCGCTGAAGCCGTTGGCGTCCAGCAGCAAGCGCACGTGGGTGAGTTGCTCGCGGGTCAGGTCTTTGGGGGCGTTGACCACCACGGCCAGCGCGGCCGACTGGTTGATCTGCTCTTTGACGAATCGGCCAAAGCTGTCCAGATAGTCTTCGGGCTTGGCGTAGACGCCCCAGCTTTGGGTGCGCTCTCGCAGTTCATCGGCGTGGCCCGACAAAATGGGTTTGTAGGCGGAGCCCATCAGTTCTTGCACTTCGGTCAGCTGCACCAGCAGCCGGGTGCTGTTCTTCAGAAAACTTGCGGCGCCCTGGGGCCCCAGGTCATGCAGGTGCTGGTGCAGGCGGGCCGGGGGCACGCCCCACTGCTGTTCCAGTTCGTCCAGCCGGGCCTTCAGCGCCGGGCGCTTGGGCGCGTCGTGGCTGGCGCGGCGCAGCACGCGCATCAGCTTCTGGTTCAGCTGGTTCAGCACGTCGTGGGCGTGGCTGGTGCCCTGGCTGCTGCCGGGCGCCTGGAAGCTGGCGGGGTTGTTCAGCTCGTCCACCAGCTGTTCCAGCGTGACCTTCGGGTCCTTCACCAGCGGCTGCATGGTGTTGACGGCCTGCAGCGTGGCGTAGATGTCCACTGGGTCGTAGATCTTGAACACCGTCTTGCCGATGTCGTCGCAGCGGCGCGTGGCGCGGCCGATCATCTGTTCATACAGGATGCGGCTTTTCACGCGCCGCATGAACACCAGGTGGCAAATGGCGGGCACGTCAATGCCGGTGCTGAGCAGGTCCACCGTGATGGCGATGCTGGGCAGGCGTTCGTTTTTGTACAGGCGGATGAGCTGGTCCACCTTGTCGGATGCGCCGGTGATCTTGCGCACGGCGGCCTCAACGTACTGGGCTTCGTACTTGGCCTTGAAGGCGTCGTCCAGCAGGCGCTTGACCATGTCGGCGTGCGCGTCGGTGGCGCAGAAGATCAGGGTCTTCTCTTCGCCAAAAGGGTCCAGCTCTTCGGCCAGCTGGGTGCAGATGACGCGGTTGAAGTCGTCGTTGATGACGCGCTTGTTGAAGCTGTCCACCTCGAAGTCCTGGTCGTCTTCCAGTTCGGCCGATTCAATTTCGCCGGTGGCGAGGTTCAGCGCCTCGACGGTTTCGCCTTTGGCGAAGTGGATGCCCTGCTGGCTGAGCAAGGTCTGGTAGCGGATGGGCGGCTCGTGGTCAATCAGCCAGTCGTCGGCCACGGCCTCGCGGTAGGAATAGGTGTAGACCGGCTTGCCGAAGATCTCGCTGGTGTGCCGGGCCGGGGTGGCGGTGAGGCCCACCCGCACGGCGTCAAAGTGGTCCAGCACACGTCGGTAGCTGGAAAGGTACTGCGCGTGGTTGCGCACGGCCAGTTCGCCTTCGGTCATCTCCTGGTCCAGCGCGTAGCCGCGGTGGGCTTCGTCGACGATGATGCAGTCGTAGGCGTCGACCGGCGGCGGGGCATCGCTGGCGAACACGCGGTGAACCATGGCTTGCACGGTGGCCACTTGCACACGGGTTTCGGCCTCGGCGGCCATGTCGCCCAACTCGGCCACGTTGTAGATCTTGCTGAGCGGCTGGTTCTGCTCCAGTGGCGCTTCGTCAAACGCCTCTTGCGCCTGAATGCCCAGGGCGTTGCGGTCCACCAGGAACAGGATGCGACGGAAGCGTTCGGCCTTGAGCAGCCGGTACATCAGGCCAATGATGGTGCGCGTTTTTCCCGTGCCTGTGGCCATGGCCAGCAGGCAGGTGCTGCGGCCTTCGGCCAGGGCGGCTTCCACCGCGGCGATGGCTTTGTCCTGGTAGGGGCGCAGGCGCAGGTAGGCGTAGCCGTCTTGCTGCAGTCTTTGCTCGGCTGCTTCGCGGCTGCGGATCAGCTGGTCCAGCAAACCCTGGGGTGAATGGAAGCTGGTCAGCGGCCGCGCGGTGTGCGAGGGCGAGCGAGCGTCGCGGAACCAGGTGCCGCTGGCCTCGGCCAGTTGCTTCACAAAGGGGCGGCCGTTGCTGGAGTAGACAAAGGGCACCTGGAAGGCGCCGCCCTGGCCGTCGGGCCAGGGCGTGTCGCGGCCGGACAGGACCCACGCGGGCTGCATATCGCCGCTGACGACAAGACCCCGGGCATAACGCTCGGCCTGGCCGATCTTGCCGGGCACGTTGACGTTCATGCGCTTGGCCTCGACCGTGGCGACAGGGATGAGACCGATGAACAGCAGGTAGTCGGCAGAGCCATTGGACCCCTGGCCCGTGGTGGGCCACTCGGCAATGGCTCTGTTCTTGCCGCGCTGCGGGCGGGCACCCTTGGCGTGAGTGAGCTCGGTGGTGCTGGCTTCCCAGCCCGCGTCTATCAGCTGCAGGTCGATGATCTTGCGCGTGGTGGCTTCGTCAAGCACCACGGCCCTGGCGGCGGTGGTGGTGCGCTTCGCGAAGCGGGTGATCTCTTCGCTGCTGGCCTGATGGGCAGCCGTTTTCAGCTGGATTTCGAACTGGGCCTGCAGGCTGGCGGCGCGCTGGCCCGCTTCTTCGGCCAGCTCTTGGTAGATGGCCGACTCTTCCAGCGCACGGCGCGCCATGTCGCGCTCTTGATCAGCTTGCGCCTGCAGCAAGGTGGCCAATTCAGCTTGGCTGGTCTGGGCCGTCTGGGCGTCTAGCAGCGCGCTGTTGAGCTGGCCGATCTGCTGCTGCAGCTGCACCAGCCTCTGGCTGGGGTCGTCAGGCAGGACAAAGGGCCCCGGCTTGAAGCCAGGGTTGTGCCCAAAGCTGCGGTGGAACCAGACGGCGATCTCGCGCGCCACCTTCAGCGCTTCCAGCCCTTCGCGAAAGCCAATGCCGTGCGCCGCCTCATGGGCGGCCGCGTTGCCGGTGCGGCGCAGCAGGTGGAAGAGCTGCCGCACCTGGGCGTCCAGCCCAAGGCGGGCGTCTACCGCGCGGAAGAGTTCAGCCTGGGTGGGTTGCACCAGCTGGACGCCGACGCGGGCCGCCATGTCTTGCGTGATGGCTTCGGCCAGCAAGCGCAGCTTCAGCACGCAACTGGCCGGGTCGAACGGGAACAGGCGCTCTGCCGTGGCGCCCAGATCGGCCAACAAAGGGGAGTGCTCGGCCAGGAAAGTGAAGTTACCTGGCGAGTTCATCCCTTAGCCCGAATGCCCCTGCGATCGTGGTCTAGCAAATGGAACCCCCTACGCCGGACTGTAAGCGGATGAGCCGTTCGGCAGCACCATTTCCGCCTTGATCGGGCTTCGGGCATCACAGAGAGGCAAAGACCGATTGAAACCTTCGGGCCGCTGTGGCGCCAGCGTTATGGCCGATGTGGGACAGGGCCGCACGCCTCAGGATTGAATGCAGCAGGAGTTGACCTGCTTTTCAACAGTGGACTTGGTGCGACTGGCAGGAATCGAACCTGCGACGTAGCCTTCGGAGGGCTGCATGATATCCACTTCACCACAGTCGCTGCACTGGGGGAGGCGCATTCTAGCGCCGTGGGTGAACGGGCCATTTCGCCCGGTGGGTCAGGGGCGGGAGCGACCTCTATAATCAGCAGGTTTTTGTCCCCGTCAGACAGCTCAAGCCCGAGGATTTCATGAGCGATTCGAAGCACGATCATTCGAAGCACCCCAGCCACGCGCCCCAAGACGCGCACGCCGATACGTCGCACGACGACGGCCCGCACGAAGGCCCCATCCGCACGCCCAAGCAGCTGATCTGGGCCGTGGTGGCTTCGTTTGTGGTGCCCATCATCGCCATCATCATGCTCGTCAACTATGTCGACTTTGGCGACCGTGCCGGTGCCGGCAGCGAAGGCATGACGGCTGAAGCGGTGGCCAAGCGCTTGCAGCGCGTGGGTTCGATCGAGATTCGCGACGCGTCGGGCCCGGCCGTACTGCGTGCGGGTGAGGCCGTTTACGCCGGCCAATGTGCGGCATGCCATGCAGCCGGTGCGGCCGGTGCGCCGAAGTTTGGTGACGCTGGTGCCTGGGGCGCTCGCATCAAGACGGGTTATGACGCCTTGCTGGCTTCGGCCCTCAAAGGCAAGGGTGCCATGGGCGCCCAAGGCGGCGGTGACTACAGCGACACCGAGATTGGCCGTGCCGTGGTGCACCTGGTCAACAACGCTGGCGGCAAGATGGATGAGCCCAAGGCCCCGGCAGCTGCGGCTGCTGCCAGCGCGCCCAAGTAACGCGTCTGATTGGCTGCATGCTGAGACAGCCGCCTGCGGGCGGCTTTTTCACGCCCGCTTCCTGACTGTTGTGCATCCGCAAACAGCCAAGCGGCGTATGGGCTGCGGTGAAACCGCTTTGTTCAAACCCCGGGCTGTGGCCGCAAGACATAGCCGCCGTGCTGCGGCATGCGCGCAAACGGCATCTCGGCAGGCTGCCAGAGGCCGGCCTCCACGGCCTGCGCGGCCAGGCCCATGTCCAGCGTGTGCACCAGGCCAAAGCCGATCTCGGTGTGCAAGAACAGGCGCCCCTGTTCGTCGAGCCAGCTGCTTTGTACCTGCGCGGCCAAGCCCGTGTGCGAGACCACGGGCCAACCCGGTGCGTCACTGACGCGCCAGACAAAGGGCGCGGCTTCCAGTTCCACATAAACCCGCTGCGGCCCGTTTTGGAAGAACCAGGCGCCAGCGGCGTCGCAGGCGTAGTTGCGTTCGATGAATTCACGCAGCTTCTCGTGGTCGATGCGGCTGCCCTTGATTTGCGGAAACGGCCCGGCGGCCTGGATGCGGTCGTCGCGCATGTACCAGTTGCCGCGGGCGTCCAGCGCCAACCAGTGGTAGCAGTGCGGCACGTTCGGCCATTTCAGCAGGGCGGCTTTGACGATGTCATCCATGGGTGCAGTGTGCGCTGTGATGCCTGCGGTGTGGCGTGGTCTGATGCGCGGCGAGGGCTGCTGCTGAAGTTGGCGCCGGGGCTGTCAGCCGTGGGCCTGCAGCCAGTCGCTGACCGCCTGGGGCATGGCCAGCACGTTGGACGGAAAGCGGCCCTGCGGAAAGCCCACGTGGCCGCCTTCTTCGGGGTGCCACAGTGTGACGAAGGGCCCCACGTCGCGCTGCTGGGGCAGGCTGGCCGCCGGCACAAAAGGGTCGTTGCGGGCGTTGAGCACCAGGGCCGGAATGCGAATGCGCGCCAGCTGCGGCTTGGCCGACGCGCGTGCCCAGTAGTCGGGGGTGTCGCGAAAGCCGTGCAAGGGTGCGGTGAAGACGTTGTCAAACTCAAACAAGTTGCGCGCGGCCAGCAACCGTTCGCGGTTGAAGAGGCCCGGGTGCTGTTGCAGTTTGGCCAGCGCCTTGGGTTTCATGCTGGCCAAGAACATGCGCGAGTAAACCAGCCAGTTGAAGCCGCGGTCAATGGCCTGCCCCGAGGCGGCCAAGTCGATGGGCGAAGACACCGCCGCCACACTGGCCGCGGTGGTGCTGGCCGTGCTGCCGGCCTCTTGCGCCCAGCGCATCAAGGCGTTGCCGCCCAGGCTGATGCCCACCACCAGCAGCGGCGCGCTGCTTTGCATGCGCAGGCGCTGCAGGATCCAGCCGATCTCTTCAAAGTCACCCGAGTGGTAGGCCCGCGGCCCCCAGTTGAGTTCGCCGCTGCAGCCGCGAAAGTGCGGCACGCTGAAGGCCCAGCCGCGTTGCTGCGCCACGCTGGCAAAGGCCTGCGCGTACTGGCTGCTGCTGGTGCCTTCCAGGCCGTGGAAGAGCACCAGGTGGCGCGCCGGCGTGGCGGCCACCGAATTGGCAGCAACGGGCCCGGCGGGCAGCAGGTGGTCAACGTCGATGAAGTCGGCGTCGGGCGTGGTCCAGCGCTCACGCGACCATCGCGGTGCGGCCACACCCAGGGGCTGGCGTGTTGACCGCGTGGCGGCCCAGATGGTTTGCAGGTTGCCACCTGGCAACCAGTGTGGCGCGCGGTAGCCCTGCACGGCTAGTGCAAGGTGCCGGGCGGGTCGCCGTCCAGCACCATCGGCTGTTGGGCGGCGCCTGGGCTGGCGTGGTGCGACGCCAGGCGCCAGCCTTGCGCGGTTTTCAGGTACACATTGGTCGCCAGCACCCAGGCGGTGTGGTGCGCCTGTTCAGAGATCACGTCGATGCGCTCCACCAGGTGGTGCAGCGCCGTGCCCATGTGTTGCAGGCGGTGGATCTGTTCGGTCTGGACCGCAATGCCGCCGTTGGCGAAGATGGCTTCAAAGCTGGCACGGATGGCGGCCTGGCCGATGACGCGGCCACCACCCGGGTGCACACACACCACCTCGTCGTCGTCGGCCCAGACGGCCATCAGCTTGTCGATATCGCCGCGTTGCAGCGCTTCGTAGAACTGGGTTTCAACGTCGTCGGCACTGGCGTACAGCGTGGCGGGGGGCAAGGGGCGGCTGACCATGGCGATGGAACTTGTTTGCGGCGTTCAGCGAAAGACCACGCACTTGTGGCCGTTGATCAGCACCCGGTGTTCCACATGCCAGCGCACGGCGCGTGCCAACACCATGCATTCGATGTCGCGGCCCACGGCGGTGAAGTCTTCGGCCGACAAGGTGTGGTCCACGCGCTGCACGTCTTGCTCGACGATGGGGCCTTCGTCCAGGTCGGCGGTGACGTAATGCGCCGTGGCGCCGATGAGCTTGACGCCACGCGCGTGGGCCTGAAAGTAAGGCCGCGCGCCCTTGAAGCTGGGCAAAAAGCTGTGGTGGATGTTGATCGCGCGGCCCGCCAGCGCCTGGCAGAAGTCACTGCTCAGGATCTGCATGTAGCGCGCCAGCACCACCAGGTCGATGCGCTCTTGTGCGATCAGCGCTTCCACCTGTTGTTCTTGTGCGCGTTTGACCTCGGCACTGCTGCCACCCACCAGCGGCAGGTAATGGAAGGGAATGCCATAGCTGCCCGCCAGTTCTTCAAAAGCGCGGTGGTTGGACACGATGGCCGGAATGTCCACCGGCAGCGAGCCGCTCTTCCAGCGAAACAGCAGGTCGTTCAGGCAATGCCCGTGCTGGCTGACCATCAGCAACACCCGTGGCTTCTGGCCCAGCGGGTGGATGCGCACCTGCAGCCCAAACTGCTGGCGCGTATGCTCAAACAGCGTCAGCAGCGTGTTGGCGTTGGCCAATTGCGGTGGCGCCTGGAAATGCACGCGCATGAAGAACAACCCCGTGGCGTCAATGCCTTCCAGGTCGCCAAACTGCTGCGAGTCAATGATGTTGCAACCGGCCTGGTAGAGCAGGCCCGAAACGGCGTGCACGATGCCCTTGGTGTCGGGGCAAGACAGCGTCAGTACAAACTGTTGGTCGTTTTGTTTCTTGTCAGGCATTTTTTAGATTGTAGGGACCGCTCATGAATCCACACCCCCAACGCGTTGCCACGCAAGACTGGCCTGAAAAGAGCGTTGAAATCGCCCAGCTACTGGCCCACGCTGGCTTGGGCGACCGCCGCGCTTTTGCCAAGCTGTATGAACGCACCAGCGGCCACTTGCTGGCGGTGGTGCTGCGCATCCAGCGCGACCGCGCCCAGGCCGAAGACCTGCTGCAAGAAGTCTATGTGTCGGTGTGGAAGGCCGCGGCCAGTTTCGACGCCGCGCGCAGCCAGCCTTTGACGTGGCTGACGCACATCGCGCGCAACCGCGCCATCGACAGCCTGCGCCGCGCCCAAGCCCAGCCGCGCCTGGAGAGCACCACTCGCGACGACGATGACGACCGCCCCGACGCGCTGGAAGCCCAGGCCGACGACGCCCCAGGCCCGCTGGACCTGCTGGGCCTGGCCAGCCAGAAGCGCGAGTTGTCGGCCTGCATGGAAAAGCTCACGCCGCCGCAACGGCAAAGCGTGGCACTGGCGTTCTTTGATGGTCTCTCACACGCCGAAGTGGCAGAACAGCTGCGTGAACCGCTGGGCACCGTGAAGAGTTGGGTGCGCCGGGCGCTGAACACGCTGAAAGGTTGCCTGGACCGTGCTGTTGAACGCGAGTACGACCGCGAAGCCACGGTCACCAAAGAAGGAGCCGTCTGATGGACTACGGACGCCCCTCCTTAGCCGACGCCTTGGCCGCGCAGTTTGTGGCCGGCACCTTGCGCGGTCCCGCCCGCCGCCGCTTTGAAGCGCTGCTGCCCAGCCACCCGGCTTTGCAGCATGCGGTGCGTGCCTGGCAAGACCGCCTCATCCCGCTGACCGGCGCGTTGCAGCCCCAGCGGCCGTCGCCCGCCGTTTGGCGGGCTATCGAACAGCGCCTGTGGCCAACACCTGCAGCCCAGCCCTGGTGGCAACGCCTGGGCCTGTGGCGTGCACTGTCTGCCGCCACCATGGCTGCGGTGGTGGGCTTGACGGTGCTGGTGGTCACCCCGCCACCAGCCCAAGCGCCGGTGGTGGTGGTGCTGCAGGGCACCGGCGCCGACACTGCGGTGGGCGGCACCATCGTGGCCAGCCTCAGTGGTGACGGCCGCGCGATGGTCACGCGCACGCTGACGCCGGTTTCGCTGACGACTGACCGCGTGTTGGAGCTGTGGTCCGTACCGCCTCAAGGCAACCCGCGTTCACTGGGCCTGATCACCGCCAACGGCGCCACGGTGCTGGACCGCAGCAAGCTGCCAGCCACGCTGCTCAAGGGCGGTACCGCTGCGCTGGCTGTGAGCGTGGAACCGCCGGGTGGGTCGCCCACGGGTGTGCCAACGGGGCCGGTGGTGTTTGCGGGGAAACTGCAGTTGTAGGGGATTGATCTGCAGGTCGCCAGTCGCCAGTCCCCAGTCCCCAGTCCCCACTTGCCCATCTGCCGTTAGCTGGCAGTAGGTAGCAGTCGGCTTGGCTGCCAGTTGTTTGCGGGGCGGCAGAAGTGGCGGCAAAGGCGGGTTCGGGCGGGCTGCGGCAGGGCGCTTCGCTGGAGCGGTCGCCGCTGCGCGTCGACTGCCTTCCGGTGCTCGGTCTTATGGCCCCGTCGCCGAACTCGCTACGCGGCCTGCGGCCGCTACGCTCAAACAGCCGCGACGAGTCAGTTTTGGATGCGCGCTGCGCGCGCGGCCATAAGCCCTCCGCTCCTCAGCGCTCCAGAGGCGCGCCCTGCCGCAGCCCGCCCGAACCCGCCTTTGCTCGTGCAGTGGTGGCGCAGGCACTTGAGTACAAATCCTTGGCACCCCACCTGGGTACCCGACCTCGCTACACCACCGAAGTAGGCTACCTCGGTAGTCCACTCGTGCCGCGCCCCCTCAAACCGCCAACCGCTAACCGCTAACCGCTGATCGCTGATCGCACCCCTCACCTCAAGCGGCAACCACCGACAAGCCCCGATCCAACAGCTGCAAACCCAAGGTCTCACCCACACGCCACTGACGTTGCACGTCAGGTGAAACCACAAAAATCTCGCCCAGTGGGGTGTTCACCGTCAGCTCTTGCACATTGCCCAAGTAAGCCAACTTCGACAACGTTCCCTCCAGCGCACCCGCACCCGGTGCCACCACCTGCCAGGCCTCGGGCCGCACGGCCACTTTCACCGCACCGGCCCGTACGGGCCGCCGTGCGCGCACCTTCAGCGGCCCCATCTGCACGCTGCCGTCGTCCTGGGCCTGGCCGGCAAAGAGCATGGCTTCGCCCATGAAGCCGGCCACAAACTCACTGTCGGGTTCTTCGTAAAGCTGTTGTGGCGTGCCGGCCTGGGCAATCAGGCCAGCGTTCATGATCACGATCTGGTCGCTGACGGCCAGCGCCTCGGCCTGGTCGTGCGTCACGTAGGCCACCGTCAGTTTCAAGCGCTGCTGCAGGTCGCGGATCTCTTCGCGCATGCTGCGGCGCAGGCGGGCGTCCAGGTTGCTCAGCGGTTCGTCAAACAGCAGCACGCTGGGCTCCAGCACGAGGCTGCGTGCCACCGCCACCCGCTGCTGCTGGCCGCCCGACAGTTCACTGGGGCTGCGCTGGTCAAAACCGGTCAGCCCCACACTCTCCATCGCCGCCTTGGCGCGGCGCTCGGTATCAAGCTTGCTGACACCGCTGACCTGCAGACCGTAGCTCACGTTTTCCAGCACGCTCAAGTGCGGGAAGAGCGCGTAGCTCTGGAAGACCATGCTCACGTTGCGCTCGGCCGGGCCCAGCGTGGTGACGTCCTGGCCGTCGATGAAAATCTGGCCGCCAGTGGGCGAGTCCAGCCCCGCAATCATGCGCAGTGTGGTGGTCTTGCCGCAGCCGCTGGGGCCCAGGATCGTGGTCAGCGTGCCCTTGGGCACCTTCAGGTCGATGCCCTTGACCACCAGCGGCGAGTCGCTGCCGCCATAGCGTTTGGTCACCTGCCGGAATTCAATGCCTGCGCTGCTCATAGGGTGCTGCTCATGTGCTTGTCTTTCTGCGGCCCAGCTTGCGCTCGCCCACCAGGAACTGGATCAAGGCTGTGGCCAGCGACATCAGCACGATCAACACCGTGCAGTAGGCCAGCGCCACGCCATAGTCACCATTGCCCACGCGGCCAATGATGTAGGTGGTGGCCAATTCGTTCTCCGCCGTCACCAAGAAGATCACCGCCGACACCGTGGTCATGCTGCGCACAAAGCTGTAGACCAGCGCCGCCACCAGCGCGGGTTTGAGCAGCGGCAACACCACCCGGCGCAGTGTGGTGCCGGTGCTGGCGCGCAGCATGGTGCTGGCCTCGTCCAGGCTCTTGTCCAGCTGCTTGAAGCTGGCGGTGCCGGCGCGCACGCCCACCGGCAGGTTTCTGAAGATGAAGCACAGCACGATGATCAAACCGGTGCCCGTCAATTCAAACGGCGGCACATTGAAGGCCAGGATGTAGCTCACGCCCAGCACCGTGCCAGGGATGGCAAAGGCCAGCAGCGCGCTAAATTCAAACAGCTTTTGCCCCGCAAACTGCGTCCGCGCCAACAGCCAACTGATCAGCAGGCCCAGCACCGAACAGATGGGCGCCGCAATGGCCGCCAGCTTCAGCGTGGTGAACAGCGAATTCCACGCCGTGCCGGCCCAGACCAGGCCGTGCTGGCCCCACTGCAGGTCAAAGGCGGTGATGAAGTGCTTGAACGTCGGCGTGTAGTCGCGGCCCCAGGTCTGCACAAAACCGCCGATGAAGGCAAACAGATAGACCACCAGCGTGAAGGCCAGCCAAGGCCCGGCCACGCCCAGACACAGCTTGCGCACGCGGTCGGGCAGAGGCATGGCCACGCCGGCGTCGCCCTTGCCCGACACCGTGGTGTAGCTGGTGCGGCCCAGCACACGCTGCTGAATGAAGAAGACCGTCAATGCAAAGCCGGTCAGGATCAGCGCCAAGCTGGCCGCACGGCCCTGGTCGTACTGCGCGCCGACGATGGCAAAGAAGATGTCGGTCGACAGCACCGCGTATTGCCCGCCCACCACGATGGGGTTGCCAAAGTCGGCCATGCTCTCGATGAAGCCGACCAAGAATGCATTCGCAAGGCCGGGTTTCAGCAGCGGCAGCGTCACCGTCATGAAGGTGCGCACACGGCTGGCGCGCAAGGTTTGCGCCGCTTCTTCCAGGCTGGGCGAAATGCCCTGCACCACGCCGCGCATGATCATGAAGGCGATGGGCGTGAAGGCAAACATCTGCGCCAGCCACACCCCAAACAGGCCATAAAACCAGCGGGTGGGCGGTATGCCAAAGGCCCACTCCAGAAACTGGTTGACCAACCCGGCGCGGCCAAACAGCAGGATCAAACCCAGGCCCACCACAAAAGGTGGCGTGATGATGGGCAGCAGCGCCAGCACGTTCAGCGGCTTGCTCAGGCGGCGGTTGCCGCGCTCGGCGTAGAGCGCAATCAGCGTGCCCAAAAAGGTGGTGCCGGCTGCTGTGAGCAGCCCCAGAAACAGCGTGTTCCAGGCCACGCCGCAGCGCGCGCCGCCGGCCAAGCATCCCAGTCCCCAGACACGTTCATGGCCCAGGCGCTCGCCCAAGGCGCCGATGGAAAACGCGCCGTCTTCGGTCAGGAACGCGCCCAGCAGGCTCTTGCCCACGGGCAGTGCCACGAACAGCAGCAACATGGCGCTGCACAACACCACGGCACCGGCGATGAAGAAGTCGCCGCGAAAGAAACCCAGCCGCGCAATGCCCGCGCCCAGCAGCATCAGCAGCGCCAGGAGCAACAACGCACCGCCCAGGCCGATGCCAAACTGGCCCTGCGGCAGGTCCCCAAAAAGCGCGCCCAGAACGGCGAATGACCAGCCCGTGGCGCCAATGGCAAAACCGCCGCCGACAACGCCCAGCAGACCCACTGTTCCGCCTGCCACCAAGGCCCAGCCTTGGCCTCGGCCAGCGGCCATGCGCCAGCCCACCGCGCACAGCGCCAGCCCGCCCAAGCCCACCCACAACCAGGGCCGACCGTGCTGCAGCGCGTGCACCAGGCCGCTGGCGGTTTCACTGCCACCAAAGATGCCGGGCAGCGACTTCAGCAGCGACAGGTTTTGCGGAAAGTACCAGGGCAGCAACGCAAAGGCGGCCATCCCCAGCACCAGCCAGCCCAGCAGCACCCTTTGCGCGCGTTGCTGGCCGCGGTTCATGGTGCTCTCGTCCTGGGATGTGGACAGGGCATCAACGTGGCAGTGAGTTCACGTCTTTTTCCCACTTCGAGATCAAGCGCTTGCGCTCGGCGCTGGCGCCGTACTTGGCGTAGTCGTAGTTGATGAACTTGATCTTCTTGAAGTCGGGCACGCGCGGGTCCACCGGGGTGGCCTTGTTGCTGGGCAGCTGGAATTGCTTGGCGGCGGCGCCAAACTGCTGCGCCTGCGGGCTCAGCGCCCAGTCGTAGAACTTCTTGGCCGCGTCCAGGTTGCGCGCGCCCTTGATGATGCTCATCGAGCCAATCTCGGCGCCGGTGCCGTCAGATGGCGTGATGGTGGCCACCGGAAAGCCCTGCATGGCCTCACCCGGGCCGTCGTGCACAAAGCTGATGCTGATGGTGGTTTCGCCGCGGGCAGCGGCCTTGATCGGGCCGGTGCCGCTGCGGGTGTAGGTGGCGATGTTCTTGTGCAGCGCCTTCATGTATTCAAAGGCCTTGTCTTCACCCATCAGCTGCACCAGCGTGGCCACCATGGTGTAGGCGGTGCCGCTGCTGGCCGGGTTGGCCACCTGAATTTCGCCCTTCAGCGCAGGGTTGAGCAGGTCGGCCCAGGTTTGCGGCACCTTCAGCTTTTTCTTGGCGATGAGTTCGGTGTTGTAGCCAAAGCCCAGCGGGCCGCTGTAGATGCCCACCGTCTTGTAGCCACTTTGCTGGGCCTGCTGCTGGGCCCAGGCGTGCAGCTGCGGCAGTACCGGGCTCTTGTACTCCAGCGACAGGCCCTGCTCGCCGGCCTGCAGGTGCGGGTCACCCGTGCCGCCAAACCAGATGTCGGTCTTGGGGTTGGCTTTCTCGGCAATCAACTGCGCCAGAGCCTCGCCCGAACCTTTGAGCGACATGTTGACCTTGACGCCGGTGCTGCGCGCGTAGACGGTCTGGATCAGGTTGCACCACTCGGCCTGCACCGAGCAGATGATGTTCAGCTGGCCGGCTTCCTGGGCCTGGGCGGGCGCCGCCAGTGCAGTGAGCAGGGCCAGCGGAAGCGCCAGCGCGCGGGCGGTTTTGGCTTGATAGGACAAGCGTTGCATAAAGTCTCCTGGGTTTGATGGACCGCCACGCCCTGGGCAGGGGCGGTCGTGGATGGCTTGCAACCATCGTAGCCCCGTCACGCCCGGCTCCATCGCTCCCCATGGCCCGTGGAAACCCGGACCTCGCCTTATGCTTCAGCGCATGTTGAAGTCCCTTTCAGTCTCGGCCGTCGTGGCCGGTTTTGTCGCGGTGCTGGTGGGTTTCACCAGCTCGGTGGTCATCGTCTTTCAAGCTGCCGCGGCCTTGGGTGCAACACCGGCGCAAACGGCTTCGTGGATCTGGGCTCTGGGCCTGGGCATGGGGCTGACCAGCCTGGGCCTGAGCCTTTGGTACCGCCAGCCGGTGCTCACGGCCTGGTCCACACCCGGTGCGGCGCTGCTGGTGACGGCCGGCGTGGGCATACCCATGGACCAAGCGGTGGGCGCCTTCATGGTCTGCGCGGTGTTGATCGTGCTGGCCGGTGCCACCGGCTGGTTTGCACGGGTGATGGACCGCATCCCGCAGGCTCTGGCAGCCGCGCTGCTCGCCGGCGTGCTGGCGCGCTTTGCCTTCGACGCTTTTGCCGCCATGCAAAAGGCCACCACGCTGGTGGCGGTGATGTTTGTGGTGTACCTCTTGGGCAAGCGCCTGTGGCCACGTTATGCGGTGCCTTCGGTGCTGGTGGCCGGTGTGGCGGTGGTGGCCTTCAAAGGGCAATTGCAGTTGGGAGCGGTGACTTGGCAACTGGCCATGCCCGTCTTCACGATGCCCAGTTTCAGCTGGGCAGCCATCATCAGTATCGCGCTGCCGCTGTTTGTGGTGACCATGGCTTCGCAGAACCTGCCCGGTGTGGCCGCGCAGCGCGGGGCGGGCTTTGACACACCGGTGTCGCCGGTCATCACCACCACCGGTGTGGCGTCGCTTCTGTTGGCGCCGTTTGGTGGCTATGCACTGAACCTGGCGGCCATCACTGCGGCCATTTGCATGGGGCGCGAGGCCCACGAAGACCCATCACGGCGCTGGGTGGCCAGTGCAGCGGCGGGTGTGTTCTACATCGTCACCGGTTTGCTGGCCGGCGCGGTGGTGGCGCTGATCGCCGCGTTTCCGAAAGAGCTGGTGCTGGCGGTGGCTGGCCTGGCGCTGCTGGGCACCATTGGCTCGGGTCTGGCCACTGCGATGAAGGATGAAGCACAGCGCGAGCCTGCGTTGATCACCTTTGTGGTCAGCGCCAGCGGCTTGACCTTGTGGGGCGTGGGCGCGGCCTTCTGGGGTGTGGTGGCTGGTGCGCTGGCCTTGGCGGTGCAGCGCTGGCGCCGCACTGCCGTCAAAGCCAACCAAACCTGATGTCGAGATGCCCCAGGGTCCGAGGCACCGCCCCGCGTCAGGACGCTCAGGCGAAAGCTGCCACCTTAGGGTGCACACGCACCTGGTTGTGCCCGGCCTGCACCGAAACCACCGCACCGTCGGGCAGCATCTGCCACCCCGGTTCGTCTTCGCACAGCGGCTCGCTGGCGATGATGGTGCCGGTCTCGCAGCGGCGCAGGTAGAGCGTCGGTGCTTTGTGGTCACTGCTGATGCGAAAGGCGTGCAGTTGCTCGCCATCGGCCAGCACGGCGGCAAAGCGCAAGGGGGCGTCAACGCCACGTTCGCGCATCAGCGCCATGGTTTCGTCGAGTACCGAGGTCATGGCTTCATCAACCGCTGTGCCCGCTTGAATGCGGGCCAAGGCCAGCAGAAACAGCAACTCGGAGTCGGTGGCGCCGCGGCGCTCGGCATACAGGTCGTCGGGCAGCTGGCTTTCCAGCGTGCGCCGCAGTTGCCCGTAGCCCCCGATCTGGCCGTTGTGCATGAACAGAAACCGACCATGGCGGAAGGGATGGCAGTTTTGCCGTGCAATGCCGCCCGCCGTGGCGGCGCGCACATGGGCAAAGAACAAGCGCGATGACAGCGTTTGCGACAGCGCCAACAGGTTGTCGTCGCTCCAGGCCGGCATCACCTCGCGGTACACGCCAGGTTCAGCGCGGTCGCCATACCAGCCGATGCCAAAGCCGTCGCCATTGGTCACCACCTTGGCCTCTTCGGCGCGCAGCGACTGCCGCATCAGGCTGTGGCGGGGTTTGGCGATCAGCTCTTCCAGGAAAAGCGGTTCACCGAGGTAGGCGGCGAGTCTGCACATGGGATGGGATTCTGGCTGGTTGTCGGCTCGCCGCGAGTCAGACTTGAGTCACCCATCGCCGATCTTCCCGCGCCCCTTGCAGTTTCTTCACGAAAGTGCGGGACGGGGGGTGCTCCGTCCAACCTAATGGTGCGTGCGCAATTGCGGCTTGCGGCGCATTGCGGTCGTTCGACGATCCTGCATCAGCGCGTCGCGGCAGGCGGTACCCTGTGTGGGCTCATGCTGTGTCGGTCAGCTTCGCCGACTGCCCTCCGGTGCTCGCGCGATGGGCGTGCCGCAGAACTCACTGCACTCACTGCGTTCGTTACGTTCAAACAGGCTGCGGCAAGTCAGTTCTTGATGCGCGCCTTCGGCGCGCCGCCCATCCCGCTGCGCCGGGGCCAGAGGCCCCGGCCTTCGCCAGGC
>JAYTVT010000049.1:0-70061 GCA_043743835.1 Betaproteobacteria bacterium
CTTGACTTCGGGCTGGCCGATCTTCAGCCGCGGGTCGTCAATGGCCAAACGGGCATGGCAGCCCAGGGCCAGTTCCAGCCCGCCGCCCAATGCGTGGCCATTGATGGCGGCCACGACCGGTTTGCCTTGCAGCTCCAGCTGGCGCAGCACCTTCTTCATCGCCATGCTGGCTTCAAAAGGCTCTTCGGGGGTCGACCATTTGGACATGCGGTCCAGGTCGCCACCGGCGCAAAAGTCGGCTTTGGCCGAGGTCAGGATCAGGCCCTTCACGCCCGGTTCGGCCAAGCGCGCGACTGCGGCGGCAATGCCTTCCATCAGCACGTCACCCACGACGTTCATCGGGCGGCCGGGCAGGTCCATGGTGGCGACGAGGATGCCGTCGTCGCCCAAGGTCAGGTTCACAGCGTTTGTCATGTTCAGACTCGCTCAATGATGGTGGCGATGCCCATGCCGCCGCCCACACAAAGGGTGGCGCAGCCGGTGCTGAGGTTGCGGCGCTCCAGCTCGTCCAGCAGCGTGCCCAGGATGATGCAACCCGTGGCGCCCAGCGGGTGGCCCATGGCGATGGCGCCGCCGTTGACGTTGACGCGGTCGAGTGACACGCCCAAGTCGCGCGCCGTTTTCATCGGCACCACCGCAAAGGCTTCGTTGATTTCCCACAGGTCGATGTCGCTGGCCTGCATGCCGGCTTTGGACAGCGCCTTGCGGCAGGCCGGTGTGGGGCCGGTGAGCATGATGGTGGGCTCGCTGCCGATGACGGCCGCAGCGCGGATGCGGGCGCGGGGTTTCAGGCCGGCCTTGACACCACCTTCAGCGCTGCCCATCAGCATCAGCGCCGCGCCGTCAACGATGCCGCTGCTGTTGCCAGCGTGGTGCATGTGCTGGATCTGTTCCACCGTGGTGTACTTGCGCAGCGCGGTGGCGTCAAAACCCATCGCGCCCATCATCGCAAAGCTGGCTTCCAGCTTGGCCATGGCCTCAGCGGTGGCATTTTCGCGAATCGTTTCGTCGCGGTCCAACATCAAGAGGCCGGCGATGTCGCGCACCGGCACCACGCTTTTGGCAAAGTGGCCGGCGGCGCGTGCGGCCGCGGCCTTGCGGTGCGAGCCCAGCGCAAAGCTGTCGACGTCAGAGCGGCCCCAGCCTTCGAGTGTGGCGATCAGGTCCGCGCCCACGCCCTGCGGCACAAAGCCCAGTTTCTGGTTGATGCGCGGGTCCATGAACCAGGCACCACCGTCGCTGCCCATGGGCCAGCGGCTCATGCTCTCCACGCCGCCGCCCACCACCAGGTCTTCAAAGCCGCTGGCCACTTTCGCGGCAGCCAGGTTCACGCTTTCCAGGCCAGACGCGCAAAAGCGGCTCTGTGTGACACCCGCCACAGTCTGTGCCCAGTCGGCGTCCAGCACCGCGGTGCGTGCGATGTCTGCACCTTGTTCGCCCACGGGTGTCACGCAGCCCAGCACCACGTCGTCCACCAGCGCGGTGTTCAGGTCCAGGCGCTGCTGCATGGCCCTGAGCAGCGTGCTCAGCAGCCAGACCGGGCTGGCCTGGTGCAGGCTGCCGTCTTTCTTGCCTTTGCCGCGCGGTGTGCGAACGTGATCAAAGATGTAGGCGTGGCCCATGGTTGCTCCTTATCTGTCCAGCAGGTGCTTGCGCACCGTGGCGTTGATGACGCGCAGTTCGGCCAGTGAGGCCTCGATGTGCGCGCGCTTGGTTTCCAGTTCGACGATGGCTTTGTCGGTGCGCTCCAGCACAAATTTCAGCTGCTGCGTGCGGCCTTCGCCGTGCGCGCCGTACATGTCCAGGTAGTGCTTGATCTCGGCCAGGCTGGCGCCAATGGCCTTGCTGCGCAGGATCAGCGCCAGCCGGGCGCGGTCGCGCCGCGTGTAGACCCGCGTGCCGTTGATGCGGCGTGGGCTGAGCAGGCCTTTGTCTTCGTAGAAGCGGATGCTGCGCAGCGTGATACCGAACTCGGTGCACAGCTCGGTGATCCCAAAGAGCTCGCCGGTGTCTTCGTCGCGGTGCGAATCCACCACCTCTTGTGCTGAGGCAGTGGCCTTCTTGCGGGCGACGGCTTGCAGCACGCCTAGACCACGCGCTGAAGCTTCATGGCCACGCTCATGTCGCCGCTGACCTTGAACTTGCCCATCATGAAGCCGGTGGCGGGTTCCAGGTCACCGGTCAACAGCGCGGCCAGATTTTCCAAGGTGATGGCCACCGTGCAGTCGGTCTCGCTGTCGACGTTGCTCACGGTGTTGGGCACGCTCTTGCCGTCCAGCACGACCACGCCGTCGGCGCCGCAGTCGAACTTCAAAGTGGCGTTCAGGCCGCTGCTGGCGCCCATCTTGCTGCGCAGGGCTTCGGTGCAGGCTTGCATGTCCATGGTTGGAGGTGTCCTGTGTGAATCAAGGTCAAGGCGTGAATGCCGAAAAGGAAAACGCGAATGGCTGGCATCGTAGCGGCGAGCGCTTCCGTTTTGATTCGGGTAATCACCCATGCGTTGTCAGGTTGACGTTAACGTCACCCTGAAGCCTAATGCGGGCTGCGCAGTCTGCACGGCTGGATCGCAGATGCAGTTTTGCTCCTGTCCCTGCCGCCCGCCACCCCAAACTCCGTCACCATGCCACCAGCCCCTGCCCACCGCTACGCCAGCGTCTTCCGCCCCGGCCTCTTTGCTGGCCAGGTGCATTGGGTCACCGGGGGTGGTAGCGGCATTGGTCGCTGTGTGGCGCATGAGCTGGCCAGCCTGGGCGCCACGGTGGTGATCAGCGGCCGCACACAAGCCAAGCTCGATACGGTGGCCGCCGAGATCGTGGCCGACGGCGGGGTCTGCCACACGGCAGCCTTTGACATCCGCGACGAAGAAGCCGTGAAGGCCGGCGTCGCGGCCGTCATTGCGGCGCATGGCCCAGTAGCGGGGCTGGTCAACAACGCCGGTGGCCAGTTCCCGGCGCCGCTGTTGGCCATCAGCAAAAAGGGTTTTGACGCGGTGGTGGCCAACAACCTCACCGGCGGCTTTTTGATGATGCGCGAGTTGTTCAACCAGTGCATGCAAGCCCACGGCGGCGCGGTGGTGAACATGACCGCCGACTTCCGCAACGGCATGCCCGGCATGGGCCACAGCGGCGCGGCGCGTTCGGGCATGAGCAACCTGACCATGACGGCGGCCTTCGAGTGGGCGCACGCCGGCGTGCGGGTCAATGCGGTGGCACCGGGTTGGATTGCCAGCAGTGGCATGGACACTTACGGTGGCGCCATGCGGGCCTTCATCCCCAAGCTGAAAAACCACGTGCCGCTCAAACGCATGGGTGTCGAAGCCGAGGTCAGCGGCGCCATCGTCTTTTTGCTCTCGCCGGCCGCCAGCTTCATCACCGGTGTGACGGTTCAGATCGACGGTGCGGCTTCGCTGGGCAGTGAGATCTTTCCGCTGGGCCAGGAGTCGCGTTCGGTGCCGTTTGACGGTTTTCACCGCGCGGTGACGCCCGAGGCGCTGAAGTAATGCCCAAACTGTCTTCGCTGCTCGACCCGCGATCAAAAGGCTTTGAGGCCAACGCCGCGCGCATGCAGGCGCGCCTGGCAGAGGTGCAGGCACTGCAAGCCAAGGTGGTGGAGGAGAGCGCCAGCAAGCGCGACAAGTTCGAAAAGCGCGGGCAGTTGCTGCCGCGTGAACGCGTGGCCCGCCTGTTGGACCGTGGCACGCAGTTCTTGGAACTCAGCCCTTTGGCGGGTCTGGGCATGCACGATGACGACGGCAAAAAGAGCGTCATGGGCGGTGGCAGCATCGTCGGCATCGGCGTGGTGGCGGGCAAGCGGGTGCTGATCAGCGCCAGCGACAGCGCGGTCAAGGGCGGCACCGTGGCGCCCATGGGCTTGAAGAAGGCATTGCGGGCGCAAGAGCTGGCGGCACAAAACAAGTTGCCCTTGATTGCCTTGGTCGAAAGCGGTGGCGCCAACCTGATGTACCAGGCTGAAATCTTCGTTGACGGCGGCCGCACGTTTGCCAACCAGGCGCGCTTGTCAGCTGCCGGCATTCCACAGATTGCCGTGGTGCACGGCTCGTCCACCGCTGGCGGCGCTTACCTGCCGGGCTTGAGCGACTACGTGGTGCTGGTCAAAGGCCGCAGCAGCATCTTCCTGGCGGGCCCGCCGCTGGTCAAAGCAGCGATTGGCGAAGACGCGAGCGAAGAAGAGCTGGGCGGTGCGCAGATGCATGCCGAAATCACGGGTCTGGGCGAGTACCTCACCGAGAACGACGCTCACGCCGTTGCGGTGGCGCGTGACTTGCTGGACAAACTGCCCTGGGACACGGTGCCCGCAGCCGTGGACGCACCCGAGCCACTGTTTGCCGCCGAAGAACTGATGGGCGTCGTACCCGCCGACGAGCGTGAGCCTTATGACGTGCGCGAGGTCATCGCCCGCCTGGTTGACGGTTCCGACTTTCTCGAGTTCAAAGCCGCCTTTGCCGCCGACACCGTCTGTGGCCACGCCCGCTTGCACGGTCACGCCGTGGGCATCATCGGCAACAACGGCCCCATCCAACCGGCTGGCAGCACCAAGGCCGCGCAATTCATCCAGTTGTGCGACCAAAGCGGCACCCCGCTGGTCTTTTTGCAAAACACCACCGGCTACATGGTGGGCAAGGCGGCCGAACAGGCCGGCGCCATCAAGCACGGCAGCAAGATGATCCAGGCGGTGGCCAATGCGCGGGTGCCCAAGTTCACCATCGTGCTGGGCGGCAGTTATGGTGCCGGCAACTACGGCATGTGCGGCCGCGGTTTTGACCCTCGCTTCATCTTCAGCTGGCCCAGTGCGCGCACCGCGGTGATGGGCGGCGCGCAAGCGGCCAAGGTGATGGACATCCTGAACCGCGCCAAGATTGAACGCATGGGACTGCCCGCCAACGACGAAGCGCTGGCCGCCATGAGCGACGCGCTGCGCAACCGCCTGGACGCCGAAAGCCATGTGCTGTTTGGCACCGCCCGCCTGTGGGACGACGGCGTGATAGACCCGCGCGACACGCGCCGCGTGCTGGGCCTGTGCCTGGCACTGGCGCGGGAAGCTGAACACCGAACCCTGCGATCCAACACCTTTGGTGTCGCCCGATTCTGAGAATGTCCTGAGAAAGCCGACCATGAAATTCACGCTTGAACACCGCCAGCTCGAAGACACCGTCATCAAGTTCTGCGACAAGGAAATCAACCCCTTTGTGCCCGAATGGGAAGCCAAGGGCCAGTTCCCCGCGCACGAGGTCTTCAAGAAGCTCGGCAACCTGGGCCTGCTGGGTTTGAAGTACCCCGAGGAATACGGAGGCTCGGGCTTGGACTTTTCCTACAGCATGGTGATGGCCGAAGCCCTGGGCCAATGCAACTGCGGCGGCGTGCCGATGGCCATTGGCGTGCACACCGACATGGCCACGCCGGCGTTGGCGCGCTTTGGCAGCGACGAACTGCGCAAAGAATTCCTGGTGCCCACCATCGCTGGCGATGTGGTGTCCTGCCTGGGCGTGAGCGAACCAGGCGGTGGCAGTGACGTGGCGTCGATCAAGACCACGGCCAAGAGCGATGGTGACGACTACGTCATCAACGGCACCAAGATGTGGATCACCAACGGCATGCAGGCCGACTGGTGCTGCCTGCTGGCCAACACCTCCGAAGGCCCGGCGCACAAGAACAAGAGCCTGATCGTGGTGCCGATGAACACACCCGGCATCACGCGCCAGAAGATCCACAAGATCGGCATGCACAGCTCCGACACCGCGCAGCTGTTTTTCGACAACGTGCGGGTACCCAAGCGTAACGTCATCGGCCAGGAGGGCATGGGCTTCATGTTCCAGATGCTGCAGTTCCAGGAAGAGCGCCTGTGGGGCGCCGCCGGCAGCCTGCGCAGCCTGGACCGGCTGATCGACCAGACCATCGTCTACACCCGCGAGCGCAAGGCCTTTGGGCAAAGCATCCTGGACAACCAGGTGGTGCATTACCGCCTGGCCGAACTGCGCACCGAAGTCGAGGCGCTGCGTGCGCTGACCTACCGCGCGGTGGAGATGTACATCGGCGGCAAGGACGTGACCAAGCTGGCCAGCATGGCCAAGCTCAAGTGCGGCCGCTTGAGCCGTGAGGTCACTGACTCCTGCCTGCAGTACTGGGGTGGCATGGGCTTCACGGCCGACAACCCCATCTCGCAGGCCTACCGCGACTCGCGCTTGATCAGCATTGGCGGCGGCGCCGACGAGGTGATGCTGGGCATCATCTGCAAGCTCGAAGGCACGCTGAAGAACAAGACCGCGGCTTGATTCGGGCCAGCAGGGGAAGCCCATGAGTGTCGAGTTGGCCGAATTCAAGACCTTGGCTCTGCGCCGCGACGGCCATCGCGGCGGTGTGCTGCACATCACTCTCAACCGGCCTCAGGTGCGCAACGCCATGTCGCTGGCCATGGTGCGCGAATTGCGCACCGTGCTGGGCCAAGCCGAAATGCGCGCCGACACGCGGGTCATCGTGCTGCGCGGCGCTGGCGGGCATTTCAGCGCGGGTGCCGACCTGTCCGACATGGCCGGGGCGCGCATGAAGCTGGTCGACAACCCCAATGCGCTGGTGGAGACCAACGCCGCTTTTGGCGAACTGTGTGTGGCCTTTGCGCAGACCGGCATCGCCACCGTGGCCGTGGTCGAAGGCAGCTGCATGGGCGGCGGATTTGGCCTGGCTTGTGTGGCCGACGTGACGCTGGCCAGCGAGACCGCCAGCTTCCGATTGCCCGAGACCGGCTTGGGTGTGGTGCCGGCGCAGATTGGCCCCTTTCTGGTGGAGCGACTGGGTTACGCCGAGGCCAAACGGCTGGCGGTGACCGGTGGGCGGTTGAACGCGGCCGAAGCGCTGGCCTTGCGTCTGGTGCATGGCGTGCATACCGGTGCTGCGCTGGATGCTGCCTTGGCCCAGGTGCTGTTCGATATCTTGCAGTGCGCGCCCGGCGCGGTGGCGGCCACCAAGGCCTTGATCGCCAAGGCGCGGTTTCAGTCGCCGGCCTCACTGGTGCAAGAGGCGGCGCAGGTATTTTCAGCAGCGGCGCTGGGCCCAGAGGGTCTGGAAGGCACGACAGCTTTCTTGCAAAAGCGCAAAGCCACGTGGTGCCCAGGAGCCACCCCTTGAGCTTCCACAAGATCCTGATCGCCAACCGAGGGGAGATCGCGTGCAGGGTGATGCGCACGGCGCATCGCCTGGGCTACCGCACGGTGGCGGTCTACAGCGACGCCGACGCCCACGCGCCCCACGTGCAGCAGGCCGACGAGGCCGTGCGCATTGGCCCGGCGCCGGCGGCCGAGTCCTATCTGAACATCGCCGCGCTGTTGCACGCCGCTCAAGTGACAGGTGCAGACGCTGTACACCCAGGCTACGGCTTTTTGTCAGAGCGCTCCGACTTTGCCCAGGCCGTTGAAGACGCGGGCTTGGTCTTCATCGGCCCGCCGCCTTCGGCCATCCGCGCCATGGGCGACAAGGCTTTGGCCAAGCGCCGCATGATCGAAGCCGGGGTGCCGTGCGCGCCGGGTTACCTGGGCGAAGCGCAAGACGACGTCACGCTGTTGGCGCAAGCCCAGCAACTGGGTCTGCCGCTGTTGGTCAAGGCGGTGGCTGGCGGCGGTGGGCGCGGCATGCGCCTGGTGCGTGACCTGGCAGAGCTGCCAGAAGCCCTGGCTGGCGCCCGCCGCGAAGCCAGCAGCGCCTTTGGCGACGGTACCTTGATGCTGGAAAAGCTGATCGACCACGGCCGCCACATCGAAATCCAGGTCTTCGCCGACGCCCATGGCCACGCGGTGCACCTGGGCGAACGCGACTGCACGGCACAGCGGCGGCGGCAGAAGGTGATTGAAGAGGCGCCTTCGCCGGTGGTCAGCCCCGCGATGCGCGCTGCGATGGGGCGCGACGCCGTGGCCGCAGCTTTGGCGGTGGGCTACCGCGGTGCAGGCACGGTGGAGTTCATCGTTGACGCGCAGATGAACCACTACTTCCTGGAGATGAACACCCGGCTGCAGGTCGAACACCCGGTCACCGAGTGCATCACTGGCCTGGACCTGGTGGAATGGCAGCTGCGCGTGGCAGCTGGTCAGCCTTTGCCTTTGACCCAGGACCAGATCACCTTCACCGGCCACGCTATCGAAGCCCGCCTGTACGCCGAAGACCCCTACGACGGCTGGAAGCCGCAAACCGGCCAAGTGCTGGGCTGGCAACCACAGCACAGCAGCATTCGCATTGACCACGGCCTGAGCGAAGGCGGTGAGGTCACGCCTTACTACGACGCGATGGTGGCCAAATTCATCGCCCATGGGGTGGACAGAGCTGACGTCGTGCGCCGCCTGACCCGCGCCTTGGACGAGGTGCCCTTGCTCGGCCTGCGCAACAACGGGCGCTTTTTGCGCGACTTGGTCAACCACCCGCAGTTCGCGGCTGCACAGTTGACCACCACTCGGCTGGACGAATGGGCCGCCAGTGGCGAACCACTGCTGCAGCGACCCACGCCGCCCGAAGACGCCTGGCGCATCGCCGCCGCCTTGGTGGCGGGGCAGGGCGCCTTGCGGCCGAACAGCGTGGCGGCGTTTGACGTGGTGCTGGTTTGCCAGGGAGAAAAACGCAGCCAGCGTGCGCCCGATGCGGCCGTGCAGGTGCTGTCGTGGAACGGCCAGCAGGCCCGCGTGTTCATCGACGGTGTGCAGCGGCGCGTCACGGCCTTGGCAGACGGCGCTGTGCTGCACCTGAGCCTGCAAGGTGCCGTTTTCAGCTTCGAAGAACCGTCGAGCTACCCCGCCAACGACACGGCTGCCGACCCGAGTCGTGCTCGCGCGCCAGTGGCGGGCGTGGTGGCGCAAGTGGCGGTGCAGCCGGGCGACAGCGTGGCTGCCGGTCAGCCGCTGGTCTGCGTCGAAGCCATGAAGATGGAAATGTGGTTGAACGCCGCCGCAGCGGGCACCGTCAAGGCCGTCAACGTCAAGGCCAAAGACACGGTGGCCGCGGGCGCCGTGTTGGTCGAATTGGAGCTCAGTGCATGAATACCGACAAAGCCATCCTCACTTGCGCGCTCACCGGCGTGCTGACCAACCCGCAGCAGCACCCGGTGCCGGTGAAACCGGCGCAGATGGCGGCCGAGGCACGCGACGCCTTCAACGCCGGTGCCAGCATCATGCATGTGCACCTGCGCAACCAGGAAGCCGGCTACGGCCACATGCCCAGCTGGGACCCGGATGTGGCCGCGTCCATTTGCGACGCCATCCGCGCCGCCTGCCCTGGCGTCATCATCAACCTGACCACCGGCGTGGTGGGCAAAGACATCAGCGGCCCCCAAGCCTGTCTGGAGCGGGTGAAGCCTGAAATTGCGGCCTGCAACGCCGGCACACTGAACTACCTGAAGATCAAGGACAACGGCGAATGGGCCTGGCCGCCGATGGTCTTTGACAACCCGGTGGCCAAAGTGCAGCAGTTTCTGCAGGTGATGGAAGCCTGCGGCACGCACCCGGAGTTTGAGTGTTTCGACGTTGGCATCCTGCGCAGCGTGTCCATGTACCTGAAGGCGGGCATGTTCAGCGGCGTGCCCGAAGTCAACTTCGTGATGGGCGTGGCCAGTGGCATGCCATGCGATGCCGACCTGTTGGCCCTGCTGCCGCGTTATGCGCCCGAAGGCGCGGTGTGGCAGTCCACCTTGATTGGCCGCGCCGAGATTTGGCCAGTGCACCAGAAAACCGCCGACCTGGGCGGCAACCTGCGCACTGGGCTGGAGGACACCTTCTACCTGCCGAGCGGTGAACGTGCCACGGGCAACGGTGTGTTGGTTCAAGCCTTGGCCGCTTGCGCAAGGCGCGCGGGGCGCGAGATTGCGTCGCCCGCCGAAGCGCGGGCCAGGCTGGGCTTGGCGGCCTTGGCGTGATGCGGGCACTCGCCTCCAGCCCAACGGCCCGTCTCGTTCACAGCATCGGGCGGCTGCCGGCCACCTTGGCATGACAACAGCAGCCCCCTTGGTTCCACGAAGTGCAGAAGAGCAGCTTCGTCTGGAGGCCGCCTTGGTCGACCTCTTCGAGCGCAAGATCACCTTCAACCAGGTGCTGGGCTTGAAGATCGCGTCGGTGAAAGTGGGCGACGTGCGCGCCACCATCGACATGAAACCCGAGTTGGTGGGCCACTACAGCTACGGGCGGCTGCACGGGGGCGTGATCTCGGCGGTGCTGGACGCCATGGGCGGGCTGGCGCTGATGGTGGGCATTGCAGACCGCCATCCACACGACAACACCCTGCAGGTGATGCAGCGTTTCTCCAAAATGGGCACCATCGACCTGCGGGTGGACTATCTGCGTCAGGGTCTGGGCCAGCAGTTCACGGCCACGGCCGAGGCCACACGGCTGGGTGCCCGTATCGGAAGCACGCAAATGCGGCTGGTCAATGACCAGGGCACTCTGATCGCGACGGGGGCCGCGGCTTACGTGGTGTCCTGAGCACGATGCATGGGCGGCTCTGGTCGTCCTTCACCAGCACGGCAGGCTGAACCAGGGTCCGGCGCAACGCCCATCGGGACTTTTGCCCCGTTGCAGTGACAGCAGAGCCCGGGTGCAATGGGGCATCGCAGCTCCAGCAACCCCACCATGTTCATCCCCCGCCTTGACGCCCACCTGCATGTTCTGAGCTTTGGCCAGGGTCCGCTGACCCTGCTGGCCGTTGGGGGTTGGATAGGCAGCGGTGAACTCTGGCACCCGCTGTTTGGCCACCTGCCGCATTGGCGCTGCGTCAGCGTCGACCACCGCGGCACTGGCGCCACCACGCAGCAGGGGCCGATCACGGTGGACGCCATGGTCGACGACCTGCTGGCCGTGGCCGACGCCCTCAATGTGGGCCCCTGCGTGCTGGCGGCCGAGTCGGCCGGTGCTGGCGTGGCTCTGCAAGCGGTACAACGCGCACCCGACCGGTTCATGGGCCAAGTGTTGGTCGGCGCTGCCTGGCAGCGCACCTTGCCGGGCGCTTCTGACGCCTTCATCACCAGCCTGCGGTCCAACTACACCGCCACCTTGAGTGGGTTTGTCGACAACTGCCTGCCCGAAACACGCAGCGCCGAATTGCGCCGCTGGGGGCTGCAGATCCTGAGCCGGGCGCAGGTGGACGATGCGGTGACCTTGTTGAAGTGCCGTGAAACCCTTCCACCGGACGATGCCTTGCCCCGCTTGACGCTGCCCACGCTGTTGGTCCACGGGTGCAAGGACCGCATCGTGCCCCCACAGAGCGCCCGCGATCTGGCACACCGATTGGGCCAGGCCGAACTGCGGGTCCTGCCAGGCTTGGGGCATGTGCCCATCGCCACCGAATCGGCGCAGGTGGCACAGCTCATTGACACCTTTGGCATGCGGCTGTCGGTGAGCACGGCGGGGAAGACGGCTTGTTGAGTCCTGCACCTCAGCGCCTCTGGGGGCGCGCGATGGCTGTGATCGTTGGGCGTTCGGCTCCTTCAAACGAGAAAGGACTGGCTTGAATCTGCTAGCGTCGTCCGCACCTGTAAGTCTGCGCGCGCGGAGTTTTCAGCGCGGGTCCCCAGCTGTTGTGAGGTCTGCTGATGAAGATGTTGTTTGCCCGCCCGTGGTTTTCTGCGGCCTCGGCCTTGCTGGTGGCTGCCGGTCTTGGCGCGGTTGTGCTGCTGCCTACGGCACAGGGTCGCGCCGATGCGGTGCCACGCACGGTCGCACCGCGTGGCCCCTTGGCGGCTGATGAACTGGCCAACATCGAGCTGTTCAAGAAGACCACCGCATCGGTGGTGCACATCACCAGCCTGGGCGTGCAGCGCGACATGTTCAGCCCCAACCTGCAACAGGTGCCACGGGGCACCGGCACGGGCTTTGTGTGGGACAGCGCGGGTCACATCGTCACCAATTTCCACGTCATTCAGGGGGCCAACAGCGCGCGCGTGACGCTGGCTGACCAGACGACCTTTGACGCCAAGCTGGTTGGTGCCTTTCCCGATCGCGACCTGGCGGTGCTGCAAATCGAAGCGCCCAAGGACAAATTGCCCCCGTTGGTGCTGGGCAGCAGCCGAGACCTGCTGGTGGGGCAGCGGGTCTACGCCATCGGCAACCCTTTTGGCCTGGACCAGACCTTGACCACTGGCATCGTCAGCGCGCTCAACCGAGAGATCGAGTCCTTCAACCAGCGCACCATCCGTGGCGTGATTCAGACTGATGCGGCCATCAACCCGGGCAATTCGGGCGGCCCGCTGCTGGACTCGGCCGGGCGGCTGATCGGCGTCAACACCCAGATCGCCAGCCCCAGCGGTGCCAGCGCCGGCATTGGTTTTGCCATACCGGTCGACGAGGTCAACCGCATCGTGCCAAGGCTGATCAAGGACGGGCGCTTTGTGCGCCCGGTGTTGGGGGTGTCCTCGGGCAGTCAGCAGCTGCAGCGCGCACTGGAGCTGCCCAAGGGTGTGGCCATCGTGCAGGTTGGCAACAACACACCGGCGGCCAAAGCGGGCCTGCAAGCGTTTCGCCGCGGCAACCGGGGTGAGGTGCTGGCGGGTGACGTGATCACCGCCATCAACGATGAGCCGGTGGGCGACTGGGACGAGATGCTGAGCCAACTGGAGCGCCGCCAACCGGGCGACACCGTGACGCTCACCGTCTGGCGCGCCGGCAAAACGAGAAAAGTTCCCGTCGCGCTGGGTTCATCGGAGTGAAAGAAAGCGGCGCCTGCTGCGACCCAAGGTCATGAAACAGGAGCACACCATGTCCCGCCGCAACTTCCTCAACCTCTTCTCAGCGCTGGGGCTGGGTGGCGCCGCCGCCGCAAACGCCCAGGCCGCATCGACACCGACCCGTGCCGACAAGGTCGAACTCTCTGAGGCCGAATGGAAAAAACGCCTGCCGGATGCGGCCTACCGTGTGCTGCGCCAGGAAGGCACCGAGCCGCCCCACACCAGCCCGCTGAACAACGAAAAGCGTGCCGGTACCTACCACTGCGCTGGCTGCGACCTGCCGCTGTTTGCCCACACCGCCAAGTACGACAGCGGCACCGGCTGGCCCAGCTTCTTTGACTTCCTGCCCGGCGCTTTGGGCACCAGCACCGACTACAAGCTGATCCTGCCGCGCACCGAGTACCACTGCGCCCGCTGCGGCGGCCACCAAGGCCACGTGTTCGGCGACGGCCCACGGCCGACCGGCAAACGCTATTGCAACAACGGGGTGGCACTGCGCTTTGTGCCGGCGGCCGCATGAAGGCGCTGTCGGCTCGCAAGCCCTGGGGTGCTTGGTTGGCCGCCGCCGCGTTGGTGGCGCTGGGTGCGGCTGCCGGCGGGGCCTTTTCGCAA
This sequence comes from Betaproteobacteria bacterium, assembly GCA_043743835.1. Taxonomy (GTDB): domain Bacteria; phylum Pseudomonadota; class Gammaproteobacteria; order Burkholderiales; family Burkholderiaceae_C; genus Rubrivivax. Next base: position 13,315 of record JAYTVT010000049.1, read on the forward strand.
GGTCAGGCGACCCCCGCCGCCACGCCCATGGCGGCGGGCACGGCCAAGGCCACCTTTGCCGGGGGGTGTTTCTGGTGCGTGGAGGCGGACTTCGACAAAGTCTCGGGCGTGCTCAGCACCACCAGCGGATACATCGGTGGCACGGTGGCCAACCCCACTTACGAGCAGGTCTCCAGCAAGCAGACCGGCCACGCAGAAGCCGTCGAGATCGTTTTCGACCCCAGCAAGGTCAGCTACGAGCAGCTGCTGGAAAAGTTCTGGCGCACCATCGACCCCACCACCAAGGACCGCCAGTTCTGTGATTCGGGCAGCCCTTACCGCACGGCCATCTTCACCCATGGGCCCCAGCAGGCGGCGGCGGCTCAAGCTTCCAAGGCCGCGCTGGACAAGAGCAAGCCCTTTGCAGCGCCCGTGGTGACCACGATCGAGCCCGCCGGGCCGTTTTACCCAGCCGAGGGCTACCACCAGGACTACTACAAGAAGAACCCGGTTCGTTACAACTACTACCGCACCGCTTGTGGCCGGGACGCGCGGCTGAAGGAGCTGTGGAAATCGCCCTGAGGCCAGGTTTGGGGGGGCTGCTCGCCCCACAAATCGGGGGGGTGCTGGGTTCCAGCCAGCGATGGATCCAGGTAGCGCGCGGCTGAACTGGCGGGCATAAGTCATTGATGGCGGCTGCCCGGCTCCAGCCCCCTGGCATGGGGGGGTCGGCAATGCTTGTCCTGCCACGATAATCGGTGCTCGGACCGTGATTGCGCCCCAAGGAGACTTCTGTGAACAGCCCTGTTGAATCGCCCAAGCCAAATCAGGCCGCTCGGCGCAAGCTGGTTCGCGGTGTTTTTGCCGCGCCGGCCATCATGACCGTCTGCAGCGGCAACGCGTTTGCCAACACCTCGAACCTGCGCTGCCTGGCCCGCAACATGACCGACATGACCAACGCCACACCGAAGGTTGGTGGTCTGGACACGTGGACCCGAGTGCAATTGCACAAGGCCACTGATGGCAAGTACTATGTCTACGGAACCCAGGTGCAAAGCGTGTTCACTCAGAGCAACAGTCACTTTCCCGGGGTGGGAAATTGGTTGCTCATCGACGAGACCACAGGAAGCGTGCCTACGGGCTCAGCATGGAGCGCGCCGAACCCAACCATGCCGCCAGGCGCCACACTGAACTACACCACTCCGAGGTACGCCATTGTCCGTTTTGACGGTACGGGCAGTGTCACAGGCGTTGGCAATGCGGGCACAGGTTACAACGTCGGCGCCAGCTGCTGGAATTCCTTCAAGGACGTCGTGTAGTGACCCTCTGTTTGCGCGCCCCTGGCGTGCTGACAGAGCGCTTGGGTGAAGGCTGGGTTGTTTTCAGTGCGCTCTCGGGAGAGACGCATTTGGTCAACGACGAAAGCGTTGAAGTTCTGAACGCGTTGGACGAGAACACCCCACGCTCGACTCACGAAGTCTGCCGCCAATTGGCTGCCACCTTCGAAGTGGACGTTGCCCAGATCGAAGCCACGCTGCTCGGCTCGTGGGCGGTACTGATCGAGGCCGGGCTGATCGTGCAGCCACCCGGTCTGGCAACATTGGCGGTGTGACCGCGACCATCGCGCCAGACCAGGCGCTGCAAGAAACCCTGCTGAGCGACGTGCAGTCGGCCTTGGCCGGCGATGGCCTGTATCTGGACGTGGGCTTGGCGATGATGCGCGTGCGCAGCCACGTACCGTCCCTGGCCCCCGCGCTGCATTCGGTCTACCGCCACTTCAGTTTCCAAACGGCCGCCCCTTGGACCGATCTGCATGTGGACCTGGTTCCTGGCCAGGGCCTGCGCCGCTGGCTGTGGCCGCAGGCCATCTTCCGCAGCGATTCCGAGCAGCCTTTCGAGCCCTTTCCGGCCGACACCGCCCTACCCCTGATGGAGTGGGGCGCCAATTTCCTGATCGGTCGCCGCTTCAACAACGTGCTGCTCTTGCACGCCGGCGTGGTGGAGAAGGACGGTTTCTGCCTGGTCATGCCGGCATTGCCGGGGTCGGGCAAAAGCACGCTGACTGCCGCCCTCAGCCTGTCGGGTTGGCGTTTGCTCTCGGATGAGTTTGGGGCTCTGGACCTGCAACGCGGCAGCTTTCGACCAGCCCTCAAGCCGGCGGCGCTGAAGAACGACTCCATCCAGGTCATCCGCAATTTCGCTTCGCATGCTGAACTGGGCCCAGAGTTTCCCAAGACACGCAAGGGCAAGGTGGCGCACCTGGCACCTTCGCGGCAGGCAGTCCTGGCGCGGCATCAACATGCCTGGCCTGGCGCGGTGGTGCTGCCGCGCTGGCAAGCCGGGCATGCCACCGAGTTGACGCCCATCCAGCCGCAAATGGCCTTTTCGGCGTTGGCCTTCAACGCCTTCAACTACGCGACCCTGGGCGCTGCGGGCTTCAAGGCCGCCGTGGCTGTGGCCGGCGCCTGCCCGACCTGGCAGCTGATTTACAGCGACCTTGACGACGCGCTGGCGCGGCTGGCGCGGGAATGGCCCGCCGTGGTGGCGCAGGGCCGTGAACGGTTGTTGCAGACGGCACCTGCGGCAGGTGGAGTGGCCCCGTGATCGCGACGAATAGGTCCCCGGCGCAGGTCTTGGCGCGTCGATCGCGAGGGGCCTTCCAATGAGCAGTCTTGCATCGGTACCTCCCAGCCTTCATTGGCTAGGTGCACTGCGCGACCCCCAGACCACCTTGCACTGGACGCTGCCTGAATGGGAGCGCGTGGTGCGGTTGGCGCGCCGCTTGCGCCTCTTGGGGCGCTTGGCCGAAAGCGTCGAGGCCGCGGGTTTGTCGACCCAGATTCCCGCACCGGTGGCACGCCACCTGGCCAGCGAAATGCAGTACTCGCGCTGGCGAACCGGGCACCTGCTGTGGGCTCTGCATCGCCTGCCCGCGCATCTGGGCGACGTGTCTTACCCGCTGGTTCTGCTCAAAGGCGCGGCCTACATCGGCCAAGATCTGGCCATTGCCACGGGCCGCCTGCCATCGGACGTGGACATTCTGGTTCCGCGCGAACACATCGCTGACGCCCAGAGCCGCCTGATGTCTGCTGGATGGGCTGAGACCGAGTTGGACGAACACGATCGCCAGTACTACCACCAGTGGAGTCACGAGGTGCCACCCATGCGCCACGCCTTGCATGGCCTGGAACTGGACCTGCACCACAACATCCTACCGCCCATCGGGCATGCGGTGGTCGATGCCGATCTGCTGTTGGCTCAGCTGCAAGACTCCCGCTGGCCCGCCTGGAAGGTGCTGCACCCGCAGGACCAGGTTCTGCACAGCGCGGCACACCTGTTCGGCGACTCTGAAGTCAGGGACCGTGTGCGCGATCTGGTGGACCTGGACGGCTTGATGCGTGACTTTGGCGGCCAGCCTCTCTTCTGGGACGGCTTGATCGACCGCGCCCAGCGCCTGGGCCTGATGGAGCCCCTGGCCTTGGCCTGCCACTTTGCACAAACCTGGCTTCAAACGCCCATTCCGCCGGCAGCGCAGCAGCGCCTGAAAGCCTTGGGCACTGGGCCAATACGGCGTGCTTGGCTGCTGCCTTTGCTGAGCACGATCCTGATGCCCACCGAACCGGACCAAGCCCGCTCAAGACGCCAGGGCGCAGCCGCCCAGGTCTTTTTGGTTCGATACCACTACCGGCGCATGCCGCTGCGCATCTTGTTGCCGCACCTGTGGCACAAGATGCGCGCACCCAAAGCGGCTGTTGTCGATCCGGCTGCTGCACCGAAAGCGGGCGTTAAAGCCTGAGGTTGATGTGAGCTTGTTTGATGATCGCGGCCATGCCACGCATCATGAAACACGGGCCCAAAACGGCCCTGCTTCCCGGCTACGATTTGCGTCTGTTCACGAAAGACCCTATGCAAATCGTCTGCCTCGATCTGGAAGGTGTGTTGGTTCCCGAAATCTGGATCGCGTTTTCGCAGCGCACTGGCATTGCAGAATTCAGCCGAACCACGCGCGATGAGCCCGATTACGACAAACTCATGCGTTACCGGCTGGGCCTGCTGCGCCAACACGGCTTGAAGCTGGCCGACATCCAGAACGTGATTGCCGGCATGGCGCCCATGGAAGGGGCCAAGGCCTTCCTGGACGATTTGCGCAGTCGTTTCCAGGTCATCATCCTGTCGGACACGTTTTATGAGTTCGCCGTTCCCTTGATGACCCAGCTGGGCCGCCCCACGCTGTTTTGCCACCGCCTGGTGGTGGATGCGGAAGGCTTTGTAGCGGCCTACAAGCTGCGGCAACCCAACCAGAAGTTCCACGCCGTGCAGGCGCTCAAGGGCCTGAATTACCAGGTCATCGCGGCGGGTGACTCTTACAACGACACCGGCATGTTGGGCGCTGCCGACGCCGGGTTTTTCATCCACCCACCAGCGGGCATCGTGGCCCAGTTTCCGCAGTTCAAGGTGCACCACAGCTATGCCGAATTGAAGATCAGCATCGACCAGGCTTCCCAGCGGCTGGCACAGTTGGCTTGAACGGCGGCAGGGGCATTGGGGTGGGCCAAAGGCGCCCCTTGGAGGGATAGCGGCTGCTGCTTGCATTCCCCAGCATCATGGGTGAGTTGACCGCAAACCGAATGAGGCCTGAGCCATGTGGAGTCTGAAGATTGTGAAAGGCAGTGAGCTGGCAGAAAAGCCGGTTGCTGAGTGGCGCCTGCCGCAGCCATTGCTCAGGGTCACCATTGGGCGCGACCCGGCCAGCGACTGGCTGCTGGCCGACCGCACGTTGGCCATTTCAGCCCACCATTGCGAGATCGTTGACAGCCCCTGGGGCCCCACGTTGACCGATCTGTCCACCAACGGCACGTTTGTCAACGGCGCCAGTGCACGTCTGTCAGGGCAGCACGTGCTGCGGGACGGTGACCGGCTGGAACTGGGGCCGTTTGACGTCTTGGTTTCGGGCCCGCCCATGCCACCACGGCCAGCGGCCGCTCCCGCTGCTCCTGCGACGGTTTCGGGTGGGTCACGAAGCCCGGGTGTGCATGCCACGGCGCCGCAGCGCGGTGGTGATCCAGCCGCCATGTTGGCCCGAGGCGGCGGCAAGGAACAGCAAGGTTTGACCGAGATACTGCGCGCCGCGCCGCCTTCGGTGGACTCGGGTCTGGACCTGACGCGCATTCGAGAGGTGGTTGCTGCGCCCAAGCCGGCCGCTGCAGGGCCGGTGCTGCAGGCTGCCTCGGCCCAGGCACCTGCATCTCCACAGGCTACACAGCGGCAGGACTTGGCTGCGGCCAACCTGCCAGCTGTGTCCGCGTTGGCCCAGGCCTTGGCCCGTGGATTGGGTGTTCCAGCATCGGCGCTGGAGGGGCAGGACCTGCTGCAACTGGTAGAACAGCTGGCAGCCGCTGCCAGATCAGCGCATGCAGCGCTGAAGCCCATTTCCACGAGCATCAACTCAGTCAAGACCGGAAGCTGAGGGCTGGCGACCGCAGGCCGCGACGAGCCTTTCCAGTGCTGAACCAGGAGAGACAGATGAGCGACTTTTTCAGCTACCAGACCCAAGCCGTGGCCGCCGCGGTGCCCGTCGCCGACCCGCCTCAAACCATTCTGGCGGCGTTGAGCGCAGAGGACTGGGAGCATGTGATCCGTTTTGCCGCCCGCCGGCGGTTTCCTGCGGGCGCCGTCTTGTTCAAGGCCATGCAGATCGATCGCGCCTTGCACTTCATCGCCAGTGGGCAGGTGGAAGTCACCGGCCAGGGCTCTACCCGTGTGGTGCGGGGCGAGGGCGAGGTCTTGGGCTTGATGAGTTTTCTGGACGGTGCTCCCAGCGCCGTAACGGCCACCGTCACCACCGCCGGGCCGGCCGAACTGTTGCGCATCACGCCTGAGGCCTTGCAGCAACTCATGGCCTGGCAGCCGCGGGTTGCGATGGAGCTGATGCGTGACCTGGGCGCGCACGTCGCCGCACGACTGCGACGTCTGCAGCCGGCGGATTGAACTTGCGCATGCGCCACATCCCGATTCGCCCTCTTCCCAGCGGCCCCGCTCAGCCCGCAGGTTTGGACCCGCAGGCCGCCACCCAGTTTTTTCGCAACTTCACCAAGCGTGAAGCGCGCTTGCCTTTGTGGCTGTGGTGGGCCCTGCGCACAGCTGCGATGGCGGTCACGGTGGTGTTGATAGCGCTGCTGTGGTGGGCGCCCGAGCTGGGCATGAAATTGCTCTGGGGTTTGGCCATTCCCGTTCTGCCCGCCTTGCTGGTGGTGGCCCCTGGGCTGTGGCGCCAAGTCTGCCCCATGGCCACGGTCAACCAACTGCCCAGGCTGCTGGGTTTTGCCCGAGCAAAAGACCTTCCAGCGGCGCTGAAGCGGTGGGCCTTTGCCATCAGTGTGGTTCTGTTCGTCGGGGCCGTGGCGCTTCGCGCGCCCTTGCTCAACCACAGCCCTGTGGTGGTCGGCTTGGGCCTGGCGGCGGTGCTGCTGGTGGCCTTTGCAGGTGGTGTGCAGTTCAAGGGTCGCAGCGGGTGGTGCGGCACCTTTTGTCCGTTAGCACCGGTCCAAAGAACCTACGGTCAAGCGCCTTTGTTTGTGGTGCGCAACGGCTATTGCGAGCCATGTGTGGGCTGCCAAAAGAGTTGCTACGACTTCAACCCGAGGGCAGCGGTCTTCAGCGACATCTACGACGAAGACCCGCAACACGCGGCCCAGCGACGCCTCTTCATGGGCTTGCTGCCCGGGCTGATCTTGGGCTACTTTGTGCAGGGACCCGTCCCTGCTGAAGGAACGGGTCCGTACCTGCTGGTCTTGGCGCTGTGCTGTTGTGCGTCTGCCGGTGCCTATGGCTTGGCCGTGGCGTTTGCCCCTGCCAACCCCTACCGGGTTGCACTGCTGTTCGGTGCCTTGGCTTTGTCCTGCTTCTACTGGTTTGCCGGGCCGGTGGTGGTGGGCACGGTGGCTTGGCTGGCGGGTGGCGCTGCACCGGCCTGGATGGGGCCGGTGTCGCAGGGCACTGGCGTGCTCTTGGCCCTTGTCTTGACGGCCAGTGGTCTTTACGCTGAACGCCGCTATCGTGCCACCCGGGTCGCCTCAGAGGTCGCAGCCCAGACCACCGCCCGAACGGAGCATTCGTCAGGGTCCTCAGTCGCATTGGGTGGCACACGATCGCTCAAACAGCGGCTGGTGGGCAGCGATGGCGCCGAGGTCACCGACCGTCAGTCGGGCATCACCTTCCAAGTGAAGGCAGATGCTACGTTGCTCGAGGCCATCGAAGGCGCTGGCCTGCAAATCAACTACGGCTGCCGAGCCGGAGTCTGCGGCGCCGACGCGGTGGCGATTTGTGAAGGCGCCGAACACCTGTCTGCACCAGGCGATGACGAATTGGCGACCTTGCGCCGCCTGGGCTTGGAAGGCCGGGCACGCTTGGCTTGCATGTGCCAGGTCAGTGGGCCGGTGGTGATCGATCGTGACGCCAACACCGCGCCAACGCCGAAGGTGATTCAGCTGGTGCCATCAACCACTGTGGACAAAGCACTGGCCATCGGGCTGGAGCGCGTGGTCATCGTCGGCAATGGCGTGGCGGGCATGGGCGTGGCCGAAGCATTGCGTCGGCAAAGCGCCAGCGTTCAGATTGACGTGGTGAGCAGCGAGCCGTTTGCCTTTTACAACCGCATGGGCATTGGGCGCATGGTCTATGGCGATGCCGCTCTGGAGGGCCTTTTGCTGGTGCCGCCAGACTGGCCCGAACGACATCGTGTTCAGGTGCACCGCGGCGTGGTGGCCTTGCGCATAGATCGCGATGCCCGGTGTGTTCACCTGGCCGATGGCCGTGAACTGGGCTACGACCGGCTGGTGCTGGCGACGGGGGCCAGTTCGACACACCCTGATGCGACCTTCATGAACCATCGCAACGCTTTTTTGCTGCGCACGGCCGAAGACGCACAAGCCATTCGCTACCACGTGGGCCGCGCCAAAGCCAAGCGTGCCGTGGTCCTGGGCGGGGGGGTGCTGGGCGTCGAAGCGGCTGACGCCTTGCACCACCTGGGGCTGAAAGTCACGCTGCTGCAGCGGGCAGATCGTTTGATGAACGCTCAACTTGATGCAGAAGGGGCGGCTCGGCTCAAGCACTACCTGGAAAGCATCGGCATCCAGGTCGTCACGGGTGTATCGGCAAAGGGGTTTGAAGGCAGCCCGATGTTGCAAGCGGCCGTTCTGGCCCACGGCCCCAAAGCCAGGGCCGACATCTTTGTGGCCGCGCTGGGCATTCAGGCCAACACCTACCTGGCGCAAGAAGCCGGGCTGGCCCTGGGCAGCAATGGCGTCAAGGTAGACCGCCACATGCGCACGTCGGACCCTTTCATTTACGCCGTCGGCGATGTGGCTGAACTCAAAGGCACGCCCCGTGGGTTGTGGCCCATTGGCGCTGCGCATGCTGCCACCGCGGCGGCTGCCATTCTGGGCGACGAGCTTCCCTACGTGACGCCGCGCATCGTGCTTCAGCTCAAGTGCGATGGCATTGACCTGCGCAGCCAGGGCGAAGTGCTCGCCCAAGAGGGCGATGAAGACTTTCATGCCCGCGAGGGTGATGCAGCCTGGTGGCGCTTGGTGGCACGGCACGGGCAATTGGTGGGTGGTTTGTACGTGGGTCCACCAGGAACCGCCAAGGCGTTTACCAAGTTGCTGCAAAAGCCGGTTGACCTGGCGCCGCTGCGCGACGGGTTGAGGGCAGGCCGGCTGGACGATTTGAGGGCCCTCCTCTGACCGAGGCGGAGATGGGAACCCCTTACATCACCCAAACGTGAAAACCTAGCCAGCCCCCGGGCCCAGCGACGCCGGCCACCCGGGGGCTGCATGCGAAAATTGGGCTCCAGCGCCGCGCGGGTCTTGGGCCCCAAGGCCATGAGCCCTCGCCCCGGCCTTCATTGACCGCTCACCATCTGGTGTTCTCTTGCAACCGCACTGCCCAGGCTTGTCCTGGCCAGTGCTGTCTGCCGGTGACGCCCTATCCCCGACATGAAAATTCTGCTCACTGGCGCCGCCGGCTTCATTGGAATGACCACGACCCTGCGGCTGCTGGCCCGTGGGGATCAGGTGGTGGGCTTGGATAACCTGAACGACTACTACGACGTTCAACTCAAGCGCGACCGTTTGGCGCGGCTCACGTCGCACCCCAACTTCCGCTTTGTGCAGTTGGACGTGGCCGACCGGCCCGGCATGGAGAGCCTGTTCGCGCAAGAGCAATTTGATCGGGTCATCCACCTGGCTGCTCAAGCCGGGGTGCGCTATTCGCTGCAGAACCCACATGCCTACATCGACAGCAACATCGTGGGTTTCATGAACGTGCTGGAGGGCTGCAGGCATTCGAAGGTACAGCACCTGGTCTATGCATCCAGTTCCAGCGTTTATGGCGGCAACACCAAGATGCCGTTTTCGGAGCACGACAGCGTTGACCACCCTGTCAGCATGTATGCCGCCACCAAGAAGGCCAACGAGTTGATGGCCCACACGTACAGCCACTTGTTTGGTTTGCCCACCACAGGCTTGCGCTTCTTCACGGTTTACGGCCCCTGGGGGCGGCCTGACATGGCGCTGTTCCTGTTCACCAAAGCCATCCTGGAAGGCAAGCCCATCGACGTGTTCAACCACGGTCAGATGCGGCGTGACTTCACCTTTGTCGATGACATTGTTGAAGGGGTGATTCGAGTGATGGACCGCACTGCCGCGCCCGACCCGACCTACCTGTCCGACACCCCCGACCCCGGCACCAGCAATGCGCCCTTCCGCGTGTTCAACATCGGCAACCACAACCCGGTTCCCTTGATGGATTTCATCGGCTGCATCGAAGACGCGCTGGGGCAGAAAGCGCAGAAGAACCTGCTGCCGCTGCAAGATGGCGATGTGCCTGCAACTTACGCTGACGTTGACGCACTGACGCAATGGACCTCGTTTGCGCCTGCTACCGACATCGCCACCGGCATTGGCCGCTTTGTGAGCTGGTACCGCCAGTACTACAAGGTCTGATCGACAGGGCTGGCTAACGAGACCTGCCGACGCGGAACTTGGTGACGCGGTTGAAGGCGGGCCTGCCTTTGGCTTCGGGAGTGCGCCGCGCACAGTGGTTCAGCGAACTGACTTGATCAAGTCCTGCACATAGCGAACCGGTATCGCGTAGCTGATGCCGGTTGGATTGCTCAGCGCACTTTCGCGTCCGGCCTTGACCAAGACCATGTTGACCACGGCGACAACCCGACCCGTGTCCACATCTAACACTGGCCCCCCGCTGTTGCCAGGGTAGGCCGTTGCGTCTAGCTGGAAGACCTCGAAGTTGCCCTCCCGCAGGCGCAACAGCGCGCGAGGGTCCAACTGACCTGCCGTTGCGGCGGGCAGGGCTGCGGTGGTGATCGAGGCGATGATGCCCCGGTGCGTCACGGCGGCAAAGCCCAAGGTGCCACCAATGGGAAAGCCCATCAGGGCGATGGACTGCCCTTCTTTGGCAGCGCCAGGTTCGTCCAGCTGCAAAGGGGTCAGTGGGCTGCCCTCCAACTTCAGCAAGGCCAGATCGCGGGAACGTTCAGTGGCCAACACGCGGCACTTGCGAAAGATTCCTTGATCGCCATTGCGACCAACCAGCACCACCATGTTGGCCAGTGTTTCCACGTCGGCAACCGAAGGCAGGACGTGAAAATTGGTCACCACCAGGCTGCCGTCGCCCACGACGAATCCGGTGCCTCGGAACCCGAATCGGGGGCTGTCGGTCGGGTTGAACGAACCGACAGGCAAGACGGACGCCTTGGCAGCGGCGATGACCGACACCAGGTCTGCCCAAACGGGCAAGGCCATCGACCCTGCACCCAGCAAGATCAGGCGGCGCAGGTGCTGATGCGACATGCCTTGGCTACAGGGTCTTGAGCAGCGCGGCCACTTCGGCCTGGCCGCGGAACTTGTCGCCCAGCTTGGCCAGGTCTTCCAGTTCGGCACGTGCGTAGGCCTTTTCCCCTGCCTTGATCAGCAGCTTGGCCAGGTTCAATTTCAGCGAAGGGTCGGCAGGGTTGCGGGCGACCGCTGCTTTTTGGGTTTCGATGGCCTGGGGCACCTTGTTGTCGGCAGCCAGTGCAGTGGCCAGTGTGTCCATCAAAGGCGCTCTGCCAGGCATCAATTCATTGGCCTGCTGCGCCATGGCCACACCACCCGGCTTGCCTTGCTTGACCAGCAGCCAGGCGACGTTGTTCATCGCCAGGGCGTTGCGCGGCTGGGTCTCCAGCACGGAACGGTAGTGGCCTTCCGCGTCCGCGAACTTGTCTTGCGCCATGGCGATGTCGCCCAGGTAGAAGCGAAACGCGGCGTCCCTGGGTTTGTCTTTCACCCATTCGCCGGCAAGTCTGTCGGCCTCAGCCGACTTGCCGGCCATGCGCAGACCGGTGTGCAACCTGACCACGACGTCGGTGGTCTTGCTCAGCGCAAAAGCCGTTTTGTAGGCCGTGTTTGCCGCATCGAAGTTCTTGCGCACGACTTCGATATCACCTTCCAGTGCAAAGCCGGTAGCGTCCTTCGGCGCCTGTTTTTGCATGTCCTTGGCCACGTCCAGCGCTTCCTGCGGGCGCTTTTCCATCAGCGCCAGAGAGACCAAGGCGCGTTTGGCCATCAGCATGTCGGGCTTGATCTCCAGTGCCTTGCGAAGCGATTGCCGTGCGCCAACGGGGTCCTTGTTGGCCGCCTGCGCCTCGGCCAAGCGAATGTGGTGCATGGGGTTTGTCACCTGAAGGGCCGTGAGACGCTTGAAGGTGGAGATGGCCTGCTCCGCGGTGTCGGCAGCCAATTGGGATCTCCCCAGGGCATCCATCACTTCCAGGTTGTTGGGTAACGCACCGGTGGCTTCGCGTGCGGCGGTCAGGGCGCCTTTGCCATCGTTGTTGCTCAGCAGGTGGTTGATCAGCGCCACATGCGGTGCGGCTGCGCCGGTGTTGGCCTTGACGCCATCGCGCAGATACTTCACCACCACATCAGGTGCAGCACCCGTGCGCACAGCCAGCTCACTCAACGCCAACCAAGCCTCATGTGATTTGGGTTTGGCCTGGGTCAGGTCCTCGAAACGCTTGCGCGCTGCATCGGGTTTCCCGGCGTTGAGGTCCAGCGCGGCCAGGCTCGCGACGGCTGGAAAGTAGGTGGGGTCTTTGCTCAGTGCAGTTTCAAAAGCCTTGGTGGCGCCGGGCAAGTCGCGCTTGAGCAGCAGCACACGACCCCGCAGGTTGTAGGCAACGGGACGATCCGGCGTTTTGGCCTGCAAACCGTCAATGGCCTTCAAGGCCCCTTCGATGTCGTTCTGGCGCAAGCGGGCGCTGATCAAGGCCACGTCGGCACGTGGGCCTTTGTCTTCAGCGGCGATGGCTTCCAATTGCCCGATGGCCGCCCCGCTGTTGCCGCGCGCCAGCTGCGCCAGCGCGGCGGATGTGCGCACACGCGCATCATTAGGGGCGATCTTGGAGGCCATGGCGAAAGCGGCGTCGGCTTTTTTGGTGTCACCCAACTGTGCCCAAGCTTCACCGGCCAGAGCAAGGCTGGTGCCGTCTGGGTTCTTGCTCTCAAGGATCGGCGCCAGGACTTCAACGGCCTTGTTGGGTTGATTCGTTCGCAGATAAGTCTGCGCCAACAGCTGCCGCGAAAGCAGCAGGCCCGGAACGTTCTTCAGAGCCTTGCCTAAAAAGGCTTCGGCTTGCGGGTACTGTTGCAAACGGTACTCGGCAGCGCCGGCCAGCTCCAAAACCCGCACGTTGTCGGGCATGGCCTTGAGCAGTCGGTCGGTGATGTCGCGTGTGGTTTTGTAGTCCTTGGCCGTGAAGGCGAACTGGGCCTCGTAGAACAGGGTCTCGGGGTGGTTGGGAACGGCCTTCTTGAGCAGGTCGAACTGAGCCTTGGCCTCAGCTGGCTTTTGCTGCTGTGTCAGGATCGTCATGATGGAAGTGTGTGCGCCGACCGACTTGGGGTTGGTCGTCAGAACCTTCTTGAAGCTCTCCAGCGCTGCGGCCTGATCGCGCTTACCGTGCCACTGAATCTCACCTTTGAGCACACCCGCGCGGTCGTCTCCCGGCTCCTTGGCCAGGGCTTGTTCCAGCAACGCCAAGGCGCCGTCGAAGTCGCCATCGGCCGCTTGCAGCCGGGCGTTGAGGATGGTGGACTGGAAGTGGCCAGGCACGCTCTGTTGAGCCAGCGTGATCATGGCTCTGGCCTTGTCTTTGTCGTCGCTGATCACGTAGGCCGTAGCCAAGGAAGTGAACAGGTCCGCTGCTGCTTTGTTGTCCTTGAGCTTCAGCGTCCCATATTGCTCAACCATCCGTGCGTGCTCGCCGGTGAGCAACATGGCTTGCGCAATCGACGGGACCACGTCGTCGTCAGGACTGCGCAGTTCTTGTGCCTTGCGCAGTTCAACCAGGGCAGGAACTGGATCTCCAACTTCCAGAAGCGCCTTGCCGAGCAGCAGCCGCGCTTCAGCCGAGTCAGGTGCTTTTTGCAGCGCGCTCTTGAGCTGGATGATGGCCGCAGATGCGTTCTTCTCGGCCAGCAGCTGTTTGCCGGAGGCTGTCAAGTCGGCGTCGGACTTCCCACCGCAAGCGATCATCAGCACTGCCGATGCAACCAGGCTCAGGGCCAGCTTGAAGGAGCGATGGGATGCGTGATTCATGGTTGTACTCCTCAATTTCGCCCGGGCTTGATGCCCTGCAGAGATCGACATGTGGTCAAGCCTGCCCGAAGCGTCCGCGCGGCCGTGTTGGCTCGTTACTTGATTGAAAGCTTTTTCATCAGGTCGTACAAGGTCGGGCGACTCACGCCCAGCATGTCCGAAGCCTTGACGATGTTGCCATTGGTCCGCGCCAGTGCAGCCACGATGGCTTGCCGTTCAGCGGTTTCCCGCACGGTGCGCAGGTCAAGATCAGATTGTTCACCGGACGCCACGGCCTGTGGCGCGGGCAGACCCAGGTCGTGGTAAGTCAGGCGGTCGCTGTCGGCCATGATGGATGCACGCTTGATCGCGTTGAGCAGCTCGCGCACGTTACCGGGCCAGGTGTGTTGTTCGATGGCTTGGATGGCGTCCTCTGAAAAGCTCAGCGAGCTCCGTCGCTGATCCTGAGCGAAGCGCCGCAAGAAAGCGTGCGACAGCAGGACAGCGTCGCCAGTGCGCGCGCGCAGCGGGGGAATGTTGACGACGATCTCGGCCAGTCGGTAGAACAGGTCTTCGCGAAAACGCCCCTCGGCGATCAGGTTCTTCAAGTCCTGGTGGGTCGCACAGACCACTCGAACGTCGACCGGAATCTCACTGCGGCCGCCCAGACGCTCGATGGTTCGCTCCTGCAAAAACCGCAAGAGCTTGGCTTGCAAAGAGTGTGGCAGGTCACCAATCTCGTCGAGCATCAGGGTGCCGTTGTGCGCGGTCTCGATCTTCCCGGGTGTGGTCTTGGCAGCGCCCGTGAAGGCGCCTTTTTCATAGCCAAAGAGCTCGCTCTCGAGAAGGTTTTCAGGAATGGCCGCGCAATTGATCGCCACGAAGCGGCCGCTGCGCTTGCTGGCGGTGTGGAGACCTTGGGCCAGAACTTCTTTGCCGCTGCCGCTCTCACCCAAGAGCAAGATCGTGGCGTCGCTGGATGCCACGCGTTCAATCGTGCGCCCAATGCGCAGCATTTCGGCGTCGCGGGTGATCAGACCGGCCATCGCATCGGGCTGGTTCAAGGCCTGCAAGCGCCGGTTCTCAGTTTGCAGCTCAGCCAGTCGCTTGGCTCGGTCAACGGTCAGGTTGAGGACTTCGGGCTCGAAAGGCTTGGCCAGGAAGTCATAGGCACCCAAAGCGACGGCGCGCAGCGCGTTGGCTTGGTCGTTTTGCCCGGTGAGGACGATGACTTTGGTGTTGGGTTCAAGATCCAGAATCTGCTCGAGCAGCTTGAACCCTTCCGACACCGAGTCTGGATCGGGCGGGAGCCCCAGATCCATGGTCACGACCGAGGGTTGGTGCCGCCTGACCTGCAGCAGCGCGCTTTCACGGTCGCTAGCCGTCACCGACTCAAATCGATCCAGAGTCCACTTGATTTGCTTTTGCAGTGCCAGGTCGTCTTCGACGATCAACAGAGGCGAATCGGCAGCACTCATCGTGAACCGACCTCCATCAGATCCGATCCACGCTGGGCTTCAAACAATGGCAGCAAGACGGTGATCAGGGTTCCGCGCCCAAGCTCGCTCGCGACGCTGATGCTGCCTCCCAATTCGCGGATGTACTGGGAACTTTCGTAGGTGCCTATGCCCATGCCGTTGTGTTTGGTCGTGTTGAAGGGCCTGAAAAGGCGCGTGCGAACGAAGTCTTCAGCCATGCCGGTACCGGTGTCGCCAATCTCTACCTGCACCTGACCGCTGAAACGCTGCGCCTTGATCCAGACACGCCCACTCGTTGGCGTGGCATCAAAGGCGTTTTGCACCAAATGGCCCAGAACCCGCTCCAGTCGATCGTCGTGCCCTCGGGTGGACAAACGCTCTACTTCTTCGACTTCCAGGTTTCGGCCATGGGCCTTTGCCAGCAGGATCAGGCGATTCAATACCGAAGAAATCTCGACGCCTCGACTGCCTCCAGGGGGTGTTGCCCCTTCGCGCAGTTGCAGCATCAAACGCCTCATCTTCTCAAGCGAACTCTCGACGGTCAACAACATGTCCTGTTGGAATTCGCGGTTGTCGTGCAGGCGTTCCGCATTCTTCAGCATCAAGGAAAGCTGGGCGACGATGTTCTTGAGGTCATGCACCACAAAGGCCGACATTCGGTTGAAGGCTTCAAACTTGCGGGCATCCAAAAGCGCCTCGGTGGCCTGCATCTGGGCCAGGTAGCCGGCCGCCTGGCGGCCCGCGGTCTTGAGCAGGTCCAAGACTTCCCAATTGAGCTTGATGTCGGTCACCGGTCGCATCAGCACCACAAAGCCCAACAACTCGTTGCCAGCCAGCAAGGGCACCACCAGCCAGCCATTGCGCACCGCGAGCAGCCAGTTGGGCAATGCCAAACCCTCGTAGCGGCGCGGTGCTGATCGGTACTCGTCCAGATCAATGACCCAACCTTCGCCTTGCAGGAACTTGCAGAGCGACGAGTCGAAAGGTTCGCTGTCGGCTACCGGGGTCATGTTCCAGGCCGCTGCGTGCTTGAAGGGTTCGTCGGCCCCGCTGCGCGTCCACAGACCGCCGGCCGGGCATTCCACCATCTTGGCCAATCCTCGAACGATCAACTCGCCCATTTCCTGAGGCGAGCGCTTGGCCGACAACATGGAGGTGAATCGCAGCCATTCCTCTCGGTAGTCGTAGCGGTAGCGATAGAAGTGTTTGCCCACAAACACCCGCAACCATGAGCGCAGTGCGCCGGAGAAGAGCAGGGCGCCCAGGAAAGCCACGCTGGCTACCAGCAGACTGATTTGAAGTGCGCGGCCCCATTCGCCGCCAAAGAAGCGCACGGAATAACCAACCGCCGCCATCAGCAACAGGTAAGCACCACCCAGCACCAGGGTTGCCGAATAGAAGGCCGCCGTTCGCGAAACCTGCAGTCGCGCCATCCAGCTGCCGCCGCGCCGGGACGCCACAAACAGAAACGGCACAGCCAAGGTGTGCACCAAACCCCGAACATTCAGTGCATCTCGGTCGAAGGTGCCAAACATCAAGCCTTCGGCGTACAGGTAGATGTCGAAGACAAAGATACAAGCCAGACCCAGGCAGGCCGGCTTGGCGCTCCATCTGGAATCGTCGCGCAAGCTGCGAAAGACCTGTTCGACCATGACCAATCCGCACAGCGGAAGTGCAAGATGGGTCGTCAGAGCCGCTGCGGCAAGCCCTGAGACTTGTACGCCCAGGGCGCCCATGGCTTCAAGCCCAGTCGCCCCAGCCAGGCAGGCCAAGGCCACCCGACCCAGCCCCTTGGACGAACCTGGCTCCTTACCCTGCGCTTGCGGCCCGAGTATGGCCAGCAAGAAAAAGAACCAAAGGCCGTAGCGCGAGAGGTCCAAAGCCACGGCGAGCGCTTGGATCCAAAACGAAGGGAAGGGCTGGCCAGCGAAGTTAGCCGCCGCCCAGAGCGCTGTGGCGCTCAGGGCCCCCAGGAAGAGCCGCTCTGGCTTTGGCGCGCTACCGACGGGTCTCGGTTTGACCACCAGGTACATTGCAAATCCCGCATGGGCCGCCAAAGCCAAGGCGTATCCATAGCTGGCGAACTGGTCGGTGGTGGTGCTCATTCGGTTGGATGTCCGACAGCCTTGGTCTTTGGCCTCTGACTGGGCAAGACCGGGGTTGGTGCGCCAGCGACGAGGTTCAGCGCGCGCCCTTGCCCGTCAGCACGACGCCCACCGTTTCCATCAACACGACTAGGTCGAGAAACAAGGTGTGATTCTTGACGTAGTAGAGGTCGTACTGGAGCTTTTCCTGCGAGTCTTCAACCGTTGCGCCGTAGGGGTAGCGCACCTGGGCCCAGCCGGTGACGCCGGGCTTGACACTGTGGCGCAGCGCGTAAAAAGGGATTTCTTGGGTCAACTGCTCCACAAAGAAGGGCCGCTCAGGGCGCGGGCCTACCAGGCTCATGTCACCCCGCAGGACATTGAACAGCTGTGGCAATTCGTCAATGCGCAGGCGTCGAATGATGTGGCCAATGCGCGTGACGCGGTCGTCATTGGCACTGGCCCAGCGCGGCTTGCCGTCCTTTTCGGCATCGGTGCGCATGCTGCGAAACTTGGCAATGTTGAAAGACTGGCCGCTTTGCCCCACCCGCTCTTGACGGTAAAGCACAGGGCCTTTGCTCTCGAATTTGATCAACGCAGCAGTGACCAGCATCACAGGCGCGGTCAGCAGGCACAAGCAAGTGGCGCAAAAAATGTCAAAGACCCGTTTGACTGCGGTTCGCCAGGTTCCCTGGTCAAAACCGTCGCCAAAAATCAACCAGCTGGCACTGAGAAAGTCGATCCGGATCTGGCCCAAAGTCTTTTCAAAGTGGGTGTTCAGGTCGTACACCTTGGTGCCCGTGACCCGACAGTCCAACAGCTGGCGCAAAGGCATGCTGCCTGAGCGGCGTTCGGTCAGTGCAACCACGATTTCGTCGACGCCCAGCTTTTGAGCCATGGCAGGCAAGGTGTCCTGCAAAGCCAGAATTTCGGCCAGTGGAACTGCGGGGTCTTTTTCGTTGGGCCCAGCAACGTAGCCAACAATGTCGGCGTTGGGATCGGCAGCCCGCAGCGTTTCTCCGACCACCTTGGCGGCAGGCCCAGCACCGAAAATCAAGATACGCGTGCGGCGGGCCAAGGCGGCTGAACTGTGCGTGAGGTAGGCGCGGCGCAGAATCAACGCTGAAACGCCCGCGATCATCGAAATTTGGATGCTGGACCGATCGGCAAACCGCTCCGGAAGCAAGCCAAAGATCAGATAACTGAGTGGCAATGCCACCAACAGCACCACGAAGGCACGCGCGAAAGAGCTGCCGGCGGAGCTGGACGGGGAAGACTCATACAGGCCTGACGCCGTGTTGATGACAAACAGACAGGCCGCGAAAGAAAGCATGTGGGTGCCTGCCAACGGCACGGCCTGATGGATGCTGCCCAGGTTCAGGCTTACGGCCGTCAGCGCAACCAGCAGCACCAAGCCCAGATCGAAAACGATCCCGCGGAGTGCCGCGCGGTGAACATAGTGGTTGAATATTCGAATCATGTCGACGATGTACTGCTGGCGTGCGGATCAGGGTGTGCTGCCGCTGTTCAGCAGGAGAGACTGGTAACGAATGACAGACTGGTCGTTGCCAGCAAACTCAAAAAAGACTGTAAGAGTCATATGAAGTGGCCATCAAGCCCCGCGTTTGGGGGGCCGGCCTACAAATCTGCAAGCATCCCCCTTTGGCTGCGAGCCGCTGTTTCGCCTCAAAAGGAAGTGGTTGATCGTTCTCGCTTGTTGATCGAACCGCAGTGCTTCAGCTTAAAGGCAAGTCGCGGCAGAACTGGGTTGTCGTGCGCGTTTTGCTGCAGGGCCACGTCCAATCGTTCACGCCTTGAGCGTGGGCAATTCGCTAGACGCGCTTCTCGCGAGGTTCAACAAGTGCAGTCGCTGGCTCAACAGTCGGCTGGCGCGGACTCGCTGATGGGGGTGGTCTAGGTCGAGCCTGTACCAGCTCACACCCCTCGGATATCCTTGGCCGACCTCAAAGCAAGCCGTCCTTCAGCCCCGCAACCCGTGCTGCCCACGTCCGATTGGTGGTCAAACACACCGCGAAAGAGGACGCTGAGTTGTCGAAATGTTTTACAGCTCCGAGCTTGCCTCGCTGAGCGAAGAACTTAAGTTGTTGATTTGCATCGATTTTTAAAGTTGGCACGCGAAGTGCTTATTACCAGTCCGTAAGCAAGGGCCGGGTCAACCGGTTCACAGTCTCAGTCAACAACCTGCGCGCAGCGCAGAAGGGGAAATAGTCATGATGAAGTTTGCACGTTTGGCCGCTGCTGCTGCGCTGGCCGTTGGTTCTTTGGCTTCTGGTTCAGCAATGGCTACTGCCATCTGCAGCGGTTGCGGCTTCAATGGTGCTGGCAGCGGCAGCATCTACATTGGCTCTTACGATCCCAGCAACAGCGATCTGTCTGCCGGTGTCAATCACAGCGTCATCAACAATCTGGACAGCAGCGGCAACCCTGTCACGACTGGGCCTGCGATCAACTTCAACGACGCCTACTTTTTCAACATCAGCCCCGCTGGTTCAGCTGCGATCCAGGGTTCGTTTACGCCAGGCTTTAACGTCTCTGGCCTGACCGCTTCTTTGTGGACCGTGACTGCCGGTACGTGCAGTGGTTTTGTGCAAGGTACCTTCCCCACGCCGTCAACTCCTGGTTCCTGCTCGGGTGTGGTGTACGGCGTGCAAGTTGCCCCGATCAGCACGGTCGCAGGTTTCTTCCTGAACATGCCCTTGACCGTTACGCCGACAGGCCTGTACGCAGTCCGCGTTAGCGGCACCGCTGCGCAAAACGGCATTGCCAACGGCTACTCGTTCAACCTGACCACGACCAACATCCCTGAGCCAGGTTCACTGGCACTGGTCGGCCTGGGTCTGCTGGGCGCCGGTTTGGTTGCTCGCCGTCGCAAGGCTGTCTAAAGTCAGCTTCAGGCAAGCTGCCCTGGCGACCGGGGCGGCAAGATCAAAGCCCCGGACTCTCCGGGGCTTTTTTTTGCCCTCGGTCAAGTGTGTCGATATCGCACACCGCTCGGCTGTGCTCAGGCTCGCCTTTCAACGAGAGTGAGGTCAAGTGGCTTGATCAACCTGCGTGATGTGATCGAGAGATGGTGTTGAAGGGGTTTGGCTAGGACCGCCGAAACTTGGTCAGTGAGTCGAAAATCCGCATTGCCAACTGGGTCAGTGCGTGTTTGACGCTCTTTGGCCTTGGCGTTGTGACGCGAAGTCATGTGCAGCGTCCACTATTCACTTTCGCGCGCCTAGCTTGCCTGCCCGTCAAAGCTTAGCATCTGCCTCTTTCCAGAGTGGGAGTGTTATGCAAGCATCCTTTGCAATGGGCCCGACTCGAGGCCTGCTAGGAGCCTTGCTTCTGGCGTCGCTGGCGTGTTACATGGTGGCCTGCGGCGGCGATTCGCCAGAAGCCTTGCTGGCCAAAGGCAAGGCAGCCATTGGCAAAGGTGACAACAGAACGGCGTCGATCCACCTGAAGTCCGTGTTGCAAGGTGATCCGGCACAGCTGGAGGCGCGCTGCCTTCTGGGCAAAGCCTTATTGGGGCTGGAGGAGTCCGGGGCCGCGGTTATCGAGTTGACCAAGTGCCTGGCCGAAAGCTCCAAGCCCGATGCGGTGTTGCCCGATCTTGCTCGAGCGCTGTTGCTGAAAGGGGACGCTCAGTTGCTCGTGGTTCAGCACGGCAAAGTCAACCTGGCGGACAGGGCTGCACAGGCCGATTTGAAGGCAGCCACTGCCGCTGCATGGATGGTATTGGGCGAAACGGTGAATGCAGAAGCCGCATTGAAAGCAGCGCTGGAGGCTGTACCAGAGCACCCGCCCGCACTCTTGATGCGCTCAAGGTTCTTGTTGGTCGCAAATGACTTCGATGGCGGCGAAAAGATCGTTGACGCAGTTTTGCAGCGCGACAACAAGAATCTTGAAGCTTGGTACACCAAAGGCCAGATTCAGGCCTATGCCCGAAAAAATTCAAGCGCGGCAGTCGATGCTTTCCAGAAAGCCTTGGCTCTGCGAAAGGACTTCCTGCCGGCGCACGCGGGCATAGTCGGAGTCCGTCTTGAAGCCAACGACTTGCCAGGCGCAAAGGTCCAGGCGGATGAGCTTCGCAAGCTTTTACCCAACCATCCGCAAACCGTCTTCATTGACGCCTATTTGGCTGCGGCAGACAAAAATTTCCCGTTGGCTCGGGAAAAAATTCAAGCGGTCCTTAAGGTGCTGCCAACTCAGACGGCAGTGCTCCAATTGGCAGGTGCAATTGAAGGTGAAATGGGCAGCTTTGTCGTCGCCGAAAACTACTACGCCAAAGCGCTGCAACTGGACCCGACTTTGTCCAATGCACGCCGCAGTGTCGCTCGCGCGCAGATGAAGTTGGGCAAGGCTCCCAAGGCCTGGGAGACACTTCTGCCACTCATCGGTCCAGACTCCAAGGACGTCGATGCACTGGCCATGGCTGGTGGCGCTGCGCTGGCGCTAGGCGACGCCGCCAAGGCCGAAGTGATGTACGCACGAGCCGCAAAGCTGCAGCCCAAGGACGCCCAGACCCGAACCGCCCTTGCCATGACCCGTTTGGCGCGGGGTGACACATCGGAGGCATTTGCCTCTTTGAAATCACTGTCCGCAGAGAGTGACGACACTTATGCCGACTTGGCTTTGGTCAGTGCCCACCTCAAGCGAGCAGATTTCGACGCTGCTCTGTTGGCTACCGACGCAGTGGCGCGCAAGCAGCCGAAGAGCTCTCTGGCGACGGAATTGCGTGGTCGTGTACTGGCCGCCAAAGGCGATATCGCCGGAGCGCGTGCTGCCTACGAAGCCGTGTTGACGAGCGACCCCAAATCCTCACAGGCGGTGGTTGCCTTGGCCGAGATTGACGTGCGAGAAAGGAAACTGGACGCAGCCCAAGCACGTTTAGATCGGGCCACCCAGCAGCAACCCGACAATGCCGTCTTTCAGTTGATGCTCGCACAGATTCGCGAGAGGGCTGGCGCACCCATTGAAGAAGTCAGAAAAATCATCGGGGCTGCGATCAAGGCCTCGCCACTGGATGCAGGGGCGCGAGTTCAGTTGATCGACAGCAATTTGCGAGCCAAGCAATTCAAGGAAGCGCTCGCCGCAGCCCAAGCCGCAGATGCCGCTATTCCAAACGACTACCAGATACTGGATGCTCAAGGCAGAACACAAGCTCTGGCGGGGGACAGCCAACAAGCTATCAGCACCTTCCGCCGGCTGGCCAACACGGATTCGAATCAGGTCGGGCCGCACCTTCGGCTTGCCACGCTCTATCGGGACGGCGGAAATGTCGACGCGGCTGTGGCCAGCCTGCGTCGAGCCATTGAACTCGACCCGACTCACGCCCAGGCCCGAACTGATCTGATTGGACTGCTCTTCGCGAACAAGCGGCAAGCCCAAGCTGTTCAGATCTCCCGGGAACTCCAACAGCGATTCCCTGCCCTTGACACGGGTTACCTGCTGGAAAGTGCCACCTTGGTGCGTACGAAGGATTTGACAGGGGCAATTGCGGTCTTGCGCAGTGGCTATGCAAAGTCCAATGACAAGGCAGAGTTGGCGCGCCAACTGTACCGCCAGCTTCAGGCTGCAGGGCGAGGTTCAGAAGCCGATGCCCTGGGGATGGACTGGATCAAGCGACAGCCCAACGATGCAGGAATGCAGTTTGAGATTGGAGCTGCTGCCCTTGGGCGTCAGCAGTTAGGGGTGGCCGAAACTCACCTGAGGCTGGCCGTCGCGCTCAATGGCTCACACCCCATTGCGCTGAACAATTTGGCGTGGGTCCTGGCCGCCCAAGGTAAGACCGGCGCACTTCCTTTCGTCCGGCGGGCAGTTGAGCTGTTGCCGAACCAACCCCCTATTCTTGACACACTGGCCATGGTTTTGGCCAATGAAAAACAGTTGCCAGAAGCATTGCAAGTCCAGAAGCAGGCCGTCAGTCTGGCCCCGGGTGACCTGGGGCTGCGCTTGAACTTGTCGAAGATTTTGATCCAAGCTGGAGACAAAGCCGCCGCCAAGGTCGAGCTGGACAAACTGGCTGCATTGGGCGCAAAGTTTCCGCTCCAAGATCAGGTCGTCAAGCTGCAAAAACAGCTCTAGTTCGGGCTTTCAGTTCTTGTGAAAAAAGTTAGCTTTAGCTCTGTGCAGCTCCAGGGCTGACAGACCGACTTCCAATCACCTTGTGAGATCATGGAAGGCATTCCTGCCGGCTTGATGGGAGGCTGGGTGCCGCTTTTTGCATGAACAGCTGCGACCTGCCAAACGCCTGCATTTCCCCATGAGAACACCTTTCAGGAGAACACCGTGACCCGCATTTGCCCTCAACTGTTTGACCGGGCCCGAGCTGTACTGGCGCTGACCTTGGCTGGCCTGTTGTCAGCGTGTTCATCGGTGACATTGCCCCCTGCGCCCGTGCAAGCACAGACGGCTGACTACAGCTATGTGATCGGTGCAGGTGACAACCTCAACATCATCGTGTGGCGCAATCCGGAATTGTCGATGTCGGTCCCAGTGCGACCGGATGGCAAGGTTTCGGCACCCTTGGTAGACGAGCTGGTTGCTCAGGGCAAGACTTCGATTCAGGTCGCGCGCGACATCGAGAAGAAGCTGTCTACCTACGTGCGTGACCCAGTGGTTACCGTCATCGTCACCGGCTTCGTCGGTCCGTTTTCTGAGCAGATTCGGGTGGTCGGTGAGGCTGCCCGTCCTCAATTCCTGCCTTACCGTCAACGCATGTCGCTGCTGGACGTGATGATTGCTGTCGGCGGCCTGACCGATTTTGCCGACGGAAACAAGGCTGTGATTCAGCGCACATCAGAAGGCGACAAGCAGTACTCCGTGCGACTGAAAGACCTGATCAAACGCGGCGATGTCGGCGCCAATGTCGAAATGCGTCCAGGTGACATCCTGATCATTCCGCAGAGCCTCTTCTAAGCAAACGCAGCAGCAGGGCATCCGCGGCCATTTGGTCAGCGCCGTGCCCCGTTCGACTTCAAGTCGCCACCAGCCCATCCAGCCGCATGCAAGAAATCGTTCAACAGCTTCTGCAGACACTTCGTCGGATGTGGAAGTTTCGCTGGCCCAGCTTGGTGGTTGCCTGGGTGGTTGCTGTGATTGGCGTGGTGGTGGTGTGGAAGATTCCGGACAAGTACGAGGCCACGGCTCGCATCTTTGTAGATACCGATTCGATTCTCAAGCCACTGATGAGCGGCTTGGCCGTCCAGCCCAACGTTGAGCAGCAGATTGGCATGCTCAGCCGCACTTTGCTGAGCCGCCCTAACCTGGAAAAGCTCATTCGCATGGCCGATCTGGATCTGAAGAGCGAATCCAAGGGCGATCAAGAAGCCCTGATTGAAAAGCTCTCGAAGGGCATTGAGATTCGAACTGCGGGCGGCGCCAACCTGTACTCCATGGCCTATCGCGACAACGAGCAAGACAAAGCCAAGCGGGTGGTCCAGTCTCTGGTCTCGATTTTTGTGGAGTCTGGCCTGGGCGCGAGCCGCAAGGACACGGACTCGGCCAAGACGTTCTTGGCTGAACAGATCAAGACCTTCGAGGCCAAGCTTGAAGAAGCTGAAGCCAGGCTCAAGGAATTTCGACTGCGCAACCTCGATCGCCAAAGTTCGGACGGCAAAGACATCGCCTCCCGCCTGACCGAGATCGGTGGCCAACTGGAAGCTGCGAAGTTGCAGCTGCGGGAAGCCGAGCGCGCCCGTGACGCCGCCAAGCGACAGTTGGCGGAAGCTCGCGGTCAGGCCCCTAGCAGCGCATTGCCCAATCTGCTGGGCGGCAAGTCCACTGCAGGGGAGCCCGCAGCGGTTGCGACCCCAGAGATCGATTCGCGAATCGATGCCCAGAAGCGCAATCTGGACAGCTTGCTCCAGCGCTACACGGATCAGCATCCGGACGTTCTGGGAACCAGGCGCCTCATCAGCGACTTGGAGGAGCAAAAACGCAAGGAAGTTGCCGAACTGCAGCGTCGTGCGGCGGCTCAGCCAGCGCCCAGCGCCACAGGTGGTGGAGCCAACGAGAATTTGGCCATCCAAGAACTCAACCGCATGCTGGCGACCGCCGAGGTACAGGCCGCGTCGATCCAAGCCCGCGTTGAAGAGTACTCAGGCCGCTACGCGCAGGCAAGAGAATCCCTGAAGACCGCGCCACAGATTGAAGCCGAAGCGGCGCAGCTCAACCGCGACTACGCCATCACCAAGAAGAACTATGAAGACCTGGTCGCGCGCAGACAGTCCGCGGTGATGTCGGGTGAATTGGACGTGGCCTCCGGTGTTGCCGAATTCAGGCTGATTGACCCGCCGCGTGTCGCGCCCAAGCCGGTCTCGCCCAATCGCTTGATTCTCTTGCCGGGCGTGTTGGTGGCATCCCTGGCTCTGGGGGTGTTTTTTGCATTTGGAGCCAGCCAGCTGCGACCGACGTTCTCGGATGCTGAAGAGTTGCGCTTGAAGACAGGTTTGCCGCTGCTGGGTGTCGTGACCGCGCTGACCACCAACGAAGACCGGCGCCAGGAGCGCGTCAGCCTCTTCCGCTTTGTCTCCGCGTCAGGCGGATTGGTTGGACTGTTCATTGCGGGTTTGATTGCGATGACCTTCATGTCTCGTTACGGGGGTTGAACCGATGAGCAGCCTGATTGAACAAGCCGCTCAGCGCCTGGAGCAATTGCGCCAAGCGGGTATCACCATTCCCGAAGTCGAGGCCGACCTGCGGCCTGACCTGATGCCTGAAGCCGCGCCAACGCGCGCCAGAGAGCAGCCCTCAAGCCCTGCGACCTGGACAGCCCCTACACCAGAGCTGTCCGAACCTACTGCTTTGTCTCGCCAGGTTGAACTGGACCTGCCTTCGCTGTCGTCAAGGGGCATCGTCACGCCAGGAGCCGCACGGTCGCACATGGCGGACCAGTACCGGGTGATCAAGCGGCCACTCATTGCCAATGCCATGGGGCGCGGCGCGGCTACGGTGGCACACGGCAATTTGATCATGGTAACCAGCGCCCTTCCGGGTGAAGGAAAGAGCTTTACGTCCATCAACCTGGCCATGAGCATCGCGGCCGAACTGGACCACACCGTGATGCTGGTTGATGCCGACGTCGCACGCCCTTCGGTGCTTCGCATGCTGGGCTTGCCGCCGGGCCCCGGGTTGCTTGACCTGTTGGAGGGCAAGGCCGAGATGGCCGATGTTTTGCTGCGAACCAACATTGACAAGCTGACGCTGTTGCCCAGTGGTTCACCACACCCCAAAGCCACCGAGTTGCTGGCCAGTGACGCCATGTCGAGTCTGCTTGAAGACATGGCCACTCGCTACCCTGATCGCATCATCATCTTTGACTCCCCGCCGTTGTTGTTGACCACGGAATCTCGCGTTCTGGCCACCCACATGGGCCAAATCGTTGTCGTGGTGCGTGCCGATTCCACCTTGCAGAGCACGGTCAGCCAGGCGCTGGCCACGATTGAGCCTTGCCCTTTGAAGATGATGGTGCTGAACCGCGCTCGTAGCGGTGCAGGTGGCGCATACGGCGATGGCTACGGTTACGGCTATGGCTACGGGTATGGCTACGGTTACGGTTATGGCTATGGCCAAGGGGCCGCTGGCGTTGCAGCGGGGCAAGAGACCCAGGTTGGCGCAGAAGCGCCGGCGGAAAAGTGACGAGGCCGTGACGTTGAGCTTCTTCACCAGCAGCTGTCGTCGTCCAGGGCGAGCTAAAGCAAGCAGGTCTCAGCCGGCGTGGGTCCAGACGCCTATGGTGCTGGCGGTTTTGTTGGCGCTCCCCGCCTCCACGGTTTCGGCTCAAGGTACCGGGGGGGCGCGCAGCCTCACGGTCACGCCGAGCTTTGAGTCCGGTTTGACCTACACCCATCGGTCCAAGGCGGTGGATGGCAGCAACGGCGACGATCTGATCCTGCAACTGCGGCCAGGTGTTCAAATCAGCAGTCGCAGCGGCCGCTTTCAGGGTTCTCTGAACTACGCTTTGGGCGGTATCTATCGTGCCGGCCGCACGGACGGCCAGACGCTGGAGAACAGCCTCAGTGCCTCTCTCAAGGGTGAATTGGTCGAGAACTGGATGTTCGTTGACGGATTGGCTTCTGTCACTCAGCAGTCCCTCTCCGCTTTTGGCGAGCAAACGGTAGGAAGCACCTCGGTTTCCAATGCCAACCGGGTCGAGGTTGGCAATCTGTCGCTAACGCCCTACGTGGCTGGTCGCATTGGGGAGTTCGCGGGTTACAAAGCCTCGTTGACCGCGTCCGCTACCAACACGCGCCGATCGCTGGCAACCGATTCCACCAGCACGGGTGGCGCGCTCTCGCTGACTTCTTTGAGCACAGGCGCGGTGTTCGGCTGGGGCCTGAACGCCAGCTGGCAGGAAGTCGACTTCCGTCAAGGTCGAACCACCGAAAACGGCCGTGTCACGGCCAGCCTGAACATCGTGCCCGACATCGAACTGAGCTTTGCGCTGCGGGCGGGCCAAGAGAGCACCAATGTCGGCTCTCTTGATACCCGCACCTATGACAACTGGGGTGCCACGGCGCGCTGGACGCCGTCCCCGCGAACCAGTGCCGTTCTGGACACCGACCGACGCTACTTTGGCAATTCGCACAAGCTGGTGCTTGAACACCGCATGGCCAGATCCAGCATTCGGATTTCAAGTGTTCGAGATGCGTCCAATGGCGCAGACAGCCGAACCGTGATCGTGCCGGTCACGCTCTATCAGCTGATCTCTGCACGACTGACCGCCCAGGAACCCGACCCGGTGCTGCGCAATCAACTGGTGTTGGCGGAAATCGCGGGCATCCCTGGCGCCGACCCTGCGCAGGTTATTGGCGCGATTCCACTCAGCGCCGGCATCACATTGGCGCGGCGGGACGATGTGGGCTTTTCCTATTCCGGCCTGCGAACCACCTTCAACGTGCTGGTTTTCTCCAGCGATTCTCAGGTGCTGGACAGCCAATTGCTGGCGCCTGGCGACGGTCGGGTTCGTCAACGGGGTTACACAGGCTCTGTAGGCTACAAACTCAACCCGCTTGACTCCATCAGTCTCACCGGCTCGCGGCAGCGGACGCTTGGAAACGAGATTCGCCTGGGCAATGACTTGAAGTCACTCAGTTTGGGCTGGACGGGCCAGTTGGGACGACGCACCTCAGCCACTCTGAGTGCCCGCCACACCGTGTTCAACAGCAACACCAACCCCTATCAAGAGTCGTCGCTCAGCGGCTCTGTCAGCCTGCGGTTCTGACCCATGTACGAAGCTTTCTACGGGTTGACCAGCAAGCCTTTTCAGCTCAACCCTGACCCCAGTTTCTACTTCGCCAGCAAGCAGCACCGGCGGGCCAAGGCCTACCTGGAGTACGGTGTTTCGCGCAACGAAGGGTTCATTGTCATTACCGGCGAAATTGGAGCCGGCAAGACGATGGTCTTGCGCAGCCTGATTGAAGGTCTGAGTGGCAGCAACGTCATCACAGGGCATCTGGTCACCACCCAGTTGGGGGCAGAGGACACGCTTCGCATGGTGGGCGCGGCATTTGGTTTCCGTGTCAAAGACGTGCCCAAGAGCGAGCTGCTCATCACCCTGGAAGCGTTTCTGATCAGCCAGACCAGCAAGGGCAAGCGCTGCCTGCTGATCGTCGACGAGGCGCAGAACCTGACGCCCCGTGCAGTGGAAGAGCTGCGCATGCTCAGCAATTTTCAGTTTGGCAACCAAGCCCTGCTGCAAAGCTTCTTGGTCGGCCAGCCCGAGTTTCGCGAAATCCTGCAGCGCCCCGAAATGGAGCAGTTCCGCCAGCGCGTGGCGGCCACTTGCCACATCGGCCCCTTGGACCAGGACGAGACCCGGGGCTACATCGAGCACCGGCTCAAGTGCTCAGGCTCAAAGGGCAAACCCAGCTTTGAGCCGGCAGCGTTTGAAGGCATCTTCAAGGCCAGCGCCGGCATTCCAAGACGCATCAACGCGGTTTGTGATCGCCTGTTGCTGGCTGGCTTCCTGGGCGGGCGCTCCAACCTGACAGCCGAAGATGTGGCCGAAGTGGTGCGTGAGTTCCAACAAGAAAACGCGGTCTCGGCTCGACCCGCAACCGCGCACATGATGTCGAGCGGCGAGCCATCCATGCCGGGTGGCCTGGCTGGCGCTGAGCTGGACTTGGATCTCAGCCAGGTCAAGCTGTCGGCGGCAGAGGCTGATGGCATGAGTGGGCAGCTGGCTGCGCTGACGGCCGATCAGCGGGGCGATCAGCTTCAGCGCCTGGAGCGCAGCATGTTGCGCCTGGAGCGCATCAACGTTCAAACCCTGAACATGCTGCAAAAGCTGGTGGCGGCCGTCAAGAAGCCTGGCAGCGATTCCAAATGAGCGCGCAGCCAGACAACGCGGCCCTGGGCCCCGTGATGTGTGTGGTGGGTGCCCGGCCGAATTTCATGAAGATGGCGCCGATTCTTCGCGCCTTGGCCAGCCACGAGCCGCCAATGAAGGCGCTGTTGGTTCACACCGGTCAGCACTACGACGCCAGCATGAGTGATCAGCTGTTTGCAGACCTGCGACTGCCTCGTCCCGACATCAGTCTGGAAGTGGGCTCGGGTTCGCACGCGGTGCAAACGGCCGAGGTGATGAAGCGGTTTGAACCCGCGCTGGACGAACACAAGCCGTCATGTGTGCTGGTGGTAGGGGACGTCAACTCGACGCTGGCCTGTACGCTGGTGGCGGTAAAGAAGGGCGTTCCAGTCGCCCACGTTGAAGCGGGTCTGCGCAGCTACGACCGCAAGATGCCCGAAGAGATCAACCGTGTGCTGACAGACCAGGTGGCCGATCGCCTGTACACCACCGAACGAAGCGCGTTGGACAACCTGCTGCGCGAAGGCGTTGCCGCAGACCGCGTTTGTTTTGCCGGCAATGTCATGATCGATTCACTGCTGTCCAACCGCGACGTTGCGCGGCCGGCAAGGCAGACCTTGGAGCAGCACGGCGTCGACGGCAAGTTGCTGGATCACCCGCGTGGATACGGTGTGGTCACCTTGCACAGGCCCTCGAACGTGGACGACTCCGCCACGCTGAGCTTGCTGCTGGGCGTGTTGCGTGAAGTAGCCCAAGAATTGCCGCTGGTCTTTGCCTTGCACCCGCGCACACGAAACAACATCGAACGCTTCGGCTTGCAAGGGCTGCTTGACCCCGTGCGCATGGTGATGTTGCCGCCCCAAGGTTACCTGGAGATGCTGGGCCTGATGGCTGGCGCCAGCCTGGTCTTGACCGATTCGGGGGGCCTGCAAGAAGAAACCACCGCGCTGGGTGTACCTTGCCTGACCATGCGCGAAAACACCGAGCGACCCATCACCGTGTCTGAGGGCACCAACACCATGGTGGGGCGAAACGTCCAAGCCATCCGCGACGGTGTTTCAGAGATCCTGGCTGGCCGTGGCAAACAGGGGCGGGTGCCCGAAAACTGGGATGGACGTGCAGCACAACGCATTGCTGCCGACTTGTACCGCTGGTTGTTGGCCGGTGCAGGCTGACAATTGCGAGCATGCTTGCACCCAGCCTGAGCAACGCGCTCACCATTGACGTTGAGGACTATTTCCAGGTCTCGGCTTTTGCTCCTTACATCCGGCGTGACGAATGGGAACAGCGCGAATGCCGCGTCGAGCGCAATGTGCAGCGCATTCTTGAACTGCTGGCCCAGAAGCAAATCAAGGCGACCTTCTTCACCCTGGGCTGGGTAGCTGAGCGGTACCCCCAACTGGTTCGGGATATTGTTGCAGGCGGTCATGAACTGGCCAGTCACGGCTATGGCCATGAGCGCGCCAGCGACCTGAGCCAGGCCGCGTTCTCACAAGACGTGACGCGCGCCAAGAAGTTGCTGGAAGACTTGGGCGGCGCACCCGTGCTCGGTTACCGCGCTCCCAGCTTTTCCATCGGCACAGGCAATCTGTGGGCGTTTGACGTGTTGGCGCAGGCGGGCTACCAGTACAGCAGCAGCGTCTACCCCATCAAGCACGACCACTACGGCATGCCCGACTCCCCGCGTTTTGCCTACAGGTTGGCCAGCGGGCTGCTGGAGATACCCATTACGACTTTGCGCATGGGCAACCGCAACCTACCGTCCAGTGGCGGTGGCTATTTCCGTCTGTTGCCCTACGCGTTGAGCCGTTGGATGCTGCGCAAGGTCAATCAGCAAGACCATGAATCGGCCATCTTCTACTTTCATCCCTGGGAGATCGACCCTGAGCAGCCGCGGGTGGCGGGCATCGACCTGCGCACACGATTCAGGCACTACGTGAACATCGGTCGGACCGAGAAGCGCCTGATCAGCCTGATGGACGATTTCCGCTGGGGCCGGATGGATCAGATCTTTCTCACCCGCGCCCAAACGCCCACTTAAGTCAAGCCTGTGCTCACCATCGAACGTCTGGCCCCAGGAGACGTCCGCGGCGCGGCGCTGTGGGACGCATTTGTGCAAGCTTGCCCGCAGGCTACTTTTTTCCATCGCAGCGGGTGGCAGGCCATCATGCGCGACGTCTTTTGGCATGACGCCTATTTCCTTTACGCGCTACAGGACGGCCGCATCACGGGGGTGTTGCCTTTGGGTCATGTGCGGAGCATGCTTTTTGGCAAGTCCCTGACCAGTTTGCCTTTTGCGGTCTACGGTGGCGTCGCATCTGAAGACGAGGCCAGCGCTCTGGCCCTGGAAGCTGAAGCACAGCGGCTGGCACAAGAGCTTGGTGTGGACCACCTGGAACTGCGTCAGCTGCAGCGCCAGCACGCCGACTGGCCCAGGCAAGAGCTGTACGTGACTTTTCGCAAGGCGATATTGCCCGATGAAGAAGCCAACATGCTGGCCATACCGCGCAAACAGCGGGCCATGGTTCGCAAGGGCATCAAGAACGGACTGAAGAGCGAAGTCGACACCACTGTGGACCGCTTTTTCGCCGTCTATGCCGACAACGTGCACCGGCACGGCACGCCAGCCTTGTCCAAGCGCTACTTCCAAGCCTTGCGCCAGCACTTTGGTGATGACTGTGAAGTTCTCACGGTGACCGATGCCCAAGACCGCGTGCTGTCATCGGTCTTGACCTTTTACTTTCGTGACGAGGTACTGCCTTATTACGCCGGCGACTACGAAGCCGCGCGCGACCTCGCCGCCAATGATTTCAAATACTGGGAACTCATGCGAAGGGCTTGCGCCCGCGGCCTGAAGGTCTTTGACTATGGGCGCAGCAAACAGGGCACAGGCCCTTACGCCTTCAAGAAGAACTGGGGTTTCGAGCCAACGCCCTTGAACTACGAATATTGCCTCTACAAACGAGACAGCGTGCCGCAGAACAACCCATCCAATGCCAAGTACAAGTTGATGATTGAAACTTGGCGCCGTCTGCCATTGGGATTGGCCAATTGGTTGGGGCCTTTCGTGGTGCGATCGCTGGGTTGACACGATGAGCCTCTCAAATTCTTTGCCAACGGCCAGTCAATGGCAGCGTATGTTGCCGGGGCTTCTGGTCGTGGCGGTGCTGCTCGCGTTTTTCCACGACACCGCCGCCGCCATGGTGGGCATTTGGATGCGTTCGGAGACGTTCGCCCATGCCTTTCTGGTGCCACCCATTTCGGCATGGTTGATCTGGCGTCGTCGTGCTGAGTTGTCGCGGCACGTTCCCCGCTCGGTGCCTTGGCTGCTGCTGATCATGGCGCTGGCATGCTTGCTTTGGCTGGTTGCTGAACTCGCCGACGTCAACGCGGCCACGCAGTTCACCTTGGTCTTGCTGATCGTGCTCTCTGTGCCGGCGGTATTCGGCTTTGCCGTGGCTCGCGAGATCACCTTTCCGCTGTTGTTTCTGTTTTTCGCGGTGCCCATGGGCGAATTCATGGTGCCCTACATGATGGAATGGACTGCTGACTTCACGGTCTTTGCAGTGGCCGCGTCGGGCGTGCCTGTGTATCGCGAAGGGCTGCAGTTTGTCATCCCGTCAGGTAACTGGTCGGTGGTGGAGGCCTGCAGCGGCGTTCGCTACCTGATTGCGTCCTTCATGGTGGGCAGCCTCTTCGCCTATCTCAATTACCAGTCCACCACGCGTCGCGTGGTGTTCATGCTGGTATCTCTGGCGGCACCCATCGTTGCCAATTGGCTTCGTGCCTACCTCATCGTGATGTTGGGCCACCTATCCGGCAATGAGCTTGCCGTCGGCGCGGACCACTTGGTGTATGGCTGGGTGTTCTTCGGCATCATCATCATGATCATGTTCATGGTGGGTGCCCGTTGGTCTGAGCCGGACCCCGAACCCAGCCAGCCCGCGCTGTCCGGTGCGCCCCTTCCCGCGGTCAGCGGGCTCGATTCACGCACCTGGCTGGTCGTGTTGGGCATGGTGGCCATACTGGCTGCCACCCAGACCATCATGTGGTGGTTTGAGAGGCCCGCCCATACCGCGCCCTTGGCGCTGAAGCTGCCTGATACCCTGCCTGCAGGATGGTCGGCCGAGCCTGTCGAGGCCGAGACTTGGGTGCCCGAGTACCCCAATCCCAGCGCGGTTTCGCACCGCACTTACCGTAAGGGCGAACAGCGCGTCACCGTTTGGGTGGGGTACTTCCGCGACCAAGGGCCCGATCGCAAATTGGTATCGTCGACGAACCTTCTGGTCGACGGGCACAAGCCGCACTGGGCGGTGACGCACGAAGGCAGCGCTGCCTTGGCCCCTGCTAGTCTCAGTTCACGCGTCAGCACGGCGCAGTTGCGTGAACCCGCAGACCCCAAGGTTGAACCGCGACAACGCTTGCAGGTGGCTCATCTGTACTGGGTCAACGGGCGCTTCACGAACCGCGCTGCAGAAGCCAAGATTCAGTTGGCCCTGGGGCGGTTGGCGGGCCGTGGCGACGATAGCGCGGTGCTGATGTTCAGCACCGCCCAAGCCTCAGCGCAGGCCGACCGCGAACCCTTGCACGCCTTTGTGGCGCAACAACTGCCCATCCTGGGACCGTGGTTGGCCACAACTGCCGCGGCTGCGCGGCGCTGAGAGCCACCGCAGCGCCACCATTTGTCCAAACATGTCATCTCTTTCTTTGCAAGGAATCACCCCATGAGCACACTCGCTGTCATCGGCCTGGGCTACGTTGGCCTGCCGCTGGTTGTGGAGTTCGGCAAGCAGTCCCGCACCATTGGTTTTGACATCGCCCAAAACAAGGTCGACGCCTGTTTGCGCGGCACGGATCCGTCGCGTGAGTTGCCTGACTCCGAAATGGCTTTGGCCAAGTTTGCCGAGTACACCTCTGACCCCAAGAGATTGGCTGAAGCGGACCTGATCATCGTTGCGGTGCCCACGCCTGTGGACGACGCCCACATCCCGGATTTCAAGCCGCTGATTGGCGCGTCGACCAGCGCCGGGCGCAACCTGAAAAAGGGTGCCATCGTCATCTATGAGTCCACGGTCTACCCCGGCGCCACAGAAGAGGTTTGCATTCCCGTGCTGGAGCGCGAGTCGGGCCTGAAGTGGAAGCAGGATTTCTTCGTTGGCTACAGCCCAGAGCGCATCAACCCAGGTGACAAAGAGCACACGCTGACCAAGATCCTGAAGATCGTTTCGGGTGACACGCCCGAAACCCTGGACAAAGTGGCCAAGCTCTATGAGCGCATCGTCATTCCAGGTGTTCACCGAGCCACGTCGATCAAGGCAGCTGAGGCCGCCAAGGTCATCGAAAACACCCAACGCGACCTCAACATCGCACTGATGAACGAGCTGGCCATCATCTTCGACAAGATCGGCCTGGACACCACTGAAGTTCTGGAAGCCGCAGGCACCAAGTGGAACTTCTTGCGCTTCAAACCTGGCCTGGTGGGTGGCCATTGCATTGGCGTGGACCCCTACTACCTGACCCACAAGGCCGACATGCTGGGCTATCACCCGCAGGTCATCTTGGCGGGCCGGCGCATCAACGACGGCATGGCCAAATTTGTGGCCGAGCAGACCATCAAGCAGATGATCGCTTCGGGCAGCTACATCAAGGGTGCGCGAGTCAACGTGCTGGGGCTGACCTTCAAGGAGAACTGCGGCGACCTGCGCAACAGCAAGGTCATCGACATCATCCGCGAGCTGCAGGCCTATGGCGTTGAGGTGCACGTCACCGATGCCCAAGCCGACCCCGAAGAAGCCATGCACGAGTACGGCGTGAAACTGGTGCCTTGGGATCAGCTGCCTCGCGCCGATGCCATCGTGGCAGCGGTGTCGCACAGCGAATATGCATCACTCTCGATGGAAGACCTGGGCAAGAAGCTGGTCAAGGGCGGCGCCTTCATTGACGTGAAGGCCGCCTTCAGTCAGCAAGCGCTGACCGGCGCCGGGTACAGGGTGTGGAGACTCTGACCCAAGCACCCTCGCCAGGGCCGCAGCTGCGGCCCGCAGGGCCTAAGCTGAGCATCGTGTCCACGATGTACCGGTCCAGGCCTTATCTGCCGGCTTTTGTCGACGAGTGTGTGGTGGCTGCGCAGGCGGCCGGGTTCCAGGACTGGGAGCTGGTGCTGGTCAACGATGGCTCACCCGACGAGTCCCTGGCCTATGCCCTGCAGCGGCGTGGCGCAGACGCCCGCATCAAGGTGCTAGACCTGTCGCGCAATTTTGGTCACCACCCGGCCATGCAAGCCGGTCTTCGCCATGCCCAGGGCGAACTCGTTTTTCTGATTGACTGTGACCTTGAAGTCCGCCCGGGGGCTTTGCTGGCGTTCGTCAACAAGCAGAGTGAGAGCGGCGCTGACTTGGTGTATGGCTACCAGGATCAACGCAAGGGCGGTTGGTTTGAACAGTGGAGCGGTTCAGCCTTTTGGCGCGCACTCAACGCCATGAGCGACGTGGCAGTGCCGGCCAACAGCACCACTGAGCGCATCATGACCCGCCGCTTCATCGACGCCTTGGCCCAACTGGGTGACCACAGCTTGTTCCTGGGCGGCATGATGAGCTGGACAGGCTTCTTGCAATTGGGCTTGCCGGTGGTGAAGTTGCAGCGGGATGGCCGCAGCACCTACACGCTGTGGCGTCGGCTGCAGTTGATGGTGACGGCAGTCAGCTCCTTCTCTTCCAAACCCTTGACCTGGCTGTTCAACCTGGGCGTTTTGGTGACAGGAGCCAGCTTCTTCTACGTGCTCTACCTGGTCTTTCGCAAACTGGTGTTTGACGACGCGCTGGTGGGTTTCACGTCCCTGATGGCCTTGATGGCCATGAGCCTGGGCATCACCACAACGGCGCTGGGTCTGGTGGGTATCTACCTGGGCAAGGTTTTCAGCCAGGTGCAGGGCCGGCCCACCTACATCGTGCGCGACTTCCACCGCTGAGCTCAGGCCATGAAAACCACCGCCCAAGAGCTGGATTCACATGCCCGGGCCTACTCCAAGGCGTTTGCGCATTTTGATGAAAACGTCATCGTGCACATCGCCTACGGACAACGCATCGCCCGTCAGATCGAAAACAGTGGTGCGCGGCGCGTGCTCAGTCTGGGAGTGGGCCACATGGAGGTCGCTCGTCCCATCGTGGATTTGCTGCGTGGCGGCAAGATCGACCGCTACGTGGTGGTGGACGCAGCGCCCAGCATCATGGAAGGCTTTCGTGCCAGCATGGAACCCGTGCCGATGGGGCTGGACCTGGTGCAGGCTTTTTTTGAAAGCTTTGAAGACGAGCAGGAATTCGACGTCATCGAGGCCGGCTTCATCCTGGAGCATGTCGACGACCCCGGG
The DNA here is from genome assembly GCA_043743835.1 of Betaproteobacteria bacterium. GTDB lineage: Bacteria > Pseudomonadota > Gammaproteobacteria > Burkholderiales > Burkholderiaceae_C > Rubrivivax. The sequence goes on from JAYTVT010000049.1 coordinate 50,179, forward strand.
CAGATACTGAGCCGCCTGCGGCGCTTTGCTGCGCCGGGGGCTTGCCTGCATGTTGCTGTGCCCAACGCCCGGTCCATGCACCGCATGCTGGGGCATCACGCCGGTTTGCTGCCCGATGTTTTTGTGCTCAGTGACGCCGATCGCGCGCTGGGCCACCGGCGCTACTTTGACGTGCCTACGCTCACGGCGCTGGCCCTGCAGTGCGGCTGGCAAGTCAAGCGCCAAGCCGGTCTGCTGCTCAAGCCTTTCACTACGGGCCAGCTCAAGCAACTTCACCTGGCCGCACCCGTTTGGCAAGCCCTGCAGACGCTGGCCGAAGACTATCCAGAGATCTCCAACGCCTTTTGCATGGAGATGGCGCCGTGCGATTGACCACTGCTTTGGTGGTCTCAGGTGGTGGCCTACAGGGTGCCGCCATCATCAAGTCGCTGCGTGCGGTGGGTGGTGTGCGCATCTTGGTGGCCGACTGCCACGAGGAAAACGTCGGCCGCTTTGAGGCCGACGGCTACTTCGTGGCCCCGCTGCTGGCCGACGCACCGGCCTTTGCAGCCTTCCTGCACCGGGTCTGCCGCGAAGAGTTGGTCGACCACCTTTTCCCCATCACCGATCTGGAACTGGAAGTCTTCAGCCGCGAAAAACAGGCGCTGGAGTCCACCGGCACGCGGGTCTGGGTTTGTAGCCCCGCCATCTTGGCAGTGGCCCGCAACAAGCTGACTTTGGCCGACTGGCTGCTGGCCAAAGGCTTGCCTACACTGCCCACGTCGGCCACTCCCGAAGGTGTGGGCTGGGCCGGCCCGCTGCTGGGTAAGCCTTTGGCAGGCTATGGCAGCAAAGGCATCGTCAAAGTGGCCTCACTGGCCGAAGCGCTGGCCCTGCCCGCATCGGTGCGTGAAGGTCTGGCTTGGCAGGCGCAGCTGACCACGTTCGACGAATACTCCATCGACCTGGCCATTGCCGGCCCGGGCCAGGTGTCGCCGATGTACCTGCGCAGGCGCGTGCGCACCAGCGGCGGATTTGCCGTGTTGTGCGAACCCAGCAGCGAGCCGCGCGTCACCGACGTGGCGCAACGAACCGCGTTGGCGCTGAGCCATGACGGCGCCCTGGGCGTGTTGAACCTGCAGATTCTGGTGGCGGGCGACGAACGGGTGGTGTCCGACCTCAACGCGCGTGCCGGCATGTCCTTGCCTTTGACGCTGGCTGCGGGTGGCAACCCCTTGGCTTTGCTCTTGGGGGCCGAGTGTGCCCCTCAGACTTCTGGCCCCGAAGTTCGCACCGTGCGCACACTCACAGAACGCATGCTGCAACGACCGCAGTTGGACAAGGTAGCGGGCGTGGTCTTTGACCTGGACGACACGCTGTTTGACCAGAAGGACTGGATCCTGCGCAAGCTGCGCCTGCTCTGGCAAGCCGAAAAGCACTGGCTGCCCCGCGAAGTTGACTTCCTGAAATCCACTCTGGCCATCCTGGAAGAAGGCGAGCGCGCCAAGCTGTTTGACGTTTATGCGCAGCAGCAGGGCCTGTCTGAAGCACAGCGGCTGTCCCTCATCAGCAGCTACCGCCTGGCGCGCCCCGATGCCGGGCGGCTCTATCCCGACGTGGCAGGCGCATTGGCACAACTGCGCCGCCGCGGCCTGCGCCTGGGGCTGCTGACCGACAACCCCGCAGTTTCGCAGCGCGACAAGCTTCGGGCCACCCAACTGGAGCCGGCCTTCGACGCCGTGGTGTTGACAGGTGAACTGGGCACGCCCAAGCCAGCTGCGGCAGCGTTTGCCGCGGTGGCACAGCGCCTGGGTTTGGCTGCTGAGCAGTTGGTGATGGTGGGCGACCACGTCTTTCGCGACAGCATTGGCGCCCTGGACGCGGGCTATGCCCATGCCTTCCACCTGCAACGGGCAGGTGCTTTTTTCAACTTTGACATGTCGCTGTGCCAGCCCCTCTTGCCTGCGGGGAGGTTCACTTGCCTAGCCGGGCTGCACGAGCTGAACTGGTATCTCACCGAGCCCTGAATGAACGCACCTGATCCTCAGAGCGCTGACCTGCGCGTTGCAGTTCTGCAGTCCAACTACATTCCGTGGAAGGGCTACTTCGACATCATCCACGACGTGGATCTGTTCGTCTTCTACGACGACAACCAATACACGACGCGCGACTGGCGCAACCGCAACCGCATCAAGACTGCGGGCGGCCCGCAGTGGCTCACCATACCGGTGGGCGATGACAAGACCAGGCTCATCCACGATGTGTCCGTCACCAACCCCGCCTGGCAAGCCAAGCACTATGAGAGCCTCCGCCAGAATTACAGCAAGAGCCCGCACTTCGGCTTGTACAGGCCCTGGCTTGAGCATGTCTATCTGGAGCAAGAGTGGAGCAACCTGTCGGCCTTGAACCACGCCACCATCCAGCACGTTGCGCGTGAATTCTTGGGCATCCGAACCACCTTTGCCGACTCGCGCACCTACGCCGCGCAAGGCCACAAGCTGGACAAGCTGGTCGACTTGGTGGTGAAGACGGGCGCCACCACTTACCTGTCGGGCCCGGCCGCCAAGGACTACATCGAGCCTGAGCGCTTTGAACAAGTTCGTATCGGCCTGGAGTGGAAAGATTACAGCGGCTACCCGGTCTACCCGCAGCGCTTCCCGCCGTTCGAGCACGGAGTTTCGATACTGGACCTGTTGTTCAACACTGGAACCGACGCGCCCTGGTACATCTGGGGTTGGCGCCAAGGCCCCTTGGCATCGTGACCTTGGCCGCGCCCCTGCTGCATGTCATTGGGGCCGGGCCTTGGCAAGTGGCCACCATCAGGCGCGCCCAGCAACTGGGTTTCCGGGTGCTGACCACCGACGGCATGGCCGGGCGCCCTGGCTTTGCGATGGCCGACCTGTACGCTGTAGCCGACATCACTGACCCCGACGCCACACTGGCCGTTGCACGCCGGCATGGCGTGAACGGTGTGCTGTGCGACACCACCGACAACGGTGTTCTGGCCGCTGCCTATGTGGCCACCCAACTTGGCTTGCCCAGCGTGGGCTGGGCGGCTGCACAGAACTGCACCGACAAGGCGCGCATGACGGCCTGCGCAGCCGCCGCTGGCTTGCGGGTGCCTGCCTCGGTCACCACGCACAGCGCTGCAGCCGCAGTGGTTACAGCCGAAGGGGCTGGGCCATGGGTTGTCAAGCCGGTGGATAACCAGTCGGGCCGTGGCGTGGCCATCGTCATGCGCCGAGAGGACTTGCCTGCTGCGGTCGCTGCTGCGCTTGATCACAGCCGCAGCCAGCAGGTGTTGCTGCAGGACTTTGTGGTCGGCCCCGAGATCATCGTGGACTCCCTGGTGGTGGACCGCAAAGTGCACCGCCTGGGGCTGGCCTGCAAGAAGCCATACGCCGACAACCCCACCATCTCGTCGCGTATCACTTATGGTGCTGTGCAGCTGGCGCCCGAAATGCTGGCACGCGTGGATGAGGTCAACCGCAGATTGCTTCAAGCGCTGGGCGTGCAGCAAGGCCTGGTGCACGCTGAGTATTTGCTGGCTGGCGAACAGGTGGTGCCCATCGACGTGGCAGCGCGTGGTGGCGGCGTGCACATCTACCCGTTGGTTCTGCCCTACGTCAGCGGGGTTGACGCGATGCGCTGCGCCATCGAACTGGCGCTGGGCCTGCCCGTCAAGGTGGAACCCCTGGAACATGGCCTGGCAGCCAACATTGAATTCCTGCGCTGCGGCCCTGGTGTTGTCCAGACCATAGAAGGCGTCTCGCACGCCCAGAGCTCGACCGGCGTGGCCTGTGTTCAGATCAATCGGCAGTTGGGTGACACCGTTGGCGGCTTGCACGACAAAGACCAACGCCTGGGCCATGTTGTCACCCTGGCGCCAAGCGTGGATGATGCGATTCGGGCGGGTGAACATGCAGCACAGCTCATTCGAGTGCAGCTGCTCTGAGACCCAGCACGCTGCCGGCCCCCTTGATACATCTTCCTGCACACCACGGCCATGAAACTCTTCGACTCACTCACCCACGTCACCCGCGACGGCAGCTGGTTTGGCGAACGCCACTGCGACGCCGCTTTGCCCACGCTGCTGGCCGACATGGACGCCGCGGGTGCCCACCGCGCTTGCCTGGTGGCCATTGCCGACTACGTGGACAACGACGTCATCATCGAGTCAGCCTGCGCCCATCCACAGCGCTTTGTGCCCATTGCAGGACTCAACCCGCGGGTGATGGCCACAACTCGGCGTGTAGAAGCCGCCGTCAAGCTCATCAAAGCGCAGGGCTTTGCCGGTATCAAGTTGCACCCGCGGCTGAATGGCTACGACCCGCTGGACGCCAAGTGTGTGGCTGCCATAGACGCGGCAGGCGAGCAAGGCTTGGTCATCTTTTTGGACACCCTGTTCCGGCGCCCCGGCCTGGCCACCCGTCACGCTCCCGACGTCATTGACCACCTGGCCGCGGCCTGCCCTGATACACGCATGGTGCTGTTGCACGGCACCGGCCCCACGATGATGGAGCTGTACGAAATCGTGCGCTGCTACGACCACTTGCTGCTGGACCTGTCCTACACGCTCATGCGCTACCGCGGTAGCTCGCGGCTGGACGCCGATATGCACTTCCTGATGAAGAGCACCGACCAACTGGTGACCGTGGGTTCGGACTTCCCGGAGTACACGGTGCAGGCCACGGTGGCGCGCATCCGAGAACTGACCCAGGGCATTGAAGCCCATCGTGTTGACAACATCACGCACCGAAACCTTGAGCGTTTCTTTGGGGGGTATGCGCCGCCTGCCGCAAAGGTGTGACGAAGTTCGCTGGTGGGGCGGCCGCCTGCCGGGCGAACTTCTCGTTGATCGGGGATATATTCGTCGCGGCTCCTGTTGCCCAATTGTTTGCCTGCTGCACGGCTTGGCCAGTTTCTTTGCGCCTTGCAAGTGACCGTGTCGGGACCCCACGCTGCAGGTCGAAAAACCCTCTGCCATGAACCGCCCTGAAAGCTTACTGACAACTCTGCCCGCTGGCGCTGACCTGCTGGGCGCTGCCACGCGCGCGGTGCCCTTGCTCAGTGTCGTCATTCCCGTCTACGGGGCGGAGAAGATCTTGCCAGCGCTGTGCCAGCGGCTGACTGCCATGCTGGACGGTATCACCGACGCCCACGAAACCATTCTGGTGTGTGATGGCAGCCCAGACGCCTCATGGGACGCCATGACCCGGCTGGCCCTGCTCTACCCCAAGATCGTGATGGTCAAGCTCAGTCGCAACTTTGGCCAGCACTACGCCACCACGGCCGGTATGGACCTGGCGCGGGGCGAGTGGACCGTGGTCATGGACTGCGACCTACAGGATCCGCCCGAAGAAGTGCCCAAGCTGCTGGCCAAGGCCCGTGAAGGCTTCGACATCGTCGTAGCCCGCCGCATGAACCGCCAGCACAAATGGTGGAAGCGCAAGACCTCGGCGCTTTACTACCAGGTTTTTGGCCTGCTGTCGGGCATGAAGCTGGACAGCTCGGTGGGCTCGTTTCGCATCATGAGCCGCAGCGTGGTTGACGGTTTTTGCAGCATGCGCGAGTCCTACCGCATGTTTGCGGGCCTGATCGACTGGCTGGGTTTTCGCACCGGCTATGTTGATGTGCAGCACGCCGCTCGCTATGAGGGCGAGACCAGCTACAACCTCACCCGCCTGATCAAGATGGCGCTGGACGGCATGATTTCGTTTTCCAACCGCCCGCTGTACATCTCCATCGGCGCCGGCCTGCTGCTGTCCGTGATGTCTTCACTGTACGGTGCGTTTCTGATCATTCGCTATCTGCTGGATCCCGGCGCCAACACCGTGGCGGGCTGGCTGAGCACGGTCACACTGACCACTTTCTTAGGCGGCCTCATCCTGCTGAACCAGGGTGTGTTGGGCATATACCTGGGCCGCCTGTACAACCAAGCCAAGGGCCGCCCCCTGTATGTGGTGGATCGCGTCATCGTCGGCGCCCAGGCCCTGACCCCTCAACACAAGAGCACCAAGCATGGCTGAACTGCATTTCGAACTGAAGCCGTTGCCGTCGGCCGATCAGCTGGTCTTCATTGAAGCGGCGCTGCGCAACAGCTTCAAGATTGAAGGCTTTACTTTGGGCAGTGGCGAGCTGGTCATTGCGCACGATGCGCAAGAGTCGGCGGACGCCATCCGGGCCATGACGCGTCGCTTCGTCTTTATCTCGAAGAACATCAACAAAGACCTGGTCTTCCACAACGACGCGACCATCCGCTTTCAGGGCGACCCGCAGCCGGCGCTGGAAGCGGCAGGCGATGTCATTCCCATCCAGCCAGGCTTTTACACTCTGCAGGGCGACTTCCTGCGCGTCTTCCACGCCATCAACCGGGCGGTGCTAAAGATGGCGCACGACGTCGGCGCCGTGGAACAGGAAAACCCGGCGGTGTGGCCGGTGCGGTTGTTCAAGATGATCGACTACTTCCACGAGTTCCCGCAGCAGATGATCCTGTGCGCACCGGTGAAAGATGACTTCAACTCGCGATCGCTGTTCTCCAAGCTCTACGCCAAGGACAAGGACTTTGAGTCGGTGCCCATGAACGAGCACATGGCCGACGCCACCTATGGTTTGCAACCGGCGGTGTGCGACTGCAGCTACTACACGCTGGAAGGTTCGCGCACGCACCGCGACACCTACTACACCACCTACAACAAGGTGTTCCGCAACGAAAAGTCGGCCACCAACCGGCTCGACCGCCTGACCAACTTCTCGGTCCGCGACATCATGTTTGTTGGCGGCGACGAGTTTGTGCTGGAAGCGCGTGAAAAGCTGATCGAGGTGCTGTCCGCCTTCCTGGTGTCGTTGCAGATCAACGCCAAGATCGAGACCGCCAACGACCCCTTCTTTGCCAACGAATCGGCCATGAAGTCGGTGTTTCAGAACGCCCACAAACTCAAGTACGAGTTGTTGGCCCGCATCCCGCACCTGGACAAGGACATCGCGGTAGGCTCGATCAACCTGCACACCGACTTCTTTGGCAAGGCGTTTGACATCCAGATGCACGACGGCCGCACCGCCAGTTCGGGCTGTATCGGCGTGGGCATGGAGCGCATGACCTACGCACTGTTTTGCCAACACGGCCCCAGTCTGGACCAATGGCCTCAGGGTGTGCTGCAGTACCTGCAGCTGAAGCCCTGAGCCTGCGCCGCGCGGCCCGCATCCCACACTGAAGTAGACGAAGCACCACGGTGCCCACGGAGAATCAAAGATGAGCAATTGGGACTTTGACGACAACCTGTTTGAGGTCTCTTCGCCTGAAGAGATTCAGCTTGACGCGTTCATGGACGCCATGGACCGCCGCACCTTTGCCTGCATCCGCGGTTTGGTTCAACCCGCTGAAATGAAGGCGGCCCACGAGCGCATCGTTTCCCGGTTTGACAGCAAGAACGACCATGCGGCAAAAGGGCACTCGGCCGATGCCGTGCGCACCAACTTCCAGAAGGTTCTGCTCGGAGGCGAGTCGCGCAAGGCCAGCAACGACGACGCGCGCTGCTTCAGGTCTTGCTATTCGCCGTTTTGGGCCGAGGACATCTGGGGCCTGCACTCCAGCCTGAAGCAACTGACCCGGGTTCGCAACCGGCTGGCGGGTTTGCCGCTGGACTTTGCGCTCGAAGGCACCGAAGCCAATGGGCTGTGGACCGCCGCACGCTTTCACCAGTACCCCAAAGGCGGGGGCTTCTTTCGCCGCCACACCGACTACATCGTCAAGGACGTGGCCGACGAAAAGTCGACCCGCTTTTACCAAGTGGTGCTGACCATCACGCGCAAGGGCGAACACTTCAAGGATGGCGGGGCCTTTGTCGACATCGGCGACGAGCGCGTGGTGTTGGACGACCAGGCGCTGCAAGGCGACATCGTCGTCTACGATGGCCGCACCATGCACGGCGTGGAAGACATCGACCCCACCGAGGTGCTGGACTTCTCCACCATCAACGGGCGAATTGCCGGCTTCGCCACCCTTTACAAGAAGATGTGAGCGCCGGGCAGCCATGAGTCAAGACTCCCCGATCGACGCCAAGTTCTGGCGTGTCCTGAGCCGCGCCCTGGGCCGCCCCGTCGTCCCGGGCCGCTACAGCGTGGCCGACCTGCCCGAGTGGGACTCGCTGCGCCACGTTGAGTTGGTGTTTGAACTGGAAGAAACCTTTGGGGTGTCCATACCGCCCCAGGCCATTGCTGACCTGTTCTCCGATACCGACACTGTCTTGGCGTTCTTGCGCGCCAATTCGTCAAGCTGACCATGAGTCGCACGCCGGTGGTCATCTATGGCGCGGGTCACCTGGGCCGGCAGATCCACCACCACGTCAAGCACCACTGCGCAGAGACAGCGCAGGTGCTGGGGTTCATCGACGACACCAAGGGCGTCGGGCATGAGGTCATTGACGGCCAGCTGACATTGGGCAGCCTGGCCGACGCTTTGCAAAACGCGGCGCTGCAACCCTCAGCGGTGCAGCTGGTGTTTGCCATCGGCTACACCAGCATGGTGCAGCGACGTGCCGCGCTGGACCGCGTGCTGGCGGCCGGCTACCAGCTGTTCACGGTGGTGCATCCGCGTGCGTTCATCGAACCCGGTGCCGAAGTGGGCCCCGGCTGCGTGGTTCTGGCTGGCGCGGTCATCGACCAGCAGGTCAAGGTAGGTGCTGCCTGCTTCATCGACATCAATGTGCGCCTGACGGCAGGCACCCAGGTGGGTCGCAACAACTACTTCTCGTCGGGCACGGCTACCGGTAGCCGCGTGCAGGTGGGTGACGACTGTTTCTTTGGCATGGACTGCACTGTCACCACCGACGTCAAGATGGGCAGCCACTTGTTTGTCAACGCCAAGACGTTGGTGCCGCGGGACGTGGGCGACAACCTCAAGCTGGTGCAGTTGCACAAAGGCCGCGAGCTGCCGCTGCCACGGCGTTGACCCGCCAAGGGCCAGCCCCCTAACTGCAGGAGGCAGGCGGCGTGTATTGCTTCACGTGTGCCATGCCAGACCCTTGCGCAGTGCCGCTATCGTCCTGCTTGAGCCACAAATGGCTGCCAAAACACCTTGTATTCAATGAAATCAACCTTTGACTTGCCAGGTCACTTTTTCATATTCCTGACCTTGGCCTTCACCGTCTATGGCCAACTGGTGCTGAAGTGGCAGATGGGAAGTGCCGGGCCTCTGCCCCAAGGAAACCTGGACAAGCTGGGCTTTCTGCTTCAGCAGTTCATGAACCCCTGGATCTTCTCGGGCTTTGTTTCGGCTTTCGTGGCCTCGCTGGCCTGGATGGCGGCCATGACGCGCTTTGACCTGAACTACGCCTACCCTTTCATGAGTTTGGCATTTGTCATCGTCATGATCCTGGGCGTGCTGTTCTTGGGTGAAGCGCTCAGCGCCCGCAAGATCATCGGGACGCTGATGGTCGTGGCCGGTCTGGTCGTCATCGCGCGCGCTTGAGCGCCGCCCCGTTTCAATCTGACCTGGAGGCCTACCTTGAGCTTCATTCCCTTCAACAAGCCCTACATGACGGGCAAAGAACTCTGGAACATTGCCCAGGCCCATGCCAAGGGCCACTTGGCAGGTGACGGCAGCTACACCAAGCTGTGCAACAAGTGGATAGAGCAGCGCACCGGCAGCGGCAAAGCGCTCTTGACCCACTCCTGTACGGCGGGTCTGGAGATGGCGGCGCTGTTGGCTGATGTGGGACCGGGCGACGAAGTCATCATGCCGTCCTACACCTTTGTGTCCACGGCCAACGCCTTTGTACTGCGCGGCGCAGTGCCTGTCTTTGTGGACGTGCGGCCCGACACCCTGAACCTGGACGAAAAGCAGATCGAATCCGCCATCACCGAGCGCACCAAGGCCATCGCACCGGTGCACTACGCCGGTGTGGGCTGCGAGATGGACGCCATCATGGCCATCGCGGCCAAGCACAAGCTGGTGGTCATAGAAGACGCAGCGCAGGCCTTGATGTCCACCTACAAGGGTCGGCCTCTGGGTTCCATCGGCGACCTGGGTGCGATCTCGTTCCACGAGACCAAGAACATCATCTCGGGCGAGGGTGGTGCCTTGCTGGTCAACAACCAGATCTACGCCGAGCGCGCCGAAATCATCCGCGAAAAGGGCACCAACCGTTCGCTTTTCTTCCGCGGCCAGGTGGACAAGTACACCTGGGTCGATGTGGGGTCGTCCTATCTGCCGGGCGAAATCATTGCCGCCTTTCTGTGGGCGCAGATGGAGGACGCCGACGACATCACGCGCCGGCGCACCGCCATGTGGAACAACTACCACCAGTGGTTTGAACCCGCTGAACGTGCCGGCAAGCTGCGCCGCCCCGTGGTGCCAGAGCACTGCACGCACAACGCACACATGTACTACGTGCTGCTGCCCGACCTGGCGCGCCGCACCGCAGTCATTGAAAAACTCAAGGCCGCGGGCGTGCAGACGGTGTTTCACTACATCCCCTTGCACAGCGCACCCGCGGGCCGCAAATACGCCCGGCAGCACGGCGACATGACCGTCACCGACGACATCGCCGACCGTCTGCTGCGCCTGCCCATGTATGCAGGGCTGGAAGAACGACAGGCCGAGACCATCCGCATCGTGATGTCGGTGTTGTAGGCCATGAACGTGTCGCTGCGCGGTGCGCCGCAGGCACCGTCTGAAAGCGCTCACTGGCGCACCGCGATGGTGGCGGTGCTGCTGTTTGCCGTGTTGGCTCGCTGGCTGGCCTACACCGGCTACTTCGGTTCTGACGAGGTCACCTACACCTCGCAAGGGTTCAAGCTGCTGGACGGCGACTGGACGGTTGACGACTACGTCGGGCAAAACCGCTACGGGGTGAACTTCCCGGTGGCACTGTTTGGGCTGCTCTTTGGTCGCACGGAGTTTGCCGCCGCGCTCTACTCTTTGCTGAGTTCTTTGGCTGAAGTTGCGCTGGTTACCTGGGTGGCCTACCGCATGTTTGGCGTTCGGACGGCGATCTTCTCGGGCTTGTTGTTGGCCAGTCTGCCCACGCACATTCACCTTGCTGGCCGCATGATGGCCGACGCCCCGGTTTGCCTGACCTTGACAGCGGCCTTTGTGCTCTTTTACGAAGGTGAGGTCAGGCAAAGCAAGCTGGCCTGGTTTCTGGCTGGTTTCATGGTGGGCTTCAGCTTTTGGATCAAGCCGCCCATCACGGTGTTTGCCGCGATGGTCTTCATGGTCTATCCGGTGGCAACGCGCAGGCTGGACTGGCGCTGGGGCTGGATGGTGTTGGGTGCGGTGGTGGCCTTGGCTCTCAATTGCCTGGTCATGTGGGCACTGACCGGCAATTTTTGGTACATCTTTGACTCCATTGGGCGACGCAGGTCCAGTGGTTACCTGGAAGCCGGTGTTTCAGCGGGCGAAGTGGCCACCGACGTCCACTACTACCTGACTTACCTGTTCGCACGCATCTATCACACCGGCCTGTTGGGCTACGTGGCCTTGATGGGCGTGTATCTGGCTTGGCGCCGGCGCGCCAGTCTGCAGGCTCCAGCTGGCTTTGGGCTGGCGTACCTGCTGCTCTGGGCCTTGGGGCTCATGGTGATCCTGTCGCTGTTTCCCGTGTCGTTCAGCCCCCTGGTGTTTGTGCCCAAGCAAACCAACTACATCCTGCTGTTTGTGGCGCCTTTGTGCTTGCTGGCAGGCTGGGGACTGGCGCAATTGACGGGTCGATTGCCCTACGTGATCCTGGGCGTCTGCATGACTTCAGGGCTGCTGCTGGCTTTGTTGCTGCAGGGGTCTATTGCCGTGTTCACGGCCAACAGCTGGGCCACGCTGCGCTATGTGCAGTCCAAGCCCGACGCGCAGTTTTATGTCATGTCCAACGCCTTGCGGGCGGCCTGGTTTCAGCGCTTGCTTCAGGGCGTCAACCTGGAGCCGCGCATTCATCCTCTGGGCGACTTGATGCCAAGCAAAGGCGCCGCAACCACCAAAGGACAAGCTCCAGCCGGGGCACAGCGCTGGGCCGTGGTTGACGAGCAAAGCTTCAGTTGGGATCTGTCGCGTCCCATGGCGCGGCCAGGCGATGTGCCTGCCTGCTGGACAGAAGTCGCGCAATTGCAGGGCGAGCCCACGGGCCTGGGCGTGACACTGCTGCGCACCATGGCAGGCTTGCCAGGCTTGTCTGGAACGTCGATCGGGGCCAGGCTGCAACGCAATGCCCAGCCCTTGCCGGCCCGTGTCTACAGCGTGCCTGCCGCGGGCTGCTGAAACTTGATGGCTGGGCCTGTAACGCCAACACCCGAGCGCCCTTTGGTGCTGCACGTTCTGTACCGCTTTGACACGGGTGGTTTGGAAAACGGTGTGGTCAACCTGCTGAACCGCATGCCAGCCGCCTCTTTTCGGCATGCGGTGCTGGCCATCGACAAAGTTGTCCCTGCTTTTGCGGCCAGGCTGCAGCGCAAGGACATCAGGCTGTTTGAGCTGAACAAGCCCCCAGGGCACGCGCTGAAGTTGTACCCCCGCATCTGTCGGCTGCTGCGCGAACTCAAGCCCAGCATCGTCCACACGCGAAACATGGCGGCTCTGGAGACTCAGGTGGTGGCGGCCGCTGCCGGGGTGCCGGTGCGCATCCACAGCGAGCACGGGCGCGATGTAGAAGACCTGGACGGCACCAACAAGAAGCAACAGTTCATCCGCCGGCTGTATTCGCCTTTTGTTCACCGCTACGTCACGGTGTCCAAGGAGTTACAGGGCTACTTGGTCGACCGTGTCGGCATCGCACCTGGGCGTGTGCAGCAGATCTACAACGGCGTGGACACCGACAAGTTCCAGCCCGCATTGAGCGGACGTGATGTCATCGAAGGCTGCCCATTTCAAGGAACAGAAGTTTTCATCGTAGGCACCGTGGGCCGGATGCAGGTGGTGAAGAACCAGACACTGCTGGCGCGCGCGTTTGTTCGTGCGCGGCAAGTCAATCCTGAGGCAACCCAGGCGCTGCGCCTGGTGATGGTGGGCGAGGGGCCTTTGCGAGCCCAGGCGCAGCAAATCCTGGATGAGGCCGGCATGGGACCATGGGCTTGGTTACCGGGCGAGCGCCAAGACGTGCACCTGATCATGCGTGGACTGGATGCCTATGTGTTGCCTTCGCTGGCCGAAGGTGTTTCCAACACCATCCTGGAAGCCATGGCTACCGGGCTGCCTGTGATCGCCACCGATGTGGGTGGGAACGCCGAGTTGGTCAGCCATCAGCACACCGGAGAAATTGTGCCTTCTGAGAGTGTTGAGGCGATTTCAACCGCTCTGATCAGACTCTGCAGTGACAAGGCTTACTCCATCACCATGATGGCGGCGGCGCGGGCTGAGGCGCTGAAGCGCTTTAGCCTTATCACTATGGTGAAGGCCTATACAGACTGTTACGAGCGAGAGTTGCAGCAGCGACTGCGGCGTCAGTGATCATGGTTAGCTCTCCTCCTCTTGTCAGCGACTTTGCTTTCTGCCTGGTTGATCGGGCCGCAGGGCATCGAACCGAGTGAACGATGCCAACACTTCGGTTCCAGGGCGGTTCTACCTCCTGGATGCATTGCGCGGAATTGCTGCGCTGTCGGTCGTTTGCTTTCACTGGCAAAACCTGTTGGTGCAGGGCGATGTCGAGCGCATGGGCTACGCGGGTGATGACTTGCCATTCCAGCGAGTCTTGGGCATGGTTTATCAGCACGGCTTCCTCGCTGTCGATCTGTTCTTTTCACTCTCAGGCTTCATTTTTTTCTGCTTCTATGCAGAGAAGATAGTCGTGGGCACTGTCCCTGCACGGCAGTTCTTTATCCTTCGCTTTTCCAGGCTCTATCCGCTGTATTTCACGACGCTGCTGCTGGCAGCTGTGGGTCAGGCGCTCTTTGTGCATTCGCAGGGGCGCTACATGGCCTACTGGCACAACGATCTCTTTCACTTTGTGCTGAGCGTCCCTTTGCTGTCGTCTGTGGGGTTGGAGCAAGGACTGAGCTTCAATGGCCCGGCCTGGTCTATTTCGGTCGAGGCCTTTCTCTACCTGACATTCTTTCTCGTCTGTCGGGCGGGCAACCTTAGGCCCTGGTTGCTGGCACTCATCGCCGTCATTGGTTTCTTCTTGCTCTCGCGTCTTTATGCGCCTCTCGGGCGTGGCGTCGGCTCGTTCTTCATGGGGGGACTGGTGTTTGCGCTGTACCGGCGCCTGACGGCATCCCCGCTTCGTCCAACCATCTCTGCGGGCCTGCTATGGCTGGTTGGCGTGATGTGGTTGATGACGTGGTTTGTGCAATCCCAGATTTGGTCGCTAGAGGGAGTGCCAGCCCTCGGACGTTTCGCACACAGGTTCCCAACGCTTTTGCTGTTTCCAATGACGATACTGGCGTTGGCACTGGCAGAGAACGCCCGACCGAGGATAGGGCCCGCCTTCTCTTGGCTTGGCGACATTTCCTACTCGTCCTACCTCTGGCACTTCCCTTTGCAGTTGGCCTTCGCGCTGGCAGTTGCCTATGCGGGGCTGTCTACCGAAGTATTCAAGACGGACGGCTCCATGTTGCTCTTTCTGGCGGTGTTGCTGCTCCTGTCCTGGGCAAGCCATCGTTGGCTGGAAATGCCCGCGCAGCAGGCCATGCGTTCGCTCTGGTTGCGCCGAACTGGCGCTGTTTGATGCGCAGCCACCCGTTCCGCGCAGCAGGCTTCAGAACCGCCTCTGTGCCAGAAGTCATACGGCCGTCCAGTTGAATGGCCCAAACAGGCACTACGCAAGCCAGCGAAGAGGCTCGTCGCTTAGTATTCCCGTCGGGCCCCATCGACCGCAGGGACGAGTGAATTTCCCCTTCCGGCTTAGGCTAGGTGCCTGGTTCGCAGCCTGCTGACCCGTATCAGTCCCAGCCGACTGTCGGCTCGCCACTTCAACCCAACTCCTGGTCCTTCAGATCCCATGTGCGGAATCACCGGCGTCTTCGACACCCGAAACACCCGTCCCATCGATCGCGCTGTGCTGGCGCGCATGAACGATGCCCAGTTCCACCGCGGCCCTGACGAAGGCAGCGTGCACCTGGAACCCGGCGTGGGCTTTGGCCACCGCCGCCTGTCCATCATCGACGTGGCCACCGGCCAGCAGCCGCTGTTCAACGAAGACGGCAGTGTCTGCATCGTCTTCAATGGCGAGATCTACAACTACCAAGACCTGATGCCCGAGCTGCAGGCGCTGGGCCACGTCTTTCACACCAAGAGCGACACCGAGTGCATCGTGCATGCCTGGGAAGCCTGGGGTGCCGACTGCGTGAAGCGCCTGCGCGGCATGTTTGCCTTTGCCATCTGGGACCGCAACCGCCAGACCCTGTTCATGGCGCGTGACCGGCTGGGTGTGAAGCCCATGTTCTACGGCACGCTGGACGACGGCATGATGCTGTTTGGGTCCGAATTGAAGTCGCTGCTGGCCTATACCGGTGCGGGCGGCGGGCTCAAGCGTGATGTTGATCCGCTGGCCATCGAAGAGTACTTTGCGCTGGGCTATGTGGCCGAGCCGCGCACCATCTTTCGCCAGGCCAAGAAGTTGCCGCCAGGCCACATGCTCACCTGGCGTCGTGGCCAGCCCGAGCCGCAGCCGGTGCCGTTCTGGGACGTGCGCTTCACGCTGGACAACCCCATCAGTGCCGAAGACGCTTGTGCCGAACTGCATGAGCGCCTGCGTGAATCGGTCCGCCTTCGCCTGATTTCTGAAGTGCCGCTGGGCGCCTTTTTGTCGGGCGGTGTCGACAGCAGCGCGGTGGTGGCCATCATGGCCGGCCTGCAAGACACACCGGTCAACACCTGTTCCATCGGTTTTGACGACCCGCAGTTCAACGAGTCTGCCTTTGCCCAAACGGTGGCCGACCGCTACAAGACCGACCACCACCTGCACACCGTGGGCAGTGACGACTTTGGTCTGATCGACACACTGGCCCACCTGTACGACGAACCCTACGCCGACAGCTCGGCCATCCCCACTTACCGTGTGTGCCAGCTGGCGCGCCAGCGGGTCACGGTGGCTTTGTCGGGTGACGGGGGTGACGAAACCTTTGGCGGCTACCGCCGTTACCGCATGCACCTGATGGAAGAGCGCATGCGCAGTTCATTGCCCGCTTCGTTGCGCCAACCGCTCTTTGGCATGCTGGGCCGGGTCTATCCCAAGGCCGACTGGGCGCCGCGCATGTTCCGCGCCAAGACCACGTTTGAAGGCATGGCGCGCAGTTCGGTCGAGGCCTACTTTCATTCGGTCAGCATTCTGCGCGGGCCTATGCGCAGCGAACTGTTCAGCGAGTCTCTGAAGCGCAGCCTAGGTGGCTACAACGCGCAGCAGGTGTTTGATCGCCACGCCGCCAACGCCGGCACTGACGACCCGCTGGCGCTGATCCAGTACCTGGACCTGAAAACCTACCTGGTGGGCGACATCAACACCAAGGTCGACCGCGCCAGCATGGCCCATTCGCTGGAGGTGCGTGAACCGCTGATGGACCACCCGCTGGTGGAATGGCTGGCCACCCTGCCATCCAGCCTGAAGGTGCGTGGCCAGGAGGGCAAATACCTGCTGAAGAAGGCGATGGAGCCGGCCTTGCCGCACGACATCCTCTACCGCCCCAAGATGGGCTTTGCAGTGCCGCTGGCTCGCTGGTTCCGCGGCCCCTTGCGCGAACGTGTCAAGCAGTCCGTGTTGGGTGACCGTCTGTTGTCCACCGGCTGGTTCAACCCCGACTACCTGAAGCACCTGGTTGACGCCCATCAAAGCGGCGCACGCGACTACAGCGCGCCGCTGTGGACGCTGCTGATGTTTGAAGCCTTCTTGCGCAACAGCATCGACGGCACCAACGTGGTGGTGCCGCCCAGCATGCCCACCGCTGCCGAGGCCGTGGTCTGATGCGCGGCCTGCGTGTTTTGCATGTGCTGGACCATTCCATCCCGCTGCACAGCGGCTACACCTTTCGCACGCTGGCCATCCTGCGCGAGCAGCAGCACCTGGGCTGGCAAACGCTGCAGCTGACCACGCCCAAGCAGGGTGCGGGCACTGCGCTTGAAGAGGTAGTGGATGGCCGCAAGTTCTATCGCACACCCAGCACGGCTGCGGACGGCCTGGTCAAGCAGATGCAGCTCACCGCGGCGCGCATCGCGCAGGTGGTTGAGCAAGATCAGCCCGACTTGATCCACGCCCATTCGCCTGTTTTGAACGCCTTGCCAGCGCTGTGGGTGCGCCTGTTCAAGCGGCTGCCGGTGGTGTACGAAATGCGGGCTTCGTGGGAAGACGCTGCGGTAGACCACGGCACCACCACCGAGGGCAGTGCACGCTATCGCTTCAGCCGCGCTCTCGAGAGCTTTGCGCTCAAGCGTGCCGACCAGATCACCACCATCTGCGAAGGCCTGCGCGGCGACATTGCCTCACGCGGCGTGGCCGCTGACAAGATCACCGTCATACCCAATGCGGTGGACGTGTCCAGCTTCCAGTTTGGCGTTCCGGCCAATGAAGAACTGCAACAGCGCCTGGGCCTGCAAGGCGCCACGGTGATTGGTTTTGCCGGCAGTTTTTACGGTTATGAGGGCCTGCACCTGCTGGTGGAAGCGGTGCGCCTGATGCGCCCGCGCCACCCCAAGCTGCGCCTCTTGCTGGTGGGCGGCGGCCCGCAAGAAGCGGCGCTGAAAGCCCAGGTGGCCAAGAACGCCTTGCAAGACACGGTGATCTTCACCGGCCGCGTGCCGTACGATCAGGTGCAGCGCTACTACGAGTTGATTGACGTGCTGGCCTATCCGCGCTTGCCCATCCGCCTGACCGAATTGGTCACGCCACTCAAGCCTTTGGAAGCCATGGCCCAAGGCCGCGTGTTTGTGGCCAGCAATGTGGGCGGGCACCGTGAGCTGGTGCGCCACGGCGAAACCGGCTACCTGTGCCCGGCGGGCGACGCGGTGGCCCTGGAACAAGGCATCGAGACTGCCTTGTCCCAACGCGAACACTGGCCACAGATCCGCGCCCAGGCCCGCCGCTTTGTCGAACAAGAACGCACCTGGACCAACAGCGTGGCCCGCTACGCCGAGGTCTACCGCAAGGCCCTGGCCCAGCGCGGCCGCGCCGTGCCGGCATTGGGAGCTTGACGCGATGTGCGGCATACACGGACTCATTCACCTGGACGGCAGCCCCGTGCAGCCCCGGTTGCTGTCGGCCATGGGCGACGTCACCACCCACCGCGGGCCCGACGACGAAGGCATGCACATCGACGGCGCGGTGGGCATTGCCATGCGCCGCCTGTCCATCATCGACCTGGCCGGCGGCCATCAGCCCCTGAGCAACCAGGCCGGCACGATCTGGCTGGTGTGCAATGGCGAGATCTACAACTACCGCGAACTGCGCACCGAGCTGCAGGCCCAGGGCCACGTTTTCAAGACCGGCTCGGACAGCGAAGTGTTGCTGCACGGATATGCGCAAGAGGGCGACAACTTCGTCCTGCGCCTGAACGGCATGTTTGACTTTGCGCTGTGGGACGCCCGCCAGCAACGCCTGCTGATCGGCCGCGACCGCATTGGGGTCAAGCCCCTCTATGTGGCGCAGAACAACCAACGCCTGGCCTTCGCCACCGAAGCCAAGGCGCTGCTGCAACTGCCGGGCATGGCCACCGAACTCAACCGCAGCGTATTGCCCGACTACCTGCACCTGGGATACGTGCCAGCGCCGCACAGCATCTTCAAAGGCATCCGCAAGCTGCCACCGGCCACGCTGCTGTCGGTGCAAGGCGGCCAGGTCAAAGAGTGGCGCTACTGGCAGCTGCCGGCCCACACCGACCACAGCCAGACCGACGCCCAGTGGATCGAGCGTGTGCGTGCCGGCATCGATCGCTCGGTGCACATGCAGATGGTCAGCGATGTGCCCATCGGCGCCTTTTTGTCGGGCGGCGTGGACTCCAGCGCCGTGGTGGCGGCCATGGCGCGCCACTCATCGCAGCCCATCCGCACCTATGCCATCGGTTTTGAAGGTGGCGCGGCCGAGCAGCTGTACAACGAACTGCCCTTTGCGCGCCAGGTGGCCCAGCTGTTTGGCACCGAGCACCACGAAATCGTGGTCAAGCCCGACGTGGTGGGCCTGCTGCCCAAGCTGGTGTGGCACATGGACGAGCCGCTGGCCGATTCGGCCTTCATCACCACCTACCTGGTCAGCGAATTTGCGCGCAAAGACGTCAAGGTCATCTTGAGTGGCGTGGGAGGGGATGAGCTCTTTGGCGGCTACCGCCGTTACCTGGGCGGCCACTATGCACGCCGTTACGGTGCGCTGCCGGGCTGGGCCCGCAAGGCAGCGTCGATGGCCGCGCAGCACCTGCCCGCCGACCGCCACAACAAGTGGCTCAACGTGGCACGCCTGGCCAAGGGCTTCATTGCCAGCGCCGAAATGCAGCCCGACGAGCGCTACCGCAGCTACGTGCAGGTGGTGGCGCGCGACACGGTGGCCAGTTTGCTGCTGGCCGAGCCGCCAGCGGGTGCCGACGCTTTGGCGCAGGCCTTTGCCATGGCCAAGTCCGACGACGAGCTGAACCGCCTGTTTGCCGTGGACGCCGAAACCCAACTGCCCGACGACTTGCTGATGCTCACCGACAAGATGAGCATGGCCGTGTCGCTGGAGTGCCGCGTGCCGCTGCTGGACCACGAGCTGGTGGAAATGGCCGCGGCCATCCCTGCCCAGGCCAAGGTGCGCGGCGGCGTGCTCAAGCACCTGATGAAAGAGTCGCTGGTAGGGGTGTTGCCGCACGACATCCTGCACCGCAAGAAGCGCGGCTTTGGCACACCCATGGGCGCTTGGCTGAAGCACGAATTGGCGCCGGTGCTGCGCGAACTGCTGTCGCCTGAGGTGGTGCGCCAGCGCGGCCTGTTCAACGCCAGCGTGGTCAGCCGCCTGGTGGCCGAC
>JAYTVT010000050.1:0-68146 GCA_043743835.1 Betaproteobacteria bacterium
CACAGCCGCGCGGCCCATGGTGCCGCTTTCCAGCAGCACGTCGCATTCCACGGTGGGGTTGCCGCGGCTGTCCAGGATTTCCCGGCCGACGATGTCAACAATGGCGCTCATTCAATTCCTTGGTTGGCTTGGATTCTTTTTGGGGCCGATGGGCTCAGACTGGCGCATCAACGCCTTCCACCAGCACCATGTTGAAACAGGCGGTGGCGCCATGGCGCAGCGCGCGGGCTTTCACATAGCCGGGGCTGTCGTACATGGCTTTGGCGGTTTCAAAGTCGGGGTAGCGCAGCACCGTCAGGCGTGGCGGTTTCCAATCGCCTTCCAGCACCGCCATCCGACCGCCGCGCACCAGATACTCACCGCCAAAGCTCTTGACCACTTCGGGCGCGGCGGCCATGTAGTGCTTGAAGGCTTCGGGGTCGCTGATGTTGGACTCGACGATCAGGTAGGCAGCGGGCATGGTGAGGCTTTCTTGGAGTGCTGAGGTTCAGCAGCCGAAGTCGTTTTGACCCATGAACATGGAGACTAGCGTGTGGGTCGAAATGACTTCAGCAAGTGAAGTCATTTTCAAGCAGCGGCTGCTGCTTGACCACACGGTCCAGTGCCAGCAGTTGTTCGAGCAGCGCCTTCATGTGCTTCAAGGGCACGGCGTTGGGGCCGTCGCTCATGGCGTTGGCGGGGTCGGGATGGGTTTCCATGAAGAGGCCCGCCACACCCACGCCCACGGCCGCGCGTGACAACACCGGCACAAACTCGCGCTGACCGCCGCTGCTGGAGCCTTGGCCACCGGGCAGCTGCACGCTGTGGGTGGCGTCAAACACCACGGGTGCGCCGGTCTCGCGCATGATGGCCAAGGACCGCATGTCGGACACCAGGTTGTTGTAGCCAAAGCTGGCGCCGCGTTCGCAGGCCATGAAGCGGTCTTCGCTCAGGCCCTTTTCACGCGCGGCGGCGCGGGCTTTGTCGATCACGTTCTTCATGTCGTGGGGCGCCAGGAACTGCCCCTTCTTGATGTTGACCGGCTTGCCACACTGCGCGACAGCGCGGATGAAATCGGTCTGGCGGCACAGGAAGGCGGGTGTCTGCAACACGTCCACCACGGCAGCCACTTGCGTGATCTCGGATTCGTTGTGCACGTCGGTGAGTAGGTGCACGTTCAGGTCGCGCTTGACCTTGGCCAGGATCTCCAGCCCGCGTTCCATGCCCGGCCCGCGAAAGGTGGTGCCGCTGCTGCGGTTGGCCTTGTCGTAGCTGCTCTTGAAAATGAAGGGAATGCCCAGGGCCGTGGTGATTTCTTTCAGATGCCCGGCCACATCCATCTGCAGCTGTTCGCTTTCAACAACGCACGGGCCGCTGATCAGAAAAAAAGGCTGGTTGATACCGACGTCAAAGCCGCACAGCTTCATGCCGCTTCCTTCACCGGTGTGGCCGCGCGCCGGGCATGCTGGTCGAGCGCCGCTTTCACGTAACTGGTGAACAACGGGTGGCCGCCCCAGGGCGTGCTCTTGAACTCGGGGTGGAACTGCACGCCCATGAACCAAGGGTGCTGGTCCTGGGGCAACTCCACGATTTCAGTGAGCTTTTCGGTTTGGGTCAAGGCACTGATCACCAAACCCGCTGCCTGCAACTGGTCCAGGTAGTTGACGTTGGCTTCATAGCGGTGGCGGTGCCGCTCAGTAACCACAGGGCCGTAGATCTGGTGGGCCAGCGTGCCGGGCTTGACGTCCGAACTCTGTGCGCCCAGGCGCATGGTGCCGCCCAGGTCTGAGCTGGCGTTGCGCTTCTGGATGCTGCCGTCGCGGTCTTTCCACTCTTCGATCAGCGCAATCACTGGGTGTGGGCTGGCCGGCTCGAATTCGGTGCTGTTGGCATCCACCAGACCGGCCACATGGCGCGCATATTCGATGGTGGCCACCTGCATGCCCAGGCAGATGCCCAGGTAGGGCACACGGTGTTCACGGGCGTACTGCGCCGCGACGATCTTGCCTTCAATGCCGCGCTTGCCAAAGCCGCCGGGCACCAAGATGGCGTCGAAGCGCGCCAGCTGGGCCACGGAATCGGGTGTCAGTGATTCGGCGTCGATGTAGTCCAGCTCGACCTTGGCGTGGTTGTGGATGCCGGCGTGGCGCAGCGCTTCATTCAGCGACTTGTAGCTGTCGGACAGGTCGGTGTACTTGCCGCACATGCCGATCTTGACGGTGGCCGACGGGTGCTCCACTTCATGCACCAGCGAGTCCCAACGCCGCAGGTCGGTGGCCTTGGTCAGCAGCTGCAGCTTCATGCAGATGAGCTCATCCAGCCCCTGCTCGTGCAGCATGCGCGGCACCTTGTAGATGGTGTCGACGTCCCACATGCTGATCACGCCGTGCGGTTGCACGTTGGTGAACAGGCTGATCTTCTCGCGCTCGTCGTCGGGGATGGGGCGGTCGGCGCGGCACAGCAGCACGTCGGGCTGGATACCGATTTCACGCATCTTCTGCACCGTGTGCTGGGTGGGCTTGGTCTTGAGCTCGCCGGCGGCGGCGATCCAGGGCACGTAGGTCAGGTGCACAGACGCGCTGTTGGTGGGCCCCAGCTTCAGGCTCATCTGGCGCACGGCCTCCAGAAAGGGCAGGCTCTCGATGTCGCCCACGGTGCCGCCAATTTCAACAATGGCTACATCCACATCCACGGCGCCGCGCTTGATGAATTCCTGAATCTCACCGGTGACGTGCGGAATGACCTGCACGGTCTTGCCCAGGTAATCGCCGCGGCGTTCTTTTTCAAGCACGCTTTTGTAGATTTGCCCGGTGGTGAAGTTGTTGCTGCGCTTCATCTTGGTGGTGATGAAACGCTCGTAGTGGCCCAGATCGAGATCGGTTTCTGCACCGTCGTCGGTGACAAATACTTCGCCGTGCTGAAACGGGCTCATGGTGCCCGGATCGACGTTGAGGTAAGGGTCCAACTTGATGAGGGTGACCTTGAGGCCGCGGGATTCAAGGATGGCGGCCAGCGAAGCGGCGGCGATGCCCTTGCCGAGCGAGGACACCACACCGCCTGTGACAAACACGAACTTGGTCATTGCATGCAGCACGCGCTGTTTTCGGGCGTGCTGAGGTGGAAAAGGTGAGTATATCGGCCGGGCTTGATGGCGCGGCTTTGGTGGTGTGGCTTTTGATCGCGCGCTTTGTTGCAGGAGTGGCTGCGTTACCATCGCCCCCGCTTGCACAAGGTGCCCACACCCCGGATCGAGGGGTGCGGGTTAAACGGGAAGCCGGTGCGCGGCGGTGAAGAACCGCTGCCATTCCGGCGCTGCCCCCGCAACGGTCAGCGAGGAGCGAGCCGCATGACAGCCACTGGGCCCTGAACATGGCCCGGGAAGGCGCGGCCCGCCTCTGAACGGTGTCTCACGACATCGCTCAGCACTCGCAAGCCCGGATACCGGCCTGGTGTGATGAGAGCCGGTGTCGCGGAGGGCGGTGCATGTGCAGTGGCGTTGTCACCCCAGGTGCCAAGCCACCGCGCCTGCGCTTGTTCAGCCTGACCCGGCGTTTGTTGACGCTGTGCCGCACGGGGCGTGCGGCCAAGGGGCTGTTTTGATTCACTCATCTGTTTTTCGCCGCGCCGCTGTGCCGGCTGCTGTTGTTGTTTCTTTGCTGGCGTTTGCTGCGCCAACCAGGGCGCAAGACGCCGTGACCATCACCGCCACGCGCGTGTTGACTCGGGTCAATGATGTGGTTGCCGACATCACCGTCATCGACCGCACCATGCTCGACCGCATGCAGGGCCGCACGCTGGCTGAAGTGCTGTCCAGCGTGGCCGGGCTGCAGTTCAGCAGCAACGGCGGCTTGGGCAAGTCTTCATCGGTTTTCATCCGCGGCCTCGAGGCCCGCCACACCATGCTGCTGGTGGACGGAGTCAACGTGCGTTCGGCCACGCTGGGCACGCCTTCGCTGGACAACCTGCCGATGGAAGCCATCGATCGCATCGAGATCGTGCGCGGGCCAATGTCTTCGCTGTACGGCAATGGCGCTTTTGGCGGCGTGATCCAGGTGTTCACGCGCAAGGGGCAGACTGGGCTGGCCGGCAACGCCAAACTGGTGGCCGGGTCCAACCGCTATGGCCATGCCTCAGGCGGGGTGGGCTTTGGCAACGGTGTGGTGGACGGCGTGGTGCAGGTTGAACACACCGCCAGCCAGGGCATTTCGGCCAGCAACGCCAAGGCGCCATTTGGCAACTTCAACGACGACCGCGATGGTGTGCGCCAGGGCGGCGCCAGCCTTCGCCTGGGCTGGCAAGCGGCCAAAGACTGGCGACTGGAGCTGACGTCGCTGCAATCGAAAAGCGTGACCAAGCTGGACGACGGGCCGGGCGCCGACGCCAGGGCCGAGCTGCAAAACCGCCTGCTGGCGCTGTCGCTGCAAGGCAAGGTGTTGTCGGCATGGACGACGCGCCTGGTGGTGTCGGACGCCGTGGACGGCTACGACACGCTGGCCAGCGCCAGCCCGTTTTCCACCTTGGGCGTGATCCAGTCCAAAACGGGCCAGGTGACTTGGGAAAACACCGTGGCCACGCCGCTGGGCACGCTGCTGGCGTTGCTGGAAAAGACCACCGAGAAGGTCAGCCGCCCAGGCCAGCCTTTTGCGCTGTCTGAGCGTGACATCAACGCGGCCGCTGTGGGCTTGAGCGGTGCTGCGCAAGGCCATGTCTGGCAGGTCAGTGCGCGGCGCGACAGCAACTCGCAGTTTGGCAGCATCAGCACCGGCGCCGTGGGCTATGGCTACAACTTCTCGCCGGCGTGGCGCGCCACCGCCAGCTACGGCACCAGCCAAACGCTGCCCAGTTTCAACCAGCTGTACTTCCCCAACTTCGGCAACCCCAAGCTGTTGCCGGAAGAAGGCAAGCACGGCGAAGTGGGCCTGCGCTGGACGGGCGACACCCACAGCGTGCGGGCGGCCTACTACGACTACAACTACCGCGGCTTCATCAGCAGCGGCCCGGCGCCCGTCAACCTGCCGCGGGTGGAAATCACCGGCGTCACCCTGGCCTATGAAGGCCGCTGGCGCGCGCTGGATGTGACGGCGTCGCTCGACAGCGTGGACCCCGCCAACGCCACGGTGGGCAACGCCAACTTTGGCAAGCAGCTGGCGCGGCGGGCCAAACAGGCGGCCCGCTTGGGTGCCGACTGGCGCGGCGGCGCGTGGTCGGTGGGTGCCACCGTGGCCGGTTTTTCGCATCGCTTTGACGACGCCGCCAACACCGCGCGTTTGGCTGGTTATGGCACGCTGGACTTGCGCGCCGACTGGGCCATCAGCCGTGACCTCAAACTGGGCGTGAAGCTCAACAACGTGGCCGACAAGGCCTATGAAACGGTGTTGGGCTACAACCAGCCGGGGCGCGAGGGTTTTGTCTCGCTGCGCTATGCGTTTCGCTAGACCGGCTTGGCGGCAGCTGACCGCCGTGTTGCTGGGCCTGTGCTGGCCGGCACTGGCCTTGGCTGGCATCACGGTGGAAGACGACCGCGGCCGCCGCGTCGATTTGCCGGCGCCGCCGCAGCGCATCGTGTCGCTGTTGCCTTCCTTGACCGAAAGTGTGTGCGCCCTGCAGGCCTGCCAGCGCCTGGTGGGCACCGACCGGTTTTCGAACTGGCCAGCCAGCGTGTTGGCCTTGCCCAAACTGGGCGGCCTGGAAGACACGCAGATTGAACGCATCGTGGCGCTCAAGCCCGACCTGGTGCTGCTGGCGGGCTCGTCGCGTGCCGTTGAGCGCCTGGAGGGCCTGGGGCTGCGCGTGGTGGTGCTGGAACCCAAGAGCCTGCAAGACACCCAACGGGTGCTGATCCAGGTGGCGCGGGCGCTGGGCGACGAAGCCGCGGGCGTGGCGCTGTGGCAGGCCATGCAGCTGCGCATCAACGCCGCGGCGGCGCGGGTGCCCTTGGCCTTGCGAGGACAGAAGGTCTACTTTGAAGTGGCGGCCGCACCCTACGCAGCGGGTGAAGCTTCGTTTGTTGGCGAGACCTTGGCGCGGCTGGGCCTGAGCAACGTGGTGCCTGCGGCGTTGGGGCCTTTTCCCAAGCTCAACCCGGAGTTTGTGGTGCGCGCGCAGCCCGACCTGATCATGGCCACCGCGGGCGCTGTGGCCGACATGCCCACCCGCCCGGGCTGGGCTTCTCTGCGTGCCCTGCGTGAGAAACGCCACTGCGGCTTTGAACGTGCGCAGTGGGACACCCTGGTGCGCCCCGGCCCACGCTTGGCCGAAGCGGCTGAGATCTTGACCGACTGCCTGGTGGGCCTGGCGCGGGCGGTGCCGGCCAGCGGTGCCAGTCGCTGAGGCGATCATGCCGACCACCGCGCCACATTCACCCGTCGCCAAGCAGCAGCCATCGCTGTCGGCTTGGGCCGTTGGCTTGGGTTTGTTGGCCTTGGCAGGTCTGCTGGTCTTGCTGGGTTTGGCGGCGGGCAGTGAAGGGTGGTCATGGGCCTGGGCGCAAGAGTCGGATCTCGTCTGGGCGATACGCGCGCCGCGAACCGCAGGCGCCCTGCTCACCGGTGCTTTGCTGGGATTGGCTGGGGCATTGGCTCAGGGCCTGTTTCGCAACCCGTTGGCCGACCCCTATTTGTTGGGGTCTGCTGCGGGCGCCGGGCTCGGCGTGGTCTTGGTGCTGGCCGCCAGTGGTCTGCTGGGCCAGCACATTGGCCTGGCCACGGCCGACGGGCTGCTGCGCCTGGGCTTGTCGGGAGCGGCCTTTGCAGGTGCCTTGTTGGGCGTCGCGCTGACCCTCGTGCTGGCCCGTGGCACCGCGCGGCCCATGGTGCTGCTGCTGGCTGGTGTGGTGGTGGGCATCTTGCTGTCGTCGCTGGGTGAACTGGTCACGATGGCGTCGCCCGAAGCCCTGCGCGGCAAGCAGATTTTTTTGCTGGGCACGACCTCGTTTCTGAGTTGGACCAGCGTCGCGCTGCTGGCTGGCACCTTGACCCTGGTGCTGCCGCTGGCGCTGGCTTTTGCGCGGGCCCTGGACGCTTTGGTGCTGGGCGAATCCAGCGCCATCAGCCTGGGTCTGGATCTGTCCAAGATACGGCTGCTGCTGGTGGTGTTGATGGCACTGGCCACCGGCACCGCGGTGGCGCAGGCGGGTTTGGTGGCCTTTGTGGGCCTGGTGTCGCCGCACATCGTGCGCCGCTTGGTGGTGGTCACCCATGGGCCGCTGCTGGCGCTGTCGGCGCTGGCGGGGGCCGTGCTGCTGCTGGCGGCCGACCTTGCCGCGCGGGTGCTCATCGTGCCGCAAGAGTTGCCGGTGGGGGTGCTGACGGCGGTCTTGGGTGGCCTGTACCTGCTGGTGCTGTTGCGCCGGCGCGGTGCCTGGTGATGGCGGCTGCAGCCTTGCAGGCCCGCGACCTCAGCCTGCGGCTGGGGCAACACCAGGCGGTCGACCGCTTGTCGCTTGAAGTCCGTGCTGGTCAGTGGGCCGCGCTGGTGGGGCCCAATGGCGCCGGCAAGAGCAGCCTGTTGACCTTGCTGGCAGGGCTGCGGCAGCCCGATGCCGGTGTGGTGCACCTGCAGGGCCTGCCGCTGCGGCAGATGCCGGCACGTGCGCGCGCCTGCCAGGTGGCGTGGCTGGCCCAGCAGGGGCAAGCCGAGGGCGACATCGCCGCGCGCGAGGTCGTGCGCTTGGGCCGCTTGCCTCGCCATGGCTTGCTGGGCGCGCCGACGCCGGCCGATGAAGCTGCGGTGGACCGTGCGATGAACGAGACCGAAGCCACGGCCTTTGCCACGCGCCGGCTCAGCGAGCTGTCGGGCGGCGAACGCCAGCGTGTGCTGTTGGCGCGCGCGCTGGCCGTTCAAGCCCCGGTGCTGTTGCTGGACGAGCCCACCACCCACCTTGACGCACCGCACCAGCGTGCGGTGGTGCGAAGCCTGGCCGCGCAGGCGCGGGCGGGTGTGGCGGTGCTGGCGGTCTTGCACGACCTGACGCTGGCGCTGATGGCCGACCGCGTGCTGGTGATGGCGCAAGGCCGCCTGGTTGCCGATGGCGCACCCGAAGACGCCGACTTGCGTAACGCACTGGTGCAGGTCTTTGACCACGCCTTCAGCATCGAAGCGGTGACAACGCCAGCGGGCAGGCGCTGGGTTGCGCTGCCCAGCCTTTGATCGCTGTGCGCTGCCCCGCCGTTGCCGGCCTGATTGCTCGGACAATGAAGCCATGAGCACCACCGGCCCGCAACGCATCGTCTGCCTCACCGAAGAGACCACCGAGTGGCTCTACCTGCTGGGCGAAGAAGACCGCATCGTGGGCATCAGTGGCTACACCGTTCGGCCGCGCCGCGCTCGGCAAGAAAAACCGCGGGTCAGCGCCTTTCTGGACGGCAAGATCGACAAGATCGTGGCGCTGAAGCCCGACCTGGTGATCGGCTTCAGCGACATGCAGGCTGCGTTGGCCGACAAGCTCATCCGCGCCGGCCTCAACGTCTTCATCACCAACCAGCGCAGCGTGGCCGAGATCTTTGCCACGCTGCGCTTGGTGGCAGGGCTCGTGGGTGCGCAAGCGCGTGCCGAGGCCTGGATCGCGCAGTGCCAGACCCGCCATGCCGACATGGCTGCCGTGGCGGCGCAGTGGCCACGCCGGCCGCGGGTCTACTTTGAAGAGTGGGACGACCCCATGATCAGTGCCATTCAGTGGGTCAGTGAACTGATCACGGTGGCCGGTGGCGACGATGTCTTTCCGGAACGCGCCGTGATGAGCCTGGGCCGCGACCGGGTGCTGGCCGACGTGTTGGAGCCCGCGCGCCGCGCGCCCGATGTGATCCTGGGGTCTTAGTGCGGCAAAAAATTCAGACCCGAAAAGGTGGCCGCGCGTGAAGGCTGGGCCGACGTGCCCGCGGTGCGCCACAGCCAGCTGCACGAGATCAAGTCTTGCGACATCCTGCAACCCGGCCCGGCAGCCCTGACCGATGGACTGGACCAAATGCACGCGCTGTTTGCGGCCTGGGCCTTGACCAACCGCTGAAGCCAGCAGCGCACATCGACATGCACGTGAACATCCCCGACGTTCTGGACAACCCCGCCCTGGCGGCCCAGGTTCAGCACCGCATCGACCACCTGACCAAGCCGCTGGGCGCCTTGGGCCGCCTGGAGGTCTTGATGCTGCAGATGGCCTTGGTGCAGGGCAGCACCACGCCGCAGCTGCTGCAGCCGCAGCTGGTGGTGTTTGCGGCCGACCACGGCATTGCCGCTCAAGGTGTCAGCGCCTACCCGCAGGCGGTGACGGTGCAAATGGTGGCCAACATGCTGGCCGGTGGTGCGGCGGTTTCGGTGCTGGCCCGCCAACACGGCCTGGCGCTGACGGTGGTGGATTGCGGCGTGGCGGCCGACTTGCCGCCTCAGCCCGGTCTGATCGTGGCCAAGGTGCGCGCGGGCACCGCAGATGCCAGCCAAGTTGAAGCGATGTCCACGGCCGAGTGTGCGGCGGCGGTTGCAGCGGGCCAGCGCCTGTTGCAAGCCTTGCCCGGCAACGTGCTGTTGTTGGGCGAGATGGGCATTGCCAATACGTCTGCGGCGGCGATGTTGATGTGCCGCCTGACGGGCCTGCCCTTGGCGCAGTGCGCAGGGCGTGGCACGGGCCTGGACGATGCGGGCCTGCAGCACAAGCTGCGTGTTCTGCAAGCTGCCTTGGGCCGCCATGCCGCTGCCCAAGCACCGCTGCAGTTGCTGGCCGCTCTGGGTGGCCTGGAGATCGCGACCATGGTCGGGGCGGTATTGCACGCGGCTGAAGAGCGGCGCTTGATCGTGGTTGACGGTTTCATCACCACCGCCGCGGTGGCTGTGGCCGCAGCGCTGCAGCCGCTGGTGCTGCAGCGCTGCGTCTTTGCCCACGGCTCGGCTGAAAACGGCCATGCGCGCTGGTTGCAGCAACTGGGTGTGCAGCCGCTGGTGGACCTGGGCCTGCGCCTGGGTGAAGGGTCGGGCGCTGCTCTGGCTTGGCCGCTGCTGAAGTCGGCAGAACTGCTGCTGGGGCAGATGGCCAGTTTTGACAGTGCGGGTGTTTCGACCCACTCAGAAGCCACCGGCGCGCAAAGCCCCCATCACGCCCCTGATCGGCCCGTCCATGTTG
This sequence comes from Betaproteobacteria bacterium, assembly GCA_043743835.1. Lineage (GTDB taxonomy): Bacteria > Pseudomonadota > Gammaproteobacteria > Burkholderiales > Burkholderiaceae_C > Rubrivivax. The sequence continues at coordinate 10,088 of JAYTVT010000050.1, forward strand.
CATGAGCTGCGCCTATTCCTGGTGGCGCTGCAGTTTTTGACCCGCGTGCCGGTGCCCACCTGGGTGGGCTGGCAGGACGAATGGCTGCACGCCAGCGCCCGCCACTTTGCGGGCGTGGGGCTGCTGCTGGGCAGCTTGGCCTCCCTGGTGTTGTGGGCGGCAGCCCATGTCTGGCCAGCGCCCGTGGCCGTGCTGCTGTGCATGGCCTTCACGATCTGGATCACCGGTGCTTTCCACGAAGACGGCCTGGCCGACACCTGTGACGGCCTGGGCGGTGCGGTCAGCCGCGAACGTGCGCTGCTGATCATGAAGGACTCGCGGCTGGGCACCTATGGCGCGGTGGGCCTGTTGCTGGTGCTGGCGCTGAAGGCCTCGGCCCTGCACGCACTGGCTACGCGTGACTGGGCGGCCACGCTGGTGGTGCTGCCGCTGGCGCACACCTGGTCGCGCACCGCCACGGTGGTGCTCTTGCGCTGGTTGCCTTATGGCGGTGACGCAGAACACGCCAAGGCCAAGCCGATGGCGCAGCAGGTGGACGGCCTGGGCCTGCTGGTGGCGCTGGTGTGGGCAGGACTGGCTGCCGGCGTGGCCGCGCTTTACATGCCCGCCACCGCGCTGGCCGCGGCCGCGGTGTTGTGCGTGATCGTCACGCTGTGGATGGCGCACTGGCTGCAGCGTCGGCTGGGCGGCTACACCGGCGATGCCTTGGGTGCCACGCAGCAGTTCTGCGAGTTGGCGGTGTACCTGGCGGTATTGGCCGTGTTGGCTTCAGGCTGAACATCGTGGACCAGTGGTGCTGGCGTCATCCACCTGCCTGCGGTGCCCGCGGGCGTTGCATAGGCCGCACCGATCTGGCGGTGGACCCGCGCAAGGCCAAGCGATTGGCGCACCGCATTCGGCAGGCGGCACGCCGCCACCAGCTGCCGTCCATCATCTGGGTGTCACCGCTGCAGCGCTCGCGTGATGTGGGGCGATGGCTGCGGCGTTGGGGATGGCAGTTGCGCGTGGACGCGCGGCTGGCCGAGCTGGACTTTGGGGCCTGGGACGGCTTGCCTTGGTCGCAGGTGGCTTGGGGCGAGGTGCAGGCGTGGCAAGACGACCTGCTGCACCATGCGCCAGGTGGTGGCGAAAGCCTGGCGCAACTGGCAAAGCGGGTGCACGCCTGGTGCGCCAGCCTGCCGCCGGGCCCTTGCCAATTGGTGAGCCACGGCGGCTGGATCAACGCGCTGGCGCATGTTTCACCGGGCTCGTTGCAGTTGCCTGCCGCCGACTGGCCGGCACCGCCAAGGCATGGCTCACTGACCCGGCTTGCCAGGCCAGCACGGCCCAAAGGCGGCGTGGCAGCCAGCAGCTGATCGCGGAAAGAGGCGTCTGGGCCCTGCCTTGACGCGCTCTGTCGCATGCCGCTGTTGCCGGGCGCGTGGGCGACCGATAGTTCAGTCATCGCAACGCCCTTTGACCGCACCGGAGCCCATCATGAACATCAGCCGCCTGTCTCGCGCCTTGTCCTTCTGCCTTGCCGCCAGCATCACGCTGGCCATGCTGGGTGGCATCGACACCTTGTCGCACCTTGAAGCCGCGCCCGCCCAGTGGGCACAGGCCGCGCACCACCAAGCCTGAGAGTTTGTGATGACCACCTTGCTGCTCTTTGTCGGCTGGTGCCTGCTGTTTGTTTTGAGCTGGCCTTTGGCGCTGTTGGCTTTGGTGTTGGCGCCACTGGTGTGGCTGCTGTCACTGCCGCTGCGTTTGCTGGGCATCACGGTGGGCGCAGTGTTTGCGCTGTTGACCGCCATCCTGATGCTGCCGGCTCGGCTGCTGCGCGGTCGACACTGAAATTCTTGGCTGGTGTTGAACGCCAGCCGTCGGTGTTCAGTGACGCTCAGTGACGCTCACGCCCATAAATCTGCGCCAGCGCCAGGCCCACCGTGGTGACCACGATCATCACCGTTGAGATGGCCGCAATCGTGGGGTCAATCTGGTCGCGCAGCGCATTGAACATGTTGCGCGTGAGCGTGGAATTTTGGCCGCCGGCGATGAACAGTGACAGGATCACTTCATCGAAGGACGTCAGAAAAGCCAGCAGCGACGCGCTGACCAGCGCAAAGCGAATCTGCGGCAAGGTGATGGTCAAAAAGGCCTTGGCGCGGGAAGCACCCAAGCTGCGCGCCACCAGCTCCTGGTTCATGTCGTAGCTTTTCAATGCCGCCGTCACCACCATCATCACCAGCGGCAGGGCCAGCATGCTGTGCGCCAGCACGATGCCGGCCAGCGAGTTCACCATCTTGAGTTTGACGTAGACGTAGAAAACGCCGATGGCCACCAGCACCACCGGCACGATCATCGGTGTGATCAGCAGCGTGTGCAGCCAGCGCGCCGCCTTCAGGCGCGAAACAAACAACCCGTAGGCGGCCAAGGTGCCCAGTGGCGTGGCCACGAGTGTGGTGAAGGCGGCAGCCAACAGCGAGGTGCGTGTGGCCTGCATCCACGACGCCGATTCCACGTAGTTGCGGTACCAGCGCAACGACCACTCGCGCGGTGGGAACTCCAGGTACTGCGACGCTGAAAATGACATGGGTATGACGATCAACGTCGGCAGCACCAGAAAGGCCAGCACCAGGAAGGCCACGACGTACAGCCACAGCCGCTGCCGGTGCGTGACCTGCGTGTCAGACGCGGCTTGGTCCAGCCAGCTCACGCCTGCTCCCCTGGCACCCGGTCCAGCCCAAACACCCAGCGCGCCAGGCCCAGCAGCGCCAGCGTCAGCACCAGCAGCATCACGCCCAGCGCGCTGGCAGCGCCCCAGTTGAAGAACAGCTCGATGTCGTTGGCGATGTGGTTCGAAACCATGATCACCTTGCCGCCGCCCAGCACCGCGGGCGTGACGTAAAAACCCAGACACAGGATGAAGACGATCACCGTGCCGGCCGCCAGCCCGGGCAACGACAGCGGCATGAACACCGTGCGAAATGCGCGCGCCGGCGTGGCGCCCAGGCTAGCCGCGGCCTTGAGGTAGTCGCCATCGATGGCGCGCATGGCGCCCAGCACCGGCAGCACCAGGAAGGGCAGCATGATGTGCACCATGCCGATCAGCGTGCCGGTGAGGTTGTGCACCAGCGCCAGCGGCTCGTGCCACCAGCCCAGCTCTTGACCCCAGCTGTTGATCAAACCCTTGCGCTGCAGCAGCACCAGCCAGGCGTAGGTGCGCACCAGCAGCGATGTCCAGAACGGCAGCAGCACGGCGATCATGCACAGGTTGGCGGCGCGCCGCGGCATCTGCGCCATGGCGTAGGCCAGCGGGTACCCCAAGGCCACGCAGATCAGCGTGGTGAACAGGCTGACCTTGAAGGTGGTGGCAAAGGTTCTGGCGTAGGACGGCTGCTGCAGCATGCGGCGGTAGTGTTCCAGCGTCCATGAGCCGTCATCGGCCAGAAACGACAGGCCAAACAACCAGGCCACGGGCAAGACCATGGTGACCACCACCAGCAGCAGCGCCGGTGCGCTCAGGCCGAGCAAGGCAAAACGTTCACGCCGTTCGTCGCTGCGCAGGCCTGCTGCGTGCAGCGTGTCGGCAACGGCAGCGGGTGCACCCATCTGTGCGCCCATCAGCCGCCCACGCTGGGCAGCAGCACGGTGTCGGCCACGCGCCAGGCCAGTTTCACCGCCTGGCCCACGGCAGGCAGCGGGCCCGCACCACTGACGCAGCGGGCGTTCAGCGCCGCGCCGCCGGCCAAGCGTGTTTCCACCAACACACTCTCACCTTGGTAGACCAGACCGCTGACCACGGCCGACAAGGCCTGTTCACCTGGGCTGCAGACGGCGTCGGCGGCCAGCACCTGCAGTCGCTCGGGCCGCAGCATCAGCCAGGCCTGGCCGTGGTTCGCGGGCGCCGTTGGCAGCTGCAGCCGTTGTCCGGCGCACAGCGCACCGTCAGCGTCCAGTTGCACCTCCAGCAAGCTTGATTCGCCGATGAACTCGGCCACAAAGCGGTTCGCCGGCCGCTCGTACAGCGCCTGTGGCGCATCCAACTGCACGATGCGGCCCTGGTTGATCACGGCGATTCGGTCGCTCATCGTCAGCGCCTCGCGCTGGTCGTGCGTGACGTAGACCGTGGTGGTGCCCAGCCGCTCGTGCAGCCGGCGCAGCTCGATCTGCATGCGTTCGCGCAGCTGCTTGTCCAGAGCAGACAGGGGCTCGTCCATCAACACGATGCGCGGCTCGAACACGATGGCACGGGCCAGTGCCACGCGCTGCTTCTGCCCGCCTGAAAGTTCATTGACGCGGCGCTGGGCATAACCCGCTAGTTGCACGGTTTCCAACGCCGCCTCGACACGGCGCTTCTGCTCGGCCCCGGTGACACCACGCAGCGCCAGCGGATAGGCGATGTTGGCCGCCACGTCCATGTGCGGAAACAGCGCGTAGTTCTGGAACACCATGCCGATGTCGCGCTTGTGCGGCGCCAGGCGGATGACCTGCTCTGTGCCAAACATCAGGCTGCCCTGGTCGGGCCGGATGAAACCGGCCAGCACCATCAGCAAGGTGGTCTTGCCCGAACCCGATGGCCCCAGCAGGGTCAGAAACTCACCGGCGCGCACGTCCAGGTCAACATCGTCCAGCGCGCTGACCGCACCATAAACCTTGCGAAGGCCCCGCGCCGTGATCGGGACCGCGCGTTGCCGTTCGCTCACCGGGTTATTCGGTCAGCATGTTCTGATAAGCCGTGGCCGCGGTGGCCTCGAACTTGATGTACCAGTCCAGGTTGATCGGCAACTGCTTGGCCGCGTTGTCCGGATGCGAAGGCAGCCGCTTGGCGTAAGCCGCGTCAATCGTGCCCAGCTCGTAGGCCTTCTTGTTGGTGGGCCCGTAGGTGATGTATTTGGTGAATTCAGCCTGGTAAGGCGCCTTGCTGATCTCGGCCAGAAACTTCATCGCCAAATCTTTGTTGGGCGCGCCCTTGGGGATGGCAAAGCAATCGTAGTCCAGCAGAGCCTGGTTAAAGGTGTAGGCCACCTTGCCACCGTCCTTGGCCGCCACGTCAAAACGGCCGTTCCAGCCGGTGGTCATGTCGACCTCGCCGTCTTTCATCAGCTGCGCGTGCTGCGCGCCGGAGCTCCACCACACCGCCACGTGGGGCTTCAGTTCGCGGATCTTCTTGATCGCGCGCTCGATACCGCCGGGTTGTGACAGCACCTCATAGACCTTGTTGGCTGGCACGCCATCGGCCATCAGTGCCGGCTCCAGTGCGCCGGCCACGCCCTTGCGGTAGGCGCGCTTGCCGGGAAACTTCTTCACGTCCCAGAAATCGGCCCAGCTCTGCGGGCCTTTGTCGCCATAGGTCTTGGTGTTCCAGGCCAGCACGGTGGAGAACACGTCACCGCCCACGCAATACTCGCTGGCCAGGCCGGGCGCAAAGCTGGAGATGTCGATGACCTTGTAGTCCAGTTTCTCCAGGATGCCCTCGGCGCCCGCGCGCGCCGCGCTGCCCGAGCCGCTGGCCACGATGTCCCAGGTGTTGGCACCGGCCTTGACCTTCAGGCGCAGGTCGGCAATACCGCTGTAGGTCTCTTCCTTGACCTTGATGTTCATGGCCTTGGCGCCGGGCTGGAACAAGGCCTTGCTCTGGCCCTCTTGGTAAGAGCCGCCGAAGGACACAACGGTGAGCTCTTGCGCCAGCGCCGTGGCAGCGGTGGCCGAGATGAAAGCAAGGGCGGCAAACTGGAACGTGGTTGCAAGTCGCATGGGGTGGTCTCCGGAAGTCTTCGGTGGGGCCAGTGTGGGCACGAAGCGAGGCTGACGACAGGGCCATTCTGATTCGACCGGCAGTCCGCTTTGCGGGTGTTTTCACCGGGTCGGGCGGCGGCACAAAGCGCCTGAGCAGGCCTAGGATGCAGCCGCCACCACCTGAGCACGTACCCGCCGATGAACCCCACCGCCAACCACAACGTCATCGTCATCGGGGCCGGTCTGGTCGGCATTTGCACGGCCATCGAGCTGCGCCGCCGGGGCCGCACGGTGCTGGTGCTGGACCGCGGTGAGCCCGGCCATGGTTGTTCCTACGGCAACGCCGGCATCCTGGCCGCGCACGCGGTGGTGCCGGTGGCCATGCCCGGCTTGCTGCGCCAGGTGCCTGGCATGCTGCTGGGGCGCGACAGCCCCTTGAGTCTGCGTTTGAGTGCACTGCCCCAAACGGCGCCCTGGCTGTGGCGCTTTGCATGCGCGGCCAACGAGGCCCAGGTGCGCCGCGCGGCGGTGGCGATGAAGGCCTTGTACAGCTGCACGCTGACGCGTCATCAGGCGCTGGCGGCCGAGGCCGGTGTGCCAGAACTGGTGCGCCAGGCGCCAGGGCTGTACGTGCACCGCGACCCACAGGCTATCGACCTCATCAAGGGCCTGGCCTGGCAACTTCGGCAACTGCATGGCGCAGACATCGAACTGCTGGAAGGCGCTGCCTTGCGCGATGCCGAACCCGCACTCTCCGCGCAGTACACCCGCGGCGTGCGCATGGGCCCGATGGGGCACACCGTGAACCCGCTGCGCCTGGTTCAGGCCTACGCCGCGCTGTTGCAGCGCCTGGGTGGCCAGGTGCAACGCGCCGAGGTGCGCGCGCTGCAGCCCCAAGCCCTGGGCGCGGGCGTCACGGTGATGACCGACGCCGGCCCGCTGGCCGCCAGCGACGTGGTGGTGGCCGCGGGTGCCTGGACACCGGCGCTGCTGCAACCCCTGGGGCTGAACCTGCCGCTGGTGGCCGAACGCGGCTATCACCTGACCTTTGCCGACCCCGGGTTGACGCTGAACCATGTGGTCAGTGAGATCGGTGCCCATGTGGCCTGCACCTCGATGGAACCGGGTCTTCGCATCGCTGGCACCGAAGAAATCGGTCTTCCAGACCAAGCACCCCAGTGGCGCCGTGCCGAGCTGCTGCGTGGGCAGCTTGCGGCGCTGTTTCCAAAGGCCCGCCTGACGGACGCCACCCGCTGGATGGGGCCTCGGCCAGGGCTGCCCGACAGCTTGCCGGCCATTGGCGCGGTGCCCGGTGCGCCGGGCGTCTTCGTCGCTGCCGGGCATGGGCATCTGGGCCTGACCGGCGCGCCACACACCGGGGCCCTGATGGCGGGCCTGGTCTGCGGGGAGGCTTTGGGCATCGACAGCGCGCCTTATCGACCGCAGCGGTTCATGGCCGGCCGGCTGGCCGCCTGATGCCGACTCGCTTTCAAAGGCCTGTGAAGTAGGGGGCGAATGAGGCAGCTTGTGGCGCGAAGCGGGCGCACAGATTGCTCTCGAGAGATCTCCTACCGATTGCGACTGACAACCCCCTGCCGCACTTCGCTGCGATATCCGGGCGTCAGCAATGCAGCGTTTGCGGCCAGTGGCGGCGCCGGGCCGAACTCACGCTGAGCCACATCAGGCGCTCGGTGGGCTTGGCGACCGCTGGCCGCACGAATTTCAGCATTGCGAAGCAGATCCGCCGTAGGTCCCCGACGATTTCTAGGCGCGCAGCTTCACTCCCAGGGAGCTGGTGCGTCACTGAGATCTTCAGGCGACGGCGTGGTCGGTGGCTCAGTGGGCATAGAGAGAGCAGCATTCGCTTCTACGGATAGTCTGGACCGAACGGCCTTCACACGCTCTCGGAGGTGCGCCGCTTGTGTGACATGGAATCGACCTAACTGGCCGACTCGTTGTGAGGCTTTGATGGCCAGCGCATCAACGTTCATTGTCTCGGTGCCGTCTTCTTCCGCCCGTTCAAGTTGGTAGACTTGGGAGCGAACCTGAGACCGCTTTTTCGCGCTCAGTGAAGGCTTGCGGTTGACGATCAGCTTCGTCGCGATCATCGGCTCTGAAGCCGAGAAAACCTCATGCTTGGCGCGCCCGGCCTTCAGCCCATGCTGTGCGAGCATTCCGTACACCTGCGCGATCACCCAAGTCTGCGTTTCCTTGTCTACGTGGCAGGACCAAGACATTGCCATGTCGTCTACATACCGAGAGTAGGTAATGCCGCGAGCAGCGAACTTGGCTTGAAGCAGCGGCTCATGCCGCCACATCACAAGGTTTGCGATGTAGGAACTCGTGATCGCACCTTGTGGCAGGTGTCCACTCTTCGTCGTCAGTCTTGTTAGAAGTTTCGCCACGTCAGGCGCGAATCGAAAGAATCCGTGCCACACGTCTTCGACGAGCGCGGCTGTGACAGACGGAAAGAACTTCTTCACGTCCTCGCAGACAAGCAGCTGCTTGTTCGCATGCAGCAGCGCATTGGTCACGTAGTCCCGACCCTTCAGGCTACCTTGGAGGTATTCGGGAAAGTAGACGTTGACGAATACAACTTCCTTGAGTCTGCGATGCACCGTTTTCAGTTGCCCCAGTGCGTCGAACGTCTGGCGCGTGGATCCAGGTTCGGGCTTGACGGTGCGGTAGCTCTGATCAGCCCGTTCCGCTAGCGCGTGCAGTTCGCCCACGCTGAGTCGGAGCGCTCGCGCCAAAGCGGCGAGGCTCATTATTGGTTTACAGCGATAACACGGCCTGATCAGGGACAGGGGCATTCAGAAGCTCCAAGGCCGTTATCGCAAGCTGGCCGGCGAGTTCGCGGTTCAGGTGCCCAAGTTCACCGTCCTCGGCACCCAGAAAGAAAAGTATCTCTATCGGCATTAGCAACGCCGCAGCAACGCGCTGGAGCGTAGAAAGCGGAGGATCGCGCCGACCGCGCTCGAGCAGTGAAAGATAGGACACCGAGATGCCCGCTCGCTTGGCCAGCGCTGCTTGCGACAGCTTCCGCTTCGACCTCGCAAGTTGGATGGCTTGTCCGATGTTCATGGATTCCTTCAAACGAAAACTAACAATGGGCTTGGGGTGCCCATGACGGCCTCACAGCCAGTCGCGGACGTTCGTCGTAATGCTGACGACCGCGGCAACCGCCTGGAGGACACGAAGCTTCAGCCCTTCAGCTTCCGCCGTGTTCTGGGGTTCGTCGCGAAGCTGTTTAAGCCCCGCAATCGCCCTGTCCAGTTCCTTCAATGCACCAATGTCGAGTTGGCTACTGCAAACATCGCGGACCCTCGTCAGGTCGTTGATGACGTTCGTCAAAGTTTGTGTGTCCATGCGGACCTCCTTACAGAGCAACATGCCCTGCTTCCCCCATTCAAGGCAGCGCCGTAAAGGAGCCAACTCGACACCAACCAAGCCCACCACAGTTGCTCCGCTGCTGGCCATCCTTCCCCCACTGAGCACGAAGCCTGTCGGTCTTCGCGCTTCGCGGGTGTCGGGTGCCCTGCTGGTCGTGGTTGGCTGAACCAACCGCGCCGCGTTACAAGCCACGCACACTGTCTTGCGTAGCGGACCTCACTTCATGAGGTCCTGATCACTGAGCCTTTGCCCTACGGGGTTAGGAATCACAAAACTTCTGGAACCGCAGCAGCGCGATAACGCGCCGCCGTGCGTGCATGATACGTACTATTCGTCCAGAATGTTGACTGTCAGTCCGTGTATGTGTAACAATGTGAAACAATCTCGCTCGGTAGGCTGCTAGGCGGCTCGGGCAATGCTGCACTTCACACAGCCTTGTCATCCTTTAAGTGCCTGTTAGCGTGTGTCGGCTCCGCGGACGTGTTCGGGAGCTGTCGAGGGGCGGGTCTGGGTCGGCAGTGACCCGTCGCGGCCGACGAAGGGCGTCGTTGGCCCGCATCGCCCGGATGAGCTGGAACCAAGGTGCCGTCTGCTCGTTTCCGGACGGCAGGTTCTGAGGTACGCCGGTCTCTCGGCCGTACGGCCAGACAAAGTAAGGCAACGGCGTCCGCCGACATCCGCCCACGAAATCTGACCGCCAGCAACCAGTCTCAAGCGGGTCCTCGCTCAGCAGCGCGCAAGGTGAGCAGGTGGCCGAAACGAGTCTCAGGACTTCAGGTTGCAGAGGCTTGGTCCGATGGCTGCTCTATGCCCCAAGTCCAAGTGACCTACCTACCCGGACTGATGTCTATGACCGAAAACCGGTACGAGCAATGTGCGCAGGCGGCTTGACCTGTTGAGCGAACCGTTTGCGGTGGCTCACGCCGCCAGAGGATGGGGGGACGTCAAGCGCATGTCGATATGCACCGCATGAAAGGGACACACGACACCGCCACTCTCGGTACGCTCGAAAAGGCCCAACTCTGCCAGCACTTCCACATCGTCATGAACGCGCCGAACATCGCGTGTCACACGCCGTGCCAGTTCACGTACCGACATAGCGCCCTGCCCCTGTAGCGCATGCACCAGAGCCCAACGACGCTCTGTGAGCTTGCCAAAGAAACTGCCCGCAGTCTCGAAATTCAACACCTCGCCCTGGTAGCTGCGGGCGGCGGCTCGCTTGCCTGCAGCGCGCAGCGCCGCCCGCCAGTCGGCGTTCATCGTGATCATCAGCGTTCGCTCGGTCATGTCTTGCTCCTGGCTGCATCAACGGCAGCAATGAAATCCTCAACCAGTTGTTCGACCGAGACAAACGCGTATCTTCGCTCGACACCCCGGATGTGGCAGTGATCGCCCTTGCCGCGCTCGTTGTCAAACCCGACCACCCGCACGCCGTCGATCGCGTAGGCTGCACGGTACTTGAACGTGTGCTCGCTTGGGCTTACAGGTTCGGGCACGCGCCACACCACCAACTCGATCACACCGCCCTGCGGTGTCACATCCTTGAAGTGCGTGATCAGTCTGGCCTTCATTGATGACAATCATGCCAACACCTGCTGGTGTTGTCAAACGAGTCATCACGCTGCCGGGTTCAGATGTTGCGATGTCCATCGGCTGCATCCATCAGATGCTGCTTCTCAAAGGCCCGTGGATGCAGGCATGTTGCCTTTGAAGCCCAGCGCGGACAGGTCAAGTTCCTGAACAAACGCGTTGACAACTCGAACCGGGTGGCCCCGAGCGATGAAGTCATCCAGGCGCTCAGGAATCAGCGCCACCTGACTGCGGTTCTGGCCCTTGACACAGAGCACGTGCACGGACACGGGTAAAACGGCGAGCCAGGACGCACCGTCGCAGCGGTCCGACTCTACAACTTGCCCGCCACACCCTTCAACCGGCTGTAACTGCGCAGCGCTTCCAAGCCCTTCTCGCGCCCAAAGCCCGAGCCCCGGTTGCCACCAAAGGGCAGCTCGATGCCGCCCGCAAAGTACTCGTTGATGTAGACCTGCCCGGCGTCGATGTCGCGGGCCAGGCGGTGTGCCGCGCCAAAGTCTCGTGTGAAGACGCCGGCGGCCAGGGCGTAGCGGGTGCCGTTGGCCAAGGCCAGTGCTTCTTCAAGTGTGTCGAAAACCTGCACGGCCAGCACCGGGCCGAAGATTTCTTGCTGCACACATTCGTCGTCGCTGGCCAGCTTGTCCAGCACGGTGGGCTCAAAGAACCAACCTTTGCCGCTGGCGGGGTCTTGGCCCGGCCGGCCGCCACACAGGATGGCTGCGCCGCGCGCGCGCGCCCGGTCTACAAAGCCAGCCACGCGCTGCTGTTGCTGCAAAGAGATCAGCGGCCCCATGCCGCTGTCGCGCAGCCCATGGGCCAGCGTGATGGCGCTGGCCTTGGCCACAAATCGCTGCAGGAAGGGCTGGTGCACCGCCCGCGCAATCACCAGCCTTGAACCGGCGGAGCAGATCTGCCCGGCGTGCTCGAAGATGGCGCCCAGCGCGCTGTCGACGGCGGCGTCCAGGTCGGCATCGGCCAGTACCAGCATGGGTGACTTGCCACCCAGTTCCAGCACCAGCCGGGTGACGTGCTCGGCCGCCGCGTGCATCACGCTGCGGCCGGTGGCGTCGGACCCGGTGAAGGTGATGTGGTCCACGCCCGCATGGCTGACCAAGGGCGCGCCGGCTGCGGTGCCGGTGCCGGTGACGACGTTGATCGCCCCGGCAGGCAGGCCGGCTTCATGCAGCAGGGCAGCCAGCATCAGCGCTGTCAGTGGCGTTTGCTCGGCAGGTTTCAGCACCACGGCGTTGCCCGCCGCCAGGGCCGGTGCCACGCCACGCGCGGCCGTGGACAGCGGGTAGTTCCAGGGGATGATTTGTGCCGCCACGCCCACCGGTTCCCAGCGTGTGTAGCCCAGGTAGTCGGCGGCCAGTGGCAGGGTGTCGCCCTGCAGTTTGTCGCAGGCGCCGGCGTAGTACTCAAAGCAGCGCGCGGCGCCGGCCACGTCGCCTTGGGCTTCGCTCAGGCGCTTGCCACTGTCCAAGGTCTCAGCCACGGCCAGCCGTTCGGCGTTGGCACGCAGGGCCTGGGCGGTGCGCATCAGCACACGGCCGCGTTCGGCCGGCGTCATGCGGCGCAGCGGGCCGTTCAAGGCGCTGCGTGCGGCCTGCACGGCGCGGTCGATGTCTTCGGCATCACCGGCAGCGACTTCGGTGAAGGCTTGCTCGGTGCCAGGGTCCAGGCTGACCATGCGCGCGCCGTTGGCCGGCGCCACCCACTGGCCGCCGATGAAGTGCTGATCGGGAAGACCGGCGATGCGCCCGGTGGCCAGTGCCTCTGCGACCAAGGCCTGCAGCGACGGTGTCATGTGCGCTCGCTGACCTGTCGTGTGGCCTTGGCCAGCCAGCCCGGGTGGATTTCCACGCCCCAGCCGGGCGCGTCGGTGACGGTGACATGGCCGTCTTTCACGGCATAGGGCGACTCAACGTACAGGCCATCTTGCCAAGGGTAGTAGTCCAAGCCTTCGATGCTGAATTCCAGGTAAGGGCCGGCGTTGGGTATGGCGCGCAGCAGGTGCATGGTGAACAGCGTCACCAACGACAAATTGGCGCTGTGCGGCGTGACCGGCAGGCCAGCCGCTTGCGCCATCTGGGCCACCCGCAGGGTGCGCGCCATGCCACCCAGGTAGCAGACATCGGGCTGCACCACGTCCACCACGCGCGAGTCGATCATGTGCTGCCACGCCGGCAGGTAGTTGTCTTGCTCGCCACCGGTCACGTCCAGGCTCAGCGCCTCGCGCACCTGGCGCGTTTGCTCGTAGTGCCAGTAGGGGCAGGGCTCTTCAAAGTGGCGCACGCCATGCTGTTGCAGCAGTTGGCCCACCTCGATGGCACGGCGCGGGCTGTAGCAGCTGTTGGCGTCCACCAGCAGCGCCACATCGTTGCCCAGCGCGCGCCGCACCGCCGGCACGATGGCCTCGGTGCGACCGGGCCATTCGTCCGCGTCATGCCCATACTCGGCGCCGACGCGGAACTTGAAGGCATCAAAGCCGAAGCGCTCGCGCAAGTCGGCCAGGCGCGCGGCCTCTTGCTCGGGCGTGATGTCGCGCTTCATCGAACTGGCATAGGCGCGCAGCCGGCCTGGTGTGCCGCCCAGCAAAGCACACACCGGCTTGCCCTGCACACGGCCCAGCAGGTCCCACAAAGCAGTGTCCACACCGCCGATGGCGCGGTACAGGTGCGAGCCCGGAAACTTGTGTTCGCGCTCGCAGACCCGGTCGGCCAGCGCACCGGGGTCTTCCACAGACTGACCCAGTACCCAGGGTGCAACCTGCCGGTGCAGCACCAGCGCGCTCAGGTCGGGGTGGTAGGTGGAGACCTGGCCCCAGCCCACGGCGCCGTCGTCGGATGTGACACGCACAAAGCCCACTTCCTGGTGGCAAAAGGTCTCGATGCGTTGGATCTTCATGGAAGGCGTGGGTGGCATGGATACGGGATCTTGTCGCTTGATGATGTGCAGCGGCACCCCTGGGCCGACAGGTCCACTTTGAACAAAGCGTGATACCGTTTCTTCACAGGAGGCCAGCCATGGTCAAACGAGCTGGCGGCGCGCTGCTGCTGAGCATCCGCATCGACCCGCGCTTGGCGCGGCCGGTCAGCAGCCAATTACACCAAGCCCTGCGTGAACTCATTTTGGGTGGTGGCTGCGCGGCCGGTGAACGCTTGCCGGCCAGCCGCACGCTGGCGCGTGAACTGAAGCTGTCGCGCACCACGGTGATCGAGGTCTACGACCGGCTTACCGCTGAAGGGCTGATCGAGTCACGCATCGGCGCGGGTGCGTTTGTCAGTGCCGCTGAACATGTGCCCAAACCCGTGTTGGCGTCGGCGATGTGGGATGGAGCGGTGGCCCAGCCGCCCAGCCTGTCGCACGCCACCACCTTGTCGCTGTCGCGCATGGCCGACCGGTCGCGTCTGCCCAAGACAGCCCGCGCCTTCACCACCGCGCTACCGGCTTTCGACGAATTCCCGATGGCCCAGTGGGCGCGGCTGGCGGCCCGCCACTGGCGCAGCGCGCGGGGTGATGTGATGGGCTACGGCGAACCGCTGGGCCACGGCCCTTTGCGCCAGGCCATTGCACAACACCTGCGGGCCAACCGCGGCATCGTCTGCGACGCCGATCAGGTGTTCATCGTGGCCGGCGCGCAGCAGGCCTTTCAACTGGTGGCCACGATGTTGTTGAACCCGGGCGACCCGGTGTGGTTTGAAAACCCCGGCGCCATCGGTGCGCGCAACAGCCTGGTGGCGGCGGGGGCCGAACTGGTGCCTGTGCCGGTGGACGAACAGGGCCTGTGCGTTGACGAAGGCCTGCGCCTGGCACCGCGGTTTCGGCTGGCCTTTGTGACCCCTTCGCACCAGCAGCCGCTGGGCATGGTGATGAGCCTGCAGCGGCGCATGGCTTTGCTGCAGGCTGCGCAGGCGGCTGGGGCCTGGGTCATCGAAGACGACTACGACGGTGAATTCAGCTTTGGCGGCGAGCCCATGCCCACGCTGAAAAGCGTGGACACCAGTGAGCGGGTGATCTACGTGGGCACCTTCAGCAAATCGCTGTTCCCATCGCTGCGCCTGGGCTATTTGATGGCGCCGCCGGCCCTGGTGGGGCCGCTCACCGCCTTGATGAGCCGCTTGATGCACGGTGTGCCGACCCACAGCCAGGCGGTGACGGCCGAGTTCATCACCGAGGGGCACTTCTCGGCGCACCTGCGGCGCATGCGCAAGATCTACGCTGAGCGACACCTGGCGCTGCAAAGTGCAGCGCGCCAGCAGCTGGCGGGCGCACTGCAGCTCTTCAACAGCGGCAGTGGCCTGCACACCGTGGCGCGTTTTGTGGGGCAAGAGCCACCGGTTGAAGCGGCCGTGGTGGCTGCGGCGGCAGCGCGGCAGCTCACGGTTTCAGGCTTCGGCCGGTTTGCCATTGCGCCCATGGTTGAGCGTGGTTTGGTGCTGGGCTTTGGGGGCATCACCCCGCAGCAAATCGAGCGTGGTGTGCAGGGCCTGGCCGAGGTGATGAGCGCAGCACAGCCCGCGCGGCTAGCGATGGCTTAGCGCGGACGTTTCATCAGGGCCCGATGAATCATCCGGGTCAGCGCAGGGTTCTGCGACCACTGCCTACTGAATGGGCGCGGTAACGGTGACTGGCCTCTCAAGCAATCCAAAGTGGGCCTGCACGATGGGCCACCGGCTGTGGCAGTCTTGGCGCCGTGCAGACTTCTGAGTTCGATTTCATCATCGTCGGCGCTGGATCGGCCGGCTGTGTGCTGGCCAACCGGCTCAGTGCCGATGGCCGCCACCGCGTGCTGTTGTTGGAGGCCGGCGGCAGCGACCGCAGCCTGCACGCGCGGTTGCGGGTGCAGATGCCCATTGGCTACGGCCTGTCGTTCTACTCGCCTCGGCTGAATTGGATGCTGCACACCGAGCCCGAGGCAACGCTGGCCGGTCGCCGTGGCTACTGGCCGCGTGGCAAGGTGCTGGGTGGCTCCAGCGCGATCAATGCGATGGTTTGGGTGCGTGGCCAGCACAGCGATTTCGACGACTGGTGCGCCCTGGGCAACCCGGGTTGGGCTTGGCGCGACGTGGCGCCGCTGTTTCAGCGCATCGAGGCGGTGCAAGGCCAGACCCAGCGTGCCGACCCGCTGCGTGGCCGTGAAGGCCTGGTAGCGATCAGCGACATTGCGGGCCAGGTGCATCCTTTGTGCGACGCCTACCTGCAAGCCGGCGAACAACTTGGCCTGCCGCGCAACGCCGGTTTCAACGGCCCCAGCGCCGAGGGTGTGGGGCTTTACGAGATCAACACCCGTGGGGGCCAGCGCATGTCGGCTGCGCGCGCTTACCTGTGGCCGGCGATGCGCCGCCCTAACCTGGAAGTCTGGACCGACACACCCGCACTGCGCCTGGTTTTCGACGGCCAACGTGCGGTGGCTGTGACCTGCCGGCGCGCTGGTGCTGAACACCGCGTGGCGGCGCGCCGCGAGATCATCCTCAGCGCCGGCGCCATCCACTCGCCGCTGTTGCTGCAGGCCTCGGGCGTCGGGCCTGCGGCCCGCTTGCAGCAACTGGGCATCGGCATCGTGCAGGCCAACGAGCAGGTGGGCCGCAACCTGCAAGACCACCTGTGCATCGACCACATCTACCGCACGCGCGTGCCCACGCTCAACCAGCAATTGGGCAGCTGGCCGGGCCGCGTGCGCGCCGCGCTGCGCTATGCGCTGACACGAGGTGGGCCGCTGTCGCTCAGCGTCAACCAGGGCGGCGGTTTCATCCGCTCCACGCCAGACGCGCCGCAGCCCGATCTGCAGCTGTACTTTTCACCCGTCAGCTACACCCGCACACCGCCGGGCGTGCGGCCGCTGATGCGCCCCGATCCTTTCCCCGGCATGTTGCTCAGTGCCCAGCCCTGCAGGCCGGCCAGCCGCGGTGAGCTGTACCTGCGCAGCAAGAACGTGCTTGATGCGCCTGTCATCCGCCCGAATTCACTGGCGGACCCACAAGACCTCGAACGGCTGCTCCAGGGTGCGCAATGGCTGCGCCGGCTGGCGGCGGCACCGGCCTTGGCCGGTGTGATTGCCGACGAGATGGCGCCAGGCCCGCAGGTGCAGTCGCGCGAAGCGCTGATCGACGATATCCGTCAACGCGCAGGCACCGTTTTTCACCCGGTCAGCACGTGCCGCATGGGGTCTGACCCGACGCTGGCCGTGGTCGACGCACGTTTGCGGGTGCACGGCCTTCAGGGCCTGCGTGTTGTTGATGCATCGATCTTTCCAGCCATCACGTCGGGCAATACCAACGCACCGACGATGATGGTGGGCGAAAAGGGCGCCGACATGATTCTTCAAGACCACCGCTAGCCAAAACCCCATGAGCACGCCAGACCACAACTGCTTTGCGCCCGATGCCCGGATGGCACCGTACTGGTGGGACCGTGTCCCTCGGCCCAATGTTTCCGTCGGCGAATTGCCAGCCAAGGCCGATGTCGTGGTGGTCGGCTCGGGCTACACCGGCCTGCAGGCCGCTTTGCAAACGGCGCGCGCCGGGCGCCACACGGTGGTGCTGGACGCCGAGGACGCCGGCTTTGGTTGCAGCACGCGCAACGGTGGGCAGGTGTCGACCAGCGTCAAGCCTGGGTTTGCCGACCTGGCCCGACGCCACGGCGCCGACAAGGCGCGCGACATCATTCAGGAAGGCCAGCGGTCCTTGGCTTGGTTGGGCGAGTTTGTGCGCACCGAAGGCATTGACTGCGCGTATGGCACCGTGGGGCGCTTTCATGCGGCCCACAACGCCAAGCAGTTCACGGCGCTGGCCAAGGCCGCCGAGAACCAAACCCCAGGCCTGGCCGTGCCGGCCGTGGTGGTGCCGCGCACCGAGCAGCGCGCCGAAATTGGCACCGACGCGTATTGGGGCGGTGTGCTCTACACGCAGCATGCCAGTGTGGACCCGGCGCGTTACCACCAAGGCCTGCTGGAACGCGTGCAAGCCGCAGGCGCCACGGTGCTGCCGCGCACGCCGGTTGTGCGCATTGAGCAGGATGGCAACGGCCACCGGGTCCACACGGCACGCAGCGTGATTGCTGCGCGCCAGGTGGTGTTGGCCACCAATGGCTACACCGGCCCGGCGTCGCCTTGGTTGCGTCGCCGCGTGATCCCGATCGGCAGCTACATCATTGCCACCGAGCCCCTGCCCGAAGCGCTGGCGCAGCAACTTATCCCGCGCAACCGCATCGTCAGCGACACGCGTCGCGTGGTCTATTACTACCGCCTTTCGCCCGACGCGCCAGGCCAGCGCCGCATGCTCTTTGGTGGCCGCGTGTCCACGCACGAAACCGACCCGCGCATCAGCGGCCCGCTGCTGCGTGACGACATGGTGGCGCTGTTTCCGCAGCTGGCCAACACCCGCATCAGCCACTCCTGGGCCGGCTTTGTGGCCTACACGTTTGACACGCTGATGCACATCGGCCAGCACCAGGGCATGCACTACGCCATGGGTTATTGCGGATCGGGCGTGGGCATGGGCAGCTATCTGGGCATGAGGCTGGGTCAGCAGGTGCTGGGCTTGCACGAAGGCCGCACCGCGCTGGACAACCTTCCCTTTCCCACGCGGCCGCTGTACACCGGCAAGCCCTGGTTCTTGGCGGCTTCGGTGCGCTGGTACCGCTGGCTGGATCGCCAGGGGTTTTGAAGGCGCTGGCCTGGGGCTTGCTGCCTGAGGCCTGCCGCTGAGGTCGGTCAAGCGTCGCGGTCGCGCCGCCACACCAGCAAGAACACCTTGATCTTGGTCCACACCGAGACCTGCTCTTCGGACAAAACGTCCAGGAAGTCCGACAGACGCTTGCTCTTGGCCATGGTGTAGATCGTCAAGGCCGTGGCGGCCACAAACACCCCCACAAACAGCAGCAGGCGTTCTGCCATGGGCGCATCGGCAGCGGCCAGCAGGTTCATGCCCAGAAAGCCGGTGGTGACGGTGCCGATCAGGCCGAAGATGGTGACCACCGTCAGGCGCACCACGGTGTTGGCTTGGCGCCGCAGGCTGTCGGCGTCCAGGTAGGCGTTCATGTCGGCAATGCGCTCTTTGACCTCGGCGTAAAGCGGGTCCAGCCCCAGGTGGTTGGCGGTCAGGTGGAAGAGCGCGCGGGCCTGGGCTTGCTCGGCCACTTCGTGAAACCAGTAGCGGTGGGTGAAGCGCAAAAAACCTTCAAAACTGCTGCGGATGATGCGCTTGAAGCGCTTGACGCTGACCGGCTTGCTGACGTTGAGCCCCTTCAGTGCCTCGACCAGGCGGTCGCTGAACATCAGCAGCGCGGCCTTCTGAAAGTGCGCGATCAAGAAGATCAGAAAGTGCGGGTGGCGAAACTGCGCCAGCACACCACGTTCTGCACAGCGGTAGAAGTGGGCGTCGGCGCGGCCAACCACCAGCATGGCGTAGCCCGAGCACAGGTAACGGGTATCGGGTGCGGCACCGGCGCTGGTCCAGAAGCGGTCGTAGCAGTGGCGCGTCTCGAAGTCGGCCACGTGCTGGTCGGCAAAGGGCAGGGCGTCGTTGGGGCCCGCAGCACCGGTGACCAGGCCCAGCCGCACCCAGTCGTTGCGTGAAAGCGTGCGGGGGTCGTCCAGCGCCACGTAAGCCATCATCGGCATGCGGTGGTATTCGATCTGGCGGTAGCGCAGTGCACCGGCGGATTGACCGGCACCGGAGTGGTCGGCCACCAGGGGTTGCAGCAGCCAAGCCCAGTGGGCTGAAATGCGTGGCGCGCGGTGCTCGGCCACGTGGGCCAGGAAGGCGTCGCGCTGGTGGGCGTCGGACTGCGCCAGTACCTGGCCTTGGGCGTCCAGCCATTCGGCGCTGGACAGGCAGTGCATGGGTTGGCCCTGGTCGTCCCAGCCCGGCGGGTAGGCGCGGCCAAAACGATAGAGCAGATCCTGCGCCTGGCCCAGCGGCAGGTTGTCTGTTTCCACCTCGACGTTGAGCATGACAACGTCGACATCGAAGAAGAAGTACAGGTCGACATGCACCACGCGCAGCGTGATGGGTATGTCGCCACGCCGCGCCTGCACGCGCACAGCGGCCACGTCGCGGCGGCGGAACAGGCGCATGGGGGCGCCGCCATCGTCGCTGTCGTCATGGGCGCCGCCCGGGGCGGGGTCTTGCCGCATGGCGCGGCCTTCGCCAAACAAGAAGCGCTGCACCACCGGCAAGAAGGTGATGAACTCCTGGTAATGGCGCTCGTGGAACTGCGCGGTATGGCCGGTGTATTCGTCAACCTGCTCACGCCAGGGCGAGTCGGGCCCGATGTCGCGCAAGGCCTGCCACGGCGGTTGGCGCCGCGCGCCCGGTTGTGGCAAGACGCGCAGCGGCCACAGCAGAATTTGGCGTAGGTGGCGCACCAAGGGGTCGCTGCCTGCTGCGGACGCGCCCACAGACGAGGCGTCTTGTGCGGTGTTATGTGCGCCGCCAGTGGCGCTGCCGCTGGCTGAACCGGTCGTGTTGCTGCCGCTGCCGGTGTGCGCTTCACCGGTCATGGCTGCTGGCCTCAGCTGCGCAGGTGGCAAGCCACCCAGTGCCCTTGTCCCGACATCTTGAGCTGCGGTTTTTCCACATCGCACAGGCCCTTTTGCGCAATCGGGCAACGGGTGTGGAAGTGGCAGCCGCTGGGCGGGTGGATGGGGCTGGGTACGTCGCCCTGCAGCGGCACACGCTTGCGCTTGATGCTGGGGTCGGGGATGGGCACCGCCGACAACAAGGCCTCGGTGTAGGGGTGCTTGGGGCTGATGTAGAGGTCTTTGGCCGGCGCGATCTCAACGATGCGGCCCAGGTACATCACCGCCACGCGGTGGCTGATGTGCTCCACCACGCTCAGGTCGTGGGCGATGAACACGTAGGTCAGCTTGAACTGCTCACGCAGGTCTTCCAGCAGGTTGATGACCTGGGCCTGGATCGACACGTCCAGCGCCGACACGGCTTCGTCGCAGATGATCAGCTTGGGGTTGACCGCCAGCGCGCGTGCGATGCCGATGCGCTGGCGCTGCCCGCCCGAAAACTCATGCGGATAGCGCCGCATGTGGTCGGCTGACAGGCCCACGGTTTCCAGCAGCTGCACGATGCGTTCGTCGTACTCGCGCTGGGTTTTGGTGAGCTTGTGGATGGTCAGCGCTTCGCCAATGATGGCGCTGACCGTCATGCGCGGATTGAGGCTGGCGTAGGGGTCCTGGAAGATGATCTGCATGTCTCGCGCCAGCGCGCGCAGATCGTTCTTGCCAGCCGTGGTGACGTTCTTACCTTCAAACCAGACCTCACCCGAGGTGGGCTCGATCAGGCGCAGGATGCAGCGGCCCGTGGTGCTCTTGCCGCAGCCGCTTTCGCCGACCACGCCCAGGGTTTCGCCGGCGGCCAGCTCGAAGCTGACGCCGTCCACCGCGTGAACCTTGTCGACCGTGCGGTTGAACAAACCGCCCCGGATGGGGAATTGCTTGACCAGGTCCTTGACCTTCAGCAGGGGTTCGGTGGTGCCGATCATGACGCTGCGCTTTCCAGGATGCAGGCCACTTTGTGCCCAGGTACCACCTCTCGCAAAGGTGGCGTGGCGGTCAGGCACTCGGGCATGGCAAATTTGCAGCGGCCTGCAAAGCGGCAGCCTTCGGCAGGGTTGATGAGCTTTGGCACCGTGCCGGCAATGGCCTCCAGCCGCACCTTGTGCGTGGCTGCGGTGTCGATGCGCGGAATGCTGCGGATCAGGCCCTGGGTGTAGGGGTGGCGGGGCCGCGCAAAGAGTTGTTCAACCGAGGCTTCTTCAACCACCTTGCCGGCGTACATCACCACCACGCGTTGCGCGGTTTCGGCCACCACGCCCATGGCGTGCGTGATCAGCATCACGGCCATGCCCAGGCGGTCTTTCAACTCGGCCATCAGGTCCAGGATCTGGGCCTGGATGGTGACGTCCAGCGCCGTGGTGGGCTCGTCAGCGATCAGCAGCTTGGGGTTGCAGGCCAGCGCGATGGCGATCATCACGCGCTGGCGCATGCCGCCCGAGAACTGGTGCGGGTAGTCGTTGATGCGCCGCAGCGGCGTGGGAATGCGCACCAGCTGCAGCATTTCCACCGCGCGGTTCATCGCGTCCTTGCGGTTCAGGCCTTCGTGCAGCCGGATGCTTTCGGCAATCTGCTCGCCCACGCTGTAGACCGGGTTCAGACTCGTCATCGGCTCTTGGAAGATGATGGCGATTTCTTTGGCACGGATCTTGCGCATGTCGTCCGGGCCCAGCGGCACCAGGTCGCGCCCTTGCCACAGCACCTGCCCAGCAACGATCTTGCCGGGCGGCATGTCGATCAGCTTCATCACCGTCTTGGCGGTGACGCTTTTGCCACAGCCCGACTCGCCCACCACGCCCAGCGTCTGGCCGGCTTCGATGCTCATGTCCACGCCGTCCACGGCGTGTAACCAACCGTCGTCGGTCTTGAAGTGGGTTTTGAGCCCTTTGATCTCGAGCAAAGCCATCTCAGTGCCCCCAAGACGCCTGCGGCGTCGCCCCCCCGGGGGGGATCGATGCTTGCTTGGGGCGGCCCGGCGCGCGCATCACAGCACCCGCCTGGGGTCCAGCGCGTCACGCAAGCCGTCGCCGATGAAGTTGATGGTCAGCACGGCCAGGAAAATGGCCAGGCCGGGAAAGAGGGCCCAGTGGGCGGCCACGTCCATGTAGTCGCGGCTGTCATAGAGGATGCGGCCCCAGGTGGGGATGTCGGGTGGGAAACCCAGGCCCAGGAAGGACAGGGTGCTTTCGGCCAGGATGGCGGCGGCCACGTCGATGGTGGCGGCCACGATCACCGGGCCCAAGCTGTTGGGCAGGATGTGCCGCACGACCTGGCGCGGCACCGTGGCGCCCAGTGCCCGGGCGGCTTCGACAAATTCTTTTTCACGCAGGCTGAAAAACTGCGCTCGCACCAGGCGGGCCACCGGCATCCACCGGAAACCGCCGATCACGGCGACGATGAGCACAAAGATGCCGGCCTCCAAACCCAACCACTGTTTCAGCGGTTCGCGAAACAGGAAGATCAGCAGCAGCAGCAGGGGCAGTTGCGGCAGGCTGAGAAAGAGGTCGGTGACCCACATCAGCACGTTGTCGACCCAGCCGCCTGAGATGCCGGCCACCGCACCAATCAGCACCCCCACGGTGATGGCCATCAGCATGGCTGCCAGCCCCACCGCCAGCGAGATGCGTCCGCCGTAGAGCATGCGCGCCATCAGGTCGCGGCCCAGGTCGTCGGTGCCCATGGGGTGGGCGCCCGACGGTGTGACCAGGCGGGCCTTGAAGTCGATGTCGTTGATGCCGACCTTGTAGAGCAGAGGACCCAGCAGCACGGCCAGCACCAACAGGCCCAAGAGCCACAGGCTGAAGTAGGCCATGCGGTGGCGCTTGAAACGGCGCCAGGCCTCGGCCCAGGGCGAGACGCTGGCGACGGCCTTGCCGAGTTCGGGCGCTTTCAGGACTTGGGTGACTTCTTGCATGGGGTTCTTGAATCAGGCAGGGGCCTTGCGCGCAGTGCGCTTTCTACCGGTAGCTGATGCGCGGATCAAGCCAGCCGTAAAGCAGGTCCGCTACCAAGTTGAAAAAGATGACCAGGCAACTGAACACAAAGGTCACCGCCATGATGACGGGCGTGTCGTTGCGCAAAATGGCGTCGATCAACAAAGCGCCGATGCCGGGAATGCGGAAGATCTGCTCGGTGACGATGGCGCCGCCAAACACAGCCGGCATCTGCAGCGCCACCAAGGTGACCACCGGTATCAGCGCGTTGCGCACCACGTGCTTGTTGATCACCACGCTTTCAGCCAGCCCTTTGCTGCGTGCGGTGGTCACATAGTCCAGCCGCACCACGTCGAGCACGCTGGAACGCACATAACGCATCCAGCTGGCGGCCTGGAACAGGCCCAGCACGGTGATGGGCATGATGCTTTGTTTGAACTGTGCCCACCACCATGCCAGGCCCACTTCGGTGAGGTCGGCGCGGTAGACAAAGGGGAACCAGCCCAGGTAGATGCTGAAGAACAGGATGAACAGCACGCCCGTGAAGAACGTGGGCAGTGAAAAGCCCACAAAGGCCAGGGTGCTGGCGATGCGGTCAAACCAGGAATAGGGCCGCACGGCGGCCAGCACACCCACCGGCAGGGCAACCGCCAGCGCCAGCAACTGCGACATGCCGATGACGGCAATGGTCACCGGCAGGCGCTGCAGGATCAGCTGGTCGACGTTGATGCGGCTGACAAAAGAAAAGCCCCAGTCGCCGCGCAGCATGTTGAGCAGCCAGTGCAGGTAACGCTGCCAGATCGGATCGTCCAGGCCAAACTGAACCCGCAACGCCATGCGCACTTCAGGCGGCACGCTGGGGTTGTTGGCCAGGTCTTCAAAGGGGTCGCCCGGTGCCAGGGCCAGCACCGTGAAAAGGATGACGCTGATGCCCAGCAGGCTGGGCAGGGCGATCAAAAGCCGGCGCAGGATGTAGTTGAGCAAGCGAAAGGCCGAGGTTGGGTGTTGATGGGCGGTTCAAGCCGCTGGTGGCTGCAAAACCGGCCGAGCCGGGCCGCCATCAGCGCCACTTCAGACAGAGGTGGCGCTGATGGCTTGCCTGCCGTGGTTCAGGCCTCGCGGTACCAGTAGCCCAGTGCCCAGGTGGCGCTGTCCCAGGCCGACAGCGTGGGCACCAGCTTGTTGATGATGCCGTAGGGGCGCGGGCGGGCGAACAGCGGAATGATGTGCCCGTCGTTGACCACCAGGTCGTTCATCTTGATGAACATGGCGGCGCGCTTGACGGCGTCGAATTCGACTTGGGCGGCCTTGAACGTCGCATCAAACTCGGCGTTGGACCAACGCACCAGGTTGCGGCTGGACCACTTGTTGGCCTTCTGGGACAACTGCTCGGTGGTGTGCTGCTCCATGAAGATCTGCGGGTCGGGCTGCGTCATGGTGGTGGTGAACATCTGCATGTCCGACCAGAACTTCTGATACGTGTCCGGGTTGGCGGCGTCGCTGCCAAAGAACACCGAAGCCACGATGCTCTTCAGTTCCAGATCAATACCGGCCTTGGTGCAGGCGTCTTTGATGATGGCCTGGCACTTCTGGCGCGGGCCGCTGACCGAAGTCTGGAACACAAACTTCAGCTTCACGTTGCCCTTGGCGCGGATGCCGTCGGCCCCGCGCTTCCAGCCAGCGGCTTCCAGCACCTGGTTGGCCTTGTCGATGCTGAATTCGTACTTGGTGTTGGGGCTGCGGAAACGCGGCGGGTTGTTCAGGAAGTTGGCGGTGGCGATGGCGCCGCGGCCGTAGATGACTTCTTGAATGCCGTTGCGGTCGATCAGGTGCGACATGGCGGTGCGCACCGCCTTGTCGGTGAAGGCCGGGTGCTTGGACTTGGCGCTGGCGCGTTCGCCGTCCACCTCGTTCCAGGGGTCGGTGACGTTGAGTGAAACAAATTCGATGTCGCTGCCGGCGAAGAAGGCCATCTTGCCCTTGCCGGCGGCTTCCAGGCGCTTGAGGATGTCGTCTTCAACGGCCAGGTTCCAGGCCAGGTCGTACTCGGCCGTTTGCAGCACCGCACGTGCGGCGCTGGTGGCGTCGCCACCGCCCTTGATTTCCAGTGTGTCGAAGTGGGGCTGGTTGGGCACGTAGTAGCCGGCATAGGCTTCTGCACGCAGCGTGTCACCCGGTTTGAAGTCGACGATCTTGTAGGGGCCGGTGCCCACCGGCTTGGTGTTGGCCGGGTTTTCACGCGACTTGGCGCCCATGAAGGGTTCAAACACGTGCTTGGGCAGGATGTTGCCCGTGGCGCCCACCAGGGCCTCGGCCCAGAACGGTGTGGGCTTGGGGTAGGTGACCTTGACCGTGTGCGAGTCAACCTTTTCGACCTTGATGTCTTTGTAAGTGGCCACCGTGACCATGGCCGCCGCCGGGTCGGCGGCGTAGGCGGCGGTGAAGACCACGTCATCGGCCGTGAAGGGCTTGCCGTCGTGCCAGGTGACGCCGCGCTTGAGCTTCCAGGTCACGGTCTTGCCGTCGGCACCGACACCGCCGTTTTGGCGGCTCGGGATCTCGGCTGCCAGCTGGGGCACCAGGTTGCCGTCAGAGTCCCAGCCCGCCAGCGGCTCATAAAAGATGCGGCTGGCGTCTTGGTCTTTGGTGCCACCCGCATAGTGCGGGTTCAGGTGCACGGCAGCCTGCCAGTAGATGATCTTCAGCGGCCCGCCGCCACCGCGTTTGGTGGGCTTGTAGGGAATGGAGGCTTGGGTTTGCGCAATGCCTTCGTGCATCAGCATCATCGACGCCATGGGCGCGGTCAGGCCCAGGCCGACCATGCGCTGGATGAAGCTGCGTCGTGGCAACTGACCTTCGCGCACTTCTTCGATGAGTTGGCGCAGTTCACGTTCTTGCATGGTCTGACTCCTGGCGATGAATTGAAAACGATTTGCGCACCTTGCAGGTGCGTTTTGATCGGGATGCTAGCGACTTGCAGCGGCTCGGCTATTCGGGTCGGCCCGTAGCGCCAACCGGGCGATACTGGTGCTCATGAACCCGCCTGTCTTCAAGGTCCATGGGCCCACCGAGCCCCAGTGTTCACTGGTGCTGGACTCGCCGCACTCGGGGTACGACATGCCGGCCGATTTCGGCTCGGTGTTGACGGCGCAGGATCTGCGGGACGGTGAAGACTGCTTCATTGATGAGCTCTATCTGCCGGCAGCAGCAAGAGGCGTGCCGCTGTTGGCGGCGCAGTTCCCGCGCACCTACCTGGACGCCAACCGGCACGCCGGTGACATCGATTTGTCCATGCTGGACGGCCCGTGGCCAGCAACGCCCGTGCCACACGTCCCCAGCGACAAAGGGGCCATTGGCAAGGCGCTGGTCTGGCGCACCCTGGACGACGGCCGGCCCATCTATGCGCGGCGCTTGAGCCCGGCCGAAGTGCTGCAGCGTATCGAGCGCTATCACCAGCCCTATCACGCCCAACTCCAGGCGCTGCTGAATGCGGCGCACGCGCGATTCGGGGTGGTTCATCACATCAATTGCCATTCGATGAACGCCGTGAGTGGCGCCATGGCCGAGGGCGGCGCTGGCGTGCCGCGCGCCGACTTTGTGCTGGGCGACCGAGACGGCACCACCTGCGCACCTGAGTTCACCGATTTTGTGCGCGGCTTCCTGGTGAGCCTGGGCTATGAAGTCAAGGTCAACGACCCTTTCAAAGGGGTGGAGCTGGTGCGTGCCTATGCCAACCCCGCGGCCGGCCGGCACAGCCTGCAGCTGGAAATCAACAAGCGCTTGTACATGGACAGCGCCACGGTAACCCGCCATGCGGGTTTTGCCCCGCTGCAAAGTCATCTGATGCAATTGCTGGACGCCATCGGCCAGCGTTTTTCGCCCAAGGTTTCAAATGCTTGACACGCCGCCTGTAGAACTCACCGCCCCTGACATCAGCCGTTGGAAAGAAGGCGGCACCGGTGTGGATTGGGTCCATGTTTTCGACTCCGGCAAACCAGGCCCGAGGGTGTTGATCCAGGCCTTGACGCACGGCAACGAGATTTGCGGTGCCATTGCGCTGGACTGGCTGTTGCACCAAGGCTTTCGGCCGCAGCTCGGACGATTGACCGTGGCCTTTGGCAATGTGCAGGCCTACGCGCGCTTCAACGCGGCTGACCCTTTTCCGTCGCGTTATGTGGACGAAGACTTCAACCGGGTCTGGGGTGATGACGCCTTGTTCGGCCCGCGTGACAGCGCCGAGCTGCGCCGCGCGCGCCAGCTGCGCCCCTGGGTGGACGAAGCCGACTACCTGCTGGACATCCACAGCATGAGCGACGCCTGCGCCCCGCTGATGGTTTGCGGCACGGTCGACAAGAACGCCGACTACGCCAAGGCCCTTGGCATGCCGGCCATTCTGCTGATCGACACCGGCCACCCGGCGGGCCTGCGCATGGTGGAAAGGGGTGGCTATGGTGACCCGCTCAGCGCCAAACGCGCCTTGCTGATCGAATGCGGCCAGCACTGGGAACGCGCGGCTGCCGACGTGGCCGTGGATTCGGTGGTGCGCTTTCTGGCCTTGACCGGGCTCGCCTCTGACGCCTGGATGAACGAGCATGTGCGCCAGCCTTTGCCCGAGCGGCAGCGCCTGGTGCGCGTAACCGAGGCGGTGGTTGCCAGGTCCAAGGATTTCAAGTTCCTGATGCCCACCCACGGGCTGCAGGTGCTGGCCCAGGCCGGCACGCCGCTGGCGCAAGATGGCGACCATGTCTGGTTGACACCCTATGACAACTGCGTGCTCGTCATGCCCGGAACCAAGAATCTGAAGGCTGGTGGTACGGCGGTTCGGCTGGGGCGCTTCGAGGACTGACGCGCGCGGAGCGGCGGACCTGTCTGCTGGAGCGGCTCTTTCGGTTCTACCGACCGGCTTGCCGGATGGCGGTCAACACCGCCTCTGCGGTTTGCACTGGGTGCTCCATCGGAAACAGGTGCGAGCCCTCGATCCACTGCACGCGGTCACGCACCAACAGCCGGGTGAAAGCCATGCCTGCCTGCCGCCCTTCGGTTGAGCGGGTGCCACCGATGTAGCTGATGGGGCATTTGGGCGGGTGTCGTTTCAGGACCGCGCCCATGGTGTGCGGCAAGGTGTTGTAGATGTGCGTTTCAACCTCGCGCAAAAAGCGCAAACGCACACCGCCTTCGGCTGCGGCTTGTGGGTCGGGTTCGGTACCGCTGAAGATGTAGTCGCGCAGGACGTCGGCGTCCCAGGCGGCAAACGCGGCTTTGGCTTGGAAGTGAGCCAGTGCGGCCTGACTTGACGGCCACTGCCAACGCCGGCGGCTGGAAATACGGCCAGGTGAAAAGCGCTGAAACAAGCCGCCGGCCTTCATCACTTGCAGGCTGTGTGCGCGCCAGCCGGCCACCACGGGCGAGTCCACCAGCGTGAGGCTGGCGGCCAAGGTGGGCTGGCGACACGCTGCCAACAGGCTGACATAACCACCCAAGGAGTGGCCCACCAGGTGCACGGCCTGGCCTGGTGCTTGTGACCGCACGGTGTCGATCAGCTGGTCGCGCAGGCGGGGCCAGTTGCTGCTGACCGGATAGGCCGGGTCATGGCCAAAGCGGTCGACCGCCAGCACCTGAAAGCCGGCCTGGCGCCAGACTTCAAACAGCTTTTGGTAGGTGCCAGCGCCAAAGCCATTGGCGTGGCTGAAAGCGATGGTGCCGGCTGACGCCACAGCGGATGTCAAACGATGCGCTCACCCGGGTTGCTGATCTTGCGCATGGGCTCATAGCGCGGGCTGTCCACCATCAAGGGGTGTGCGGCCTGGCCACCGTCCCAGCGCGGGTCATCAATGCCCTCAAACACCTCGCGCAGGCGTTGGCCCCAGGTGGTGTGGATCATCTTGAAGTAGGGGTTGTGTTCGTCGATGCAGGCGTGCTCGCTGCTCTGGAAAGTGCCCTCGTGATAAACCAGCAGGTCCAGCGGCAGACCCACGCTGAGGTTGGATTTGAGCGTGCTGTCCATCGACACCAGGGCGCACTTGGCGGCTTCGTCCAGGGGTGTGGTGGGGGTCAGCACGCGGTCCAGGATGGGCTTGCCGTACTTGCTTTCACCCACCTGGAAGAAACAGGTCTCACGCGTGGCTTCAATGAAGTTGCCAGCCGAGTACACCAAGAACAGGCGCATCGCTTCGCCCTTGATCTGGCCGCCAAAAATCATGCTGGCGTTGAAGTCCACGCCAGCCTGTTTCAACGAAGGGCCGTCTTGTTCGTAAACCCGCCGCACCGCTGCGCCCAGCACGCGGGTGGCGTCGAACATGCTCTTGGCGTTCCAGATGGTCAGCGGTTCGCCGTTGCCGTTGTCGAGCTTTTCAATCTGCAGCACCTCGCGCACGCTTTGGCTGATGCTGAGATTGCCCGCCGACAGCATGACCATGAAGCGCTCGCCGGGCTGCTCGTAGATCATCATCTTGCGAAAGGTGCTGATGGCGTCCAGGCCGGCGTTGGTGCGCGAGTCGGACAAAAAAACCAGGCCGGCATTGAGCCGGATTCCAACGCAATAGGTCATGGGGAACGGGGGCAGTGGGTCAAGGGTCCAAGGGTATCAGGCCCGGTTGTTAGGCCAGCGCAGGAACAGATGGGCTTTAGCCGCCAGCGCTGGCCGTGCCCAAGGTGATGCGTTGGCCCGACAGCTTTTCCAGCGTCTCGTAGAACGCCCGCACCGCAGCGGGTTCGCCGCGCACGGCCCAGGTGTCTTGCTGGCACGCACCACAGTGGGCGCTGAAAGCCACTGAGATCCCTGGCAGTGCCTGGGTGTCCATGGCGGCCACGTCCGTCAGCGCCACCTCGCATGTCTGGCAGACCAAACGCGGGGCGGTTTGCGGTTGCTGTCGCTGCAGGGCTTGTGTCACGCGTGCAGCTTTGGGGCCGCGGGCCTTGGCCTGTCCCAATTGAATTCTCCTGTGGATGTGGAAGAGGTAGGCCGTGCCCCTCAGGGCTTGGCCTTGGGCTTGGCGCGGGTGGCCTGGTCAAACTTGCGCCAGTAGCCAAACTCGTCCTCGTGCACTTCGAAGTCAAGTTCGGCGGCGCGGGCCTGGATGCGCTCTTGGGCGTCGGCCACACCGCGGTTGTAGATGCTGGGGCCGATCTCTTCCAGGAAAAACCCCAGCAGGCCACCGGCGGCAACGTTGCCGATCTTTTCCTCCATGTTGTGCTCGAAGTAGCGTTCGATGGAGCGGATGGCTTGTTGGCGATCTTCTTTGCTGAGTTCGATGGTCATGGTGATGGCTTCACTTGGCTTGCAGCCTGAAGGTTTGGGCGGGAAGGTCTTCGACCTGCACCTTCAGCAACCAGATGCCGGCTGGATCACCCTGGGTGACGGTCCAGGTGAACTGAATGACCCCATCCACGGGAACCAGCAGCAGCTCGGTGATGGCGGTGCGCCCATCGGCGGAGGTCTTGCGCTTCAGCCCGGGTTCGGGGTCGCCCCAGGTGCGGGGCTCGGTCGGCAGGGTCAGTTCCTCGCGTACGCGCACCTTCGTCAACTTGGTTTGCAGCCGCATGCGCCAGCCGAATTCCTGGCCGTCCTTCAGTGGCAAGGTCGCCGATGGCACAAACTGCCCCGTTGCTGCAGCCGGGGGGCCTGTCAGCCCAGCTTGCGCCTGGGTGATGACAACGCGGGCTGCGGCGCGGGTGGGGTCAGACGCTGCGGTGGCAAAGGGCAGCCAGGCGCAGCTCAGCAGAAAACAAGACAACGCTTTGCACAGGCTGCCGGTGCGCCAGCGGCCAAGACCTGGGGCGCTCATGTTGCTGGCAGCGCCAGTTGCTTGCCGTGCTGGACGTGGAGCGGCTTGATTCACCTGATGCTCCGATCCAAAAGTTGCTGACCGACAGGCGAACAAGTCAGTCGGTCAGCCGCCAAACGTAGGCGATCTTGGACTGTGCCGGCAGGAAGCCTGGCGCCGCCGGAAACGCGCACTTCGAAATGGTTTCCAAAGCCAGCGAGTCCAGCAATTTGTGACCTGGGCTGTCACCGCTGGACGCCACCACGGCCACACGGGTGACTTTGCCCAGGGCATTGACTTCGAATTCCAGCTGCGTGGTGCCGGCAGCTTCGGTGCGCCGGGCTTCGGCCGGGTAGGGCGGTTGTTGACAGGTGACCGAGGTCATCGACACCGACCGGGGGACCGTGGGCGTTGGTGTTGTACAGGCCGACAAGGCCAACGCGGCGCCAAGCCATGAAAAGTGCAGGCGGGGCCAAACGGTGTGTGTCATGGCGATGAAAACTGATGGTGATGGGGTGGCACGGTTTGGGCCATTCGCAGGCTCCGGATTATCAACCCGCCTCCCGACTTCTTGAGCCACGTGGCCAGTGCTACTCGTCAAGAAACCCGCCCTTGAAAAAACTCCATGCGGTGCCGTCATGCAGGTAAAAAAAGCCATCGGAACAAACGTCTTTGCCGGGAAAGTATTCGCGGTAGGCTTTGGGCACCAGGCGTGCCAGTTGTTCGTCGCTGAGCTCTTCAAACTGCTCGGGCGTGATGGACTGGCCCACTCGAAGTCTTGGTCTGTCCATGGTGATCAGGTGGGCGTTGTGCTGAGGATGGACATGGTCAGCCGCGAAACGCAGGTGAGCTGCCCCTTGTCGTTTTGCAGCTCAATCTGCCAGACGTGGGTGCTGCGCCCCATGTGCAAGGGGCGTGCGGTGCCCGTCACCCAACCCGCGGTGGTGCTGCGCAGGTGGTTGGCGTTGATGTCCAGCCCCACCGCGCGGTGGCCGGGTGCGCAAGAAAAGGCGGCACCGCAGGAGCCCAGTGTTTCGGCCAGCACCACCGACACCCCGCCATGCAAGATGCCGTAGGGCTGTCGCGTTCGGGTGTCCACCGGCACGCGGCCGCGAATCCAGTCGTCACCCACTTCCAGAAACTGGATGCCCAGGTGTTCCACCGCCGTCTGGTGGTGGATGGCGGAGAGAATTTCAACGGAAACGGGTTGCTTCCAAATGGACGGCATCTGCCTACCTTTCTCTGGTGGGTGGCGAAGGTGTCAATGTAGACGGCTGCAAGGACTTGGCCAGCACGCGGTTTTCGTGAGACTCGCCTTCGAAGACAAAGTGGGTCAGGCCGTGGTCCACAAAGGCGTGCCTTTGGTAGAAGGCCAGCGCCCTGTGGTTGTGCACCCAGGGTGTGAGCCACAGCACGGTGGCACCTTGGTCTGCGGAAATCTGCTGCGCTTGCAGCAGCAGTTGGCTACCTACCTTGGCGCGGGTGAAGGGCTCTTGCACATACAAGCGCAACAGCTCGGCCTGTTCCCCAGCCGGTGCCAAAGGGTGCCGGGACGAGAAGCTGAGCTGGGCGAAGCCGATCAGATGGCCATCGTGCTCGGCTACGGTGATGTGCGTTTGGCTGTCGGCCAGTGCCGCATCAAACGAGGCTTGGGAATAAGTACCGAGCACTTCACGTGCAATGGCGGGGCGAATACCGTTGGTGGCATAGGTGTCCAAAAAGACCTGGATGGCCAGAACCGACAGGCACAGTGCGTCTTCGGGCTTGGCATCCCTCAGGTGCAACGGGGCGCGCGGTTCTGCAGAAGGCTTGGGCACCGGGGCTCGTTTCAGTATTCGCTGGATCTCGCTGCTGCAGGTGATCAAGCCGCAGGGCGTGCCGGAAATCGGCTGAGGTGTTCGTGAACGATTCGAAAGTTGCCATCAACCCAACCCAACACCCGAGTGCCGCGGCCTTGGATCTTGAAACTCTGTGCGCCTTGGGACCCTTCCCAGTGGTAGCTGTAGGTGGCGGTTGCTGTGGACTTGTCAACGGTGAGCACGACGATGTCCGAAAGGTAGAAGCGGGCCTTCTTGATGCTGGGGTCACCTCGCCAGGTCTTCTCAAAAGCGGCCTTGATGGCTGCCCGCCCGACAAAGTCGCCGTCGTTGAAACGGAAGTAGGCTCGCTCGTCGATCAGGTCTTGAATCAGACCAAAGTCTTCCTGCATCGCAAGCTCTTCAAAGTGGTGCAGGAATCGCACGACTGACGCTTCATTGATAACTGTTTCCATGGGCGAAGTCTCCTGAGGCGCTGTGCGACCGACCGAACCACTCGGTCCGAAAAGGACTCAAGCCCGCCCTGACCGGCGGCTGCGTGGCTGCAATTTATCCAGCTCGGCGAACTGCTGCTTCAGCAGTATCTGCAGGGTGCGGGCATGCTCCACCGGCAAGCGCAAACACGTGGTGGCGGTCTGGTCATCACGAACCTGCCGCGTCATGACCAAGGCGTCCATACCAATTTCGAAAACGCCTTTGTCGTGCTTCATGGACTTCAGGCGCTGTACTTCAATGTCAAAGGGCTTCAAGTCCACGCTCCGGTTTGCTGGCCTGCGGGCATTGTCCATCCACTGGGCGCTGGGCCCAGAAGTGCACCCGCGTGCCTCGAGGCAGGGCTTGCCATTCCACCTGGCCGCCCAGGCGTTGCGCGCGACTGCGCATGTTGGATCGGCCGCGTCCGCCGCCCTTTGACTCGTCGTGTTGGCCACCAGCCGCCCCGAAGTCCGCAGGCGTTTGGCCATTGTCTTCCACGTCCACGGTCAAACGCGAATCCTGCAGGGCCACCCGCACCGTCACTTCAGTGGCATGGGCGTGCTTGAGCACGTTGGTCAGCGCCTCCTGGATGATGTGCAAGAGCTGCAAGGTGTCGTGCGGCGCCAGGGGCGGGCTGCCGTCGGCTGCCGCTTCTGGGATGGTGATGTCCCAGTGCGGCGCAAGGCCGGCTTCGCGCAGCCGGGCGTCCCAGCGGAAGCGGAAGTTGCCGAAGGCGGCCTGCACGTCTTGTTCTTCCGAGGCCAGCGCTTCAATGGCCACGCGCATCTGGTCGATGGCGCCGCGCAGGCTGTCGGCCATGTCGGCGCTGTGCATGCCGCCGCGTTCGGCCCGCGAGAGTGATGTGAACAGCTGCGAGCCCAGGCCGTCGTGCAGGTCGCGCATGATGCGTTGACGTTCGTCGGTGGCGGCTTGTTCGCGTTGCAGCACCGCGATGCGCTGGTAGCTCTGGGCCACTTCTTCTTCGCGCTGCTTGACGCGTGCCTCCAGGGTGCGGTTGGCCGATTCAACCGCATTCAGGCTGCGCACAAAGCGCAGGCTCAGCAGCACGCCCATCACCAGCAGCAGCACGTTGGCGGCGTGGTGCAGCAAGAACAGGTAGTGGTTGGTCCAGTTGGGCAGCAGGCGTATGAGGGTGGGTGAACGCGTGGCCAGCCATTGGTCATGCACGCCGGCCGCAACGCCCAGGCTCACGGCCACCGCCATGGCCAGGGCGTCCACGGTGCGTTGGCGCCAGGCCGCGGCCATGGCCACGGCCACCATGCCCATGCCCACCACGGCCAGCCCAGTGGTCCACAGCCGTGTGGCCGTGCCTTCACCCGCCAGCACAAACAGCAGCGGCCCCAGGGCCCAGTAGGCAAACAGGCTGCGCGTGATGCCTTTGCGCGCCCAGCCCGCCAGGTTCAACATGTACAGCGCCATGACGATGACAAAACCGCCAGTGCACAGGTGGTACACGATGCGCCAGCCTTCCCAGGCGCCGGGCGGCAGGGTCTCCAGCGCAAAGGTGCTGGTGCGTTGGGCCCACAGCAGCACGGCCAGGCCAAACAGCCCGTACAGCGCCTCTTGGCGGCGCTGCAGCCAGATCAGCAGAACCAGCAGCCCCACCACGGTGCCGGCCACCCAAGTGAACAGGGGCAGCGTGCGGACAAAAAACTGGCGCCGCTCAAACAGCGGCAGGACGGCCTTCTGGGGGCCCACCACCAGCAGGGGCACCACGGTCTTTTTCGACCCGTATTCGGCGTGGGCCTGGATCAACAGCTCGTTGCCTTGGGCCTTCAGCGCATCGCTGGGCAAGGGCAGCAGCATGGCGCGCTCCCAGCGCACGCGCAGCTGGGGCGTGTTGCGCGGCACGCTGGCGGCCAAGGTGCCGTTCAGCAGCACGCGCCCACCGCCGTAGAAGTAGGGCAGGTACAGCAGAGGCGGGCCGTCGTCTGCGGTGCCGGGTGTGGGGCCGTCAAAGCGGATGCGGTACCAGGCGCTCAGCCCGGGTTCGTCTTGCGCCAGCGGCACCTGGCGCCAGCGGGGGTCATCGGCCGCCGGGGGCTGGTCGCTGTCGGTCACGATGACCTGGGCTTGGGTGGGTGCAACCGTGTTCGATGTCTGCGCGGCGGCATGGTCCCAGCCTGGGATCAGCCAGACGATGGCCAGCGCGGTCAACCACCCGTTGCGGCGGGGCCTGGCGGGCGCGCTGCAGGTCTTAAAGCAAGCCCATTTGCCGAGCTTCATGCACCGCCTCCCCGCGTGAGTGAACGGCCAGCTTGCGGTAGATGTTCTTCACGTGCGTGACCACGGTGTGCGGCGAGATGTGCAGCACCTCGGCCACGGCATCAAAGCCCAAGCCCTTGGCGATCAGGCGCAGCAGCTCGGTTTCGCGGTCCGACAGGGGCGAAGGCTCGGCGCTGGGCAGGGGGGCGCTGGGTGCACCGCTCGTGGCTGGCGCACCCGCGTCGGGGTGGGCAGGCAGGCCACTGCGAAAGCGGGACAACAAACGCCGCGCGATGCTGGGGCTGATGGGCGAGCCGCCCTCACGCACTTCGTGGATGGCCGCTGCAATGCGCGCGGCGCTGGCGTCTTTGAGCAGGTAACCCGTGGCACCCGCCTCGATGCTGGCCAGCACGTGTTCATCGTCGGCAAACATGGTCACCACCAGCACATCACAGCCAGCGTGCCGGCGCGCGGCATGGCGTATCAGCTCAATGCCGCTGATGTCGGGCAGACCCAGGTCCACCAGCAGCACGTGGGGCTGCTGCGCGTCCAGCAGCGCCAGCCCGGCCTGGCCGGTGGTCACGGCGCCCAGCAGGCGCAAGCGTGGGTCGCCCAACACGGCTTCGCTGAAGCGGCGCAGAAACTCGGGCTCGTCTTCGACGATGAGCACGCCGACCGGTGCGTGGTCTGTCATGGGGCTGGTCCTTGATGATGGATCTGCTGCGGGCTGAGCCGATGTGACATGCCGCCAGCCGGCCATTCTGCGTCAGCACCCGGGCCGTGAGGGGCCCGCAGCCTACCGTGAACACGGTAGTGGCGCGCCATCAAATGCCGCACAGGCGGTATGGGCAGGAGGGCCCGAGATTTCTACAGTGAACCCCGTCAGATCACAACCGCCGACAACGGCACTCACCCAGGGAACCACGCCATGAACACCTCACTGAAGACCCGCATCGCCCGCCGCACCGCTTCCATCCTTGCGTCCTTGTTCATCACTTTCACCGGCCTGCACCTGATCGCCGGCTATGCGCTGCCCGAACCAACGCCGGCGGACACGGTGGTGTTGGCTGCCACCACCACCGCCATGTCTCGTTGAGCCGCTGTCTACACTGAGCACCCAAGACACCCCCCCAGCGAGACACCCATGACGTCAGCCGAGTTCTTGCAACGCGCCTTTGCTGCCCGCGAAGTGCCCACGCTGTACATGTTGGGCAAGGGCGGCTGGGTGCGCGCTGAGGCGGGGTCGAGCGGCGCTCGCGCCCAGCCCGGTCGCCCCATCGATGTCGGCCAAGAGCTGGACAAGATGCGCCGAGAGCGACCCACCATCCACGCGGCCTATGTACAAGGCCTGGAGAAGTCGGGCCTTTCCATGGCTTCGCTGCCGAAAGTGGCCTGTGACTGCTCGGGCTTCGTCACTTGGGCGCTGGGTCTGGCGCGAGACGGCGCGCCATGGGCCGGCGGATGGTTCGACACCAACGCCATCCACGCCGACGCGCAGGGGCCGCAGCAATTTTTCAAGCGGGTGGGCCACGCGACTCCGGGTGTCCTGGTGGTGTACCCCAAGCCCATCAGCCGTGGCCCCGAGGGCCCGCCAGGGCACATCGGCATCGTGACCGAGGTGGACGCCGATGGCTCGGCCACACGCGTGTTGCACTGCGCGCCCGAGAACTACGTGTTGCCGCCGCCAAACGGACTGCGCCACAACGCCATTGCAGAGACGGGGCCCGAGCAGTTTCAAGCCGACCCGCGTAGTCGCTATGTGGTTTGGATCGGGTTGGCTGCCTGAGCGTGGCTAGGTTTTG
Organism: Betaproteobacteria bacterium; assembly: GCA_043743835.1. Taxonomy (GTDB): domain Bacteria; phylum Pseudomonadota; class Gammaproteobacteria; order Burkholderiales; family Burkholderiaceae_C; genus Rubrivivax. The sequence goes on from JAYTVT010000050.1 coordinate 47,375, forward strand.
TGGCGCGCCACTGGCAGGGCTTGCGCAGGCTGCGCCGCCCAGTCACCATAGCCACCCTCTGTTGCCCGCCTGAGGATCAGCATGGCACAAGATAGCCAGCCGACGGCTGCGCAAGCCAGAGACGGCGACACCCGCGCCAAGCTGGCTTTGATGAAGCTCTACGGTCGGGCTGTGCAAGCCTTGGCTTGGTTGCTGCTGTTGCTCTTGATGGTGCAGCTGATGCGATCGCTTCAGATTCCGCTGCGGTTTTTGGTTCGCTTGTTCATGGGCACGCACGCCATTCAGCAACAGAGTCTGGCCGAGATGCTGGGTCAGAACCTGGGTACCTTCGCCACGGCGATGGCCATCGGTGCCGTCGGCGCCTATCTGTTGGTGCACGGTCGGCGCGTCTTTGCACGGGCACAGCTGGCGGAACATGTGGCCGCGCATCACGCGCCCGTGGTCTATCTGCGCTCGTTCGCGGGGGACACCCTGCTTGCGCGCCGGCCGGTCGCGCTGGGGCGCCTGTTTGCGCTGCGCACCGAAGAAGAACAACTGGCCGCCGCGTTGGCGGAGATCGGACCGGCGGTGGCCATCGGCAGACCTGGGGAACTCTTGCCCCGGTTGGGCGCACGTCGGCTCTATCTGGCGGACAACGTCTGGCAGGCTCAGGTGCTGGACTGGTTTTCTCGCGCGGCGCTGGTGGTCATTCAATGCCCTGCGGTGCCGACCCAAGGTGTTGCCTGGGAGCTTGAGCATGCCTTGGACCTGGTGCCGCCCCAACGTTTGGCCTTTCTGCTGCCCGGTGGTGTCCCAGCCCGGGCCTGGCTGGGGGCGCGTTTGCGCAGCAAGGGCTGGCCGGCGCTGCCAGCGCCGCTGGCCACCCACTCACCTTATGGGAGCCCGGTGAACTGCGTCGTGCACTTTGGCCCAGACCGCAGCCCACGGCTGCAGCCCCTGCGCAAGCCCACGTTTTGGAGGCGACCCTACACCATGCCCATGCAAAGCGTGTACCGCCTGGCTTTCGCGCCAGTGGCCCAGGCTATGGGCAAGCCCTTGAAGGTGGGCGGCCTGGGTTTTGGCGATGCAGGCGTCCTGCTTTTTGGGGCGGCTCTGCTGGGCTCGGCGGCTGCGGTGACCTTGGACATTCGCGCTGGCTTGACGCCCTTGGCCGAAGCGCAGATCCAGGCCCGCAATGACGTGCTCAGTCATCCTGGCGTGCCGCAAGCACTGCGACGTGAAGGCGGCGTGGGTGAGTTTTACGCCTGGGCTGGTCCACGCATCCGGGCCGGCCTGGCGCGCGTGCCCGACGCCCTGGTGCTGGGGCAATGGCAACGCTACCGAAAGGCCTTGGCCGAAGCGGATGTGGCCGAGTGCGCGGCTCTGGCCCGCGGTGGCGAAGCGCATGAGCGCTACTTTCCGGTGCTGCTGGAGCGTGCAGCGGCGAAAGATCCCAAGTTGCTGCAAAGCTGGATGGGAGCCCGCATGGACATGCTTCGCGCTGAACTTGACGCGCGTCAGCCCGTCTGGCGACTGGAGCGCAGTGCCCTGCAGTCTGCCTACGCCGAACTGCTGGCGCGCATGCCGGTTCAGGACCGCGCGCGCTTCAACGGCATGAGCGGCAAGGTAGCGCAGGCGGGCGACGAGGCGGCCTGCTGGTTCGCCAAGCAGATGATGGATGGGGTGCGCGCTTTGCCAGCACCGCATCAAGCTGTACTGGCGCGGGTGATGTTGGAGCAGCCGGTCTCGCCTTGATCTCGTTTGCAGCGAGCTTGCTTCGCCTTCAGGCTCGGCAGGGAAAGCTTTCGCGCCCGCGTGGGCGCGGCCATGAAAGCCAACTGGGGTGCCCAGCAAATGGTCTCAGGGTCTCAGGGTCTCAGGGCGCCAGGCGCGGCGCGGACTGCAGCAGTTCGCCCACTTCTTTGCGCCACCACTTGGCCTGGCCCGTGGTGCCATGCCCAGCTGTTTCCGTGCTGCCCGGAATCAGCAGCAGGCGCGCGTTCTTGATGCGCGCCAATTCGCGCTCCATCACGCCCAGCTCGGGCGGGTTGCGTTCGTCGTCGGCCGAGTTGATGGCCAGCACCGTGGCGGTGATGCGCCCGAGGTGAGGGGCCGGGTTGTAGTCGCCCGACGATTCCCATTGGTAGAGGTGGTCGTTGGCGTCGCCGGCAAAGTTGCCCTTCAGGCGAGCGTTGAGCAAGGCGTCGGCCTTCTCGCGGGTGGGCGCCGCTTTGTAGATGGCCTGGCTGCCGCCGTTGGTGGCCAGTGCGAAGTACACCGACGAAAACTGCCAGCTGGCCGGCTGCTGGCTGTAGTTGCCACCGGCCCAGGCGGGGTCGTTGCGGATGGAGTCTGAAATCAAGCGGCGCAGGATCCAGTTGCGGCCCGACATCTCCACCGGCTGCGAGGCCATGGGCACCACCACGTCCATGAAGCCGGGGTAGTGGTGGGCCCACAGCCAGGTCTGCATGCCGCCCATCGAATTGCCGATCACCAGGCGCAGGTGCTTGACACCCAGGTGCTCGGTCACCAGCCGGTACTGGGCGCGCACCATGTCGTCGTAGTTGTAGCGCGGGAACTTGGCGCGCAGACCGTCGGACGGCTTGCTGCTCTGGCCGGTGCCGATGGCGTCGGGCAGGATGATGAAGTACTTGCTGGCGTCCAGCACTTGCCCAGGGCCAAAGAGCTGGCCGCCAAAGGCGGGGTTCAGCATGCCGCTGCCCGAGCCTGTGGTGCCATGCAGCACCAGCACCGGTTCGCCCGTGGGCGCACCCAGCGTGGTGACGTGCAGCTTGAGTTCGGGCAAAACCTCGCCAGTGCTGAAGCGGAAGTCGCGCACCACCCAGGTGCTGCTCTGCGGCGTGGGCGTCTGCGCCCAGGCCTGCCAGTTGGCGGCCGCGCAGGCCAAGCCCAGCAGCCAACAACGCAACGAGTGGGTCAGCTTCATGTTTTGTCTTTCGGTGGAGGGAAGGGTTGCCCTGTTGGAGGCGCTGTGAGGTCGACTGGGGGCGCAGCGGGTGAGTGGAGCAGCGGCCGGTAGGGGCTGCCACTCAGCCACTCAGCCACTTGGCCACTCGGCCTGTCAACCGTTCAGCCGCGCAGGTGACGGTACACCGTGGTGCGCGAGATGCCCAGCGCGCGGGCGGTTTGGCTGACGCTGCCACCATGGCGCTCATGCTCGGTGCGCACCAAATCGGCCGCACTGCGCTGCAACTGTGACGCACTGACGACGTGTTGAACCGGTGGTAGCACCGCGCCCACCTCTTCGGCATTCAGGGGCAGATGTCGGCGCGCGACAGGGCGTTGCAAAAGCGCGCGTGTCAGCACCGCGCGCAGCTCACGAAAGTTGCCCGGCCAAAGGTGTGCGCTCAAGCGACCCAAGGCGTCGTCGGTCATGCTTTGGCGGGCGTCCAGTTGACGCAACACCCAGCGAGCGGCTTGTGGCAGATCGCGCCTTTGCCGCAGCGCAGGCAAGGTCACGCATACGGTATTGAGCCGATGCAGCAGATCGGCCCTGAAGGTCTTGGCCTGTACCGCTTCGTCCAGGTTGGTGTGGCTGGCTGCCAGCAGTTGCACGTTGACGTGGCGCGTCGTTTGCCCACCCACGGGGCGCACCAGATGGTCGTCCAGGAAGCGCAGCAGTGCCGCCTGCAGTTGCATCGGAAGATCGCGAACTTCATCCAGCAACAAGGTGCCGCCGTCAGCAGCCAGCAGCAAGCCCGGGTTGCCCTCCCGCCGAGCACCGGTGAATGCGCCGCTGGCATAACCAAACAGCTCGGCTTCAAACAGCTCACCTGGCAAGGCGGCGCAGTTGACGGCAACGAACTCACCGCTGCGTCCACTGACCTGGTGGGCAAAACGGGCCAGCAGCTCTTTGCCGGTGCCGGTTTCGCCTTGCAGCAAGATGGGCACGTTCATGCCCACCGCTGCTTCGACCAAGCGGCAGGCTTCCTGCACCGCCGGGTCGTCGGCCACAAACGCGTGCGCCGTGCTGCCGGAGGAAGCGCTGGGTGGCGGTAGCGGTGGCGGCGCACTGGGCCGCGCAACCGACGCCCGCTGGGCCCGGGCTCCCAGTGGGGCCTGAAGTAATAGTGGGCGGGCGGCCTGGCCCACCAGCCGTGCCATCAGCACGCTGCCCAAGACATCGCGCAGGCGCGTGTCGGCACCCAGATGCAGCCGTGACAAGACGTGGTCCATCGGCTCGCCAAACAGCTCTTCAAAGCGGCTGCCACGCCGGGCTTCGAGACCGGTGAGCAGGTGGTGAACGGGCCCGTTCATCGCCACCAGGACACCTTGCCCGTCAAAGGCCAGCAAACCCGTGCTCAGCGTGCCCAAGAACTCGGCGCGCGGATGGATGGCCAAGACCCATTGCCCGCGCATCTGGTGCGCCAGCAGGCTGTTTTCGATGTGCGTGGCCGCCATCTGCACCAGCGCCTGGGTGTGGCGTTGCCGGGACTCGTAGTAGGACGAGGCGTCCAGCACGCCCACCACCTGGCCGCGTGCGTCACGCACCGGCGCGGCGGTGCAGGAGATGTCGCCCAGTTTGAGGAAATAGTGTTCCAAGCCGGTGACGGCAACCGCCGTGCCTGCAGCCAGCGCCGTGCCCAGGCCGTTGGTTCCGGCTACGCTTTCGGTCCACACGCTGCCGGGCAGGATGCCGGCGTCGCTGCCGCTCATGCTGAAGCGGTTGTCGGCGTAGAGGTCCAGGATCACGCCCTCTTGGTCGGCAAAGGCCAACAGGAAGTTGCTGCCCGCAATCTGACGCGACAGGGTTTCCAACTCGGCCTGCGCCAGACGCCTGACAAACTCAGACCGTTGGCGCCGGCGCGTCAGGTCAGCAGCTTCAACCACGGGCACGCTCAGGGCCGAAGCCGGCAGCAGGCCTACTTCCATGCAACGGGCCCAGCTGTCGAGGATCAAGCCCGGCGGCAGTCCATCTGGGGGCATGGCCGTGCCACGGGCGCGTATGGCGCGGGCATGAGCCAGCGTGCGGTCGTCGCCTGGGGTCAACATGGTTTGTCTCCTCGCGCTGGTCGGTGCCAGCTGCTGCCGTACGCCAACCGGTGCGCATCAACAAACGCTGACCTTAGCAGCCAGGGCGGTGGTGATCAACTGCACAGTTTCTGCACACAAGCTGCCCTGCTTGTGCTGCCGCTGAACAGCGCGGTGAATAGGCCGCAGTCGGCCCAGCAGGACAGCATCGATGCGTGCCTGGGGTCTACCCCAGATGGAACAGGAATTGCGGAAGTAGCCTGGCCAGCCCATGACGGGTGGTCATCGCACAGCAACAACGAACAGGAGAAGACACATGCCCCGAAATACAGGCTCGCCGAGTTGGGCCGCTGCCACACTGGCACTGGCACTGGCCGTGCCCGCCGCAGCGCAGCAAAACATCGAAAAGCTCAAGCAGATGAAGGTCGCCACCGCCGACCTGAACATCCCGGTGGTGCCGCAAACCGGCCGCAACGCCGACGCCATCAAGGCCAACCTCAAGCGCATCAAGCTGCCGCCGGGCTTCAGCATCGACCTCTATGCCGTGGTGCCCGATGCTCGCCACATGGCTGTGGCGCCCAGCACCAACATGCTGTTTGTGGGCACACGCAAAACCACCGTCTGGGCCGTGACCGACCGCAACAGCGACGGCATCGCCGACGAGGTGAAGTCTTTTGCGCCCAGCCTGAAGTTCACCAACCCCAATGGCGTGTGCTGGACCAAGGACGGCTTCCTGATCGTGGCCGAGCACAACCGCATCCTCAATTTCCCTGCCGCTGAGTTCTTCTACGAAGGCCCGGACGTGGCGGTGATCGAGGTGGTGGCTCAAGGCAAGTTGATTCCGCCCGAGGAGGAGTCCTACAACCACGGCGCCCGGGTCTGCAAGATCGGCCCTGACGGCATGCTGTATGTGAGCCTGGGTCAGCCCTTCAACGTGCAGCCGCGCGACAAGATCGACCTGTACAACAAGGTCGGCATTGGCGGCATGGTGCGCATGAACGCCTTTGACGGCAGCAAGCGCGAGGTCTACGCCACCGGCATTCGCAACAGCGTGGGCCACGACTTCAACCCCAAGGACGGCACGCTGTGGTTCACCGACAACCAGACCGACGGCATGGGCGACGACATCCCCAATGGTGAAATCAACCGCATCACCAAGGCCGGCCAGTTCTTTGGCTACCCGTGGAAGCAGGGCAAGACCCGCATCACCGAACACGGCTACGACAAAGACCCGCTGCCGGCCAACATCACCGACCCGCAGGTCTACACCGTGGCCCACGCGGCCGACCTGGGCATGAGCTTTTACACGGGCAAGATGTTCCCGGCCAAGTTCCAGGGTGGGTTTTTCTCGGCCCAGCACGGCTCGTGGAACCGCACCACCCCCGTGGGCGCCCAGGTGTTGTTTACCAGCTTGAAGGCTGACGGCACGGCCGACAAGACCGAGGTCTTTGCCGAAGGCTGGCTGGACAGCAACGGCATCTACCGCGGGCGCCCAGTGGATGTGGCGGTGATGAAGGACGGTTCGCTGCTGATCAGCGACGACTTTGCGGGTGCGATCTACCGCGTCACCTACACCGCGCCTTGATGGCCCGCCCGTGATGGCGCCGGACCGGCCACGGCCGGTCCGGCACTCCCGCTCCTACAAATTGCGCCTGCCCCCTACGGTTGTGCTGTGCACCCGAGGCTGGGCTGGTCTTGGATGGTTGAAGCCATGCGCCTTTGCTTGAGTGCTGTGATCGCGGTCGCTGTGAATGTGGCCCTACCAGGGGTGACGCCCCTGGCCTGGGCCAATGACGTGGGGGTTGGCCGTCAAAAGGCACTGGCTTGTTCGGTGTGTCATGGGCCTGTGGGCCTGTCGGTCACACCTGATGCGCCGCACCTGGCCGGTCAGCCGGCCATCTACGTGGCTGCCCAGTTGCGCGCTTACCGCAGCGGTGCCCGCAAACACGAAGTCATGGCTGTCTTGGCCAAATCCCTTTCCGATGACGACATCAACAACCTGGCCGCCTGGTTCTCCAGCATCCGTGTTGATGCGCAAGCGCCGCCTTAGCCCTCTGGGCCTGGTCGCGGCGTGGCCGCCTTTTGGGTTGGGTTGGAACGGTGGATTCACATCAACTCAACGGTTCGTTATGAAAAAGAAGTTGCGACACTTTGTCCGTCATCCGCTGGGGTTTGCACGACTACTTGAAGCTCGCCGGCTGCAGTGTCATAGAGGGCGCGATGGACCATCAGGGTGCAGGGTTTCGCGCTGATTCGCAGGGCGTCGAATGCTCTCAGGGCTGGATACGCCTTATTCAAAAACCACAGGAGAAAGAGACATGACACGAGTTAGAAAAATCGTTCTGGCAGCGTCCTTAGGCTTGGCGTTGTCGGGCAGCCTGTACGCAGCGGCGCCAACCGTGACGACGTCGGACTTCGTCGACAAGATCGAGTCGCCCTGGGACATGGCCTTCATGGCCGACGGCACCATGTTCTTCACTGAAAAGTGCAAGGGACTGTCCGTTCGGATGCCCTCTGGCACCATCAACAAGCTGCATGGCGTCGGCGCCACCACCGGCTACTCGTCAGCCAGCGCCGACCTCTTTTGCGATGGTCAGGCCGGCATGATGGGCGTGGCGATCGACCCGAAGTTCGCCAGCAACCGCTTCATCTACGTGTACTCCAGCTCCAAGCTGGGCGACAAGCTGAGCAACCGGGTGATGCGCTTCAAGCTCAATGATGCGATGACGGCTGTTTCTGAGCGCACCGACATCGTTGGCGACATCGGCTACAAGCCCAAGGCTACCAAGCATCCGTTTGGTGGCCCCGGTGCCCACAACGGCGGGCGCATCCGGTTCAGCCCCGCTGATGGTTTCCTGTACGTGACCACAGGCGACAACCACCTGGGCATCGGACCACAGAGCCCGACCTACATCGGCGGCAAAGTGCTGCGCATCGACAGAGACGGCAAAGCCGCTTCGGACAACAAACCACCGGCCGGTTTCGATCCGCGCGTCTACACCTATGGCCACCGCAATCCGCAAGGCATTGCTTTTCGCCCGGGCGACAACCGCCCCGTGACGGCCGAAAATGGCCCGTGGCACAGCGATGAAGTGACCGTGCTGAGCAATGGTGGCAATGCCGGCTGGGATCCGCGCCCCAACATGGCGGGCCGCAAGGACTGCCCTGACGATTACTGCGGCTACTCACCCAACCAGATGGGCGCGATGGATCCCAAGAAGCGCGCGAGCTTCATGCCCATGACCGACCTCAAGACCTATCCCAAGGCCATGAAGCCCGCTTGGAACAACAACGGGCTGTCGCAGGGCATGTTCTGCAACGCCTTCCTCACCGGTGCCAAGTGGAAGGACTGGAACGGTCAAATGGTGGTCGGCTATGCGGGGATTGGTATCCACGGTACGGCCGTTGGCAACCGGCTGGATCTGCTGAAGATCAGCGCCGATGGAAACTCTGCGAAAAAGACGGACTTCCCGTGGCCGACAGTGGCCGGACGTTTCCGGGCCTGCGAACTGGGTTCGGACGGCAACCTGTATGTCGCGCTTGAGGACCAGGGCAAGATCATCCGCGTTACGCCGGAGTAAGGCAGCCTGCACACGCGCTGCCCAAGCGGCAGCGCGTGTGTCTTCCCCGTCTACCAGCAGGAGAACAGTTTGCGAACAACGCTTCAATGGGTGGCCGTTATCGGCCTGTTGAGCGCTGCGGGGTTGGTCCGCGCGGACCAAGAACTTGCCGTCAAAAAGAATTGCTCGGCTTGTCACTATGTTGACAAGCGCAAGTACGGTCCCAGTTTTCAGCAGGTGGCAGAAAAGTACGCCGATCAGAAGGGCGCTGCGGACAAACTCGCCAAGAAGATCAGGCGTGGCGGAACGGGCGTTTGGGGTGAGGACGTGATGCCCCCACAGCCGCAGGTTTCGGCCGCTGAAGCGCGTGCACTGGCCGTTTATGTTCTGTCGCTGAAGTGATCTTCTGCGCTGCGCCCTGCGCCTTGAAGCCTGGAAGTTGTTTGACGCCATCATGAAAACGAGGTGGCGGGCGGTTCTGCCGTTCACGCTTGTCTTTGGCGTCCAGCCCGTGCTTTGCCAAGGTCTGGTCTACGTCGAGCCTGGCCTTGCGGCGTGTCCAGCGCCGCCCGTGGCCAAGGCCGCCAAGACCGTTTTACAGGGTGCTGCGGTCTCGGGCAGCCTGCGCGTCAGCTGTGGCTTTGCTGAAGGCTCTTACACGGTGACCCTGCATTCGTCCGACTTGGGTGCAAGCATTTCACCCAGGACCATGCTGATCAACTTCGGCCGCGTGGTCGGCAAGGGGATCTATACCGTCCGGTTTTCGGCGCTTGGCTTGCACAGCGTCTCGGCGGCCATCACGTCGAACATGGGCAGCCCTGCGGTGCAGGGCTACTTCGCGAGCGACGGCAACGAGTTCCAGGTTGTGCAGCCCTGATCGATCCATCGTCACGACTTCGTCGCTTCGCTGAGCCCTGCCGGGCTTGCTGGGCCCAGGAGCCTAACCATCACCTGCTGTGTCTAGTTCACCCATGAATCCTGTGCTGAAGACCTCCCCATGGCCCGCAGTCGACTCGCCTCGGCTTGGCCCCCGTTCCGCGGCTCCTTCCAAACGGGTAGCGGCGGGCGGTGAAACGGCTCTCTCAGGCGCGCTGCTGGCCACGCTGCTCTGGGCACCGCTGGTGTTGTCGGCGCAGGAAACCGTGGTCATCACCGCCAGCGGTGCCGAGCGCCGCGTGTTCGACACGCCCTATGCCGTGGGCGTGGTGTCGGCCGATGAATTGCGGGCGGCGGGGCCGCTGGTCAACCTCAGCGAAGTGCTCGGCCGCGTGCCCGGCATCGTGGCCAACAACCGCAGCAACTACGCGCAAGACCTGCAGATCACCTCACGCGGCTTTGGCGCGCGCGCCAGCTTTGGCGTGCGTGGCCTGCGGCTCTACAGCGACGGCATACCCGCCAGCGGGCCCGACGGGCAGGGTCAGGTGTCGCACTTTGACCTGGCCGGTGCTTCCAGGCTGGAGGTGTTGCGCGGCCCCTTCAGCGCGCTGTATGGCAGCAGCTCAGGCGGTGTGATTTCTCTGGTCAGTGCAGCCCCCACCGAACGCCGTCTGGGCCTGGACGTGGACGCTGGCAGCGCTGGCTTGCAGCAGTGGCGAGTCAGCCTGGCCGGGCCCATCGACGGCGCCTTCAGCGTGCGGGCTCAGCTCTCGCGCCTGCAGAGCGACGGCTTTCGTCCGCAGAGCAATGCGCAGCGCACGCTGGGCAATGTGCGCCTGGGTTGGGAGCAGGGCGGCGACCGGGTGGTGGTGGTGCTCAACGCCATCAAGCAACCGGCGCTGGACCCGTTGGGACTGACGCGAGCGCAGTTTGAAGCCGACCCCGACCAGACCACGGGCGTGGCCCTGCCCCAAGACACCTTGGGCCAGGCCGACCGGTTCAACACGCGCAAGAACACCGCGCAAGACCAGGTTGGGGCCAGCTGGCGCCATCGCTTTGACGGCGCCGCCCCCTGGGCCGAAAGCCAGGTCTCGGCCTACAGTGGCCGGCGCTCGGTGACGCAGTGGCAGTCCATTCCGGTGGCCACGCAATTCAACGCCACCACACCCACGCTGACCGAGCGCCAGCCCGGCGGCGTGATCGATTTCGACCGCGACTACCGCGGGCTGGACGCGCGGCTGGTCTGGCGCTGGCCCTTGGCGCTGGAGCGCACCCTGCAGCTGGTGGCGGGTGTCAACGCCGAGTCTTCAGAGGAAGAGCGCCGTGGTTTCGAGAACTTCACGGGCGCCACGGCGGTGCGCCAACTGGGTGTCACCGGCCGCCTGCGGCGTGACGAGAGCAACCAGATCCGCAGCCGCGACTTCTTTGCGCAGGCCGAGGCCGAGCTGGCCGCGCAGTGGATGGCCACGCTGGGCGTGCGCAGCGGACGGGTCAACTACACCTCCACCGACCGCTATGTGGTGGGCGGCAACCTGGACGATTCGGGCGCACTGGCCTACCGCTACACCAGCCCGGTGGCGGCGCTGCAGTGGCGGCCCAGCAGCCAGTTCAACGTCTACGTCAGCGCCGGGCGCGGCTTTGAAGCGCCCACCCTGGGTGAACTGGCCTACCGGCCTGACGGTGCGTCCGGCTTCAACACCGACCTGCGGGCCCAGACCAGCCGACAGCTGGAACTGGGTGCCAAGTGGCGTGCGCCGGGGCCCACCGCCAAAACGGCATGGTCGGCGGATGCGGGCTTGTTTGAAGCGCAGACCAATGACGAGATCGGCATCGCCACCAACCGCGGTGGCCGCAGCACCTTTCGCAATGTGGGCCGCACCCAGCGCCGTGGCGCTGAACTGGCGCTGCAGGCACCGGTGTTTGAACAGTGGCGCGCGCAGCTCAGTTTGACCTGGCTGGACGCGACCTACAGCGATGGCTTTGCGGTTTGCGCCGCGGTGCCTTGCCTGGCCCCCACGGTGCCCGTGCCGTCTGGCAACCGCATTGCGGGTACGCTGCAACGCAGTGCCTATGTTGAGTTGGCCTGGACGCCCGTGCCGGCCTTTGAGCTGGCCTGGGAAGCCCGTGGCCAAGGGCGCTTGCCGGTCAACGACGTCAACAGCGACTTCGCCGCCGGCTTTGGCCTGATGGCCCTGCGCGCCCGCTGGCAGCTGAACCTGCCGGTGGGGCGTCTTGACATCTTGGGACGGCTGGAGAACCTGAGCGACCGCCGCGTGGTGGGCAGCATCATCGTCAACGAAGGCAACAGCCGCTTCTTTGAGCCAGCCCCAGGACGGGGCTGGTTGCTGTCGATGCGCTACAGCGCGCCGTTTTAGCGGCGCGCTGGCTTCGGCGGCTTCAGCAACTTCAGCGGCGTCAGGCCGCCTGCTTCTGGCCTGCCGCCAAGATGCGTGTCAACGCCGCGTCCAGGTGGCCCACGCTGCGGTCCACGTTGTGCAGCTTTTCCAGGCCAAACAGGCCGATGCGGAAGGTCTTGAAGTCGGCCGGTTCGTCGCATTGCAGCGGTACGCCGGCGGCGCTTTGCAGGCCTTCACCCAGGAAGGACTTGCCGCTGTGCAGGCCAGCGTCGTCGGTGTAGCTGACCACCACGCCCGGGGCCTGGAAGCCTTCGGCGGCCACGCTCTTGATGCCGTGGCTGGCCATCAGCGCACGCACCTTGCGGCCCAGTTCCCACTGCTCGTCGCGCAGCTTGGCAAAGCCATAAGCGCGGGTTTCCAGCATCACGTCGCGGGTCGTGGTCAGGGCGTCGGTGGGCAAGGTGGTGTGATAAGCATGGCCACCGCCTTCATAGGTTTCCATGATCTGCAGCCACTTCTTCAAGTCGGCGGCAAAGCTGGTGCTGGTGGTGCTGTCAATGGCCGTGCGAGCGCGCTCGCTCAGCATCACAAAAGCGCAGCAGGGTGAACCGCTCCAGCCTTTTTGCGGTGCGCTGATCAGCACGTCCACGCCTGTGGCTTGCATGTCGACCCAGGCTGCGCCGCTGGCAATGCAGTCCAGCACCAAGAGGCCGCCCACTTCATGCACGGCTTCGGCCACCGCCTTCAGGTAGTCGTCGGGCAGGATCATGCCGCAGGCGGTTTCCACGTGGGGGGCAAACACCACGTCGGGTTTGCCGGCACGGATGGCGGCTTGCACCTCGGCAATCGGGGCCGGCGAAAACGGCTGCTGGCGGCCGGCTGCGGTGGTGCGCGCCTTCAGCACAGTGTGCTGCTTGCTGATGCGGCCCATCTCGATGATCTGCGTCCAGCGGTAGCTGAACCAGCCGTTGCGGATGACCAGGGTTTTTTTGTCGGTGGCGAACTGGCGCGCCACGGCTTCCATGCCAAAAGTGCCGCTGCCGGGGATGACCACCGCCGAGCGGGCGTTGTAGACCTCTTTCAACACGCCAGAGATGTCGCGCATCACGCCCTGGAACTTAGCCGACATGTGGTTGAGCGCACGGTCGGTGTAGACCACCGAAAACTCCAGCAGGCCGTCAGGGTCAACGTGGGGCAGCAGTCCAGGCATGGGGTACTCCGGGTTCTTTGGGGCTCTTGGCGGGGCCAGCAGCTTAGCATTGGGGCGCAAAGGGTGTGCGGCCATCATTCACGCCGCCCCGCCACCAAAGGAGTCTTGCCATGGGTTGGTTTTCCAAGAAGGACAGCGGCTTTTTCCTGGCCACCATCGTGCCTGCCCCGGGCGTGGGGCCGCAGATCGCTCAGTACCTGGGGGTTGTCAATGGCGAAGCCATCATCGGCGCCAACATCTTTCGCGACCTGTTTTCTTCGGTGCGCGACGTGGTGGGCGGGCGCGCCGGGGGTTACGAGCGGGCGCTGTCGGGCGCGCGTGACGCCGCGCTGGAAGACATGATGGAAGCGGCCAAGGAAATGGGCGCCAACGGCGTGGTCGGCATCGACTTCGACTACGAAGTGCTGGGCGAGACCAACGGCATGATGATGGTGGCCGTGAGCGGCACGGCGGTGAAGATGGCCTGAAGACGCGGCCACCGCTCTTGGCTTGGCCCATCTTCTAGACGCAGACTCAGACCGAAAAGCGCGCCATGACCACCGTCGACACCACCGCCGACCCCATCACCGACCCCATCACCGACCTCAGTGCACTGGACCTGTCCAAGGCCATCCATGCGCGGCAGTTGTCGTGCCGCCAGGTCATGCAGGCCTATCTGACGCGTATTCACCGTCTCAACCCGCGCTTTCTGGCCATCGTCAACCTGCTGCCCGACGACACCCTGTTGGCCCAGGCCGATGTGTGCGACGCCGAGCTGGCGCAGGGCGAATCACGCGGCTGGATGCACGGCATGCCCCAGGCCATCAAAGACACCGGGCATGCCAAGGGCTTGCCCACCACTTCCGGCAGCCCGCTGCTGAAAGACGCCGTCGCGCGCGAGGACAGCATCTTTGTGGCCCGCATGAAGGCCGCAGGCTGCATCGTCGTGGGCAAGACCAACATGCCGGAATTCGGGCTGGGTTCGCACAGCTACAACACACTGTTTGGCACCACGCTCAACGCCTGGGACCCCACGCGCAGCGCCGGCGGCAGCAGCGGCGGCGCCGCCGTGGCGCTGGCTCAGCGCCTGCTGCCGGTGGCCGACGGCTCGGATTTCATGGGTTCGTTGCGTAACCCGGCGGGTTGGAACCACGTTTTCGGCCTGCGCCCCAGCCAGGGCCGTGTGCCGGCATGGCCCAAGCCTGAACTGTGGGTGGCGCAATTGGGCAGTGACGGCCCAATGGCGCGCACCGTGGCCGACCTTGCAGCGTTGCTGCAGACGCAATCCGGGTTTGACCCGCGGGTGCCCTTGTCGCTGGACGGTGGCTTGGGGCCAAGCGATCCCTTGCCCCTGCCGCTGCGCGACCTGCGCATCGGCTGGCTGGGCGACCTGGGCGGCCATCTGGCCATGGAAGACGGCATCTTGCCGGTCTGTGAATCCGCCCTGGCGCGCCTGGCCGGTGCAGGCGCTGCCGTGGAGCCGCTGGCGCTGGGCTTCTCGCCGCAAGAACTGTGGGACGCCTGGTTGGTCTGGCGCCGCGCACTGGTGGCGCCGTCGGTGGCTGCGGTGCTGACCAGCCCGGATGCGCGGGCCCACATCAAGCCCGAAGCGCTGTGGGAGCACGACACCGCGCAAGGCCTGAGCTTTGCCGACTTCTACCGCGCCAGCTGTGTGCGCAGCGCTTTTCAGAACCACTTGCAGACTTTGTTTGAGCGATATGACGTGTTCGCGCTGCCGGTGGCGCAGTGCTGGCCTTTTGCCACCGACACCACCTGGCCGCGCAGCGTGGCCGGGCGCAGCATGGACACCTACCACCGTTGGATGGAAGTCACCTTGTATGCCACCTTCGCGGGCTTGCCCGCCATCAGTGTGCCGGCTGGTTTTGACGCCAGCGGGCGTTGGCCCATGGGCCTGCAGCTGATCGGCCGCCCGCGGGGCGATGCAGCCTTGCTGGCGCTGGCTGGCGCGTATGAACAACTGATCCCGGAGCTGATGGCCCAAAGGCCCCCACCATGAGCGAAACCAACCCTGACCACCGCCCCGCCCACATCGGCAGCGCCGAATGGGACGCCCGCGTCAAGCTGGCTGCGGCCTACCGCATCTTCGACCGCATGGGCTGGACCGAGCTGATCTACAACCACCTGTCGCTGCGCGTGCCGGGCGAGCCGGGCCACCTGCTGCTCAACCCCTTTGGTTTGCACTACAGCGAGGTCTGCGCGTCCAACCTGGTCAAGGTCGACGCGCAGGGCCGCATCGTGGGCGAGAGCCGCTGGCCCATCAACCCGGCTGGCTTCACCTTCCATGGTGCCATCCACGCCACCCTGCCCGACGCTCACTGCGTGATGCACGTGCACACCACGCCCACCATGGCCGTGTGCTGCCTGGAAGAAGGCCTGTCGTTCACCAACTTTTACGCCGCGCAGCTGTATGGCAAGGTGGCCTACCACGCGTTTGAAGGCATCACCGTGCATGCCGATGAAGGCGCGCGCATCCTGGCCAGTGCCGGCGGCAAACCGGTGCTGCTCTTGCGCAACCACGGCCCGGTGGTCATCGGCCAAACCTTGGCACAAGCCTTCGCCTTGATGTGGACCGTGCAGCGCGCTTGTGAGGTGCAGTTGGCGTCGACGGCCATGGGCGCCGTGCGCAGCATCCCCGAGCCCGTGCTGCAGGCTTGCGTGCGCGACTCGCTGCAGTTTGACCCGCGCTACGGCGCCGGGCAGGACAGTTTTGACGCCATGCAGCGCCTGGTGGACGCGGTCGACCCTTCCTACCGGCGTTGAGTCAAACCGCGCAGTAGCGGTCCTGGATCTCGCGGTCGTCCAGCAGCGCCTGGGCGTCGCCCTGGTGCACGATCCGGCCCTGGTCCAGGATGTAGGCGCGGTCACTGATTTGCAGGGCGCGTTCCACGTTCTGTTCCACCAGCAAGATGGTGGTGCCTTCACGTTTCATGCGCACAAACAGCGCAAACATCTCTTGCACCAGCAGCGGCATGATGCCTTCGCTGGGTTCGTCGAGCAGGATCATGCGGGGCTTGGCCATCATGGCCCGCGCAATGGCCAGCATTTGTTGCTCGCCACCCGACAGCGACGTGCCTTCCTGTTCCATGCGTTCCGCCAAGCGGGGAAAGGTTTGCGCGATGTGCTGGATGCGCTCGCGCTCCAGGTGGCGGTCGGGGCCAGCGATCAAACCCAAACGCAGGTTTTCGCGCACGCTCAGGCCCGGCACGATGCGGCGGTCTTCAGGCACATAGGCCAAGCCGTGGTGGTAGCGCCGGTGCGCCGGCTGCGCGGCAATTTCCTGGCCATCAAAAGTGACGCTGCCGCTGCGCTTGGCCAGCAGGCCCATGATGGCTTTCAGGGTGCTGGTCTTGCCAGCGCCGTTGCGCCCCATCAAGGTGACGATTTCGCCTGGCCTAACCTCAAAGCTCAGGCCCTGCACCACGTGGCTGGTGTCGTACCAGGCGTTCAGCTCTTGCACGCGCAGCATCAGCCTTGCCCCAGGTAAACGCGGCGCACGTCGTCGTTGGCCTTGATGTCGGCCGGTGTGCCTTCGGCCAAAAACTCGCCGTGGTGCAGCACCAGGAGACGCTCACAAATGCCCATCACCAGTTTCATCTTGTGCTCCACCAGGATGACCGACCGCTCGGCCGCCAGCGCGGTGATCAGATCCATCATGACCTTGGTTTCTTCGGGCGACATGCCAGCCGTGGGCTCATCCATCAGCAGCAACTCGGGCTCAGCGGCCAGGGCCATGGCGACTTCCAGTGCACGCTGCTGGCCGTGAGCCAGGTCTGCGGCCGGGCGCTGGCCGTGGCCGGCCAGGCCCACGCGCTGCAGCAAGGCGCTGGCGCGGTCGGCCAGCTCGCCCATCGCAGCACGCGGCTTGAACAGGTTGAAGCGGGCATGGCGCATCTGCACCGCCACGCGCACGTTTTCATGCGCGCTGAGCTGCTTGAACACGTTGGTGATCTGAAAGCTCTTGGCGATGCCGATGCGCGCAAACTGGTGCTGCGCCAGGCCCGTGATGTCGCGCCCGTTGAAGTGCAGCCGCCCTTCACTGGGCGCCAAGGCGCCGCTGACCACGTTGAAGAAGGTGCTCTTGCCCGCGCCGTTGGGCCCGATGATGGCGCTGAGCTTGCGCGGCTGAAAACTGGCGCTGACCTTGTTCAGCGCGACAAAGCTGCCAAAGCGTTTGCTGATGCCTTGCACTTCCAAAATGGGTGGCGCCGTCATGCCGACTTCTCCAAGCGCTTCAAGAAGCTGCCCCAGATACCGGCGGGAAAGAAGAGCACAAAGACCATGAACACCACGCCCACCACGGCCATCCAGTGCGGGGTCATCGTGGTCACCACGTCTTCCAGGGTCAGGAACACGCCGGCGCCCACAAAGGGGCCGAAGAAAGTGCCCATGCCGCCCAGCAGACACATCATCACCGCCTGGCCTGAGAGCAGGTAGTGCAGGCTGTCGATGGGCACCACGCTCAGGTGCAGGGCGCGCAAGGCGCCGGCCAGGCCGCACAGCGCGGCCGAGAGCACAAACACCAGCAGTTTGGTGCGGGCCACGTCATAGCCGCAGGCGGCGGCGCGTTGTTCGTTTTCGCGCACCGCCTCCATCACGGCACCCAAGGGCGACGCCAACAGCCGCGACACGAACCACATGGCTGCGGCAACAAACACCAGGATCACGTAGTACTTGGTGGTGGGGTTGAGGAAGTCGAGTTGCAGGCCCAGCACTTCCAGCTTGGGCACTTGTATGCCGCGCAAGCCGTTTTCACCACCGGTCCAGCGTTCGGCCTTGTAGAACGCGTAGTAGACGATTTGGGCCAGCGCCAGTGTCACCATCGAAAAGTAGATGCCGCGGGTGCGGATGGCCAGGTAGCCCATCACCACACCGACCAAGGCCGCACTGGCCACGCCCAGCAGCACCGCCAGGCCCCAGGGCAAGCCCAGGTGGACCATGCCAATGCCCGTGAGGTAGCTGCCCACGCCCAGAAACGCAGCATGGCCGAAGCTGAGCAAACCGGTGTAGCCAAACAGCAGGTTGAAGCCCACTGCAAACAGGCCAAAGATCAGAATGTTGACGGCCAGTGCCTGGTAGGGTACGAGCAGCGGGAAGACCAGCAAAAAGGCGATGACCGCAGCCACGCGGTGCTGGCGGATGCGCACAAGCCAGGCGTTCATCCCATCAACCCTGCTTTGCCAAACAGGCCCTGCGGGCGCACCAGCAGCACCAGCGCCATCAACACAAAAATCGACAGCTCGGCCAGTTCAGGCGCAAAGAGCGAGGTCATGGAGAACACCACCCCCACCAGCAGACCCGCCACCACCGCACCGGGCAAGGACCCCATGCCGCCCACCACGGTGACGACAAAGCTTTCGGCCAGCACGTGAATGCCCATTTCGGGGTTGACCGCGCGAGTCGGCGCCGCCAGCACGCCCGACAGCCCGGCGATGGCCGTGCCGATGCCAAACACCACCAGCCAAACCCGCGCGATGTCCACGCCCAGCACGCGGCAAATGTCGCCGTCGCGGCTGCCGGCGCGCACGATCAGGCCGTAGCGCGTCTTCTCCAGAAAGAGCCACAAGGCCAGCACCACCACCGCCGTGGCGGCGATCAGGAACAGGCGGTACTTGGGAAAGAAGCCAATGCCCAGGTCCACCGCGCCGCGCAATTCGGGCGGCGTGCTGGAGGGCAAGCCTTCAATGCCAAACGCCACCCGCATGGCTTCGATCAGCACCCAGCTCAGGCCAAAGGTCAACAGCAAAGGGTAGTCAATGCCGCGCCCATACAGGGGCCGCACCAAAAAGCGCTCAGTGACCAGGCCAATGCAGCCCACCACTAGAGGTGTCAACACCAGGCTGAACCAGAAGTTGCCGGTCAGCCCCATGAAGTACAGGCCGATGAAGGCGCCCACCATGAAGAAGGCGCCGTGGGCAAAGTTCACCACCGTCAGCATGCCAAAGATCAGGCTCAGGCCCAGGGCCAGCAAGGCATAGATGGCGCCGAGCGCAATGCCGGTGACGAGTTGCAGCGCCAGCAGCGACGGGGTGATTTCCATGGTGAAGGCTAGAGAACCAGGTGGTTGAAGGCGTTCAGCTGACTTTGTGACCCATCTCTTCGCAGCTGCGCAGGTTCTTCTCGTCGGCGTCTTCGATGGCCAGCACGCTGAAGACGTCGTTCTTGTCCTTCATGCCCTTGCTCTTGCTTTCGACGATGACCACCGACTGCACCGACTGGTGGTCGCACTTGCGGTAGAACTGCGGCCCTTTGTACCAGTCGTACTTCAGCTGGCGCAGCGCGATGGACACCCGTTGGCTGTCGGTGGCGTCGGCGTTTTTCACCGCCTGCAGCACGCTCAAGATGCCGGCGTAGCCCAATGCGCCGTAGTCCGAAGGCACCGCGCCACCATAGGCCTTGCGGAAGGCGTCGTTGAACTTCTTGGCGCTGGGGATCTTGTCTTCCATGCCCCAGTAGTAGCTGGTGCCGCCCAGCATGCCTTCAAAGGCTTCGGCGCCGCCGGCCAGGCGGGCGGTGTACAGCAGCACGGGTGCGATGATCTTGGTGCCCTGCTTCAAGCCGAAGTCGGTGGCTTGTTTGGCGCTGTTGACGAGGTCGCGGCCAAAGTTGCACAGCACCAGCACATCGGGCTTGAGCGCTTGAATGCGCGGCAGAAAGGCTGAATAGTCGGCTGCGCCCAACGGGTGGCGAATGTCGGCCAGGGTCTGCACGCCCAGGCTGGCACCGGCGCGCTGAAAGCCGCGCACCATCTCGTGGCCGTAGGCGTAATCGGCCGTCAAGTAGACCACGCGTTTGCCAAATTTCGGGAATGCATAACGCCCCACCGCTCCGGCCGTCAAATGCGGGTTCAAGGCCTCGTGAAAGGTGTAGAGGCTCCAGTCCTTGGCCTCGTTGATGGCATCACTTTGGCTGATGCTGTTGAACAGCACTTTGCGTTCACGCGTCACGGCATTGATCGACAACTGGGTGGCCGCAGAGAGCGAACCGACGACGAAATTGACCTTGTCTTTTTCGATCAGCTCCAGCGTTCGCGTGGCGGCCTCGCCCGGGTTGAGCTTGTCGTCGCGCACCAGCAGTTCGCACATCTGGCCTTTGTGGCCACCGGCCGCGTTCCATTCTTTGACCGCCAGTTCGGCGGCCCGCACCTGGTCTTGGGCTTCGGCCGAAAAGGCGCCCGTCAAGGGCACCGGGAAACCGATGCGGATGGGCGTGTTTTGCGCCCTTGCGATGTTGAACAAAGCGGGTGCCGCGGCCAGCGCACTGGCGGCGGCCACGAGATGGCGGCGGCCTGGGTTGCGGGGCGCGCTGGCGGCGATCGGGGAGTCTGGTGCTGAGCTCATGGGTGGTGTCTCCTTCAGGGTTGTGAACGGCGAGGCTTCAAGCAGCCAGCGTTTGGGGTGAGTGGGTGGCAAACAGACTGGGGTCGATGGCGGTTTGGTGCATCACGTCGCTGGGCGCGCGGGTGTGGGCTTGGTTGAAGTGTTCGCCTCCCGCTTGCGCCTGCAGATAGCCGCCCAAGCGCCGTGCCCGCTCAAGCACTTGTTCACCCACGGGCCTGCGCTCGGCGTCGTACAGGCGCAAGGCCTGCGCGGTGGCGCCTGCGGCTGTGATGCAGCGCGCCAGCGCCATGGCGTCATCAGCGGCCTTGGCCACGCCCATGCCCACATGCGGGCGCGCCACAAAAGCAGCGTCGCCCAGAAGGGCAAAACGGCCATGCGCCAGTTGGGGCGAAGCCAGGTCGTAGATGGGCTGCAGAAAGGGCAAGGCGGTCTTCTCGACAATCTCGGCCAACTGCGGTGCG
>JAYTVT010000051.1:0-5156 GCA_043743835.1 Betaproteobacteria bacterium
CGGCCCCAAGGGCTACCCCGGCATGGCCGAGGTCGGCAACATGCCGCTGCCGCCCAAGGTGCTGCGCAAAGGCATCACCGACATGGTGCGCATCAGCGACGCCCGCATGAGCGGCACCGCCTACGGCACCGTGGTGCTGCACACCGCGCCCGAGGCGGCTGCCGGTGGCACCTTGGCGCTGGTGAAAAACGGCGACCTGATCACGCTGGACGTGGCTGGCCGCAGCCTGCACCTGCATGTGGATGACGCCGAACTGGCCACACGCCGTGCCGCCTGGACCGCCCCGCCACCGGCCATGGACAGCGGCTACTGGAAGCTTTACATCGACCACGTGCTGCAAGCCGACGAAGGCGCCGACCTGGACTTCCTGCGCGGCCGCCGCGGCTCGGCCGTGCCCAAGGACAACCATTGACAGCACCCTACCCATGCCAACCATGAGCCAAAACACATGAGCAAGATCGCACTCGTCACCGGCGCAGGCAGCGGCATTGGCCGCGCATGCGCGCTGGGCCTGCTGGCGCAAGGCTGGACAGTGGGCCTGCTGGGCCGCCGGGCCGATGCCTTGCAAGAGACAGCCACCGCTGCAGGCGCCAACGCCACCAGCGCCTTCACGCTGCCCTGCAACGTGGCCGACGAAGACCAAGTCGCCGCCGCCTTTGCCACGCTGAAAGCACGCTGCGGCCGCTTGGACCTGCTGTTCAACAACGCCGGCGGCGGCCTGGCCGCCAAGACGCCCGACGCGGTGACGGGTGCCGAATGGCGCCAGGTGGTGGACGTCAATCTGAACGGTGCGTTCTACTGCCTGTCACATGCCTTCAAGATGATGAAAGAGCAAAGCCCCATGGGCGGCCGCATCGTCAACAACGGCAGCATCTCGGCCTACACACCGCGGCCGGGTTCGATTGCCTACACGGCCACCAAACACGCCGTCAGCGGCCTGACCAAGACCGCCGCGCTGGACGGGCGCCCGTTTGACATCGCCGTGGGCCAGATCGACATCGGCAACGCCGCCAGCGACATGACCGCGCGCATGGTGGGCGGCGTGGCGCAGGCCGACGGCAGCATCAAGCCCGAGCCGCGCATGGACTTGAGCGCGGTGGTCGACACCTTGCTGCACATGGCCAACCTGCCGTTGTCGGCCAACGTGCTCTTCACCACCGTGATGGCCACCAAGATGCCCTACGTGGGCCGGGGCTGAGCCCATGAACATCGGCTTTGTAGGCGCCAGTGGCCTGATGGGCCATGGCATGGCCAAGAACCTGCTGGCCAAGGGCCACAGCCTCCAACTCACCGTCAACCAACGTCGCGACGCGGTGGCCGACCTGGTGCACAGCGGCGCCGAAGTGCTGGCCACGCACGCCGCCTTGGCTGCAGCTTCTGACATCGTCTTTATCTGCGTCACCGGTTCACCGCAGGTGGAGTCGGTGGTGCTGGGCGACACCGGCCTGTTGGCCGGCGCACGCGCCGGGTTGCTGATCGTCGACTGCTCCACCAGCGAGCCCGCGTCAACTGCCACGCTGCGCCAACGCTGCCAGGCCCAGGGCGTGGTGCTGGTAGACGCACCGCTGTCGCGCACGCCTGTCGAAGCCGAAGCCGGGCGCCTGAACGTGATGGTGGGCGCAGAGCCCGAGGTCTTTGCGCGGCTGGAACCGGTGATCCGCTGCTTTGCCGAAAACGTCTTCCACATGGGCGGCCCGGGATCGGGCCACACCATCAAGCTGCTCAACAACTTCATCGCCCAGTCGATTTGCACGGCCACCGCCGAAGCGTTTGCGGTAGGCCAGCGCGCGGGCATCGACCTGAACAAGCTGGTCGATCTGATCAGCATGGGGCCGGTCAACAACGGCTTGTTCCAAGCCATGGCCAAAACGCTCAAAGGCGACATGAAGGGCCTGCTCTTTGAGCTGGACAACGCCAGGAAAGACGTCCGCTACTACACCCACCTGGCCGAAGGTGTGCAGGTGCCTTCGGTGATGGGCCAGGCCGTCCACCAAAGCCTGAGCATTGCCAGCGCGCTGGGCCACGGCAAGAAGTTTGTGCCTTCGCTGGTGGAAGCCCAAGAACAGCTCAGCGGCGCCACCATCATCCCGCGCTGAGTTTCATGATGCGGGGCAAGGCCCCGGCGCATGGAACACTTCCGCACGAACCAACAGGCCAACAAGCGGCATCACCGCCAACCTACCGAAAGCACCGAATGAGCCAACGCCTGCAAGGCAAAACCGCCTTCCTCACTGCCGCCGGCCAGGGCATCGGCCGCGCCGTTGCACAAGCCCTTGTGCGCGAAGGTGCGCGCGTGATCGCCACCGACATCAATGCCGAGCTGTTGGCGAGCCTGAAGGCAGAACTGGGTTGCGAAACCCAGCGCCTGGACGTCACCGACCCGGCCGCCATCACCGCTGCGGCCGCCGCGGCAGGCCCGGTACAGGTGCTGTTCAACGGCGCCGGCTTCGTGCACGCCGGTACGGTGCTCGACTGCTCGGAAGCCGACTGGGACTTTGCTTTCGCGCTCAATGTGCGCAGCCAGTTCCGCACCATCAAGGCTTTTCTGCCGGGCATGCTGGCGCAAGGCGGCGGCAGCATCATCAACGTGGCCAGTGTGGCCAGCAGCATCAAAGGCGCACCCAACCGTTTTGTGTATGGCACCTCCAAGGCCGCCGTCATCGGCCTGACCAAAGCCGTGGCCGCCGACTTTGTGGCCCGCGGCATCCGCTGCAACGCGATCTGCCCTGGCACCGTGGAGTCACCCTCGCTGCGCGACCGCATCACAGCCCAGGCCAGCGCCACGGGCCAGAGCCTGGCGCAAGTTGAAGCGGCCTTTGTCGCGCGCCAACCCGTGGGCCGTTTGGGCCGCGTCGAAGAAATCGCCGCGTTGGCGGTCTACTTGGCCAGCGACGAATCATCATTCACCACCGGCACCGCGCAAATCATTGACGGCGGCTGGAGCAACTGAAGAAAGCAGCACCATGAAACTCTTGCGACACGGCCCCAAGGGCCAAGAAAAACCCGGCCTGCTCGACGCCCAAGGCCAGGTCCGCGACCTGTCGGGTTTGATCAGCGACATCACCCCAACCACGCTGACGCCACAAGGCCTGGCCGCCTTGCGTGCCCTGGACACCAGCCAACTGCCGGTGGTGCCCCAAGGCCGCCTGGCAGTGCCGTGGCAAGGCATGGGCAAGTTCATCGCCATAGGCCTGAACTACGCCGACCACGCGGCTGAGTCCAACATGCCCATCCCCAAAGAACCCATCGTCTTCACCAAGACGGTGGACAGCGCGGTGGGCTGCAACCACCCCGTGGTGTTGCCCAAAGGCTCGGTCAAGAGCGACTGGGAGGTGGAGCTGGGCGTGGTGATTGGCAGCCGCGCGCGCTATGTGTCCGAAGCCGACGCGCTGGTCCATGTGGCCGGTTACTGCGTGGTCAACGATGTCTCGGAACGCGAATACCAGCTGGAGCGTGGCAGCCAGTGGGACAAGGGCAAGGGCTGCGACACCTTTGGCCCCACAGGCCCCTGGCTGGTGACCACCGACGAGGTGGGCGACGTGCACAACCTGGCCATGTGGCTGGACGTCAACGGCAAGCGCTTCCAAACCGGCAACACCAAGACCATGATCTTCACGGTGGCGCAGATCGTCAGCCACCTGAGCCAGTTCATGACGCTCAACCCGGGTGACCTGATCACCACCGGCACACCGCCCGGCGTGGGCCTGGGGCAGAAGCCGTCGCCGGTGTACTTGAAAGCGGGCGACGTGATGACCTTGGGCATTGAAAAGCTGGGCGACCAGCGCCAGACCGTGCACGCTTGGGACCCCGCCTTGATTGACGGTTGAATGAGGCCCCCAAGCTTGATCGCTGAACGCTGAGAACACCATGAGCAGCCCTGCGATTCGAATCCACCCGGCGGACAACGTTGTCATCGCACGCCGCCAGTTGCTGGGCGGCACAGTGATTGCCGAAGAAGGCATCACCATCAGCGGGCTGGTGCCGCCGGGCCACAAGATCGCCACACGCGCCATCGCTGCAGGCGAGCCCGTGCGGCGCTACAACCAGATCATCGGCACCGCCACGCAGGCGGTGTTGCCGGGCCAGCACGTGCACACGCACAACCTGGCCTTCAGCAGCTTTGAGCGCACCCATGAACCCGGTGCCGGCGCCACGCCAACGGCCATGGCGCCCGAGCCTGCCACTTTCATGGGCATCATCCGCCCCGACGGCCGCGTGGCCACGCGCAACTACATCGGCGTGCTGACCAGTGTGAACTGCAGCGCCACCGCAGCGCGCGCCATCGCCGACCACTTCCGCCGCGACATCCACCCCGAGGCGTTGGCGCCCTTCCCCAACGTGGACGGCATCGTCGCCCTGACCCACAGCATGGGCTGCGCCACCGCCAGCGACGGCGAAGAACTGCAGGTGCTGCGCCGCACGCTGGGTGGCTACGCACGCCACGCCAACTTCGCGTCCGTGCTGGTGGTGGGCCTGGGCTGCGAGACCAACCAGATCCAGGGCCTGGTGGCGCAAGAAGGCCTGCAAGAAGGCGCGCACCTGGTCACCTTCAGCATCCAAGACACCGGCGGCACGGCCAAGACCGTGGCGCGTGGCATTGAAGAGATCAAACGCCTGCTGCCACACGCCAACCGGGTGAAGCGCGTGCCGGTGCCAGCCAGCCACATCACCGTGGGCCTGCAGTGTGGTGGCAGCGACGGCTACAGCGGCATCAGCGCCAACCCGGCGCTGGGCGCAGCGGTAGACCGCCTGGTGCGCCACGGCGGCACCGCCATCCTCAGCGAAACGCCCGAAATCTATGGCGGCGAACACCTGCTGACCCGCCGTGCCGTGAGCACCGCGGTGGCCGACAAGCTGCGCGCCCGCATCCACTGGTGGGAGGCCTACACCGCGCGCAACGGCATGCAGATGGACAACAACCCGTCGGCAGGCAACAAGGCCGGCGGCCTGACCACCATTTTGGAAAAAAGCCTGGGCGCCATCGCCAAGAGCGGCACCACCAACCTGGTGGACGTTTACGAGTTTGCAGAACGCGTCGCCGCCAAGGGCTTTGTCTACATGGACACCCCCGGCTACGACCCCGTCAGCGCCACCGGCCAGGTGGCCGGCGGTGCCAACCTGATCTGCTTTACCACCGGCCGAGGCTCGGCCTACGG
>JAYTVT010000052.1:0-68129 GCA_043743835.1 Betaproteobacteria bacterium
GACCTGCTCGTTCAGGTAGTACTCGCGCTGGCTCTTCTCCATCTGGCGCTTGACGCGGCCACGGATGCGCTTTTCCACCTGCAGGATGTCGACTTCGTGCTCCAGCAGTTCCAGCAGTTTTTCAAGTCGCTTGGGCACGCTGAAGAGGTCGAGCACCGCTTGCTTGGCTTCCAGCTTGAGCGGCAGATGGGCGGCAATGGTGTCAGCCAAACGGCCCGGGTCATCGATGCCGGCGATGCTGGTCAGGATCTCGGGCGGGATCTTCTTGTTGAGCTTGACGTACTGGTCAAACTGCTGCGTGACAGCGCGGCGCAAGGCCTCGATTTCCGGGGTGGCATCACCTTCGGCTTGCACCGGCACCACTTCACCCACGAAGTAGTCGTTGGTTTCGGTGATGCTGGTCGTGTTGGCGCGCTGCACGCCTTCAACCAGCACCTTCACCGTGCCGTCGGGCAGCTTGAGCATCTGCAAGATGCTGCTGACGCAACCCACGTCAAACATGTCGTCGGCCTTGGGCTCATCTTTGCCGGCGGCCTTTTGCGCCACGAGCATGATCTGGCGGCCCTGCTCCATGGCAGCTTCCAGCGCCTTGATCGACTTCGGCCGGCCCACAAACAGCGGGATGACCATGTGCGGGAACACGACCACATCGCGCAGGGGCAGCAGCGGCAGCGTGATGGGGTCTGACGGGAGGATGGGGTGACCGGACATTGAAACCTCTCTTTCTCAAGCCCAGTTGAGGCCCAAGATCAGAAATGCAAGATGCGCGTGGCGCCCACTGGCCATTCACGCGGGGCGCCTCAGGCGCTGGCTTTTTTCTCGCGGTAAACGAGCAAAGGCTTGGCGCCTTCTTCGACGATGTGCTCGTCTATCACCACCTTGGCCACGCCATCCAGCGTGGGCAGGTCAAACATGGTGTCGATCAGCGAGTGCTCCAAAATCGACCGCAGGCCACGCGCTCCGGTTTTTCTGGCCAAGGCCTTGCGGGCGATGGCGGTCAGCGCGGAGGGGCGGATTTCCAGTTCCACGCCGTCCATGGCAAAGAGCTTGTGGTACTGCTTGACCAGCGCATTCTTGGGCTCGGTCAGGATCTGAACCATGGCCTCGATGGTCAGTTCCCCCAGCGTGGCAACCACCGGCAGGCGACCCACCAGTTCCGGGATCAAACCAAACTTGATCAGGTCTTCGGGCTCGGCGTCGCGGAACAGGTCAGCCGCACGCTTGTCGGTTTTGCTGTGCACGCTGGCACCAAAACCGATGCCGGACTTCTCGGTGCGGTTCTGTATGACTTTTTCCAGCCCGTCAAATGCGCCGCCGCAAATGAACAGGATGTTGGTGGTGTCTATCTGCAAGAAGTCCTGGTTGGGGTGCTTGCGGCCGCCCTGCGGTGGCACGCTGGCCATCGTGCCTTCAACCAGTTTCAGCAACGCTTGCTGCACGCCTTCACCCGACACATCGCGTGTGATGCTGGGGTTGTCGGCCTTTCGACTGATCTTGTCGATTTCGTCGATGTAGACGATGCCGCGCTGGGCACGCTCGACGTCGTAGTTGCAGTTTTGCAGCAGTTTCTGAATGATGTTTTCGACGTCTTCACCCACATAACCTGCTTCGGTCAGCGTGGTGGCGTCGGCAATCACAAACGGCACATTCAGCAAGCGGGCCAGGGTTTGGGCCAGCAGCGTCTTGCCCGAACCGGTGGGGCCGATGAGCAAGATGTTGCTCTTGGTTAGCTCCACCTCGTCCTTGGACGCATTGGCGCCCATGTGCTTGAGACGCTTGTAGTGGTTGTAAACAGCCACGGCCAGAGTGCGCTTGGCCACTTCTTGCCCGATGACGTAGTTGTCCAAGCTGGACTTGATCTCGCTGGGCAGCGGCAGGTCGGACTTGCTGACCTTGTCCGCCGCGCCTTCCGCTGGCACTTCGTCGCGGATGATGTCGTTGCACAGCTCGATGCATTCATCGCAGATGAATACCGATGGCCCAGCAATGAGCTTCTTCACCTCGTGCTGGCTTTTGCCGCAGAAGGAGCAGTAAAGGACTTTTTCGCCGGAGGCGCCCTTCTTGTCAGCCATGGGTGCTTTTGCAGAGGATGTTGAGGGCGGGATGCGCTGGCATGATAGACCAACTGTTCTTGGGCTCCAGCCTGTGAAAAGAGCCCCGTTCGGGGCTCTTGTAAGGCACTCTGCGGGGTTACCGGCAGAGCCGACTCAGCTGCGCTTGTCCAGCACCTGGTCAATCAGGCCGTAGTCTTTGGCCTCGGACGGGCTCATCCACATGTCTCGCTCCATGTCGGCGGCGATCTTGTCCATGCTCTGGCCAGTGCGGTCGGCGTAGATGCGGTTGAGCTGCTCGCGGGTCTTGATGATCTCGCGGGCTTGGATCTCGATATCCGTGGCCTGACCCTGTGCCCCGCCCGAAGGCTGATGGATCATGATGCGTGAATTGGGCAGCGCCAGGCGCTTGCCTTTGGCACCGGCCATCAGCAGGAAAGAGCCCATGCTGGCGGCCATGCCCATGCACATCGTCGAGACATCGGGCTTGACGAAGTTCATGGTGTCGAAGATCGACAGACCGGCGCTCACGCTGCCACCGGGTGAATTGATGTACAGGAAGATGTCCTTGTCCGGATTTTCGCTTTCCAGAAAGAGCATCTGAGCCACCACCAGATTGGCGGTGCCGTCGTTTACCGGGCCGACCAGAAAGATGATCCGTTCGCGGAGCAAGCGGCTGTAGATGTCGTAGGCGCGTTCACCGCGCCCCGACTGCTCGATCACGATGGGCACCATGCCCAAGCCAACGGTATCTTGCACGCTCATCCGGGTCTCCTGCATCAGGCTGCGGTCATCAATTCGTCGAACGGTAGCACCTTGTCCAAAACCTTGGCGTTGGCCAGCACGTATTCGGTCACGTTGTTCTCGATCACCACGGCCTCAACTTCAGCCATGCGCTGGCGGTCACCCAGGTACCAGCGCATCACTTCGGTGGGCTTTTCGTAGCTCTGGCTGAGCTCTTCGATGTGCTTTTGCAACTGGTCAGGCTTGGCCTGCAGGTTGTGCGTGCGCACCAACTCGGCCACCACCAGCCCCAGACGCACACGGCGCTCGGCTTGCGGTTTGAAGATCTCGGCCGGGATCGGGGCGGTGTCAAAGTCTTTGACGCCGCGCTGCTTCAGATCAGCACGTGCACCTTCGATCAGGCGGTCGGTTTCCGAAGCCACAAGGGCGTTCGGGATCTCCAACTCAGCCGCTTTCGACAGCGCTTCCATCACCGCGCCCTTGTTGCGCGCCATCACGCGGAACTTGACTTCACGCTCCAGGTTCTTTTTCACATCGGCGCGCAGTCCCTCGACGGTGCCTTCCTTGATGCCCAAGGCCTTGGCAAAGGCCTCGTCGATGGCGGGGAGGTTTTGGGCCTCGATCTTCTTCACCGTGACCATGAAGTCGGCTTCTTTGCCGGCCACGTCCTTGCCCTGGTAGTCCGCCGGGAACTGCAAGGGAAAGGTCTTGCTTTCGCCGACCTTCATGCCGCGCACGGACTGGTCAAACTGCTCCAGCATCTGGCCTTCGCCAATGACAAACTGGAAGGCTTCGGCCTTGCCGCCGTCAAAAGGCTCACCATCGATCTTGCCTTCGAAGTCGATGGTCACGCGGTCGGTTTCCACGGCGCCCTCGGCGGCTGGGCGCAGACCAAAGGTGCGGCGCTGCTTGCGCAGGATGTCCACCGTGCGGTCGATGGCCGCGTCACTCACCTCAGTGGCCACGCGCTCGACTTCAGCGGAAGTCAAATCGCCGAGCTTCACCTCGGGGTAGATCTCGAAAGTGGCGTCGAAGGACATCTGGCCTTCTGGCGCGGCTTCCTTCTGGGTGATGCGCGGTGCGCCAGCCACGCGCAGCTTGGCCTCGGCAGCGGCATCACTGAAGGCCTGGCCCACGCGGTCGTTGACCACTTCGTACTGGACCGAGTAGCCGTAGCGCTGGGCCACCACCGACATGGGCACCTTGCCCGGGCGGAAGCCATCGGCCTTGACCGTTCGCGAAAGGCGCTTCAGGCGCGTTTCCACCTCGCCGTTGATGGTTTCCGCCGCCAGCGTCAGGGTGATGCGGCGCTCGAGCTTTTCTAGGGTTTCAACTTGGACGGCCATGGTGTCTCTTAGCGATGAAGTGGATGCTGGGGGATGAACGCCGAGCGTGGTGCGCGGGGCCGGACTCGAACCGGCACGCCGGTGAAGGCGTCAGGACCTAAACCTGGTGCGTCTACCAATTTCGCCACCCGCGCGGGTGGAACAGCCGAAACGACGGCGAACCCGGGATTTTAGCCCGCCCGGCGGGGCCGTCACCACCAAGGCCTTCCGAGCACCACTTTCAAGCCCAAATCTTCACGCTGGTACGGCCGTTTCGCGCTTGACCCGAAACCAGGCCGCATACATCGCCGGCAAGGCCAACAGCGTCAGGGCGGTCGCCACGATCAGCCCCCCCATGATGGCCACGGCCATCGGGCCCCAGAACGCGCTGCGGCTGAGCGGAATCATCGCCAGCACAGCTGCAGCGGCGGTCAAAACGATAGGCCTGAAGCGCCGCACGGCCGACTCCACGATGGCATCCCAGGTCGGCACACCGCGGGCGCGGTCTTGTTCGATCTGGTCGATCAGGATCACCGAGTTGCGCATGATCATGCCCACCAGGGCGATGAAGCCCAGCAGGGCCACAAAACCGAAGGGTCGGTCCAGGATGAGCAAGGCCGCTGCCACACCCGAGATGCCCAAAGGCGCCGTCAGCATCACCAGCATGGCACGCGAGAAACTCTGCAGCTGCAGCATCAGCAGGGTGAGCATGATGAAAGCCATCAGCGGCACATTGGCCAACAAGGAACCCTGCCCTTTGCTGCTTTGCTCCACCGCGCCCGCGATTTCCACTCTGTAGCCCGGTGGCATCTTGGCTGCCAAGGCCTGCAGCTGGGGCCAGACCTGGGCTGTCACCGTGGGGCCTTGCACGCCTTCCACCACGTCTCCTTGAACCGTGATGGCGTAGTTGCGCCCCTCGCGCCAAAGCACGCCCGGCTCGAAGGAAAAGCTGACCTTGGCCACCTGGGTCAGCGGCACGCTGCGACCACTGGCGGTGGGCAGGTAGGCGTTGCCAATGTCGGTGATGGCATTGCGCTCTTCCAAAGGTTGCCGCAACACGATGTCGATCAACTTGTCGCCTTCGCGGTATTGACCGATGTTGCTGCCGCTGAGGATGGTGCGCGAGGCTTGAGCGATGGCCTGGCTGGTGACGCCCAAGGCCCTGGCTTTGTCTTGATCGATGTCCAGCCGCAGGGCCTTGATCTGCTCGTTCCAGTTGTCGTTGACGCCGCGCATGTTGGGATTGGCCCGCAGCAATTCCTTGGCCTGATCGGCCCAGGCCCGCACCTGGGCGGCTTCAACACCCACCACCCTGAACTGCACCGGGTATGGCACGGGCGGCCCGTTGGGCAGCAGCTTGACACGGCTACGCACCTCGGGGAACTCGGCCGCCATCAGGGAGGGCAAGCGCACGCGCAGCTCCTCGCGTTGCTTCAGATCCTTGGGTACCAGGATGATCTGGCTGACGTTGGTCTGCGGAAACACCTGGTCCAGTGGCAGGTAGAAACGCGGCACCCCGCTGCCGATCCAGACGCTCACCGTCTCAACACCCTTTTCCTGCAGCATACGGGCCTCGAAGCGACGGGCGATGACCTCGCTTTCTTGCACCGTTGAGCCCTCGGGCAACCACAAGTCGACCAGAATTTCTGGCCGGCTGGAGTCGGGGAAAAACTGCTGCTGAACCTTGCCCATGCCAACGATGCCCAGGGCAAAGCTCATGACCGTCAGGCCAATGGTGATCCAACGGTGCTGCACACACCAGCCCACTGCGCGCCGAACCCGGCTGTAAAAAGGCGTGTCAAACAGCTCGTGCGGCTCGTCAACCGAGCCTGCTTCGCCGTGAGCACCGGCCTTGCTGCGTGTGCGCAGCAGCAGCGCGCCCAGATAGGGCACAAAGTACACCGACACCAGCCACGAAATGATGAGTGCGGCGGTGGTCACGGCAAAAATGGCAAAGGTGTATTCGCCGGTCACCGACTTGGCCAAACCAATCGGCAAGAAGCCTGCCGCGGTGATCAAGGTACCGGTCAGCATGGGCATGGCCGTCACGTCGTAGGCATAGGTGGCTGCGCGCATCTTGTCGTAGCCTTCCTCGAGCTTGCGCACCATCATTTCGACGGCAATGATGGCGTCGTCCACCAGCAAACCCAGCGCAATGATCAAGCTGCCCAGCGAGATCTTGTGCAGCCCGATGCCCCAGTAAAACATGCTCACGAAGGTGATGGCCAAGACCAGAGGGATCGTGATTCCCACCACCAAACCCGGCCATACATCCACACGCAGTGGCTTGGTGTGCAGCCCCAGGCTGACGAAGCTGACCGCCAGCACGATGAGCACAGCCTCGATCAAGACGTTGACAAACTCGCCGACCGATCGACTGACGGCCGCAGGCTGATCCTGAATGCGAGACACCGTGATGCCCACCGGCAGATCGGCCTGGACTTGCTTCATCGCCACGTTCAAGGCCTTGCCCAGAGCGATGATGTCGCCGCCCTTGGTCATGGACACGCCCAGCGCAATGACTTCTTGACCTTGATGGCGCACCCGCACCGCGGGCGGGTCCACGTAGTCGCGGCGCACATCGGCCACATCGCCCAGCTTGATCGTGCTGGCCTGGCCCGTGGCTGGGTTGACCGCTCGAATCGGCAGGCGCTTGAGCTCTTCCACCGAATTGAACTGCCCTGCCACCCGCACCTGCAGATTCTCGGCGCCTGCGTTGAGCACGCCTGCGCCTTCCACCGCGTTTTGCGCTCCCAACTGCGCGATCACCTGGTTCATGTCCAGGCCCATCTGGGCCAGACGCTTTTGAGAAATTTCGATGAAGACTTTTTCTGCTTGCGCGCCGAAGACTTCAACCTTGGCCACGTCGGTGACCTTCAGCAGCCCTTGCCTGACCCGTTCAGCGTAGATCCGCAATTCTTCGCGCGAGAAGCCATCGGCAGACAGGGCGTAGATAGATCCGTATACGTCACCAAAGTCATCGTTGAAGACAGGCCCGATCACACCTTGCGGCAAGGTGTTGCGCATGTCGCCAATTCGCTTGCGCGCTTGGTACCAACTCGCGCTGACTTCCTTGGGTGGCGCTGAGTCTTTCAGCTCCAAGATGGTCAGCGATTCGCCTGGCTTGGTGTACGACCGAATCTTGTCGGCGTAGGGCACCTCTTGCAGCGTCTTTTCCAGCTTGTCGGTGACCTGCTCGGCGATCTGCTGAGCGCTGGCGCCGGGCCAGAAGGCCTGCACCACCATGGCCCTGAAGGTGAAGGGCGGGTCCTCGTCCTGGCCCAACTGGAAATACGCGGCAATGCCCAGCACCATCAGCACCACCATCAGGTAGCGTGTCAGTGCCGGATGCTCCAGCGCCCAGCGGGAAATGTTCAGACCCTTGGCCTGCTCGGTGGCTTGCGGCTTGTTCATCACGGGGCTCTGCGGCTCAACGACTGGCCGCGGCCGAAGCTGGTGCGGCCTGTCCGATGCCCGCCGGTGGCGGTGCGGCCTCAAACAACTTCACCTTTTGCCCTGGCGAAAGCAGGTGAACCCCTGCGGTGACAACCGTCTGGCCCGGGCTGAGTCCATTGGCAATGATCACCGCGTTGCCGTCGGCCCCAGCCACCGTCACCGGTTGCACCTTGACGGACATGCTGGCTTTGTCCAACACCCAAACGGCGGTTTGACCCTGTTGTTGCATCACCGCCGTCAGGGGCAGCCGAGCCGCGGCGTCGCGGCGCGGCAGGTCGATCAAGACGGTCACGGTTTGGCCCAACTGCAAGGTGTTGGACCCCATGTCGGCCTTGACCAGGAAGGTGCGTGTGGCGGGGTCGGCTGCCGCACCAACCTCTCTCACGGTCAAGGGGGTTTCGGCGCTGGCGCCCCAGGCGCGTGCACGAAGCGCACCGGGCTTGCCCTGCAGCGCCCGCAGGCCCAGGACCGTGTCTTCGGGGACGGAGAAAACCGCATCGCGCGGGCCATCAACAGCCAGGCGCACCACCGAGGCACCCGTCGCCACGACAGAGCCCGCTTCCGCATCGACGCCTGTCACCAATCCGGCTGCGGGCGCCAGCAGCTGGGCATAGCTGGCCATGTTGCCCTGAACGTTGGCTTGTGCGCGAGCTTGATCCCATAACGCACGCTGGGCCAGCAGCGTGGTTTCGCGTCGCTCCAGCTCGACGGCGCTGATGAAGCCCTGGTCTCGCAAGTCCTTGTAGCGCTTGAACTCGGCCTGGGCCAGCTCATGGCTGGCTTGCGCGGCACGCAGTGCGGCGTTGGCGCTGTCCTGGCCCAACTTCAAGTCCACCGGGTCGAGTTGGGCCAGCAACTGCCCAGCCCGAACCCGCTGGCCGACCTCGACTGTGCGGTTGGCGACCTTGCCGGCAACCCGAAAAGACAGCCGAACTTCGGTTCGTGCCTTGACTTCGGCCGCGTACTCGTGCACCCCGCCAGTGGCGGCGGACCCCACCGTCATCGTGCGAACCGCCCGAATCGGTTCTGGCGCAGGCTCCTTACGGGAGCAGGCGGACAGGGAAGCAACGGCAAAGAGGATCAAGATGGGGCGGAGCCATGCGTTCATGGTGGGAGACCTAGAGTTGCGTGGCCCCGGCGGGCCTTGTTACTGACTGACTGGTCAGTAATGTATTTCGACTCACTCCACCTGTCAATTTGTCCGTGGCCCTGTGGGTCAACAGAATCGGAACAAGCCTCGACAACCGCGCGTCAAAGCAAGAAACGTCGATACAAATGGCGAGAATCACTTGGTGAGCATCGACCATTACGAAAACTTTCCGGTTGCATCTTGGCTGTGCCCACCACATCTGCGCCCAGTGATCACGGCGATCTATCACTTTGCACGGACCGCCGACGACCTGGCTGACGAAGGCGACGCTGCTCCAGCCCAACGCCTGGCCGACCTGGCGCAGTACCGTTTGGATCTGCAGGCGGCAATGGCAGGTGGGCGACCGAGTCCAAGGTGGGCCCGGGTTTTCGACGCCCTGGCCACAGAGCAGCGCGCCTTTGGCTTGCCCGTCAACCTGCTGCACGACCTGCTCAACGCCTTTGAGCAGGACGTGCACAACCCCCGATACCCGGACCGCGCCAGCCTGCTGGCTTACTGCCGGCTCTCAGCCAACCCCGTGGGCCGTTTGCTCTTGCATCTGTATGGCATTCAGGACGAAGCGTCCTTGCGCCAGTCGGACGCCATTTGCAGTGCGCTGCAGTTGATCAACTTTTGGCAGGACCTCAGCCGCGACCTTCCCACCGGCCGTTGCTACATCCCGGACGCCGACCTGGCACGGCACCAACTGAGCGGGCCGCCCGCCATGCCACAGCAAGACACCCCTCAAACCCGCCAACTGGTCCGCGACCTGGTGGACTGGTCGCGCGGACTGATGGAAGAGGGTGCTCCCTTGGCCACTCGCGTACCCGGACGTGCGGGATGGGAGCTTCGACTGGTGGTTCAGGGGGGCCTGCGCATTCTGGAGAAAATCAGCGCCATGGACCACACAAGCCTGACCCAGCGCCCACGTCTTGGCGCGCTGGACGCCCCACTGCTGTTGTGGCGGGCATGCGCCATGCCAAAGGCCGCTGCATGACGCCCGAGCAATACGTGCAAGCCAAGGCCTCGGCCAGCGGCTCATCGTTCTATTACGCCTTTCTTTTTTTGCCTGCGCCCCGGCGCGCCGCCATCACCGCCTTCTACGCCTTTTGTCGCGAAGTCGACGACGTGGTTGACGAGACCAGTGACTTAAGTGTTGCGGCCAGCAAGCTGCAGTGGTGGCGCAAAGAGGTGATGCAGGCCTTTGCGGGCGATGCCAGTCATCCGGTGATGAAAGCCCTGATGCCCTTGACCGAAACCTTCAGCATTCGCCAAGAACACCTGATGGCCGTCATCGAAGGCTGCCAGACCGACCTGGATCAAACCCGCTTTCTTGACTTCGCCGCATTGCAACGCTATTGCCACCTGGTGGCCGGCGTGGTGGGCGAAGTGGCAGCCAATATATTTGGCCGCACGCAGGAGGCCACGGTGCAGTACGCGCACCACCTGGGCTTGGCCATGCAACTCACCAACATCATCCGAGATGTGGGCGACGATGCCCGACGTGGCCGCATCTACCTGCCCGTCAACGAGTTGCAACGATTCGAAGTCAAGGCACACGAATTGCTGGAACGGCGCGCGCCCTGGGGCTACAGCGAACGCTTTCAGGCATTGATGCGGTTCCAGGCCGAACGCGCGCACGCCACTTTTGATAAAGCCATGCACCTGTTGCCTGAGGTTGACCGAGTGACCCAGAAGCCCGGCCTGATGATGGCCAACATCTACCGCACCTTGCTGCGCGAGATCGAATCGCAAAACTTTCAGGTGCTTCACCAACGCACCTCGCTCACGCCGTTGCGCAAGTTGTGGATCGCCACGCGGACCCATGTTCGAGGTCACTGAGCCCCAGGTTTGGCCCTGCCGTCAAGGCATGACCGCGGCAGCAAGCATTGCGGGCTGGCCGGGGTGAAGCTGGCTGTTGTTGGTGGTGGGTGGGCGGGACTGGCGGCGGCCGTTCGCGGCACGCAAGCGGGTCACCAGGTCAGCCTGTTTGAGATGTCGCACCAGTGGGGCGGTCGGGCGCGTGAGGTCGCGATCCAAGGCCGCGCACTCGACAACGGGCAGCACATCTTGATCGGCGCCTACACGCGCACGCTGGACCTGATGGCCAGCGTTGGCGTTGACCCAAGAGCCGCTTTGCACCGCCAGGCGCTGGAGTTGCGCTACCCAGACGGTCGGGGTCTGCGCATGCCCAGTGGGCCGGCCTGGCTGACGTTTGGCGCAGCGGTGCTGGCTTGCAAAGGCTGGGACTGGAACGCCCGACTGAGGCTCCTGGGCCACTCGGCCTTCTGGGCTGCTCGTGGATTCAAGTGCCCTTCGCACTGGACCGTGGACCAGCTCTGCTCGCAGTTGCCCAGCCCTGTCAGGCAATTGCTGATTGACCCGCTATGTGTTGCAGCCCTCAACACACCCGCACACAACGCCAGCGCCGCTGTCTTTCTGCGGGTACTGAAAGATGCGCTTTTCAGCGGCCCCGGTTCCGCCGATCTTTTGCTGCCACGCCTGTCGCTGGGGGCGCTGTTGCCCGCACCGGCTGCTGCATGGCTGACGCAACACGGTGGCATGGCGCGCTCAGGACACCGCGTGAACGCGCTGCAGCAAGCGGGCCGCGGGTGGCAGGTGGACGGCGAGTCCTTTGATGCCGTGGTGCTGGCCTGCAGTTCTGCCGAGGCCTCACGATTGGCCGAGCCTCATGCGCCAGCCTGGGCACTGGCTGCAGCAACCATGGCCTATGAGCCCATCGTCACCGTCTACTTGGAGTGCGAAGGCGCTCGCCTGCCCTGCCCCATGATGGCTCTGGTCGAAAGCAGCTGCGCCCCGGCTCAGTTTGCGTTTGACCACGGCGCACTGGGCACCAACCCTGGCGTTTTTGCTTTTGTTGTCAGCGGGGCTCGAGGGTGGGTCGAGCAAGGGCTTGAAGCCACGGGTCAGGCGGTGCTGGAGCAGGCGATCCGCGCTTTCGGCTCCGCCGTGTGGCCGACACCCCCAAGGCTGCTGCGTGTGATGGCTGAAAAGCGTGCGACCTTTTCTTGCTCGCCCGGCTTGACACGCCCTGGGCCCCACATTGCTCCAGGGCTGTTCGGGGCTGGCGACTACATCGAGGGGCCGTATCCGGCAACTCTGGAAGGCGCTGTGCGCAGCGGCGAGGCCTGCATCGATCTGCTCTCTGCCAACGCCTGACCAAGCGCTTTCCGCGGCCGTGCGACCGGTGCTCGACCAGGGCCGGCGACTTCGGGCGTTGCAGAACTACTCTCGTTATGCAGATAATCGTTCCACGATGCAAAATGCCGTAAGCTCGCATGAAACCCATCAACGATGAACAGCAAAGAGCCTTCGTCCCCAACCATCCAAGTGCTGGAGCGCACTTTTGCGCTGCTCGACATGCTGGCAGCCCAACCTGAGCCTGTTTCCTTGAAGGAAATCAGCGAGCGCACCGGCTTGCACCCGTCCACCGCGCACCGGATCTTGAACGACCTGACCCTGGGGCGCTATGTGGACCGACCGCAAGCTGGTTCCTATCGCTTGGGCATGCGGCTGCTGGAGTTGGGCAATCTGGTCAAGGACCGCATTGATGTGCGGGAGGCGGCCCTGGGTCCCATGCGAGAGCTGCACAAGCTGACCCACCAGGCGGTGAACCTCTCGATGCGCCAAGGCGACGAGATCATCTATGTAGAGCGCAGCTACAGCGAGCGATCGGGCATGCAGGTGGTGCGCACCGTAGGTGGTCGTGCGGCACTTCATCTGACTTCAGTTGGAAAGCTCTTCTTGGCCCACGACGAGCCGGCCCGCGTGCGCAGCTACGCCACCCGCACGGGGCTGACCGGGCACACTCGCAACAGCATCACCGACATCGCGCGACTGGAACGCGAATTGACAACGGTGCGCAACACCGGCGTCGCGCGCGACGACGAAGAGCTGGAACTGGGGGTGCGCTGCATGGCTGCCGGGATCTTTGATGATCAAGGCAAACTGCTGGCCGGCCTTTCCATATCGGCTCCCGCCGACCGCTTGGAAGAATCCTGGCTGGACCGGGTCCGCCAGACAGCGGCCCAGATTTCGTCAGCGCTGGGCTACAGAGGCTGAACCGCAGCGGCCGGCTGGGCCGGCTGCGCCGGGGTCTTGCCCGTGAGTAAAGAGACTGGTGCCGCCAGCCAATGGCGAATGCGCTCGGCATCACCAATGCGTGTGTACTTGCCGGTGGAATCGAGCAGCACCATGATCAGGTTGCGACCAGCCATCTGCGTCTGCATCACCACACAGCGCCCAGCTGCAGAGATGTAGCCTGTCTTTTGCAGCCCGATGTCCCATTCTGGGTTGCGCACCAAGCCATTGGTGTTGCGGAATTGAACGGTCTTGCGCCCCACCGGCATAGCGGCCTCGAGCGACGTGGACAGGTCCCGAATGATGGGATGCATGAAAGCCGCCTTGACCAAGCGCGACAGATCCACTGCGCTGGACTGGTTGTTGCTGGACAGCCCGGTGGGCTCAACATAGCGGGTGTCTTGCATACCCAACAGGCGCGCCTTCACATTCATGGCGCCCACAAACTTGTCGATACCGCCGGGATAGGTCCTGCCCAAGACATGCGCAGCTCTGTTTTCAGACGCCATCAGTGACAAGTGGAGCATTTCGCCACGGGTGAGGTGGGTGCCCAATTGCAGCCTCGAGCGGCTGCCCGCCGTGGCCGCGACATCGTCTTGCGACACCACCAAGATTTCATCCAGCGGCAGGGAAGCCTCTGTGACCACCAGCGCCGTCATCAGCTTGGTGATCGATGCAATGGGCAAGACCGCCTGAGAATTCTTGCTGAACAAGACTTCGTCGGTGTCCTGATCCATCACCAGAGCAACACTGGACTTCAGGGCCAAGTCGTCCTCGGTAGCACGCAATCCCGACAGTTGACCAAAAGAGGGCCGAGCTGGAGCTGCACGTACGGCCCGAGCAGCTTGTTTCTTGTTCGCTGCCAAGCCCTTGGCTTTGCCAGTGCCCTTGGCAGCCTTCGACGCTTTCGCAGTGCTACCTGAAGCTTTGGATGCCTTCGGGGGCTGAGGCGCAGCCTTTGCAGTGCGGCTCTTGGACTGCTGGCTGGCTTGGGCGGCAAAAGCCCCGGCCGTGGGCAAACCCGCCAGCCCGATGGCCAGACCCAGCATCGCCAACAGAGGCTTCCACGACCCACTAGCTTTCAACACCAACGCCCTCGCTGTCGTACCGTGCAAAAGTGTAGGGTACCGCAAAAACATGCTTGTTTTCAAGCGCTTGCGACTTGTTTCTCAAGCTACGCCTGCGCTCCGCAACAACCCTGATAGCAACAACCCGAAGTTTTGGCTCACCCCTGAGCAGCCACCCGCTCGGCATTGCTGTGCAGCTTGTTCAGTGCCGCCAGATAGGCTTTTGCGGAAGCCACCACGATGTCGGGATCGGCGCCGACACCGTTGACGACCCGCCCGCCCAGTTGCAAACGGACCGTCACTTCACCCTGCGACTCTGTACTGCCTGAGGTGATGGCATTGACCGAATACAACATCATTTCGGCGCCACTCTTCACCTTGGACTCAATGGCTTTGAGGCTGGCGTCCACTGGCCCGTTGCCGTCACTTTCGGCGTGGTGCTCCACGGTGCCCGCCGCAAACGCGACCGCAGCATGAGGGCGCTCACCCATAGCCGAGTGCTGGGTCAGGGCCAGCAGACGGTAGTGTTCGCTCTCTGCAGTGACGCTCTCGTCGCTGACCAAGGCGATGATGTCCTCGTCAAAGATGTCGCTCTTGCGATCGGCCAAGTCCTTGAAGCGCGCAAAAGCGGCGTTGATTTCGGACTCTGACTCCATCTGCACACCCAGTTCCTGCAGCCGCTGCTTGAAGGCATTGCGCCCCGACAGCTTGCCCAGCACGATCTTGTTGGTAGCCCAACCCACGTCTTCGGCGCGCATGATCTCGTAGGTGTCGCGCGCCTTGAGCACGCCGTCCTGGTGGATGCCACTGGCATGGGCAAAGGCATTGGCGCCCACGACAGCCTTGTTGGGCTGCACCAGGAAGCCGGTGGTCTGGCTCACCATGCGCGAGGCCGGCACGATCTGGGTGGCGTCAATGCCCATGCTCAGACCGAAGTAGTCCTTGCGCGTGCGAACAGCCATCACCACCTCTTCCAGGCTGCAATTGCCCGCGCGCTCGCCCAGGCCGTTGATGGTGCATTCCACCTGCCGGGCACCGCCCAGCATCACGCCTGCCAAGGAGTTGGCGACCGCCATGCCCAGGTCGTTGTGGCAGTGAACGCTCCAGACGGCTTTGTCGGCATTGGGAATGCGTTCACGCAGGTTGCGGATGAAGGCTCCATACAGTTCCGGAATGGCATAACCCACCGTGTCAGGTATGTTGATGGTGGTGGCGCCCTCGGCGATCACCGACTCGAGCACACGGCACAAAAAGTCAGGGTCTGAGCGATAGCCATCTTCAGGCGAAAACTCAACATCAGCGCACAGGTTGCGCGCAAAGCGCACGGCTTGTTTGGCTTGCTCGTAGACCTGGTCGCGCGTCATGCGCAACTTCTTTTCCATGTGCAATTCGCTGGTGGCGATGAAGGTGTGAATGCGCGCACGTTGCGCGCCCTTCAAAGCCTCAGCGGCGCGAGAGATGTCGCGATCATTGGCGCGCGCCAAAGAGCAAACGGTGGCCTCGCGAATGGCGGCGGCAATGGCCTTCACGGCTTCAAAGTCGCCATTGCTGGAGGCTGCAAAACCGGCTTCGATGACATCGACACGCAAACGCTCCAACTGGCGCGCGATGCGCAGCTTTTCGTCGCGCGTCATGGAAGCGCCCGGTGACTGCTCGCCGTCGCGCAAGGTGGTGTCGAAGATAACGAGCTTGTCAGTCATGTTCTGCTCCTTCAAGGATGGGGGCCGCTTGGGCCAGGGATTCAAAACGGATACCGCAGCGCTGCAAGGCCGAGACCACGGCCTTCATGGATGCGGTGACGATGTTGACGTCCATGCCCACGCCAAACAGCGTGCGCGTGTGACCGACGCGAAGCTCCAGGTAGGCTGCGGCCTGAGCCTGGGCGCCCGCATGAAGGGCGTGCTCGTGGTAGTCCAACACTTCGATGGCGCAACCACAAACACGCTGCAACGCGTCGACAAACGCTGCCACGGGGCCTGCGCCGGCACCCTGAAGCGCCAGAGACACACCATTCACCCACAGCCGAGCAGACAGCAGGGTGTGGCCATCGGCTTGTTCACGGTGCTGCTGCTGGTCCACCTGAACTTCATTCAAGCGGTACTCACGCTCAAACAACGACCACAGGTCTGCAGCGCTCATTTCACGGCCCTGCACATCCATCACGGACTGCACCGCCGCCGAGAACTCGATCTGTAGCCGGCGCGGCAGTTGCAGCCCTTTCTCGGACTCCAGCAGGTACGCGATGCCGCCCTTGCCCGACTGGCTGTTGACGCGGATGACAGCGTCATAGCTGCGGCCCAGGTCCTTGGGGTCGATGGGCAGGTAAGGCATGTCCCACAGCGCTCCGTCCTGGCGCGCGGCAAAGGCTTTCCTGATCGCGTCTTGGTGTGAACCGGAGAAAGAGGTGTAGACCAGATCACCCACATACGGGTGGCGCGGGTGCACCGGCAACTGGTTGCAATGCTCGACGCAGCGACGCACTTCGTCGATGTTGGAGAAGTCCAGCTCGGGGTCAACACCCTGTGTGTAGAGGTTCAAGGCGATGTTGACCAGATCCACGTTGCCGGTGCGTTCGCCATTGCCAAAGAGACAACCTTCCACGCGATCCGCGCCGGCCATCAAGGCCAGTTCCGCAGCGG
The DNA here is from genome assembly GCA_043743835.1 of Betaproteobacteria bacterium. GTDB lineage: Bacteria > Pseudomonadota > Gammaproteobacteria > Burkholderiales > Burkholderiaceae_C > Rubrivivax. The sequence goes on from JAYTVT010000052.1 coordinate 16,513, forward strand.
CAGTGCCGGTGCCGCGGTCGTTGTGTGGGTGCACCGAGAGCACGATGCTGTCACGTCGGGCCAGGTTGCGGTGCATCCACTCGACCATGTCGGCAAAGACGTTGGGCGTGCTGTGTTCCACCGTCGAAGGCAGGTTGATGAAACAGGGGCTGGCTGGCGATGGTTGCCAGACCTCGGTGACCGCATCAACCACCCGTTTGCTGAAGCTCAACTCGGTGCCCGAAAACATCTCGGGCGAGTACTGAAAGCTCCACTGCGTCTGCGGCTGAAGCGCTGCACAGTCGCGCAACTGGCGCGCGTGCGTGGTGGCCAGATCGACAATGCCATCCTCGTCCAGACCCAGCACGACTCTTCGCATCACGGGGGCCGTCGCGTTGTAGAGGTGCACGATGGCGCGAGGCACACCACGCAAGGACTCAAAGGTGGTCTCGATGAGCGCAGAGCGCGCAGGCGTCAACACCTGGATGGTCACGTCGTCCGGTATGTGCTGTTGCTCGATCAGCAGACGAACGAAGTCGAAGTCAGCTTGAGAGGCCGATGGGAAGCCCACTTCGATCTGCTTGAAGCCCACGCGGACCAGCATCTCGAAAAGGCGCAGCTTGCGCGCCACGTCCATCGGCTCGATCAGCGCCTGGTTGCCATCTCGCAAGTCGGTGCTCAACCAGACCGGCGCTTGGCTCAGAACCACGCTGGGCCAGCGGCGATCGGGCAAATCCACAGGCGCAAAAGCTGCGTACTTGAGACAGGGGTTGCGGAGCATAGGCATGACAGTTTCCTGAGGTTGGGTCTGAGCGACGCAGCCTGGGAAGTCAAGAAAAAGGCCCGCTGCGTTGCGCTGGCGGGCCGTTGATCTGGACAGAAATGACGAAGCTGATCAGCGCACCCGCGGTGAGGGGGCTAGTAGCAGCGCCTGGGCGCGGTTCGTCGTGTTCATCGGCGCAATATAGCACGCAAGGTGGGGCCCGGATCCGCTGGTGGAGCTAGGAGCTCTTTTACCGGCCATTGCCAGCCAGCCAGCACGTCACGGATGCAGCCCCTTCTCATCGGGTTCGTCGGTCGATGTCGCGATCACGCTGACCGGTTTGCCCTTGAACTTGCGCCAAGCGTAGACGACATAGCCTGACAGGCCGTACAAGCAGAAGATGCCAAACAGCACCCTGGGGGGGTCCAAGGCAACAAGCGCAATGCCCAGCGCAATGGCCACGATCACGGCAAACGGCACCGTGCTGCGCCCGCCCACCACTTTGAAGCTGTAGAAGGGCGCGTTGGTCACCATCGACAGGCCGGCAAACAGGGTGACGCCAAAGGCCGTGTAGGCCAGCCAATCCACCTTGGTCACACCCTTGAAGCCCGCGTCGTCCATCACCCAAATCAGACTCATGACAATCGCTGCCGCTGCGGGGCTGGGCAAGCCCTGGAAGAAGCGCTTGTCCACCACGCCAATGTTGACGTTGAAACGGGCCAAGCGCAGCGCAGCGCCAGCAATGTAGACGAAGGCTGGAATCCAACCTGCCTTGCCCATGTCCTTGAGACCCCAGATGTAGACGATGAGCGCGGGCGCCGCCCCGAAGCTGACCATGTCACACAAGCTGTCCATCTGCTCGCCGAAGGCACTTTGCGAGTTGGTCATGCGCGCCACACGGCCATCCAGGCTGTCGAGCACCGCAGCGCAGAAGATGGCGATGCAAGCCACTTCGAAGCGGCCGTTCATCGCCATCACGATGCCGTAAAAGCCCGAGAACAGGGCCGCCAGCGTGATGGCGTTGGGCAGCACGTAAATGCCGCGGCGCCGCCGGGGCGGGGCCGCAGGCGGGTTGCCGTTCTCGGCTTCGGAGGGAGGAAGGTCGTCTAGCATCGTTGCGAGCATAGCGCGACTGGGCTCCTCCTTTGAAGCATCAGTTGCGGCTGCGGTCGACCAGCTTGTTGGCCTTGATCCAGGGCATCATGGCGCGCAGTTTTTCGCCTACCACTTCGATGCTGTGTTCGCTGGTCAGGCGGCGGCGGCTGATCAGAGTCGGCGCACCGGCCCGGTTTTCCAGAATGAAGCTCTTGGCATATTCGCCGTTCTGGATGTCGGCCAGCACCTGCTTCATGGCCTTCTTGGTCTCGTCGGTCACGATCTTGGGGCCGGTGACGTACTCGCCGTACTCAGCGTTGTTGCTGATCGAATAGTTCATGTTGGCGATGCCGCCTTCATAAATCAGGTCGACGATGAGCTTCAGCTCGTGCAGGCACTCGAAGTAGGCCATCTCTGGCGCGTACCCGGCTTCCACCAGCGTCTCGTAACCAGCCTTGATCAGCTCGACCGTGCCGCCGCACAAAACGGCCTGCTCGCCAAACAGGTCGGTCTCGGTTTCTTCACGGAAATTGGTTTCGATGATGCCGGCCTTGCCGCCGCCGTTGGCCGCAGCGTAGCTCAGCGCCATGTCGCGCGCCTTGCCGCTCTTGTCGGCATGCACAGCGATCAGATGGGGCACGCCGCCGCCTTGGGTGTAGGTGTTGCGCACCGTGTGGCCCGGGGCCTTGGGGGCCACCATCCAGACATCCAGATCTTCGCGCGGCACCACTTGGCCGTAGTGCACGTTGAAGCCGTGGGCAAAGGCCAGCGAAGCGCCTTTGCGAATGTGCGGCTCGACATCGTTCTTGTAAACGGCTCCGATCTGTTCGTCGGGCAGCAGGATCATGACCACGTCGGCCGAGCTGACGGCGTCAGCGACTTCAGCCACCTTCAGGCCGGCCTTTTCAACCTTGGACCAGCTGGCACCGCCTTTGCGCAGACCCACGGTAACCTTGACGCCACTGTCGTTGAGGTTCTGTGCATGGGCATGGCCCTGGGAACCGTAGCCAATAATGGTGACGTTTTTGCCCTTGATCAGGCTGAGATCGGCGTCTTTGTCGTAATAGACCTTCATGGGTTCTCTCCGTTGAGTTGGGTGTGGGTAGGGTTGAATGCGCTGAAGGTTCAGACGCGCAGGATGCGCTCGCCGCGGCCTATGCCGCTGGCACCGGTGCGCACCGTTTCGAGAATCGCCGTGCGGTCGATGGCGAGCAGGAAAGCGTCGAGCTTGGACGAGTCGCCCGTGAGCTCGATGGTGTAGCTCTTTTCTGTGACGTCGATGATGCGGCCGCGAAAGATGTCAGCCATTCGCTTCATCTCTTCGCGTTCTTTGCCCACCGCACGCACCTTGATCAGCATCAGCTCGCGTTCGGTGAAGCTGCCTTCGGTCAGGTCAACCACCTTGACCACCTCGATCAGGCGGTTCAGGTGCTTGGTGATCTGCTCGATGACGTCGTCGCTTCCGGTGGTGACGATGGTCATGCGCGACAAGCTGGCATCTTCGGTAGGCGCCACCGTCAGGCTCTCGATGTTGTAGCCACGTGCTGAAAACAGCGCGACCACACGAGAAAGGGCACCGGGCTCGTTTTCGAGCAACACGGCAATGATGTGTTTCATGGAGACTGTCCTTCAGCGCGCTCTTCAGACTGGCGGCGGTAACCGCAAGCCCTTGGCCACGCTGTTCAATGTGGAAAAACCGCTCTGAAGCTGCAACCGTCTTGCCCAGGCCACTGGAGATGGCGCGGTAACGCCACTTCCCCGCCTGCGCTCGCGCGGCTATAGATCTTCTGAGCCCAGCAGCATCTCAGAAATGCCTTTGCCCGCCTGCACCATCGGCCAGACGTTTTCGGTGGGGTCGGTGCGCACGTCCAGGAAGACGGTGCGGTCCTTCAGGCGCATCGCTTCACGAAGCGCGCCTTCCACGTCGGACGGCTTTTCCACCAACAAGCCGACATGACCATAGGCTTCGGCCAGCTTCACGAAGTCCGGCAGCGCGTCCATGTAGCTGTGAGAGTAGCGGCTGCCGTAGTCGATCTGCTGCCACTGCCGCACCATGCCCAGGTAGCGGTTGTTCAACGAGACGATTTTGACCGGGGTCTTGTACTGAAGGCAGGTCGACAGTTCCTGGATGCACATCTGGATCGAACCTTCGCCCGTGATGCAAAAGACATCGGCGTCCGGCTTGGCCAGCTTGATGCCCATGGCATAGGGCAGACCCACGCCCATCGTGCCCAGGCCGCCGCTGTTGATCCAGCGCCGCGGCTCTTCAAAGCGGTAATACTGCGCCGCCCACATCTGGTGCTGCCCGACGTCGGACGTGATGTAGGTGTCGCGGTCCTTGGTCAGCTGCCACAGCTTGTCGACCACCATCTGCGGCTTGATGACGGTGGCGCTGTCCTTAAAGGCCAGGCACTCACGCTTGCGCCATTCGTTGATCTGGCTCCACCAGCCGGCCAGCGCCGCGGCGTCGGGGCGCGCGGCGGCTTCCTTGATCTGGGCCGTGAGTTCGTTCAGCACGTCCTTGACGTCGCCAACGATGGGGATGTCCACCTTGACGCGCTTGGAAATGGACGAGGGGTCGATGTCCACGTGGATGATCTTGCGTTCCACCGACGCAAAGTGACGCGGGTTGCCAATCACCCGGTCGTCAAACCGCGCACCTACGGCCAGCAGAACGTCGCAGTTCTGCATGGTCATGTTGGCCTCGTAGGTGCCATGCATGCCCAGCATGCCCAAAAACTTGGGGTCGCTGGAGGCGATGGCGCCCAAGCCCATCAAGGTGTTGGTGCAAGGAAAACCCAGCAGCGCCACCAGTTGACGCAACTCGGCCGACGCATTGCCCAGAATCACACCGCCACCGGTGTAGATGTAGGGCCGCTTGGCTTGCAGCAACAACTGCACGGCTTTGCGAATCTGACCGCCGTGGCCCTTCTTGACCGGGTTGTAGGAACGCATTTCCACCGTTTCGGGGTAGTGGAAAGCAGTGGTCTTGAGCGACACGTCCTTGGGGATGTCCACCACCACCGGGCCCGGTCGGCCGGTGCGGGCGATGTGGAAGGCCTTTTTCAGCGTCATGGCCAGGTCGCGAACGTCCTTGACCAGGAAGTTGTGCTTGACGATCGGCCGGGTGATGCCCACCGTGTCGCACTCTTGGAAAGCGTCGAGGCCGATGGCCGGCGTGGGAACCTGCCCGGTGATGATCACCATCGGGATCGAGTCCATGTAGGCCGTCGCGATGCCGGTCACCGCGTTGGTGACGCCAGGCCCGGAAGTGACCAGCGCCACGCCGACATCGCCAGTCGCGCGGGCATAGCCGTCAGCCGCATGGACAGCAGCCTGTTCGTGGCGAACCAGAACGTGCTGGATGGTGTCCTGCTTGTACAGGGCGTCGTAGATGTACAGCACCGCTCCGCCGGGATAGCCCCAGAGGAACTTCACTTGTTCGGCCTGAAGGCAACGAACCAGGATTTCAGAGCCATTGGGCTCGGCGGCGTGGGGGAGATTGGAAGAAGCAGGCAGCGAGCGACCATCCAAGCTCGCGGCCCGCTTGACTTCAGCGGCAGATATTTCCATGTTCAACCTTTGAGGTTTTCTCTAACGAAAATCCATCGGTGCGCCTCTTGCGCGCCCTTGTGGGGCGGATTTGGTGCCTTGGGGGTCTGGAGCACCGCCGTCCAGGTCGGACGGCCGGGCAAAGACCAAAAGAACGTTGTGCGAAGCAGCATATTATGCACCGACTTCGAGTCGTCCCGACCGGTCCGGCTGCACCGCCAGGGGCGGTGACATAATCGCGCCCGCTCAAACCGGGCATAGCCGAACACCACCGCGTTGGCCACCGACAAAGAACTCTCCGACTTCCTCAAGAGCGTCGAAAAACGAGCCTTCAAGCGCGCTGCCTATGCCGTGCGCAACGACGACGCCGCGCTGGACATCGTGCAGGACGCCATGATCCGGCTGTCGGAGAAATACGCTGATCGGCCTGCCGCCGAGTTGCCGCTGGTCTTCCAGCGCATCTTGTCCAACGCCACGATGGACTACTTTCGGCGCGAAAAAGTGCGCAACTCGGTGGTGCAAAACCTTTCCGAGTTCGACAAAGGCGACGAAGACGGCGAATTCGACCTGCTCGAGACACTGCATGCCCTGGAAGACACGATGGGCACCGAAAGTGCCGCCGATGCCGTGTCTCGGGCACAAATCCTGCAAAGGATCGACGAAGAAGTTGCTGAACTCCCGGCGCGTCAACGAGAAGCCTTTCTGCTGCGTTACTGGGAGGAGTTCGATGTGGCCGAGACCGCCGAGGTCATGGGCTGTTCGCAAGGCAGTGTGAAAACACACTGCTCCCGGGCGGTTCATGCGTTGGCCAAGGCCCTCAAAGCCAAAGGGATCACACTATGACGCCAAAGCGCGAAATGACCGCCGCAGTCTCGCTGGAAGCGCGATTGGCTGCTCGGTTGGCCAGCGGCCTGTCCATCCGGTCGCAACAACTGCCCCACGACATCACTGAGCGGCTGCGATTTGCCCGCGAGCAGGCTGTCGGCCGCGCGCGCCAGATTCGGCTGTCACCCGCTCCGGCCACAGCCGTTGTTGCGGTCACTGCCCAAGGGACGGCGGTGTTTGGCGGGCATCGCTCCTGGTGGCAGCAAGCTGCTTCCGTTCTGCCATTGGTTTTCTTGGTCTGTGGCTTGGTCGCCATCGATCGCTGGTCGGTGCAAGAACAGGTGCGCGCCGCAGCAGACATTGACTCCATGCTGCTGTCCGACACCCTGCCCCCGACGGCTTACTCCGACCCCGGGTTCGGCGAATTCTTGCGCGCCGCTCCATCGCCGTGAGTCCATTGCGTCGCCTACTGCTCAGCCTGATGCTGTGTGGCTTGGCCGCATGCGGCTCGGCTTGGGCTGCAGGCCCGACGGCCGATGCTTCTTGGGCCAAGCTCACGGCAGCACAAAAGCAAGTCCTGGCACCGCTGGAACGAGACTGGGCAACGATTGACGGTCCGCGTCGTGCCAAGTGGCTGGAAGTCGCCGCGCGGTTCCCGAGCATGCCGGCTGAAGAACGGGCACGGGTCCAGGCTCGAATGGCCGATTGGGCACACCTGACGCCAGCGCAGCGCAGTCAAGCGCGCTTGCAGTTTCAGGAAACCCGCCAGGTTCCAGCCGATGAGCGCCAAGCCAAATGGCAGGCCTATCAGGCTTTGAGCCCGGAAGAGCGCAGCAGTCTGGCTCAACGGGCCAAGCCCGCAGCTGCGGTTAACGCACCAGCAAGCGGTGCCATGCCCGGTGCAGGTAAGAGCAATTTGGTGCAGGCAGCACCGCCAGTGCGCCCCCAGGTGGTCACACCCACCACCAAACAGACGGGTCCAGGCGCCACCACCACCACCATGACCAACCGCGCTGCGCCGCCTGCGCACCATCAGGCCGGCCTGCCCAAGATCGCAGCGACACCGGGCTTTGTTGACGCTTCGACACTGCTGCCCAAACGCGGCCCCCAGGGCGCTGCCGTGCGGTCTGCGGCGGCAGCGCCCAGCGAGCCAGCTGCACAACCGTGACCGATCCGGTCGGCGGTTCGGTCGGCCTGGTCGCACCTGGCTTGCCCCGGCGCCTGGCCTGCCTTCTGTATGAGGCGGTGCTGCTGTTTGGCGTGATCATGTTTGCCGGCTTGCTCTATGGCGTGGTCACGCAACAGCGTCATGCTTTGGTGGGATCAACCGGGCTCAAACTGGTGCTGGTCGCGGTGTTGGCGGCGTACTTCGTCTACTTCTGGACCCGTTCAGGCCAGACTTTGGCCATGCTGACTTGGCACATCAAGCTGGTGACGGTCTCCGGTCAGCCGCTCAGCCCTGCCAGAGCCCTGTGCCGGTTCGCGCTGAGCTGGATCTGGATCCTGCCGGCGCTGGCCACAGCGCACTTTGCCGGCCTCAAGGGCGGCTGGCCCGTCACGGGCGCGCTGCTGACTGGCGCGCTGACCTATGCGGCCCTGACCCGATTGCACCCCGACCGCCAATACTGGCACGATGCCCTCTGTGGCACCCGCTTGATAAGCTGGCGTCGTACCGCACCTTCTCCTGCCAAGACGTCCCTTCATGACCAAGCCTGAACCGCTCAGCATTTGTGTGTATTGCGGCGCACGCCACGGCGCCAAGCAGGTCTACACCGAGGCTGCTCGCGCGCTTGGCGCGGCCATCGGCACGCGCGGCTGGCAACTGGTCTACGGCGGGGGCAAAGTGGGCTTGATGGGTGAGGTCGCCGACGCCACCTTGGCCGCAGGAGGCCGGGTGATTGGTGTCATCCCAGAGAGTCTGAAGAACCTGGAGGTTGGGCATCAGGGCCTGGATGAGCTGCATGTGGTACCCACCATGCACATCCGCAAGCAGATGATGGCCGAACGCGCCGACCTGTTCATCGCGCTGCCGGGTGGCATCGGCACCCTGGAGGAGCTGTACGAAGTTTGGACTTGGCGCCAGCTGGGCTATCACGACCAGCCGATCGGCCTGCTGAACATCGACGGCTACTACGATCACCTGCTCAGCTTCATGCAGCACAGCGTGGCTGAAGGCTTTTTGAGCGCGCCGCAAAACGACGTGCTGCAAGTCGGGCCGGAGCCAGAGGCGCTTTTGCTCTTGCTGGCCGAGAAGGCCCGCTCGGCTGTCAAGAACGACGACTACAGCAAGACCTGAGCTTCACAACAGCAGCGGTGCACCAAGCCGCAACAGCGCTGGCGCCAGATCAAACGGCAGCTTCGTCCGTCTCACCGGTGCGGATGCGCACCACTTGCTCTACCGACGTGACGAAGATCTTGCCGTCGCCGATCTTGCCCGTCTTGGCAGCCTTGACGATGGCCTCGATGCAGCGGTCCACATCGGCATCCTTGACCACCACTTCCACCTTCACTTTGGGCAGGAAGTCGACCACGTACTCTGCACCCCGGTAGAGCTCGGTGTGGCCCTTCTGACGGCCAAAGCCCTTGACTTCGGTCACGGTCAGTCCAGAGACACCCACCTCGCCCAGTGCTTCACGCACCTCTTCCAGCTTGAAGGGTTTGATGACGGCGGTGATCTGTTTCATGGTGCAACTCCGGGAAGGGCGAACGTGCAATCAAAGGCTACTGAACCGATTTAAGCACGGAACTTGGATGTAATGGGATATCGCCAGTCCCGGCCAAAGGCGCGGTGGGTGATGCGGATGCCCACGGGCGACTGTCGGCGCTTGTACTCATTGATCTTGATCAGGCGGGTCACCCGCTCGACGTCGGCGCGTGCGTAGCCCGCGGCAACGATTTGCTCCAAGCCCTGGTCGTCTTCCATATACCGCGCCAATATCGCGTCCAGCACCTCGTAGGGCGGCAGGCTGTCTTGGTCGGTCTGGTCGGGTCTCAACTCTGCCGAGGGCGGCCGCGTGATGATGCGCTGTGGGATGACCGGGCCTACCGTGCCGTCAGCGCGCAGCACAGGCTGGCGGTTTTTCCATTCACACAGGCGGTAGACCAGGGTCTTGGCCACATCCTTAATGACCGCAAAACCACCCGCCATGTCCCCGTACAGCGTGCAGTAGCCGGTGGCCATTTCGCTCTTGTTGCCGGTGGTCAGCACGATGTCGCCGGTCTTGTTGGACAAGGCCATGAGCAGCGTGCCCCGAATGCGAGCCTGCAGGTTTTCTTCGGTGGTGTCTTCAGCCAGCCCTGCAAACTGGTCGGCCAGGCTGGCGCGGAAGGCGTCAAACATCGGCGCGATGGCAATCTCGTCGTAACGCACACCCAGGCGCAGTGCCATGTCGCGGGCGTCGATCCAGGAAATGTCGGCGGTGTAAGGCGAAGGCATCATGACGGCGCGCACGCGCTCTGCGCCCAGGGCGTCCACCGCCAGAGCCAGCACCAGCGCAGAGTCGACACCACCCGACAACCCAATGATGGCGCCCGGGAAACCGTTCTTTCCCAGGTAGTCGCGGACCCCTGTGACCAGGGCTGCCCAGGCTTGGGCTTCCAGCTCCGGCACGGCAGCCAGCGCGCCAGCAACCCGGCCGCCATCGCTCAGGTCGACCAGCAGCAAATCAGGCTCGAAAGCAGCCGCTCGGGCTTGGACCTGGCCACTGGCATCCACAGCAAACGAAGCGCCGTCAAACACCACTTCATCTTGTCCACCCACCAGATGGGCATACAAAACAGGGCAGCCACTGATTTGCGCGCGTTCGCACATGCGGGACTCGCGCTCGCCCGCTTTGTCCAAATGAAAAGGCGACGCATTGAGCACGCACAAGACCTGTGCGCCGGCCTTCACAGCGGCCTGGGCCGGTTCGTCAAACCAGGCGTCTTCGCAGATCAACAGCCCAAAGCGCAAACCACCCACTTCGAACACCAGCGCGCCCTGCCCGGCGTCACGACCCGAGGCAAAGTAGCGCCGTTCGTCGAAGACCTGGTAGTTGGGCAGTTCTCGCTTGCAGTAGGTGTGGAGCACGCGGCCGCCAGTGAGAACCGATGCCGCATTGAAGCGCTGCTGCACGGCCATGGACTTCGACCTAAGATCGCCGTGCTGACCGAACTGATGCGGATGCCCCACGACAAGATGCAAGCCCTGGCAATCGGCCAGATCCTGAGCCAGGTTCTGCAGTGCTTGCGCACAGGCAACCATGAAGGCGGGCCGCAGCAGCAGGTCCTCGGGCGGGTAACCCGTGAGCGCCAGTTCAGGCGCAATGACCAACTGTGCGCCGGCCGCGTGGGCTTGGCGCGCAACATCGGCCAGCAGCCGAGCATTGCCGGCCAAGTCGCCCACGGTGGCATTGATCTGCGCCAACGCAACCTTCATGCAACCGGACCCTGAATGACGCCAAATGATGATTTCACTGCGCTGGATTATGTCATCGGGGTCTGCGACGACCCGGCTTTGATTGACGCAGCAGCCTGGAACGAGTTGCTTGGAGTTCAGGCCCATCCAACACCTTTTTTGCGCCTGGAGTACCTGCTGGCCCTGCACCAATCGGGCAGCGCGCAGCCGCGCACCGGTTGGACACCTCAATTCATCACCGTGCACCAGCGCGGCCGTCTGGTGGCGGCCTGTGCCAGCTACCTCAAAACACACTCATACGGCGAATACGTGTTCGACTGGGCCTGGGCCGAGGCCTACCAGCGCCACGGCCTGCGCTACTACCCCAAGCACCTCACCGCGCTGCCCTTCACCCCCGTACCGGGTTCACGGTTGATGGCCCGTGACGACACCAGCCGGCGTTTCCTGGCACAAAGCATTCGCGCCCAAGCCGACGACGGTGGCAGGTCATCGGCCCATGTGCTTTTTGTGGACGAAGCCGACACCCTGGCGCTTCAGCAGGCCGGGTTCATGGTGCGCGAAGGCGTCCAGTTTCATTGGAACCAGGACCCGGACCGACCGATCGCTGACTTCGCAGACTTGCTGGCTCGGCTGCAACGCGACAAGCGCAAGAAAATTCAGCAAGAACGGCGCCGGGTGCAAGACCAGGGCGTCAGTTTCACCACCCATGAGGGCCCCGCGATCAGCGAAGACTTGTGGGATTTTTTCTACCGCTGTTACACGCTGACCTACCAAGCGCACCACAGCTCGCCCTACCTGACCCGCAACTTCTTCAGCCGCATGGCCGACACCATGGCATCACACTGGGTGATGTTTGTCGCACGGCGTGAAGGGCAACCTGTGGCCGCTTCGCTGGTGGCCATAGACCGTGGCACCGGCGTTGCCTGGGGCCGCTACTGGGGAGCCCTGGAAGCGCTACCTTGTGTGCACTTCGAAGCCTGCTACTACCAACCGCTGAGTTGGTGTCTGGAGCGGCGCTTCAAGCGTTTTGAGGGCGGCGCGCAAGGCGAGCACAAGATGGCACGCGGCCTGCTGCCCATGAAGACCACCTCCGCGCACTGGCTGCGGGACGAACGCTTTGCCCAAGCGGTAGCGGACTTCCTGGCCACTGAGGGCGTGGGCGTCGGTCAGTACGTCGACGAGTTGCGCGAACGCAATCCGTTCAAGGGCGACCCAACTCCCGAGGCCTGAGTCAGCCTTTGGAGTGGGACTCGAAGTTGGCAATGCCGGCCATCACCTCGGTGTGCGCGGCGTCCACACCCTCCCAGCCCAACACCTTGACCCACTTGCCCTCTTCCAGGTCTTTGTAGTGCTCAAAGAAGTGCTGGATGGTTTTGAGCCGCAGCGGGTTCAGGTCCTCGGGCTTCTTCCACTGCGAGTAGATGGACAAGATCTTGTCGATGGGCACCGCCAGCAGCTTGTTGTCGCCGCCAGCTTCGTCTTCCATGCGCAGCATGCCGACCGCCCGGCAGGTCACCACCACGCCGGGGATCAGCGGCACTGGCGTGATCACCAGCACGTCCACCGGGTCACCATCGTCTGACAGCGTGTTGGGGATGTAGCCGTAGTTGCACGGGTAGTGCATGGCGGTGCTCATGAAACGGTCAACAAACAAAGCACCGGTGTCGTGGTCAACTTCGTACTTGATGGGGTCCGCGTTCATCGGAATCTCGATGATCACGTTGAATTCTTGGGGCGCGTTGGCGCCAGGGGTCACGTTGTGCAGGCTCATGGGATCTCGCTTCCTGGGGACAACCCTGATTCTAGGCGGGCACCTTGCCAAGCCCTGACACCAAGGCCTGCATGCTGGCAAACCCCGGCGGAATGGCCCTTGGGCGTCCTGTAGCATCGCCCGCGCACCGAAGGGGCCTGGCTGTAGCGGCAGGCCTGCGGCTTCCACCTCAGGTTGCCGCGTTTTCGCCACCCATCAAAAAACCCATCTGAGGAAGGAGCACTTTCCATGTCCACCACCACGGCGCTTTACATCGCGCTGGCGTGCGGCCTTGCAGCAGTCATCTACGGCTTTGTCCAGCGCAGCTGGATCCTGGCCCAAGACGCTGGCAACGCCCGTATGCAAGAAATTGCTGGCGCCATTCAACAAGGCGCAGCCGCTTACCTGGCCCGCCAATACCGCACCATCGCCATCGTCGGCGTCGTGCTCGCCGTACTGATCTTCATCTTCTTGGGTGGCAAGACAGCCCTGGGCTTCGTGTTTGGTGCCGTGCTCTCGGGCGCTTGCGGCTTCATCGGCATGAACGTGTCGGTCAAGGCCAACGTGCGCACCGCCCAAGCGGCCACACGCGGCATCGGGCCGGCTTTGGACGTGGCCTTCAAGGGCGGCGCCATCACCGGCATGCTGGTCGTCGGCCTGGGCTTGCTGGGTGTGGGCGGCTTCTTCTGGTACATCACCGGCGGCACCAATGTGGCGCCTGAAACCCTCAAACCCCTTTTGGGCTTGGCCTTCGGCTCGTCGCTGATTTCCATCTTCGCTCGCCTGGGTGGTGGCATCTTCACCAAGGGCGCAGACGTTGGCGCTGACCTCGTGGGCAAAGTTGAAGCCGGCATCCCTGAAGATGATCCGCGCAACCCTGCCGTTATTGCTGACAACGTGGGCGACAACGTCGGCGACTGCGCCGGCATGGCCGCCGACCTGTTTGAAACCTACGCCGTCACCCTGATCGCCGCCATGGCACTCGGCGCGCTGATGGTGAAGAACGTGGCTGTTGCGGCCGTGGTCTACCCGATGCTGCTGGGTGGTGTATCGATCATCGCTTCGATCATCGGCTGCTACTTCGTCAAGGCCACGCCGGGCATGAAGAACGTGATGCCGGCGCTGTACAAAGGCCTGATCGTGGCCGGCGTGCTGTCGCTGATTGCCTTCTACTTCGTCACGGTGGCCATGTTCCCGCAGCCGCTGCAACTGGCCACAGGCGGCACGGCCACCGCGATGGGGCTCTTTGGCGCCTGCGCCGTGGGTCTGGTATTGACCGCCGCCATGGTCTGGATCACCGAGTTCTACACCGGCACCCAGTACAGCCCTGTGCAGCACATCGCTCAAGCCTCGACCACCGGCCACGGCACCAACATCATCGCTGGCCTGGGCGTCAGCATGCGCTCCACCGCCTATCCGGTGCTTTTCATCTGCGCCGCCATCTATGCGGCCTATGCACTGGCCGGCCTGTACGGCATTGCGATCGCTGCCACCTCCATGCTCAGCATGGCCGGCATCGTGGTGGCGCTGGACGCCTACGGCCCGATCACTGACAACGCTGGCGGCATTGCTGAAATGGCCGAGTTGCCCAGCAGTGTGCGCGACGTCACCGACCCACTGGACGCCGTTGGCAACACCACCAAGGCCGTGACCAAGGGCTACGCCATCGGCTCAGCCGGCCTGGCCGCTCTGGTGCTGTTTGCTGACTACACCCACGCGCTCCAGGCGCGCGGCATGTCGGTGGTTTTTGACCTCAGCAACCACGAAGTCATCGTCGGTCTGTTCATCGGCGGTTTGATTCCGTTCCTGTTTGGTGCCATGGCCATGGAAGCCGTGGGCCGCACCGCCGGTGCTGTGGTGGTTGAAGTGCGCAAGCAGTTTGCGGACGGCGCCATCATGGCCGGCACCCGCAAGCCCGACTACAGCGCCGCCGTGGACATGCTGACCACCGCTGCCATCAAGGAAATGATCGTTCCTTCGCTGCTGCCGGTGGTGGCACCCATCGTCGTGGGCATGCTGCTCGGGCCAGCCGCTTTGGGTGGCCTCTTGATGGGCACCATCGTCACGGGTCTGTTTGTCGGTATCAGCATGTGCACGGGCGGCGGCGCCTGGGACAACGCCAAGAAGCTGATCGAAGAAGGCTTCACCGACGCCGACGGCAAGCTGCACAAGAAGGGTGGCGAGGCGCACAAGTCGGCCGTCACGGGCGACACCGTGGGCGACCCCTACAAGGACACCGCCGGCCCGGCCGTCAACCCGCTGATCAAGATCATCAACATCGTGGCCTTGTTGATCGTGCCTTTGCTGCCGATGACCAGCAACGCACCGGCGGCACATGCTGCACCCGCAGCAGCGCCAGCCGCAGCACCGGCTGCACCGGCGGTGGCCATGGCTGCGGATGCGCCTTCGATCAAGGTCGAAGGCGGCGTGGTCAAGTTCTACTTTGGCAGCGGCAAGGCTGAGCTGGCCCCGGGTGCTGCAGCAGCACTGGCGGACGTCATCAAGGGCGTGGCCGACGGCAAGAAGGCCGTGGTCAGCGGCTTCACCGACGCCAGTGGCGACGCGGCCGTGAACGCCGAGCTGGCCAAGCAACGCGCCTTTGCCGTGCGTGATGCGCTCAAGGCCGCGGGCGTGGCTGAAGACAAGGTTGAGCTGAAGAAGCCCGAGCAACTCACGGGCAGCGGCGACGCCAACCAAGCCCGTCGTGTGGAAGTCTCGTTGCAGTAAACCTGCTGCTGGCTTCCCAAGCCCCAAGGGCCGGCTCAGCCGGCCCTTTTTCATGACCGCACGATCACATGCGACCGGCAGCCTTCAGCTGAAGTCTGCCGGGGCAGCCCAACCATGCGGCCCTCACATGCGGCCCTTCCAAGGCACCAGCTTGCGCTCCACCCAGCGCATGAAGAGGTCGAAGGCGTAAGCCACCACACCGATGACGATGATCCCCATGATCACGATGTCGGTACGCAGGAAGTTGGACGCATTCAGCACCATCTGCCCCAGGCCCACATTGGCGGCCACCATCTCGGCGGCAACCAAGGTGGTCCAGCCAAAGCCGATGGCGATGCGCATGCCCACCAAGATCTCGGGCATGGCAGACGGCAGGATCACGTGCCGGATGACCTGACCGTAGCTCGCGCCCATCGAATAGGCCGCGTTGATCTGCTCGGGCGCAGCGCTCTTCATGCCTGAGCGGGCAGCCAGCGCCAACGGTGCAAAGCAGGCCAGGTAGATCAGCAGCACCTTGGGCATCTCGTCAATGCCAAACCAGATGATGATCAAGGGCAAGTAGGCCAAGGGCGGCAAGGGCCGGTAGAACTCGATCGGTGGGTCGAAGATGCCACGTGCCACGCGGCTCATGCCCATCGCGATGCCGATCGGCACTGCGGTCAAGAAGGCCGCCCAAAAAGCCAACGTCACCCGCAGCACGCTGGCCAGCAGGTGGTCCCACAAGGGTTTGTCGTTGGCAGCCCCCGTCAGGTATTCATAAAACTGCTGCCACACCGCGGCAGGGCTGGGCAAAAACAAAGGCTTGATCAGCCCCAGACGGGTCACCAACCACCACCCGATCATCAAGACAACGACGGTGATCAAGCTGATGCCGACACTGGAGCCTTCGCCGGGCACCTTGAAGCGGCTTGTTTTTAGGCGAGCACCCGTGGCGGGCACTGCCGGCTGCTTGGAATCAGACATGGGCGGCCTCCCGGTGGTGGACCAGCGACAAGACCTCTTCACGAATGCGAATGAACTCTGTTCCCGACTTCACTTTTCGTGCATCACGGTGCTGGAGGAACTCGCGCGAAAAGGGCACGTCGTCAAACACATGGGTGATGCGCCCGGGGCTGGGGCTCATGACGATCAGGCGGGTGGCCAGGAACAAGGCCTCTTCAACCGAGTGGGTGATGAAAAACACCATCTTGTTGGTCTGCGCCCAAGCGTTGAGCAAGATCTCTTGAACCTGCTCCCGGGTGAAGGCGTCCAGCGCGCCCATGGGCTCGTCCATCAGCAGCACCGCAGGGTCGTTGGCCAGCGCTCGGGCAATGCCCACTCGCTGCTGCATGCCGCCTGACAGCTCGTAAACCGCCCGATCGGCGTAAGCCTCCAGGCCCACCATGGCCAGTTTGTCCTGGGCGATCTGGGCCCGTTCTGCAGCCGCCACACCGCGCATGCGCAGACCCAGGGCCACGTTGTCGCGCACGCTCAACCAGGGCATCAAGGCGTGCTTTTGAAACACCACGCCGCGGTCAGCGCCGGGCCCTGTCACCTCTTGCCCATCCAACAAGATCTGGCCAGTGCTGGGCGGCAAAAAGCCGGCAATGCAATTGAGCAGCGTGGTCTTGCCGCAGCCCGAGGCGCCCAGGGCCACCATGAAGTCGCCCTCTTGCAAGCGCAGGTTGACGGGCGCCAATGCTTGCAGCGTGCCGCCTTTGACTTCGTAGTTGACGGTCAGGGCCTGAATGTCCAGTGTCGGCATGAAGTTCCTGTTTTGCTTATGGAGAAACAAGAAAAAAGGGGCGCATGCCAAGCAGCCACCCCTGACCCGCGCCCCGGGGATGCCCGGCGCGTTTGAGCGTTTACTTGGCCATGGCCTTCTTGATGTACAGGTCGGTCACAAAGGCGCTGTAGTCCGGCTTCATCTCCTGGATGCGCCCCTGCTCCTTCAGGAACACAGCCGTGCTGCTCATCGCCTTCACGGCGGCGCCGCCCAGCCAGTTCGGGCCGGCCTGCTCGGCCATCGTGGGGAAGGTGTACAGCGCCATCGCGGCTGGCACGTCCTTGGCGTCGGCCTTGGTCCACTTGGCCACAGCCTTGACCTCAGCCGAATCAGCAGTCCATTTGGCCTTGTCCTTGCGGTATTGCTCATCCACCTTGGCCAGCACTTTCACCAACGCCACCATGAAGGCCTCGTGCTCGGTCGCCCACTTGGCGTTGACGATCAAGCCGTCAAAGGTGGGGAAGCCCCGCTTGCCGATGGTCTTGGACGTTTCAATGACCTTGCCGTTGCCCTTGATCTTGCTCAGCACCGGGTCCCAGATGAAGGCGGCGTCGATGTCGCCACGCTCCCAGGCCGCGGCAATCTCGGGCGGCCGCAGGTTCATCACGTTGACACCCTTGGCGTCCACACCGTCGGTCTTCATCACCGCCATCAGCTGGTAATGCGCGGTGCTGACAAAAGGCGTGGCCACCTTCTTGCCTTTCAGGTCCTTCACACTGTTGATGCCTGAGCCGTTGCGCACGATCAGGGCTTCGGCGTCGGCAATGTCGTCCAGGATCCAGAACAGCTTGATGTCCTGGCCCTGGCTGGCCGCCGCCACGATGGGGCTGGAGCCGGCTTCACCGATCTGCACATCACCACTGGCCATGGCCTTGATGACGTCGCCGCCACCGCCAAACATGCGCCAGTTGATCTTGTAGCCGGTGGCTTTTTCGAGTTCACCCGACTCCATGGCAATGCGCAGCGGCACCAGCATGTCCTGGTGAGCGAAGGTGACTTCCTTCTTTTGCGCCAGTGCAGATCCGGCCACAGACAAACCCGCCAGGGTTACGGCGGCCAAAAAGCTACGCTTCAACATCATCGTTCTCTCCTGTGGGTATGGGATTCTTTGCAGTTCGAGTCACTGTCTGGCAAACCGCCTGCAGCGCCTTGGACTGTGCATCGTTTGAGGACGGTGGTCACAGTGCCACGAACCCTTAGCGCGTAGAGCCAGACGACCCGGGCTTTCCCTGATGGTTCAAACGCGAAGGGCGCCACGCGCCTGGGCCAACTCTTGCACGGACCGTGCCAAGGCCTGGATGCCCTCGTCAATCAGACCCGGCGCAATCGACGAGAGCCGAAGGCGGAAGTAGGGGCAGGGGTAGGTGGGCTGGGCAAAGAACACGTCGCCCGGTTCTATCAGCACGCCATGGCGGCGGGCCGTCAGCACCAACTCGGCACCGTCAAGCCACACCGGTGCCTGCACCCAGATGGATGCACCGCCTTGCGGCGTGGCGAACTCAAAGTCCGGCAAGTGCTGGCGCAAAGCGCAAGAGGCCAGCCTTACCCGTTCCAGCATGGCCTGGTTGACTCGCCGGGCGTGCGACTCGTGGTGACCCAAAGAGATAAAGAGCGCATACGCATGCTGCAAAAAAGCACTGGGGTGGCGCACCATGGCATGGCGCAGGCCGCGCAGTTCAGCCGCCAAGGCAGCCGGCGCCACGATGAAGCCCAAACGCACCGCCGGTGCCAGGCTCTTGGAAAGCGACCCCACGTAGACCACCCGAGCGCCTCGGTCCATGCTCTTGAGCGCCGGCATGGGTGAGCCTTCAAACAGGTTCTCCGACTCGTAGTCGTCTTCAATGATCACGAAGTCTTGCGCCTCGGCGCGGGTCAGCAAGTCGCGGCGCCTTGCCAGGCTCATCGAAACCGTGGTCGGGCTCTGGTGCGAAGGGCTGACGAACAGGTAGTCGGGGGACTCCAGGCCCGTCAGCACCGCACCCTCACGGTCCACCGGCACCGGCAGCCAACGCGGCTCGCGCAGCGCAAAGCTGTTGCGCGCATGTGGGTAGCCGGGCTCCTCAAAACCGACCACGGTGCGCTGATCAAACAGCGCATCGGCCAGCAGGTGAAAGGCCTGCTGCGCGCCCACCGTCACCACAATCTCTTCGGCCAAGGCAAACACGCCGCGTTTGGGCAGCAGGCTCAGACGGATCTGCTCCACCAGGTCGGGCACGTCGTCGGTTTCGAAGTCAGGCGCCCAGTGCGGCTGCTGCGAGCGCGCCAGACTGCGCGCGCAGCACTCGCGAAAATCTTCGGTGGGAAACAGCTGCGGGTCGTGGCTGCCGTAAATAAAAGGGAAACGGTAGTCGCGCCAACGTTCGGGCTTGCTCAGCGTGGGCCGGCTTTTCATCGAACGCAACACGCGAGAAGACCAGTCGGGCGGGCGCTGCGCTGATCCTGGCACCGAATACGAGGCGGCCGGTTCCGCTGAGGTGGGCCGCGCGCCTGGGGCCACAAACACGCCGCTGCGGGCGCGGGCTTCGAGGTAGCCTTCGTCCACCAGTTGTTGGTAGGCCGCTGTCACGGTGTTGCGGCTCAGGCCCATCAGCTTGGCCAGGTCGCGTGATGAGGGCAAGGGCGAGCCAGCCCCCAGCCGCCCCGCCAGGATCTCCCGCACCACCGCCGACCGCAGTCGGGCTTGCAAGGGCAAGGCCGGCGATTCGGGCAGTTGGAAGAGGTCCTCCCACAGGGTTTGGCGTGCCATGCGCATGGGGCATCAGTCTACGTTGCCGGCCTTCGGCCTTCATGCGGCATCCATCATTCGGACTCACTTCGATCAGAGGCTCCCAGATCAAGGCGGCCTCCATCAATGATGCGGGGCGAAGAGGCCTTCAGCAGCCCCATCGCTGGCCTAGCAGCTCGATCCCAACTGGCCCTATGGACTGGCAGGGCCAGCCCTTAACCTTGCGCAGGTGGCCTGTTGCCGCCACAACACCTTCAACAAGGAGCCCGCTTGAACCCGAGCAGCACCACCGTCACCGTCCAAACCCTGGCCGACTTTGCCGACGCCTGGAACCGCCACGACCTGCCCGCCTTGATGAGCTTCATGGCACCCGACTGCGAATTCCACGGCGTGGCCGGGCCCGACGTGCTGGGTCGCAGTTTCATCGGAACCCAAGCCGTGGCTGAGGGCTTCGCCTTGGCCTGGACCAACTTCCCGGACGCCTCGTGGACAGAAGGTGTGCATTGGGTCCACGGCGACCGCGGCTTCAGCGAGTCCACCTTCAGGGGCACCCGCGCCGACGGCAAGAAGGTGGAAGCGCGCATGGTCGATGTCTTCACCTTCCGCGACGGCAAGATCGTCGTCAAGAACGCCTTCCGCAAAGACCGCCCTGTTCTCTGAAAACCAAAGCCCGCCCGCCATGTCCACTTACGACCCGCACTACGACCCCTTGGTGGCCGCCACGCCTGGACACGGCCGCGACTACGCGCCGACCTACTGGGTCGCCACCGCCGGGCCCGCACCGGCAGACGACGGGCCCATAGTGACGGACACCGATGCCGATGTGGTGATCGTCGGCGCCGGCTTCACCGGCCTGGCCACCGCCCTCTTCCTGGCTCGCGAGCACGGCATCCGCGCCACCGTGCTGGAAGCCAACCAAACCGCCTGGGGCTGCACCAGCCGCAACGGCGGCCAGGGCCAAAACGCCAGCGGGCGCCTGTACCGGTCGCAATGGATAGACCGCTGGGGCAAGGCCACCGCACTCAAGCTCGATGCAGAGATTCGCAGCGGCTTTGAGACCTTCAAGTCGCTGGTGGCCGAGGTGGACTGCGAACCCCAGCCCGGTGGCCACCTGTACATCGCCCACCGCGAGCGCAAGCTTGAATTCTTGAGCAACGAAGCCCGCGTGATGCGCGAGGTGTTTGGCTACGACACCCACATGCTCAGCGCCGCCGAGGTCAAAAGCCGCTATGTGGACGACGCCGATTCCCATGGCGCGTTGCACGAGCCCGATGGCATAGGTGTGCACCCGCTCAAACTGGCCTATGGCTACCTGAAAATGGCGCGGGCTTTGGGCGTCAAGGTGCACACCGGCAGCCCGGTCACCGGCATTGAGACCCGTGGCGGCGCTCACCATCTGAAAACCCCGGGCGGCACCGTGCGCGCACGCGCCGTGGGCTTTGCCACCGGCGGCTACACCAGCAACCAGCTGCACCCCAGCCTGCGCGCCAAGATCATGCCGATCTTGTCGAACTCCATCGTCACCCGGCCCCTGACCGCTGCGGAACTGCAGGCCACCAGCTTTCGCACCCACGAAGTCATCACCGACACCCGCACGCTGCGTTTCTACTACCGCCTGCTGCCCGACAAACGCGTGCAAATTGGCAGCCGCAGCGCCATCACCGGTGCCGACGCAAGCAACCCCAAACACCTGGCGCTGCTGGTGGGCGGCTTGCACCGCAAGTTCCCTGCGCTGAAGGGCATATCGATCGACTATTCCTGGTGGGGCTGGGTCGACGTCAGCCACGACATGATGCCGCGCATCACCCAGCCCGATCCCACGCAGAGCGTGTTCTACGCTTTGGGCTATGGCGGCAACGGCGTTTCGTTTTCGGCCCACGCTGGAAAGCGCATGGCGCTGCGCATCGCAGGGCGCCACGACCCGGCGTTTGAACTGCCCATCTACAACTCACCGCTGGAGTACCCCAACGTCATGGGCGCGGTGCGTTCCAGCGCTTTTGCGCCCTTTCGGCGCATGGGCCAGAGCGTGCTGTACCGGTGGTACGCGCTGCGCGACGAGGCGCGCTGAAGCAGGGCGGCAGCTGATTCAGGTGGACGGGTTCAAACTCAACTTGGCAGCCGCCTCGGCACAGCTCAGGCCCGGTGCCTGAACATCAAACCACACCGTTTGCAGCCCACAACGCTGGGCGCCTTCGATGTTGCGCGCTTGGTCGTCCACAAACACGCAATGCGCCGCTGGCAATTGCAGCTGGCGCAAGCACTCGGCGTAGGACTGAGGGTCGGGCTTCAGACACAGCGTGTAGGTGGCGTCGACGATCACGTCGAAGTGCCGCAAACACGCCAGTCGCTGGCGCAGTTCGGCGCCGTAGAACAAGTCCAGTTCATTTGACAGGATGGCCAGTCTGCAACCAGCGGCCTTGGCACTTTCGATCAGCGCCAGGGTTTGCGGCCGGATGATCAGGTCGGGCTCGGCGCCACGCGCGCGTCGCACCAAGGTTTGCATGTCGTGCCAGGATTCACCCAGCAGCGCGCCGACCTCACGCGAGCGCTGCAACCAGTAGTCGCGCTCGCTGATGCGCTGGGCTTGCATGTCGCGCCACAGCGGGTCGCCAGCGGGGTCAAAAGGTCCGCGCCAGATCAGGGTTCCCGGCTGCAAACCCAAGGCCTGCTCGGTGAGCTCGTGCGTTTCAAACAGGGTGCGGCTGATGACGCCGCCAAAGTCCAGCACCAAGGCACGCTGATCACGCGGTGCGGCCATCACCCTGCTTGGCCCCGAGGCACCAGGCCTTGCGCCACCCACTCGTCAAACAGCTGCAAGGCCCGCTCTGCAAACGCGGGGTCGTTGATGTGGGCGTCCAGCTCGACACATCGGGTGCCTGAAGGAACCGCGCTGCGCATGGCCTGCACAAAAGCGTCCAGGCCCTCGGGGTCGTGCAAGGGCTCGCCGGGCTGGTCCCACTGCTCCACACCGCGCAGCGGCAGCAGCAGGCAGGTGGGCCCCTGGGCCTGGGCCAGACGTCGCCCGATCTCTTGCGCAATGGCACGCCGCAACGGGGGCGCGGACGTGGCTGATGCGATCAAGCGGTTGTGCACATGCACCGCCCGCCCTTGCAGCGACGCTGGCACTGCCTGCCAGGCCGGAAAGTCCACCATGTCCACGGCACCTGGTGCCACCAGCTGCGGCGTGCCGCTGCGGCCGGCGCCGGTCAGGCGGTCTGCGCCGGCCGTCACCACCGAACCACCCACATGGTTGGCCAGTTCTTGCAGGCTGAAGTCCATCACCGCGCAAAAGCGGCCAGCAGCAGCCAAGGACTCAAAGGCTCGCCCGCCCATGCCGGTGGTGTGAAACACCGCCACTTCATAGCCGCGGACCTCCAACGCCGGTTTGAGCGCAACCATGTAGCCCAGGCAACTCTTGCCCAGCGATGTGATGCCCACCATGGGCTTGTCCAGCGCCGGCGGCACGGCTGCGCGCACAGCACCCACCACAGCGCCCGCACCCTGCGCCAGGGCCGACTTGCACAGGCTGTTCAACCCATAAAGGCCACCCGCCCACAGCACCATGATCAGGTCGGGCGTGATGCGCTCGGGTGGGATCAGCTGCGAATAGGCCACCGTGCTGACCACCACCTTCGGCACACCAATCGGCAGCGCGGCGGCCACATCAAAAGCCAGGTCGGTGCCCATGGTGCCGCCCAAGGCCAGCATGCCGTGGATGCGACCTTCTGCGTGCAAGCGGCTGGCGATCAGCGCAGCACCTTGGGCCATCAGCGTCATGGCGCTGTTTTCGTCACCACTGTCGATCACGCCTTGCAGCGTGGTGCCTGCGGCCGAGGCGACTTCGCTGTTGGGCACGTCAACGTTCACGCTGCCAGCGGCCAGCACGCCCACGTCCATCAACAACACCTGCGCGCCTTGGCTCTGCAGGCATTGGCGCAGATAGGCCAGTTCGTCGCTCTTGGTGTCAGCGGTGCCGACGAGAAGAATCGTCTTGGGGTTCATGCTCGGCATCAGCCTTGTGCCGCAACCTCGTCGAACGCGGCTTCGAGTCGGTCACACAGTTGCGTCAGCTCGTCTGCGGTGATGACCAGTGGCGGCGACAAGATCAAGTTGGGCCCCGACACCCGCACCATCAAGCCACGCCGGTACGCGGCGCGCGCCACGCGGGCGGGGATGTCGCTGGTCTTGGGCAGGCTGGCGCGGGTGGTTTGGTTGGCCACCATCTCCACCCCCAGCATCAGGCCGTGGCCACGCACATTGCCTACAAAAGGAATGCGGTCTGGCAGCCCGCGCAAGCGCTGCTGAAAGGCCGGCGCCACTTGCGCCACGTGGCCTGGAATGTTTTGCTGCTGCAAGACCTTGAGCGTGGCGATGGCCGCCGCCGCAGCCACCGGATGCGCGCTGTAGGTGTAGCCGTGGGCGATCTGCGCCGCGCCGCTGGTGTCGGCGTCAAACACGTTGGCCACCCGCGCAGAAACGGCCGTGGCGCCCAAGGGCACATAGCCGCTGCTGATGCCCTTGGCCAAACACCACAGGTCGGCCTTGACGTCCCACAGCCGGGTGCCAAACATGTGGCCGGTGCGGCCAAAGCCGGTCACCACCTCGTCGGCGATCAAGAGCACGCCGTGCTTGTCGCACACCTGGCGCACCTGGGGCCAGAAGTTGGCCGGTGGAACGATGACACCACCAGCGCCTTGAATCGGTTCGGCAATGAAAGCCGCCACGGTGTCGGGGCCCTGGAAGATGATCTCGCGCTCCAACTGCGCGGCGACGATGCGGCCCAACTCGGCTTCGTCCTGGGTGTAGGCGTTGCGATAGAGCCAGGGGCTGTCGATGTGGAAACAGCCCGGCAACAGCGGCTCGTAGGCGCGGCGAAAGTTGGTGTTGCCGTTCAGACTGGTGCCACCAAAGTGCACCCCGTGGTAGCCCTGGCGCAGGGCAATGAACTTGTGGCGGTCTTTTTCACCGCGCAGCTTGTGGAACTGGCGGGCCAGCTTGAGCGCGCCTTCCACCGCGTCGCTGCCGCCGTTGCTGAACATCACCGCAACCACACCGTCGGGCTGCATCAGGTCCACCAGCGCGCGGCTCAGTTCAATGGCGCGCGGGTGTGTGGTGCCGCGAAAAGTGTTGAAAAAGGGCAGCTCGTCCAACTGCGCCACGATGGCGTCGCGCACCGGCTGGCAGCTGTGCCCCAGGTTGCTGCTCCACAGGCCGGCCACGCCGTCGAGCAGCTGGTGGCCGTCGATGTCCCACACCCAGCAGCCTTGCCCGCGGGCAATGATGTCCGGGCGGGTGCCTTCGGTCTTCATCGCCAAAGGGTGCGCCATCGGATGCCACAGGTACTGCCCGTTGTCGCGTTTGAGTTGCTCTGCGTTGTCCATGGTGCTTGCTCGTTGTCAGGGGTGGCCGGCCACGGTGAGGGTTTTGGTTTGAAGGTAGGCGCGCAGTCCTTCGCTGCCCATCTCCTGGCCGTCGCCGCTGGCCTTGATGCCGCCAAAGGGCAGCTCGGGTTGTGACACGCCGAAGTGGTTGATGCCCACCATGCCGGCTTCGATGTCCTGGCCCAGGCGGTGCGCGGTGGCCAGGTCGCGCGTGAAGGCGTAGGCACCCAGGCCGTAGGGTGTGCTGTTGGCCAGTGTGATGGCGTCGTCCAGGTGGTCAAAAGGCTGCACCAGCGCCAGCGGGCCAAAAGGCTCTTGCTGCATCACGCGGCTGTGGGGTGGCGCATCTGCGATGACCGTGGGCTCGAAGAAGAAGCCGGGTCGGGCGACGGCGTGGCCGCCGGTGACGATGCGGGCGCCGCAGTGCCGGGCGTCGTCGACAAAACGGGCCATGTCGTCCACGCGGCGGGCGTGGGTCAGCGGGCCCATTTGGGTGGCTTCGTCGCTGCCAGGCCCCAGCCGCAAGGCCGCCGCAGCGGCTGCAAAGTCGCGCACAAAGCCGTCGTAATGCTGGCGCTGAACAATGAAGCGGATGGGCGAGGCACAAACTTGACCCGCGTTGCGAAACTTGGCTGGCAGCGACAGCTTCAGCACCTGCACCGGGTCGGCGTCAGCGCAGACGATGACCGGCGCGTGGCCGCCCAGTTCGCCGCTGAACAGCTTGCCGTGCCTTGCACACTGTTCGGCCAACAAGCGGCCCACCGCCACCGAGCCCGTGAGCGAAACCTTGGCAATCGCCGCGTGTTCGATCAGCAGCGTGCTGACCCGGGCGGGCTCGCCACAAACCAAGCTGAGCACGTTGGCCGGCAGGCCGGCATCCACAAAACAGCGCACCAAGGCCATGGCGCTGGCCGGCGTTTCTTCCGCCGGCTTGAGCACCACGCTGCAACCCGCGGCCAGCGCCGCGCCCAACTTGCGCGCTGGCAGGTTGACGGGGAAGTTCCAGGCCGTGAACGCCGCCACCGGGCCCACCGGCACCTGGGTGACGGTGTGCGACAAGATGCCCGGCACCCGTGGCGGCACGGTGCGGCCATACAAGCGCCGGGCTTCTTCGGCCTGGAAGTCGATGATGTCGGCCGACAGTTGCACCTCGCGCAGTGCCTCGGCCAAGGGCTTGCCTTGCTCCAGCGTCAGCACCGCCGCCATCGCGGCAGCCCGCTCACGCATCAAAGACGCCGAACGTCGCAACACATCGCATCGCTCCAGTGCCGACCGGCGACGCCAATGCTCAAAACCGCGCTGGGCGGCTTGGGCAGCCGCATTCACCACCGCGTCGCTGGCCAAGGGCAACAAGCCCAGCACACTGCCGTCGGCAGGGTTGACGACCTCGCGCTGGCCGCCGCCAGCGTCGCTCAACCAATGGCCGTCAACGAACAGGGCCAAGGGTGGGTAGCTTGCCTGGTTCATGCAGCGGGCACGTGCAGCACCAGACCATCCAGAGCCGGGCTGGCCAGGATCTGGCAACTGAGCCGACTGTGGGCTTGACGCGGCGCGGGGGTGCTGTCGAGCATGCTGTTTTCGTCGCTGCCGGGCGTGCCGACACGGCTTGCCCATTCAGCGTCCACCACCACGTGGCAGGTGGCGCAAGACAGGCAGCCGCCGCAGTCGCCATCGATGCCGGGCACGCCTTCAAAGGTGGCGGCCAGCATCAGGTTGCTGCCCTCGGCAACGTCGGCCGAGATGCGGCGGCCGTCAGACAAGATCCAGGTGACTTGGCAGGTGCTCATGCGCAGGTGTGGGTGCAGTCAGATGTGGCGGATGTAGAAATCGCGCGCGCCCAGCGCGTCGCGATTGGCGGTCTTTTCAACTTCATTGCGCTTCATGAACACGTGGTTGGCCACCAGTTCTGCGCCCAGGGCCTGGGTCAACACGGTATCGGCTTGCAATTGGTCCAGCGCAGCGCCCAGGTTAGTGGCCACGCTGACGGTGGCGTCCTGGCCGGTCAAGCCGTCTCCAGTCTCCATCGCTTGCAAGGGATAACCGTGCTGCAAGCCCAGACGCGCCGCCTGCAACACCGCAGCGACCAGCGTGTAGGGGTTGGCGGCGCCATCGCCCATGCGGTGTTCCAGGCGCGCGCTGGCGCCGTCTTCAGCCGACACACGCACGGTGACGTTGCGGTGGTCCACGCCCCAGTTTTGCCAGAAGCCAGACAACGTGGCGGGCTTGAGCCGTTCATAGGAATTCACACAGGGCGCGGCCAAGCCGGCCATGGCGCCGTGGTGGTGCATCAGCCCGGCGATGCAACTGCGGGTGAGTGGGTTCAGCGCCTTCGGATCGTGCCCGCCGTTGATGGCGTTTTGCCCCACTTGCGGGCCCGCGCGGTGGCGCAACGAGAAATTCACATGCACCCCGCTGCCCCCCTGCGCCAGCAAAGGCTTGGGCAAAAAGGTCAACAAGATGCCGTGCTTGAAGGCCACCTCTCGGGCCATCAGTCGAAACAGCACGATGTCGTCGACCACCTTCAAGGCGTGGTCGAAGGTCAGGGTCAATTCAAACTGCGGTGAGTCGTACTCGGTGTTCAGGCTGTCGATGGGCAAACCGCAAGCGGCCGCCTGCGCCCAGATGGCGTCGGTGAAGCCCCGCGGGTCGGCAAAGGGCCCGGTGGCGTAAACGTGAGAAGACGGCGTTTCATAGGGCTTCAAACTGCCGTCGGCTTCGATCTGAAAGGCGTAGGCCTCGAGTTCGATGCCCACCATGGGGTCATAGCCCAGCGCGTTCCAGTCGGCGATGGCGCGTTTGAGCGCGCCGCGCCCGCACATCGGCAAAGGTTGGCCCTGGTTGTCATGCAGGTCGCAGATGGCGACGCGGGTGTTGGGCTCCCAGCCCGGTCGCGCGGCTTCGGCCTGGTAGACCGCTTCCATGTCGGGCAGGCCGTCCAGCACCATCGCGCCTGGCGCGGGAATCAGGTCTTTGTCGTAGCCCACACCAAAAGTGCCACGGCAAAAGCGAGCGCCGCCATCGCGGTTGCGCCAGGGCACGTATTTGCCGCGCACGATGTTCAGGTGGTCGCAAAAAAGCACGCGCAGGCGTTCGGGGGTCAGGGCTTGCATAGGGTATGGGCCAGTGGATTGGGTGAGATGGGTTGCGTGGGGGTGAGACGCCAGGGGTCGTCAAACACGCCAAACGCGTACAGGCAGCCGCTTGATGCCACCCACAAAGTTGCTGCGCAAAAACTGGTGCGGGCCGCTGGCTTGCACATCACGCACACGCCGCACCCATTCCTGCAAAAGCACGCGCACCTCCAGGCGCGCCAGCCACATGCCCAGGCACACGTGGGGTCCGCCTTGACCAAAGCTCAGATGCCGGTTGGGGGTGCGGGAAAGGTTGACTTCAAAAGGCTTGTCAAACGCCGCCTCATCGCGGTTGCCCGACACAAACCACAGCGCCACCTTGTCGCCGGTTTGCACCTGTTTGCCGTGCAGCTCAAAAGGCCGCATGGCGGTGCGCCGGAAGTACATCGCGGGCGAGGCCCAGCGGATGAACTCATCGGCGGCGGTGTCCCAAATGGGTACACCGTCGGGCTGCCCTTGCAGCGCTTGCAGCAAGCCCGGCTGATGCACCAGCGCGTGCAAGGCAGCCGCAATGGAGTAGCGCGTGGTGTCGTTGCCCGCAGCCACCAGCAGGCAAAAGAAATTGCGAAACTCGGTGTCGCTGATGACCTGCCCGTGCGCGTCGGGTTGGGTGATCAGGTGCAAAACACCCGAGATGTCGCCCGCGCGGCGTTTGTTGTCCATCAAGCGCTGCGCATAGCTGTAGAGCTCAGCGCCGGCGGGCGAGCGAAACGGCATCAAGCGAAAGGCGTCGGTGTTGCTTTGGTCCAGCACATGGCTGGTGAAGTCGGCATCGGTGTTGGCGATGAGGGCGTCGCCCCGGGCCACCAGCCAGTCCAGGTCTTCGTCAGGCGTGCCGATGATGCGCCCCAACATGCGCATGGGCAGCTGCCGCGCCACCTCCTTCACGGCGCAAAACTCGTCCTGGGCCAGGGCACGGTCCAAGATCTCCCGGCACAGATCGCGAACCTGGTCTTCAAACAAGGCCACCATGGGTTTGGAGAATGCCTTGGCCACCAGCGTGCGCGTGCGCGTGTGCTCGGGCGGGTCGGTCTCTTGGAAGGTGCGCCGGGCCAGCACCTCTTCTTCGTCCTGGTCTTCCAAGCGGATGCCATGCGCTGAGGACAAGGTTTCGAAGTCGCGGTTCAAGGCCAGGATGTCGGCATGCCGCGTCACGCTCCAAAAGCCCTTGGCGCCAGGAAATTCACACCAGGCCATGGGCTCGTCACGCCGCAAGCGGGCAAAGGTGTTGTGCGGCGCGCCGGCGGTGAAGCTGTCGTGGCTGGACAGGTCCGCGTGCCCGCTGTCGGTGGGGTTCCAGATGGTCATGGCTTGCCCTCAACGCTTGCCCTCAACGCTGCCCGTGGCATCTCAAAAAACTGCACCAACCAGCGCATGAACACTTCCGCATCTACCGGCTCTTCGATCTGCGTGCGAGCCCGCGCCACCAGATCGCTTGCCCAGTACGAACCGTGCTCCACCAACAAAGCCTGCATGAAATCGCGGCTGAGTTCGGGGTGGTACTGGGTGGTGAAGATGTGGTCCCCCACGGCCAGCGCAGCAGCCGGGGCAAAGTCATCGCCACCCATCACGCGGGCGCAGGCCGGCACTTGCAAGACCTGCTCTTGGTGCGCTGCAAACAGATTCAACTGGGCAAGTGGGGGCTGCATGAAAGCTGGTGTTTCGGTGAAATGGGTGCGGGCCGTGCCAATGCGCCAGCCCTGCGGCGAGCCGCCCACCACACCGCCCAAGGCGTGAGCCACCATCTGGTGACCAAAACACAAACCCACCAAGGGCACTCGGCGCTGGTGCAGCCCGCGCACCAGGTCGGCCAGCTTCAACATCCAGGGCTGGCCTTCATTGACCGAAGCCACGCTGCCCGTCAGCACCCACCCTTGGTAAACAGACGGGTCGACTGGAAATTGACCATCACTGGCTTGCCAGACCTCGCACTGCCAATCGGGCCGCCAAGGTCGGATGCCGGCTGCAACCTTTTGCCCATCGTCCGGAAACCCCTTGGCAAAAGCCGAGCGGTCGGTGTTGTTGTTGAGGATCGCAATGCGCAGAGTCATGGTCGGAGTTCCTGATCGCGATGGTAGGCAGTGCCAATCGTTGCGGCTATCAGGATTGCGCAGGCTTTGAAGCGGGTTTCCCCGAAGCACATGGTCCCTGCGCAAGGGGTTCGACGCCCTTGGCCTCTGGCAATATGAGACCCATGTCCAAAGTCGGCCACAGCCCGCCCAAACCTGCAGACCTCTTCAGCAGCAGCTATGCCATGGCACGCCAGCGCTTGCTGGCCGCTGCTGGCCAGCGCGGCCTGCAGGTCGAGCACCATGTGCATCCCCTGCCCGGCAAGGACGGCGAAGAACTGGCCATGGATGTGGTGCGCGACGGCCCCGCAACGCCTCGTCAGGTGCTGGTGCTGACCAGCGGGGTGCACGGCGTGGAAGGCTTTGCCGGCAGTGCCGTGCAAACGGGCCTGTTGACGCTTCGGCCCGAGCTGGTGGGGCCCGACGAACAGGATCTGGCGGTGCTGCACGTGCACGCCGTCAACCCTTACGGATTTTCCTTTTGCCGCCGGGTCAACGAAGACAACGTGGACCTGAACCGCAACTTCATTGACTTCACGCAGCCCCTGCCCGTCAACAGCGACTACGGCAACTTCCACCGCTTGCTGCTGCCCGCCAGCTGGCCACCCAGCCCACAACAGCAACAGGAGCTGGCCGCTTGGAAGTCATCACTGGGGCCACGGCGCAGCCAATTGGCCTTGTCAGGCGGCCAGCACAGCCACCCCCACGGGCTGTTCTTTGGCGGGCTGCAGCCCAGTTGGAGCAACCGCGTGTTTCGCCAGGTGTTGCGCCGGCATGTGGCATCGGCTGAGCACTTGGTGTGGATCGACCTGCACACCGGCTTGGGACCTTACGGGGTGGGCGAACGCATCTTCGCTTGCGACGACGAGGGCGGCGCTTTGCGACGCGCTCGCCGCTGGTGGGGTGACAACATCACGTCGGTGCACACCGGCAGTTCCACCAGCATTCCGATGACCGGGCCGATCCAGAACGCCGTGGCGGATGAGTGCCCCCACGCCGCCTACACCGGCATCTGCCTGGAATTTGGCACCCTGCCCAGCGCGGCCATGCACGAGGCCCTTTGCGCAGAACAGTGCTGGTATGCCCAGCCCCAACGAGACCCAGCGCAGGCTGCAGCCATTCAACAGCAGATGCTGGACGCTTTCTACCCCAGCGGCAGCGACTGGAAACAGGCCGTCTGGGCACAAGCCTGCGAAGCGACCGAACAGGCCGTGGTGGGTCTGCGGTCTGCGTGAAACTGAACATGGCCAGCCACACCACGCCCAGCAGCCTGTTGCCCCCTGAGGCCCCAGACGCTGAGACAGGCTTTGCTGCTTGGGATGGCACCTACAACGGGAAAAATAACGGCCAAAGCCCAGTGACCGACGGCGCACGGCACTGGGTGGTGGAGACGCAAGACGCCGACGCCCAGGCCATGGCGCAACCCGGCTGGGCCATGCACTACGAACAACTCTCAGGCGGCCCCTTCCGCGGCCGGCTGCACCACATTCAGTTGCCTGGCCTGCGCCTGGTGCGCGAAGACGCCAACCGCGCACTGCACCAGCAGGGCGCGCTGGGACATGGGGCTTTTGGCCTGGCCATGCAGCTGTCATCGGCCGGTTCTGCCATCTTCAGCGGCCAGCGAGCGGCCCAAGACGACATCATGGTGGGCAAAGGCGACACGCTGGACTTGGTGACACCGCCCGGGTTTGCCTTGATCGCCGTGGTGGTGGACCAGGCCTTGCTGGCGCCGCTGTGGCAGCACATGTACCAAAAGACGCCGTCTGCTTGGCTCAACCAACAGCGGGTGCTGCGGGCACGCCCCGCTGCCGCCCACGCGGTGCGTCAACTGCACCTGAACTTGATGGACAGGTTGTCTGCTGCGCACCTTGCCGTGCCCAGCGGTGCCGAATTGACCGCCTGGCGCGACAGCCTGCTGATGGAATGGATCGAAGCCCTTCCTGAGCAGGTGTCTGGCCACATTGATGCCCAGCGCCTGGACCGCCGCCGCTTGGTCAAGCGTGCCAGCGAACTGATGCTGGACCATGCAGAAACCCCTTTGTCCATTCCGCAGGTCTGCCTGGCCCTCGGGGTCAGCCGCCGCCAGCTGAACTACTGTTTTCAAGAAGTGCTGGGCAGCAGCCCCATCAAGTACCTGAGCGCGCTGCGCCTGGGCCGAGTCCGCCGCGAGCTTCGCCAGGGTGTTGCCAACGTGGCGCAGACCGCCTTCCGCTGGGGCTTTTGGCACTTGGGCCAGTTTGCCCGTGACTACCGGTTTCAGTTTGGCGAGCTGCCCTCGCAGACCCTGAGGCGCACGGCCTGATCTTTCAGGTGAACCGGCGCCCATCGGCCAGGCTACGGAAAACCCGCAGCAGGCTTTGCTCAAAATTGATACTGGAAAAGGCCAAGCGTCCGTTCGCCCGTGTTAGTCCGGATGGGCTGCGCACGATCGACGGTCAAAATGAACATGATCACCCTGGCTGTCGCGCTGGGGAAATTGCCAACGTCCCGTCAAAGGATATTCACGCCATGAAGCTTGCCCGTCGTTCCTTGATTGCCGCTGTGGTCTCGACCCTGGCCGCCCTTGCCGCCCCGGGCGCCATGGCCCAGGGCACCGTGCTGCGCGTGGTGCCGCACTCCAACCTGGCGGTGCTGGACCCCATCTGGACCACCGCCTACATGAGCCGCAACCACGGCTACATGATCTACGACACACTCTTTGGCACCGACGAAACCGGCAAGGTCAAACCGCAGATGGTGGACAGCTGGACCGTCAGCGGCGACAACCGCCTGTGGACCTTCAAGCTGCGCAAAGGCCTGGAATTCCATGACGGCAAGCCCGTCACCAGCGAAGACGTGGTGGCCAGCCTGCAGCGCTGGGGTAAACGCGACGCCATGGGCAGCGCGCTGATGCAGTTTGTGCAGCGCATGGACACGCCCGCGCCCGACACCTTCCGCATCTTTTTGGGTGAAGCTTGTGGCTTTGTCTTGGACGCCCTGGGCAAGCCCAGCTCCAACGTGCCTTTCATCGTGCCCAAGCGCATGGCCGAAACCGATCCGTTCAAGCAGATTGAAGAGCACATCGGCTCCGGGCCCTATGTCTTCAAGCGTGACGAATTCAAGCCGGGCGACAAGTCGGTCTACACCAAGTTTGCCAAGTACGTGCCACGCAGCGAGCCGCCCAACGGCACCACGGGCGGCAAACACGTGTACGTCGATCGCGTGGAATGGAACCTGGCGCTGCGCGACGGCCAGGCCCAGATCAACGCCTTGCAAAAGGGCGAAGTCGACATCATCGAAGCCCTGCCCTTCGACCACTTTGAAACCGCCAAGGGCGACGCCAACATCCAGCTGCCCAAGTACGCCACCTATGGCTTGCAGTACATGGCCCGCTTCAACCACCTGCACAAGCCTTTTGACAACGTCAAGGTGCGCCAGGCCGCGCTGGCCGCGTTTGCTCAAGAGCCCTTCCTGCGCGCTTCGGTTGGCGTGAAAGAGCTGTACAAGACCTGCCCTTCGATGTTCATCTGCGGCACGCCCTTTGGCAGCACCGCTGGCAGCGACATCCAGGCCAAGAGCAACATGAAGAAGGCGCAGGACCTGCTCAAGGCCAGCGGCTACGACGGCACACCCATCGTCATCCTGAAGCCCACCGACCTGGCCAGCATTCAAAAGCTGCCCGACGTGGCAGCGCAGCTGTTGCGCCAGGCCGGCTTCAAGGTCGACTTGCAGGCCATGGACTGGCAGACGCTGGTGGGCCGCCGGGCCAAGAAAGACGCGCCGGACAAGGGCGGCTGGCACATGTTCCTCACCGCCTGGCAAACCTTTGACGTGTGGAACCCCATCGCCAACCCGACGATGGACACGCGCGGCGAAAAGAGCACCTGGTTTGGTTGGGCCAGCGACGACAAGCTGGCCGAACTGCGCAACCAGTTCATGCGCGCAACCGATGAGCCGGCCAAGAAGAAGCTGGCCGATGCCATGCACACACGCGCTTTTGAAGTGGCCACGCACGCGCCGCTGGGCGAGTTCATGCAGCCCATGGCCGCACGCAAAAACATCAGCGGCTTCTTCGTCACCAACGGCAACATCTACTGGAACCTGAAGAAGAACTGATGCCACGCTGACCCGACAGACAGCCCCGGGCTTACGGCCACGGGGCTGTTTTTCAGGTGCCAGCCGCCTCTTTTTCCAAGTCACCCCGTCCATGCTCAAGTTCCTGGCCCGCCGCCTGCTGTCCACCTTACCGGTGCTGCTGATCGTGGCCGTGCTGGTGTTCTTGATGCTGCGGCTCACCCCAGGCGACCCGGCCGCCGTGCTCGCCGGCGACGCGGCCAGCACCGAGCAAATCGCGCAGATCCGCACCAGCCTGGGTCTGGACCGTTCCATCCCCGAGCAATTCTTCATCTGGGCGGGCCACCTGCTGACCGGCGACCTGGGCCAGAGCTATTACTACAAGACCGACGTCGCCACGCTGATCGCGCAGCGGCTCGAGCCCACGCTGTCGTTGGCTGTCATCACCATCACCGTGGCCGTGCTGGTGGCAGTGCCTTTGGGCGTGCTGGCAGCCTGGCGATTTGGCGGCTGGCTGGACCGTAGCTTGATGGCTTTTTCGGTTTTGGGCTTTTCGGTGCCGGTGTTTGTGGTGGCCTATGTGCTGATCTGGCTGGTGTCCTTGAAGCTGGGCTGGTTTCCAGTGCAGGGCTACAAGCGCATTGGCGACGGTGTCGGGCCCTGGCTTTACCACCTGGCGCTGCCGGCACTGACGCTGAGCTTCATCTACGTGGCCTTGATTGCCCGCGTGACCCGCGCTTCCGTGCTGGAAACACTAGGCGAGGACTACATCCGCACCGCGCGCGCCAAAGGCCTGCCTGAAAACCAGGTGCTGATGCGCCACGCGCTGGCCAATGCAGCGGTGCCGATTGCCACCGTGATCGGCATTGGCATTGCGCTGCTGATTGGCGGTGTGGTGGTGACCGAATCGGTCTACGCCATCCCGGGCCTGGGCCGCCTGACGGTGGACGCCGTGCTGGCGCGCGACTTCCCCACCATCCAGGGCGTGATCCTGCTGTTCTCTTTTGTCTATGTGCTGGTCAACCTGCTGGTCGACATGAGCTACGTGTTTTTCGACCCGCGCATTCGCTACTGACCACCATGGCCCAAGCCACCCCCGACACCACGTTTGAGGCCCTCTCGGTCGAGTCGGCCACCATCGTGCACACCGCCAGCGCGTGGCAGCGCGTGCGCAAGAACCTGTCGGTGCGCATCGGCGGCACGGCGCTGCTTTTTCTGGTGCTGTTGTCACTGGCTGCGCCCTGGCTGGGTACGGTGGACCCATCGCTGTTTGACCCCGCCAGCCGCGACCTCACACCCGGCAAGATGGGCGAGATCACCACCTTGGAGGGCGACACGCTGAAGCACCAGTTCCTGATGGGCTCGGACAGCTTTGGGCGTGACGTGTACAGCCGCGTCATCTACGGCACGCGTGTGTCGCTGATCGTCGGCATTTCCACCGCCATCCTGGCCATGAGCATCGGCATCGTGCTGGGCCTGTGCTCGGGCTTTTTCCGCTGGCTGGACGGCCCCTTGATGCGGGTGATGGACGGCCTGATGGCCATCCCCGCCATCCTGATCGCCATCGCGCTGGTGGCCATGTGGCGCGGCAGCCTGACCACCGTGATCGTGGCCATCGCGATACCCGAAATTCCGCGGGTAACCCGGCTGGTGCGCTCGCTGGTGCTCAGCATCCGCGAAGAACCGTATGTGGAAGCGGCGGTGGCCATGGGCACCGCCACCTGGAAGATCATGTTGCGCCACATCCTGCCCAACACCGTGGCGCCACTGGTGGTGCAGGGCACGTTCATCTGTGCCTCGGGCATCCTCACTGAAGCCATCCTGTCCTTCCTGGGCGTGGGCCTGCCGCCTGACATCCCCACCTGGGGCAATGTGATGGCCGAAGGCCGCGCGCAGTTCAACGACTACCCGCACAACATCTTTTTCCCCGGCATCTTCTTGGCGGTGACCGTGCTGGCCGTCAACATCCTTGGCGACGGCTTGCGTGACACGCTGGACCCCAAGATGGCCAAGCGCGGCTGAACCCAGCATGAACTCTTCAGCACCCATCCTCGAGGTTCGTGACCTCACCATCGCCCTGCCCTCTGGGGGTGACCGCGCCACCGCGGTGCAAAAAGTCAGCTTCAGCGTAGGCCGCGGCGAAACGCTGTGCCTGGTGGGCGAATCGGGCTCGGGAAAGAGCGTCATCGCCCAGAGCGTGATGGGCCTGCTGCCCAAGTCGCTGCCGGTGCGCGCGGGCCAGATCCTCTTGCAGGGAGAAGACATCACCCACGCCCCGCTGTCGCGACTTCGCGAGCTGCGGGCCACCCGCATGGGCATGATCTTCCAAGAGCCGATGACCGCGTTGAACCCGGTGATGAGCTGCGGCGACCAGATCGACGAGGTGCTGCGCCAGCACACACCGCTGACTGCCGAGCAGCGGCGCGAAAAAGTCTTGTCCATCGTGCGCGAGGTGCTGCTGCCCGACCCCGAGCGCATGGTGGCCAGCTACCCGCACCAGCTCTCAGGCGGCCAGCGCCAGCGCATCATGATCGCCATGGCGCTGGTGCTGGACCCGGTGCTGCTGATCGCCGACGAGCCCACCACCGCGCTGGACGTCACCACCCAGGCGCAGATCCTGAAACTGGTGCTCGACCTGCAACAGCGCCACGGCACTGGCGTGCTGTTCATCACCCATGACTTTGGCGTGGTGGCCGACATCGCTGACCGCGTGGCGGTTTTGCGCCTGGGCGACCTGGTGGAACTGGGCCCCAAGACCAAGGTGCTGCAGACACCGCAGCACGACTACACCCGCATGCTGATGGCCGCCGTGCCCACGCTCAACACCACCGAGCGGCCGGTCGACAACACCGCACCGCTGGTCTTGCAGATCAAGGGCCTGGCCAAGACCTACCAAGACAAAAGCTGGTTTGGCAAACAGCGCACCGTGCACGCCGCCAAGGACGTCAACCTGTCGATACGGCGCGGCCAGACGCTGGGCATCGTTGGCGAGTCCGGTTCGGGTAAGAGCACCGTAGCACGTTGCGTGGTGCGCCTGGTCGACCCCACCGCCGGCTCGCTGATGCTGGGCAGCGACGAAATCGCTACCTTGTCAGCGTCCGCGCTGCGACCCTTGCGCCGGCGGGTACAGATCGTCTTCCAGGACCCCTACCGCTCGCTCAACCCGCGCCGTACCGTGGGCCAAGCCTTGATCGAAGGGCCGATGAACTACGGCATGACGCTGCAAGCCGCGATGGCAAAGGCCCATGAGCTGCTGGGCCTGGTGCGCATGGACACCAGCGCCATGGACCGTTACCCGCACCAGTTCAGCGGCGGCCAGCGCCAGCGCATCTGCATCGCCCGCGCGCTGATGATGGAACCCGAACTGCTGGTGGCCGACGAGGCCGTCAGCGCACTGGACGTGTCGGTGCAGGCCCAGGTGCTGCGCCTGTTTGAAGAAATCCGCGAGCGGCTGCAGATTGCCATGCTCTTCATCACCCACGACCTGCGCGTGGCCTCGCAGGTCTGCGACACGCTGGCCGTGATGAGCAAAGGCGAAGTGGTGGAATATGGCCCGGCCCATCAGGTCTTTGGCAACCCGCAGCACGCTTACACCCAGGCGCTGTTTGCGGCCGCACCGGGCAAGCAGTTTGCGTTTGGGCGTTCCGAAGCGGCTGGTGCTATGGCACGCTGACCTTCAAACGCCGGGCCGCGTTTGAAGCCGTCAACCAATTCGCCCCGCGGTGACCTGATCGGCATCTGGTGGATTCCGCCGCTGCTGGGCCTGTTCTGGGGCCTGAACTGGCCGGTGGTAAAGATCATGCTCACCGGCCTGCCGCCGTTTTACATGCGCGGATTGGCCTTCACAGGCGCGGCCGTGGTGCTGCTGGCGGTGGTGCTGTGGCAGCGCACACCTGTGGTGCCGCCACGTTCAGAGTGGCTGCCCATCGCCGCCAGCGGTTTGCTCAATGTGGTGGGCTTCAACCTGTGCACGGCCTTTGCCCAACTGCACACCACCGCATCGCGGGCGGCGGTTCTGACTTTCACGATGCCCTTGATGGCGGTGCTGCTGGCCTGGGTCATTCTGGGCGAACGTGTCTCGCGCCGTGGTGCCTGGGCCCTGGCACTGGGCAGCTTGGGCATTGTTTTGCTGGCCTGGCCTGCGCTGACCCAGACCGGCCGCGCCGGCAGTGGCTGGGGCCTGGTCTTCCCTTTGCTGGCCGCGTTTTCCTGGGCATTGGGCACGGCGGTGTCCAAACGCTGGGTGGTGCAGGGAGACCCTGCGCGCAGCCTGGCCTGGCAGTTGGCGCTGGGTGCAACGGTCTGCTTGCTGGGCGCCCAGCTGGCCGGCGAAGTCTTGCCGCAGCGCGTGACCAGCACCGTGGCACTGGCCTTCATCTTTCACGTGCTGCTGGCCACTGCGCTGGCCTATCTGCTTTGGTTCAAGCTGCTGGCGCGCTCGGGTGCCGGTGTGGCCGCGATGACCACGCTGCTGGTACCGCTGGTGGGCGTTCTGGGCGCCATGGCCCTGGTCGGCGAGCGGCCCAGCTTGCTCGACTGGGGCGGCTTTGCGCTGGTGCTGATCGGTGCGGGTGCTGTGCTGCTGCAGCCGCGCAAGAATTGATGGGCGGCCCACATCGGGCGCGCACGTTCACCCCTACCCTCTCCTCTCCACCCCAACCCACCTCACACACCACTCGCTCCACTGACCCCGCCATGACCCGCATCCTGATCGCCGGCTACCAACACGAAACCAACACCTTCGCCCCCAGCCTGGCCGACTGGGCTGCCTTCACCCGTGGCGACTCTTTCCCCGCGTTTGTGCGCGGGCAAGCCATGCAGGAGCAATTGAGTGGCATCAACATTCCCGTGGCCGGCTTCATCGCCGGGGCCAAGCGCAAGGGCTGGACGCTGATCCCATCGGCATGGGCAGGCGCCATTCCATCTTCCTACGTCACCGAAGACGCCTTCGAGCGCATCTGCCAGGCCATCTGCGACGACGTGAGATCAGCCCAGCAGTCCGGTGGCCTGGACGGCGTTTACCTGGACCTGCACGGCGCCGCCGTGGCCCAAAACGCCGCCGACAGCGAAGGCGAGTTGCTGGGCCGCGTGCGTGAATTGGTGGGGCCCAGCGTGCCCATCTGCGCCAGCCTGGACCTGCACGCCAACGTCACCCAGCGCATGCTGCGCGAGGCCGACGCCTTGGTGTCCTACCGCACCTATCCACACGTGGACATGGCCGACACCGGCGAGTTGGCCGCCGAGCTGATGGCCCGCCGCCTCAAAGCCGGTCAGCGCGAGCCCATGCACGCGCAGCGCCTGCCCTACCTGATCCCTCTCAACGCCCAAAGCACCTTGCTGCAACCCGCGCAAGGCCTGTACGAAGAACTGCTGGCGCTGGACCGTGAACTGGGCACCGTGCTGAACTTCTGCCCTGGCTTCCCGGCCGCCGACTTCGCCGAGTGCGCGCCCATGATCTGGGCCCACGGTGAACGCGCCCAAACCGCGGTGCAGCGCCTGCACGCCCGCGCAGCCGACCCCGCCCAGTGGCGCGTGACGGTGCTGCCAGCGCGTGAATGTGTGGTGCAAGCCTTGGCCCTGGCAGACACCGCCGCACTGCCCGTGGTGGTGGCCGACACCCAAGACAACCCTGGCGCCGGCGGCGACAGCAACACCACCGGCATGCTGCACGCGCTGCGCGCCCAGGGTGCCGGCCAACGCTTTCCCGGCCAGGTGGCCCTGGGCCTGATGTTCGACCCGGCCGCCGCACAGGCGGCGCACGCAGCCGGCATCGGCGCTGACATCCACATCAGCCTGGGCAAGGCTGTGCCCACCTTCACCGGCCACGCCAGCGACCCGCCCGTGACCGGCCGCTTCAAGGTGCTGGCCCTGAGCGACGGCGTGTGCACCCTCACCGGCCCGATGATGCGTGGCCTGACGGTGCGCTTGGGGCTGAGCGCATGCCTGGAAATTGACGGCATTCGCGTTGCCGTCACCAGCGGCAAAAAGCAATTGCTCGACCGCCAGTTGCTGCGCATGGTGGGCATCCACACCGAGCAGACGCGGCTGGTGGTGGTGAAGAGCTCGGTGCACTTCCGCGCCGACTTCCAGCCCCACGCCAGCCATGTGCTGGTGGCCAAGGCGGCCGGGCCGATGGCGGCCGACCCGGGCGACCTGCCGTGGAGAAATCTGCCTGCGTCCACACGCACCAGGCCTTGAGCGCCGGCGCTGAAGTCATGCAACCAGCGATACCCTTCAACCCAAACGGGTTGGTCAAGTGCTGGGCTAGCGGTTAACTGATGACGGCCTGCACCCGCAGCACAAACTGTTGGGCCAAGTGGCCGACGCGGCTGTTCATGCCGGGTTGCGTTCACTCGCAGCCATCTGGGTAGGTAGGTCACTTCGGCTTACGGCGCATTGCGGACGCTCAGCGCTTGGAGTCGAAATTACGCAACTGACATGGCGCGGGCAAGCGGGTCAGGGTCTGTGGCGAGACGAGGTCAACGGGTACCGGGCTCCGCTCATGTCCCCCGGCCCCGGCTTCGCCGGGTCCTCCTCCTAATACTTCGCTGCGCCCGGTACCCATTGCCCTCGTCTATCCACCATGGCTGTGGGCCCCGAAATAGGAACGCTACCGCTGGTGAGTGAGCGGGCGATTGGGGTGCCCTGCGGAGCGAAGTATTAGGAGGAGCGGCGGGCGCAGCCCGGCGCGGGGGACATGAGCGCAGCAGGGCACCCCAAGCGCACGCGATCGCCACAGGACGAAAGTCCGCAATGCGCCGCAAGCTGCCTCATCCGACTCAAACCTCCCATGCACTTGAGAGCGAAGTGGTATCAGGCATCCAAAGGAAACATCGGCCGCCGCAGCCGCTTGAAAGCCAGCACCTCGTAGTCCGACGTACAGACCCCCGTGCCCGCGCACTCCACCACCCCGCCGGCCAGCGCGGCCAAGCCGGCGCGCCAGTGGATGCGGCTCTTCAGCATCAAGAAGCGCAGCGTGTGCGGCGCAATGCCGACCGCGTGGAAGATGGCCAGGTCGTGCGGTTCGACGTGGTCGCTGATGACCACAATTTGCACGCTGCCGGTGTCCAGCACCGCGGTGGTGCCCATGCTGCCCAGTTCACCGCGCCCCATCGGGCCCAGGTTGCGGTAGCGGCCGTCGCAGATCAGCTTGACACGGCCACGGACCTGGCGCGGCTGGCCCTTCAGGCCTATAGACGGCATGTCCAGCTTGCCACCCAGCTGCAGCGTGACCTGCGCGCCCACGCCGGCAGCCATCATGGTCTGCACCGCCTGGGGGTCGAAGATGGCAAAGGCAGCGGCGTCTTTCAGGCCGGCGTCCAGCATGGCGCCCAGCACCGTCATGGTGTCCATGGTGCCGCCGCTGGCGCAGTTGTCGCTGTGGTCCAGCAGCACGATGGGGCCACTGCCAGCAGGCTTCGCAGCGGCCAGTTCAACGGCTCGCGCCATGGACTTCGCCAAAGGCTCGATCTGATAAACAAAGGCCTGGCGTTGCTGCCATGCCATCGCCAGCAGTTCGTCGCACCAGGCTTGAGCCAAAGCCGGGTCGTTGTTGGTCACCACCACCGCCGACAGACCGGCAAACTCGATGTCGGCGTTGGGGAAACCCACAAACACGCTAGCCGCCAGCGCGCCCTGCGCTTCCATCTCGCGGCAGCGTTGTTGCAGTTCGCGGTTGGGTGAATCGTCGCTGCCCTGGCGCATCACGTGCGGCAGCATGGCCTGGCGTCCAAACGCCATGGTCGGCTGGGCTTTCTTGGCCAGCAGCGCCAGCACCGCGCGGCCTGCACGTTGGCCGGTCTCGTAGACATCCACATGCGGGTAGGTCTGGTAGCCCGCCAACACCGTGGCGTGCTGGCCCATGGCGTCGTACAGGTTGGTGTGCATGTCCAGCGCCACGCCAATGGGCACGTGCGGCGCAATGGCGCGCAGGCGGCGCAGCAACTCGCCCTCGCCATCTTCGTAAGTCTGGGTGACCATGGCCCCATGCAAGTCCAGCAGCACCGCGTCACAGCCCTGCGCCACTGCTGCGCAGATGCGACTGGCGATGTGTTCAAAGGCCTCGTCGTGCACCGGGCCACTGGGCCAAGCGGCAGCGGCGATGGGCACCACGATCTGTGCGCCAGCGGCTTCGGCCAGGTCGATGAAGGCTGCCAAGGCCGAGCCGGTGCCACGGTAGGCGGCTATCGCTTCGTCACCTTCAGGCGGCACGGCCTGGCCGGTGGCAAAACGGGCCAATGGCGTGGGCACGGGGGAGTAGGTGTTGGTCTCGTGCTTCATCTGGGCGATGACAAGCTTCATGGGGATCTCCTGATGGTTGGCATAAGGCGGGTTTCACTGGCCAGCATCATCGCCCTGCCCCCGGCCAGTGAATCTGAGGGCATTCCCCGTCGCGCCATGTGGCATTCGCACTGCAACATCGGTGCATGAGCACCCACCCAAGCCAGCTGGCCGACTGCACGGCCCATCAACTGCAGGCGCTGTACCGCAGCGGTCAAGCAACGCCCTTGGAGGCCACCCAAGCCGTGCTGGCCCGCATCGAAGCCCGCAACCCCGCCTTGAACGCCTTTTGCCTGGTGGCCGCCGAAGACGCCTTGGCCAGCGCCCGCGCCAGCGCCTTGCGCTGGCAGCAGGGCCAACCGTTGTCACCGCTGGATGGCGTGCCCGCCTCCATCAAGGACTTGGTGTTGGCCAAGGGCTGGCCCACCCTGCGCGGCAGCCACACGGTACTGCGCGACCAGGCCTGGGACGTCGATGCCCCCGCCACGGCGCGCCTGCGCGAAGCCGGCGTGGTGCTGCTGGGCAAGACCGCCACACCCGAATTTGGCTGCAAGGGCGAAACCAATTCGCCGGCCAGCGGCATCACCCGCAACCCCTGGGACCTGAGCAAAACACCCGGCGGCTCCTCGGGCGGCGCCGCCGCCGCTGTGGCCGCCGGCATGGGGCCGCTGGCCATCGGCACCGACGGCGCGGGCAGCGTGCGGATACCGGCGGCGTTTTGCGGCAACGTGGGCTTCAAGCCCAGCTTTGGCCGCGTGCCGGCCTACCCGCTGTCGCCCTTTGGCAGCGTGGCCCACCTGGGCCCCCACACCATGAGCGTGCGCGACGCGGCGCTGATGATGAACGTGATCAAACAACCCGACGCCCGCGACTGGACATCGCTACCCGCCGACAACAGCGACTACACCGTGGGCCTGGAAGACGGCGTGCACGGTTTGCGCGTGGCCTATTCGCCGACACTGGGCTACGCCCAAAACGTCCATCCCGAAGTGGCAGCGGCGGTGCACGCCGGTGTGCAACGCCTGCAAGACCTGGGGGCGCAGGTCGAAGCGGTGGACCCGGGCTTTGCCGACCCGCTGCACATCACCATTGGCCTTTGGTTTGTGGGCGCCTGGACCATCTGGAACACACTGTCGCCCGCCCAGCAGGCGCAGACCGACCCTGACTTCCGCAGCGAAGCGCTGATGGGTGAGCGCTATTCGGCGCTGGACGTGCAGCGGCTGGTGCTGGAGCGCGGAGCTTTAGGCTCCCAGATGCGGCAATTCATGCAGCGTTTCGATTTGCTGGTGACGCCCAGCGTGGCCATCCCAGCCTTTGACGCCCGCCCGGCCGGTTCTGTGGCCATGACCGACCGCAGCATGCTGGGTTGGACGCCGTTTTCCTACCCCTTCAACCTGACCCAGCAGCCGGCTGTCACCGTGCCCTGCGGGCTGACAAAGGCCGGGCTGCCCATGGGCCTGCAAATTGTGGGCCCCATGTTTGCCGACGCTTTGGTGCTGCGCGCTGCGCGGGCACTGGAATCGACCGGGCCGGTGCCGCGGCCACCCATCTAAAGCGAAAGACCCACACACCATGAGCGACATCGCCTTCTTACCCGCACACGAACTGGCCCGGCGCTTGCGTCGGCGCGAGCTTTCCAGCGTGGAATTGCTCGACCACTACCTTCAGCGCATAGCGCGCCTGGACCCCCAGTTCAACGCCGTGGTGGTGCTGGACACCGAACGTGCCCGACAGCGCGCCACCGAGGCCGACGCCGCCCAAGCGCGTGGCGAAAACTGGGGCCCGCTGCACGGCCTGCCCATGACGGTGAAAGAGTCCTTCAACGTGGCCGGCTTGCCCACCACGTTTGGCTTTGAAGCATCGCGCCACAACGTCGCCAGCAGCGACGCCGTCACGGTGCAGCGCCTGAAGGCGGCCGGCGCGGTCATCTTTGGCAAGACCAATGTGCCCGTTTCGTTGGCCGATTGGCAAAGCTTCAACCCCGTCTATGGCACCACCCGCAACCCCTGGGACCCGGCACGCACGCCGGGTGGCTCTTCGGGCGGTTCGGCTGCTGCGCTGGCCGCAGGGTTCACGGCGCTGGAACTGGGCAGCGACATTGGCGCCTCCATCCGCAACCCCGCGCACTACTGCGGTGTGTATGGCCTGAAGCCCACCTGGGGTGTGGTGCCCCTGCTGGGCCATGAGCTGGGCCCGCAGGCCAACGCCGACGACTTTGACATTGCCGTGGCCGGTCCTTTGGCGCGCAGTGCGCACGACATCGCGCTGGCCATGAACGTGCTGAGCAGCCCGCTGACCGCCATGACACCCA
Source organism: Betaproteobacteria bacterium (assembly GCA_043743835.1). Taxonomy (GTDB): domain Bacteria; phylum Pseudomonadota; class Gammaproteobacteria; order Burkholderiales; family Burkholderiaceae_C; genus Rubrivivax. Next base: position 61,315 of record JAYTVT010000052.1, read on the forward strand.
TGGGCCGCGTGCCCTTGGCCTGGCGCGAGCGCGGCACACCACCGCAGCGCTGCCGTGTGGCGGTGATCATGGACGACGCGCTGGCCGAAGTGGACAGCGGCCTGCAACAGGCGCTGCAACACCTGGTTGGTTTCTTGCGCGACGCTGGCGTGGCCGTCAGCCTGAACGCCCGTCCGGTGGACAGCGCCGAAACCCACGAGGTCTACCTGCACCTGCTGCGCGCCGCCACCGGCTCGCACTACGACGAAGCCGGCTACGCCGCCGCGCAGGCCAGCGCCCGCCCCTATGGCCCACAAGACCAGAGCTACCCGGCGCGCAACTTTCGTGGCATCACGCTGAGCCACCGCGACTGGCACCTGATGAACCAGCGCCGCGAGCGCCTGCGCCAGCAGTGGGCCCAGTTCTTTGAGCAGCATGACCTGCTGATCTGCCCCACGGCCACCACGCCAGCCTTTTTGCACAACCAGCAAGGGCAGCGTTGGGAACGCATGATTCCCGTGCAGCGTGGGGCCGCTGTGCACCAGCAGCCCAGCACCGACGCGCTGTTCTGGGCCGGTTACCCCGGGGTGGTGGGTGTGCCGGCCTTGAGCGTGCCGCTGGGTTTGAGCGAGAGCGGCCTGCCGCTGGGCGCGCAGATCATCGGCCCGTGCTTTGCCGATCCCGACGTGATGCGCTTTGCGCAATGGCTGGAGCGCGAGTTCCGCGGCTTTGTGCCACCACCTGGGCTGGTTTAACCCTGCACACAACAGGGGCAGCCGCATTGACGCAAACCCCGAGCGCTGGTGCCACGCGCTGGCTTGAGAATCGGCGCCCGAGCAGCACCGCTTCGTGGCGCACGAAGCCGGTGGCGGCTGTTGCAGTGAATAGAGGGACAACTTCTTGCAGTTGGTTCAGTTGCTCATCAGTGGCGTGGCACAGGGCTGCATCTATGGCCTGATCGCGCTGGGCTTTGTGCTCATCTACAAAGCCACCGAAACCGTCAGCTTTGCCCAGGGCGACCTGATGATGGTGGGTGCCTTTGGCGGCCTGGCCGCCATGACGGCGCTGGGCTTTCCTTATTGGCTGGCGGTGCCTTCGGCCATCGTCGCGATGATGCTGGTGGGCGTGCTGATCGAACGCGCGGTGATTCGGCCCATCCTGGGGCAGCCGGCGTTTTCCATCGTGATGCTCACCATCGGCGTGGGCTACGTGCTGCGCGGCATCATCACGATGATTCCCGACGTGGGCACCGATACGCACACGTTGCCCGTGCCCTATGCCGGCCAGGTGCTGCGCGCCGGGGCGCTGGTGTTGTCGGCCGAGCAACTGGTGGTCATCGGCTCCACCGCGCTGCTGTGTGTGCTGCTGTTTGCGCTGTTTCGCTACAGCACGCTGGGCATTGCCATGCAGGCTTCGTCGCAAAACCAGTTGGCGGCCTACTACATGGGCATCCCGGTCAAGCGGCTCAACGGGCTGGTGTGGGGCCTGGCAGCCGGTGTGGCGGCTATCGCCGGCCTGCTGCTGGCACCCATCACCTTCGTGCACGCCAACATGGGCTTCATTGGCTTGAAGGCCTTCCCCGCGGCGGTGGTGGGCGGGTTCAGCAGCCTGCCGGGGGCCATCGTCGGTGGCCTGATCATCGGCATTGTCGAAGCGGTCTCGGGCTTTTACCTGCCCGAAGGCTTCAAGGACATCGCGCCCTACGTGGTGGTGCTCTTGATGCTGCTGCTCAAACCCAATGGTCTGTTCGGCGACAAGCTGCGCAAGAAGGTCTGACCCATGCGCTTCATTTTCAAGACCGATTACGACCAAGACATCAGACTGGCCAAACACGGCGGTCACACCTTCTGGTACGGCGCGTTGGGCCTGGCCCTGCTGGTGGCGCCCTGGGCGGTGCCCGAGTACTGGCTGGCGCAGCTGACCTTTGTGCTGATCTACGCCACCGTGGGGCTGGGGCTGATGCTGCTGGCCGGCTTCACGGGCCTGTTTTCTCTGGGTCACGCGGCTTTTCTGGGCGTGGGGGCCTACACGCAGGCGGTGCTGGTCAATGCGGGCTGGCCGTTTCCGCTGGCCATGCTGTGCGCCGGTCTGCTGTCTGCAGCCGTGGGCGTGGTGGTGGCGCTGCCGGCACTGCGCGTCAAGGGCATCTACCTGGGCATGGCCACGCTGGCTTTTGGCTTCATTGTCGAAGAAGCCATGGCGCGCTGGGAACATGTGACGGGTGGCAACGCAGGCCTGTCGGTCAAGGCGCCCAGCATCGCCAGCTGGAAGCTGGACACGCCGATGGAGTTCTACTTCCTGTGCCTGCTGGTCACCGTGCTGTCCACGCTGGCCGTGCTGAACCTGCTGCGCTCCAGCACCGGGCGCGCTTTTGTGGCCATTCGCGACTCTGAGATCTCAGCGCAGAGCATGGGCATCCACCTGGCGCGCTACAAGACCATGTCGTTTGCGTTCTCGGCGGCGTTGGCCGGCTTGGGCGGGGCGCTCTACGCCCACAAGATCCAGTTCCTGTCGCCGGACCAGTTTGGCATCACGCAGAGCATCGACCTGCTGCTGATGGTGGTGATCGGCGGCTTGGGCTCGGTGCATGGCGCCTTCCTGGGTGCCATCTTCCTGATCGTGATGCCGCAGCTCATTGCGCTGAGCAAAGACGTGCTGCCCGCCGCCATCGGCCAGGCCACCGGCCTGCAAGGCACTGTCTATGGTTTGGTACTGATTGCTTTTGTGCTGTTCGAACCCATGGGCCTGTATGGCCGCTGGCTGAAGATGCGCACCTGGTTCCAGCTTTTCCCCTTCTACCGCAAAGGCATGTTCAAGCGGCAGAAGTCATTCCAGAAGTCGGACCGTTTGAAATGAGCGCTGCCCCCGAAGTGTTGCTGTCGGCACGCGACCTGAGCGTGCGCTTTGGCGGCGTGCTGGCCGTCAACAAGGTCAGCTTTGACGTCAAGCGTGGCGAAGTCTTCACGCTGATCGGCCCCAATGGCGCCGGCAAGACCACGGTCTTCAACCTGATCAGCCGCATCTACACGCCCACCACCGGCAGCATCGACTATTGGGGCCCTAACGGTCAGCTGCGGCTGACCGACCAAGCCCCGGAGCAGATTGCCGGCTTGGGCATAGCCCGCACCTTTCAAAACATCGAGCTCTTCGAGCACGCTACCGTTTTGCAGAACCTGCTGATCGGCCGTCACACGCACCGCGCCACGGGCTTCTTCAGCGAACTGCTGTTCACCAAAGCCACCCGCGCGGCTGAAGTGCAAGCCCGCCAGAAGGTCGAAGAGGTCATCGAATTTTTGGACCTGCAACACCACCGCGAAACCATGGTGGCCGGCCTGCCCTATGGCGTGCGCAAGGTGGTGGAACTGGCGCGTGCGCTGTGCACCGAACCGCGGCTGCTGCTGCTGGACGAGCCCTCGTCGGGCCTGAACGTCGAAGAAACCGACGACATGGCGTTCTGGATCGCCGACATCAAGAACGTGCTGGGCATCACCGTGCTGATGGTGGAGCACGACATGAGCCTGGTGTCCAAGGTATCCGACCGCGTGCTGGCCATGAGCCAGGGCGAAGAGCTGGCCACTGGCACCCCGGCGCAGGTGCAAAGCCACCCCGGCGTGATTGAAGCCTACCTGGGGTCGATGGACGACGTTTCCGGTTTGCGTCGGCCCAAAGCGGCCGCGCCCGCTGCACAGGGGCAGTCATGAGCGCTGTTCTCAACGCGGCACCTGCAGCAGCCGCTGCATCAGCGTCGACAGAGCGGCCCATTCTGGAGCTGCTCAACGTCGAAAGCGCTTACGGGCCGATCCGCGCCATTCGCGGTGTCAGTTTGCGTGTCAAGCGCGGTGAAATCGCCACGGTGCTGGGCAGCAACGGCGCGGGCAAGACCACCATTCTGAAAACCATCAGCGGCATCATCGACCCGCGCAAAGGCTCGGTCGAGTTCAAAGGCCAATTCATCACCGCGCAAGACCCCGCCACCATCGTGCAGCAGGGTTTGATGCACGTGCCCGAGGGGCGCGAGGTGTTCCCCTTGCTGTCGGTGCGCGACAACCTCTTGATGGGCGCCTACACCCGCAAAGACCGTGACGGTGTGGCGCGTGACTTGGAAGTGGTGTTCACCTATTTCCCCATCCTGCGTGAACGCATGGCGCAAGACGCCGGGTTGCTGTCGGGCGGCCAGCAGCAGATGCTGTCCATCAGCCGCGCTCTGATGGCCAACCCCGACCTGATTTTGTTGGACGAGCCCAGCCTGGGCCTGTCGCCACGCCTCACCCGCGAGATCTTCGAAATCATCGTGCGCATCAACCGCGAGCGTGGCACCACGCTCTTGCTGGTGGAGCAAAACGCCAACATGGCGCTGAATGCTGCCGACTACGGCTACGTACTGGAAAACGGGCGCATCGTGATGGAAGACAGCTGCGAAAACCTGCGCGAGAAGGACGACATCAAGGAGTTCTACCTGGGCATGAAGGCTGAGGGCGTGCGCGCCGACAGGCGTTGGAAAAAGAAGAAGACCTGGAGGTGATGGGCATATGAGTCAACTCTGGGATCTGGCCCACATCCAACCCCAGCCAGAACTGGTGGTGGCTGGCGACACCTTGCCCGCGATGTTCTGGAACGCGGTGAGCAAACGTGGCGCACAAACCTGGATGCGCCAAAAGCACCTGGGCGTGTGGCGCAGCTGGAGCTGGGACCAAACCGCCCAGGCCGTGCGCGAGTTGGCGCACGGCTTGATGGCGCTGGGCTTTGAGCCTGGCCAAACCTCCTCGATCCTGTCCAACACCACCGTGGAATGGGTGCTGGCCGACCTGGCCGTGCTCAGCGCCGGCGGGGTGTCCAACGGCATTTACCCCACCGACGCCGCTTCACAGGTGCACTACCTGTGCGAAGACTCGCGCAGCACGCTGCTGTTTGTAGAAGACGACGAGCAGCTCGACAAAGCGCTGGAGGTGCGCGATCAGCTGCCCCTGTTGCGCAAGATCATCGTCATCGACATGGAAGGCCTGCACGCGCTGCAAGATCCCCAGGTCATGGGCCTGGACGCCCTGCGCACGCTGGGCCGCGAGCACTTGCAGCAGCACCCCAAGCTGCTGGAGCAACGCGTGGCGGCGGTGCAGCCGAAAGACCTGGCCATCCTGGTCTATACGTCTGGCACCACCGGCAAGCCCAAAGGTGCCATGCACAGCCACCATGGGCTGGTCTACACCGTGCGTGGCTACAACACGCTGATTTCACGCGACGACCAAGACGAGTGCATGTGCTTCCTGCCGCTGTGCCACATTGCCGAGCGTGTGGGTGGCGAGTATTTTTCGATGTACACCGGGGCCAAGCTCAACTTTGTTGAAAACCCCGACACCGTTCCCGAAAACGTCCGCGAGATTGCACCCACCGTGTTCACCGCGGTGCCGAGGGTCTGGGAGAAGTTTTACTCCGGCGTGATGATCGCGCTGAAGGAAGCCGGCCCTCTGCAGCAAGGCGCCTATGCCTGGGCCATCGGTGTGGGCCAGCGGGTGGCCGACCGGGTGCTGGCAGCCCAACCGGTGCCCGGCGCCCTGCGTTTGCAGTTCAAGCTGGCGCAGGCATTGGTGCTGAACAACGTGCGCAAGCTCATCGGCATCCACCGGGCGCGCTTTCTGGTTACCGGCGCGGCGCCCATTTCGCCTGAATTGGTGCGTTGGTACCTGGCGCTCGGGCTGCCCATGCTTGAGGTCTGGGGCATGACCGAAACCTGTGGTGCCGCCACTGGCGTGCCGGCCCAGCGCATCAAGCCAGGCAGCATCGGCCCGGCAGCACAGTACAACGAAGTCAAGCTCGACCCCGCGACCGGCGAAATCATGGTGCGCGGTGCCAACGTCTTCATGGGCTACCTGAACCAGCCCGAAAAGACCGCCGAGACCATCGACAAGGACGGCTGGCTGCACACCGGCGACGTGGGTGTGGTGGACGCCGACGGCTACTACCGCATCACCGACCGGATGAAAGACATCATCATCACCGCCGGTGGCAAGAACATCACCCCCAGCGAGCTGGAAAACGAGCTGAAGTTTTCGCCCTATGTGACCGACGCGGTGGTGATCGGCGACAAGCGCGCCTACCTGACCGTGATCGTGATGATCGACCAGGAAAACGTCGAGAAGTACGCCCAGGACCACGACGTGCCGTTTTCCAACTACGCCAGCCTGACCCACACGGCCGAGGTGCAGGCGCTGATCCAGACCGAACTGGACCGCGTCAACAAGAAGTTCGCGCGCGTCGAGCAGATCAAGAAGTTCTGGTTGCTCGACACCCAGCTCAGCGCCGAAGACGACGAACTCACGCCGACGATGAAGCTCAAGCGCAAGCTCGTGGAGAAGAAATACGCGAGCCGCATCGACGCGATGTACGGCTGACCATCGATCGCTCAACCCCTGTTCAACCCCAAGGAGACACACGATGAAGACAGCTCTGGTTTTCGCCGCCGCCGCGCTGGCCGGTGGTTCGCTGCTCGCCCAGACCAAGGTGCCGCCGCAAGGGGTCTGGAAAGACGAGATCGTCGTCGGCTCGATCCAGGATCTGTCCGGGCCGATCGCCGGCTTCGGCAAGCAGGTGCGGCTCGGCATGATGCTGCGCGTCGACGAGATCAACGAACAAGGCGGCATCGGCGGGCGCAAGCTGAAGCTGATCGTCGAAGACTCCGCGTACGACCCGAAGAAGGCCGTGCTGGCGGCGCAGAAGCTCGTCAACCAGGACAAGATCTTCATCATGGCCGCCCACATCGGCACGGCCCAGAACAACGCCGCGATGCCGGTGCAGTTCGAGAAGAACGTGATCAACTTCTTCCCGGTCACGGCGGCGCGCGA
>JAYTVT010000053.1:0-67016 GCA_043743835.1 Betaproteobacteria bacterium
GACGAGTTGAACGACCGCGAGCGCGAGGTGCTGGCCGGCCGCTACGGCCTGCGCGACCGTGAGCCTGAAACGCTGGAAGTGCTGGCCGAGCGCCTGGGCCTGACGCGCGAACGCATCCGGCAGATCCAGCAAGAGGCGCTACTCAAGCTCAAGCGCCGCATGATTCGCCACGGCGTCGATCGCGACTCGATCTTCTGAACGGTGGTGAGTGATTCGATGATGAAGCGCAGCGAGTTCCGCCTGCTCGATCGGCTGCGGGTGCGCTGGGCCGAGATCGATGCCCAGCACGTCGTGTTCAACGTGCATTACCTGATGTACTTCGACACCGCCTTGTCCGCCTACTGGCGGGCGCTGGCGATGCCTTATGCGCAGACCATGGCCAGCCTGGGCGGCGATCTCTACATGCGCAAGGCCACGCTCGACTACCTGGGCTCGGCGCGTTACGACGACGTGCTGGACGTGGGCATCCGCTGTCAGCAGATCGGCACCACCTCGATGACGTTCGACACGGCGGTGTTCCGTCAGGAACGCTGCCTGGTCCACGGCGAACTGGTCTATGTGTTCGCCGATCCCTCGACACAAACCAGCCGCCCTGTACCCGACGCACTGCGCAAGGTTTTGCAAGCCTTCGAAGCCGGTGAGGTGATGTTTGAGGTGCACACCGGTGATTGGGTGACGCACGGCCCTGCCGCCCAGGTTCTGCGGCAGCAAGTTTTTGTCCAGGAAGAGGGCATCTCTGACTTTCCGGTGTCTGACCTTGCCGATCCCCAAGCTCTGCACGCCACGGCGCGGAACCGCTTTGGTTCGCCTCTGGCCAGCGGCCGCTTGACGCAGCCAGCGCCCGGCTTGGGGCAGATTGGCCGCATGGCCACAGCCTCAACCGTTCGCGGCGCGGGTTTGGGTTGGGGTGTGCTGCAAGCTCTGTTGGCGGCCGCCCGCAAACGGGGCGACCAACAGGTCAAGTTGCTCGCCAAGTCCAGCGCCGTCAGCTTCTATGCGCGAGCAGGCTTCGCGCCCTTTGGCCCCGCGTTTGAAGAGGCTGGGGTGCAGCACCAGGAGATGCGCCTGGACCTGTAAGTCAACCCGCGGTCGAGCAGGGCAGGGGCCCAAAGACCTCGACATGGCGCCTGCCGTCGACCCAGGCGGCGGCAATCTGATCGCCCTGTTCTTTGACGAGGCTTTGCAGGGCTGGCGCGAGGCCGCCTGCTTGGGCGTAGGTCTCCATCAGGGTCGCCGCTGAACCAGGTTCATCCTGACGACAGAGCAGTCGAGCTTGCAAGCCTGCATGCTGTTGGGCCAGCCCCGCTTGCCAGGCTTGCATGGCAGCGGCTGCTGCTGCCAGCTGGCCCGGCGACACGCGCCAGTAAATGAACAGTTCCCGGTTCACGACTGTTCTGCGGGGATGACGTAGGGCAGGTCGGTCAGGGTCAAGGGCACGCCTTCAGCAGAGCCAGCAGCCAAGCGACCCGACTGCAGCGCTGCCAGCTTCACCTCGACCAGCGCCACGTGCCCCAAGCCCGGCACGTTGCCGGCCAGAACCACCATGCCCGCAGGTTGCCCAGGGTCAGCGTCATGAAAAACCTCTTGCCCCGCCTGCACAGCAGCACCGGCCAGCACCAGCTGTGCGCGGCGCTTGAGCGTGCCTCGGTACTGGCTGCGGGCCACGATTTCCTGGCCGGGGTAACAGCCTTTTTGGAAGTTGACGCCACCCACCAGTTCCAGATTGACCATCTGTGGCACAAACTGCTCCACCGTGGCTGCGCTCACCCGGGCCACACCACTGCTGGCCTCCAGGCCCAGCCAGGTTTCCAAACTCAATGCCTGCGTACCTTCGGGTTCAGCACCCACCCACAGGCTGCGCTGCACGGTTGCACCCTGGACCACGGCGTCTGGCAGACGCACGACGTCCGCCGCGCCCTGCGTGGTGCAAGTCCAGACGTCTTGACCAGGCGTTGAGCCACGCGCCACACCCCACAAAGGAAGTTCCGAGCTGGCGTCGCTGAGCTTGCACTTGGCGCGCAGCACAAACATCGACAAGCGCTTGAGCACCACGGGCAGCAGGTCTGCGCTGCAGGCCAGGTAGACCTGGTCAGCGTCATGTCGCCAGGCCACAAAGGTGGCCTGCAGGCGGCCTTTGGCCGAGCAAAAACCAGCCAAACGGACTTGGCCCACTTCCAGCTTGGCGAAGTCTTGCGTCAACTGGCTGTGCAAGAAGGTCAAGGTGTCTGGGCCTGCCGCACGGATCACACCCCAATCGTGCAAGCGAACAGACCCGGTCAATTCAGGTGCGGCGAGGGCGGTAGCGTTCATGCCCTCATTATCATCAGCACCCTATGGCTCGCCGTTCTGTGTGGTCTCGTTTGCTTGTCTGGATGCTGGGCCTGCTGTTGCTGGCCAGCGCCAGCTTGGGTGTGGCCATCTGGTCGTGGCTGAACCGCCCGCTCCCGCTCAGCGCAGCGGCTGCTGAGTTGTCGATCGAGTCGGGCACCACCCCGCGCGAGGTCGCCCAAGCATGGGTGGATGCGGGCGTGCAAACCCAGCCGCGATGGCTCTATGAATGGTTTCGCTGGTCCGGGCAATCCAAGAAAATCAAAGCTGGCAGCTACGAAATCGACGCCGGCACCACACCACGTGGTCTGCTGGCCAAGATGGTGCAGGGCGACGAGCAGATGGAGCGCGTCCGTTTCATCGAAGGCTGGACCTTCAAGCAGTTGCGCGCCACGCTGGCCAAGGCACCCAAACTCAAGAACACCACCGAATTCATGACCGATGCCCAGGTGATGGCGGCTCTGGGCGCCCCCAACCTGCCCGCTGAAGGCCGTTTTTTCCCCGACACCTATGTGTACAGCCGCGGCGTCAGTGATCTGACAGTGCTGCGCCGAGCTCACAAGGCCCTGCAGCAGCGCCTGGACCAGGCCTGGGCCGAACGCACGCCTGAATCGCCGCTGAAGACACCCGCCGACTTGCTGACGCTGGCCAGCATCGTCGAGAAAGAGACCGGCTTGGCGGCAGACCGGGGGCTGGTCGCGGGGGTGTTCGTCAACCGGCTGCGCAACGGCATGCCACTGCAAACCGATCCCACCGTCATCTACGGTCTGGGCGACGCCTTCGACGGCAACCTGCGCAAGCGCGACCTGCTGGCCGACACACCCTTCAACACCTACACCCGAGGTGGTCTGCCGCCCACCCCTATTGCGCTGCCCGGCATGGCTTCGCTGCGCGCGGCGGTGCGCCCTCAGGCCACCAAGGCCTTGTACTTCGTGGCTCGTGGCGATGGCACCAGTGTTTTCAGTGACAACCTGGCCGATCACAACCGGGCCGTCAACAAGTACCAGCGGGGCGGATCATGAGTTCACCAGGCCGCTTTGTCAGCGTCGAAGGCATCGACGGCGCGGGCAAGAGCACACACATCGAAGCCTTGGCAGAGTGGTTGCGCCAGCGTGGTCATGAAGTGGTTCAGACCCGTGAACCGGGCGGCACAGCCTTGGCCGAACAGCTCAGAGCGCTGGTGCTGCACCAACCCATGGATACGCTGACCGAAGCCCTGCTGGTTTTTGCAGCCCGGCGCGATCACCTGGCCCAATGCATCTTGCCCGCCCTGGCCCGCGGTGCCACCGTGCTGTGCGACCGCTTCACCGACGCCAGCTTTGCCTACCAAGGGGGGGGGCGGGGCTTTGATCTAGCGGTGCTGAAGCAGTTGGAACACTGGGTGCAAGAGGGGCGTCAGCCTGATCTCACGCTGTGGTTTGACCTGCCAGCCGCCATGGCGGCCCAGCGGCGCAGCGCCGTGCGCCAACCCGATCGGTTTGAAGCACAGGACGAAGCTTTTTTTGCCCGTGCCATAGCGGCCTATGCCCAAAGGGCGCAAGAGATGCCGCAGCGCTTTGTTCGTATCAACGCTCAGACCGATCGAGATCAAGTCTGGCAACAGTTGAACCAAGCCATGGAAAGCCGCGCATGGTGGTAGGCGACGATGGCGCGCTGCCCTTACCCTGGTTGCAGCAGCCGCTGGCTGGCGCCTTGGAGTCACACCGCGGACACGCGCTGCTGGTGCATGGCAGTGATGGCGTCGGGCTGCTGCCGTTTGCGCTGACCCTGGCCCAGGCCTGGCTGTGCGAGGCGGCGGATTCACTTTCCTCAGGTCGGCCGTGTGGACGCTGTGGCAGCTGCCGTCTGGTGCAGTCTCATTTGCACCCCGACCTGCAGGTGCTGATGCCTGAGTCGCTGCGTCGGCAACATGCCTGGTTGAACGTGGACGACAAGGCCGAGTCGGACGACAAGCGCAAGCCCAGCAAGCAAGTCCGCATTGACGATGTGCGGGGCGTGATCGACTGGGTCTTCAAGACCACGGCACGTGGCCGCGGCAAGGTGGTGGTCTTGCACCCGGCCGAATCCCTCAACGTCCAGTCCGCCAACGCCTTGCTCAAGACGCTGGAAGAGCCGCCCCCGGGGACCCGCCTGGTGTTGACCGTTCATGACCCCGCCTTGTTGCTGCCCACGGTACGCAGCCGCTGCCAACAGCTTCGGCTGGCCGGCCCCGACACCACGCAAGCGCTGAAGTGGCTGGCAGAGCAGGGCGTTGAGCAACCTCAAGTGCTGCTGGCCGCCTGCAGCGGGCGCCCTCTGGATGCCTGGTCCCTGGCCCAAGCCGGTGTGCAGGCCGACCAATGGCGCGCCTTGCCGGCGGCCGTGGCCAGGGGCCAGGCGGGCGCGATGCAGGGATGGGCCTTGCCGCGCGTTTTGGACGCCTTGCACAAGATCTGTCACGACGCCATGGCTGCTGCAGCCGGTGCCGTGCCGCTGTACTTTCCAGCGGGAAGCGTTGAGGCGCGTGCTTCACTGGGCGCCCTGTCGGCCTGGTCCCGCGAACTGGATCGCATCACCCGCCATGACCAACATCCCTGGAACGAAGGTCTGATGATGGAAGCGCTGTTGGCTGCTGCCGCCCGTGCGCTCAGGCCGGGTGCAACGACCTGTCCGCGCTAGAACGAGCAATACGAACAGGAACGAGCGCTTCGGTTCGCTACACTGCCATCATGAGTGATCGTGTTCCTACCCGCACCGGGGGCCTGGGCCCCCCCATCGCGCCTGGTGCGGCAGCGCGTCCCAGCGTGATTCAGCTTGTTTTTCGCGAGAAGGGTGCGCTCTACGCGGCCTACATGCCGCTCTTGACCGACGGCGGTCTTTTTGTCCCCACCACGCGTGAGTACAAACTGGGCGAAGACATCTACCTTCTGCTGTCGCTGCCCGACGATCCACAGCGCTTCCCTGTGGCTGGCAAAGTGGCCTGGATCACACCGGCCAACACCTCGGGCGGCCGCACCCAAGGCGTGGGTGTGCGCTTCCCGAACGACGACAAATCGCGTCAGCTCAAGATCAAGATCGAAGAAGTCTTGGGCACCAGCATTTCGTCGTCCAAACCCACTCAGACTCTGTAGCCCTGCAGTTGCGCCCGTTGGCGGCCGCACAGAGCGCAGGTTCTTGAAACTTCGACGAGGTGGGTTGCTGGCGTGTTTGTTGACTCTCACTGCCACTTGAGCTTTCCCGGGCTGCTTGAGCGCATTCCCGATCTCAGGCGCGAGATGGCCCTGGCTCGGGTTGACCGGGCTTTGTGCATCTGCACGCAGCTCGAAGAATTTGACACCGTGCACGGGCTGGCCATGGCCCACGACAACTTCTGGGCGACGGTGGGCGTGCACCCCGACAACGAGGGCATAGCCGAGCCAACCGTTGAGGACTTGGTCTCGCGCGCGGCCCTGCCCCGGGTGGTGGCCATCGGAGAGACCGGCTTGGACTACTACCGGCTTAACGGTCGCACGTTGGGTGAGATGGAATGGCAGCGTGAACGCTTTCGAGTCCACATCCGCGCTGCACGCGAAACACGGTTGCCGCTGGTGGTACACACCCGAAGTGCCAGCGACGACACCTTGGCGGTGCTGCGCGACGAAGGGCAGGGTCAGGTCGGTGGCGTCTTTCACTGTTTCACCGAAACCATGGCGGTGGCGATGGCGGCTTTGGACATGGGCTTTTACATCTCGTTCTCTGGCATCTTGAGCTTCAAGAACGCCCAAGACATCCGCGACGTTGCGGCTGCGGTGCCCTTGGACCGCTGCTTGATTGAAACCGACAGCCCCTACCTGGCGCCCATGCCGTTCCGCGGCAAGGTGAACCAGCCAGCGTGGGTGGCCCATGTGGCGCAGGCACTGGCAACGGCCAAGGGCATGACGGTCAAAGAGGTGGCGGAAGCCACCAGCGCCAACTTCCAAACGCTTTTTCCTCGCGTGGTCTGTACGCCAGAATCGACGACAAACACATGAGAAATTACCTTAGATTTATAGTCTATCTATTTGTTTTAATTGCATCTTCTCATGCTTGCGCCGATCAAGCGGTGAGCTTCTTCCGAGCTGTGAATGTCGACAACGACCGCACGGTGAAGGAACTTTTGGCGGCCGGATTTGACCCTAATACGTCCAACCCTCAAGGCCAGGCCGGCCTGTTTCTGGCCATGCGTGAGGGGTCATTCAAAGTTGCGGAGGCCTTGTTGGCCCACCCCCATGTCCGTGTGGACGCCCCGAACCTGGCGGACGAGACGCCGCTGATGATGGCGTGCCTCCGGGGCCACGTCGAATGGGTGGTGAAGCTGCTGGACAGGTCAGCAGCCCTGAACCGTCCAGGCTGGACGCCGCTTCATTACGCCGCCAGCGGCCCCGAGCCGCGATTGTTGGGCCTGTTGCTGGATCGAGGCGCAGAGCTGAACGCGCCATCTCCGAACAGAAGCACCCCGTTGATGATGGCGGCACGCTACGGGCCCGAAGACGCGGCCGACCTGTTGCTCAAACGCGGCGCGAACGCCAAGCTGCGCAATGACTTGCAGCTCACCGCGGCTGACTTTGCCCGCACGGCCGGCCGTGAACAGTTGGCACTTCGTCTGGAGGCTGCGGCGCGTTGACTCGGCGGTCGTGTCAGAAGTCATCTGACACGCTAATTGCTTGGGCGCTGACTGGGTGATTCGTTGATGCAAGCGTAGAGTGAATGCATGGGCAACGCCGTTTTGCCCTTGGAGCACCGAAATGCCGCATCACGCCAGCGTCCGCAATCCCTTCATGCTGATGATCAACCCTGAAGTGGTACTTGCAGCGATTGAAAAGTCAGAAAGGCTGAGCCAGCTCAATCGGCACTTGTGCCGGCCACTGGACCGGCCGGCGCCTGCTGGTTCAAAGGCGGCGGTTGCTGAACTGGACGACGAAGGTGACGAACAGTCCGCCCGTTCCGAATAAGAGCTGGATGTGCCCGGACGACTAGTGGTGCCGGCGGGCCAGGGCGGCTGAGCCGACCCACATCAAAACCAGGGTGCCGAACACGCCAGCCAAGATCTCGTATCGATGCTCGCGGACCCAAAAAAGCAGTCCGCGCGGCAGCCAACCCAGACCTGTGGAATCGGCTGCCGGCGTTTGTGCACCCTTTGCGCCGACTGCCATTTGGGACCGGTTGCTAGAAGGCTCGCTGTCGGTTCGCTCCGAATTTTGGGCGCTGCGGGCCGTGGCAGCGACAGGAACACCAAAGTAAGCTGCAGCAGCCTTGTTGACTTGCTCCGCACCAGATCCCGAGCTGGTCGCCCGGGCCGGGCGACCCTCTGACAGTGCCGAGTTGTTCCTGCTGTCAGGGGCTCTGGACGCGGCCTTGTCTTGAAGATCGATCAGCAGATCGATGGTTTTCGATTCCTCACGGGCGTTTGACTTGCCAGCGCTGGCGGTACCGCCGCTGAGGTTGACGGCTCTGGGTGCCCTTGAAGCTTCGACGGACTCATCGGTGGTCGCTACGGGCGCGGCTTCAACCGTGCCAGAGATGAGAAAAGCACAGGTCAGGATGACCCGCAGCGCGGTGCTTTGGTTTTTCATACGGCTGTGCTGAGCTTGGCTCAGTCGCTTGTTGTGGATTACTGACTTGGGTATCCGCAAGAATCAGACCTGCGGCGACATTTACTCGGTGTGGTGCGCGTTTGCGGACACTCAAGCATTGCGAGTCGGCATGCAGTGTCAATGTCATCGACACCGACTTTCTGATGGGTTCATATATAGAGCACGATGTATATTATGTTAACTCAATGATCTGCATCAACTGGAGGAACCCAAGGTCGAATCAACCATTGCCAAGACCTGGTCAACCCCATGCGTCGACTGCCCTTCCACCCTTTGGTTTCCGAGGACAGCGGCGCTTCACCTGCCGCCCTGCCTTCCTATGCTTGCCTACTCCTTCAACGCGCGGCACGCCCGCGAGCGGCAGAACCAGCCGGGTCGTGGTGGTGCCCGGGTTGTGAGGTCAGGCGGCCTGCGGCAGCGGCTGGTCCGTGGTGTCGCGACAGCGCTCGCAGGCCTGGTCTTCAACATCAAAGACATGCAACGCCGCCGCCGGAAGGCGAATAGGCACACGTTGACCAGGGCGAGCGGTCGTTGCCCCTGGGGCCTTTATCACCCAGGGGTGGCCAGGTGTGCCGCTGTCCAAGTACAGGTGCCGGTGCCTTCCTGGAAATGGCGCGCGGCCACACCTTTGCGCCACCCATCGTGGAAAACGCGGCCGAGATCGACCAGATCATCGGCAACGCGATCGAGAACGTGCTGCTGGGGCGGGCCGAGGCGGGTGCCGCGCTGCGGGCAGCGAATGCCAAGGCCCGGGCGCTGGCGCGCCCCTGAAGGCAGCCGCCTGTTTCACCGGCTTCCACAACCCACCCTTCAGCGGCAGCCAGCACGGCCATCAGCCGCCACTCCATCAGGTCGTTGCGAACGCTTCCGATACGCGCGTGACCTTCTTGCCCGCGATGATCATGCCCAGCACTTCGTCTTCAGTGACGTCGGCCGTGCGGTAGGTGCCCACGGTCTTGCCGTTTTTCATCACACACAGGCGGTCCGACAGACCAAAGACGTCGGGCATGTCGTGCGATATCAAAAAGATGCCGACGCCCTGGCTTTTAAGCTTGCGCACCAGGTCGTGCACCATCCGCGTTTCTTCTGGCCCAAGCGCTGCACAGGGCTCGTCCATGATCAAGGCCTTGGCGTTGAAGTAGAGCGCTCGTGAGATGGCCACCACCTGGCGCTGCCCGCCCGACAGCGAGCGCACGGGCACGCGGATGTTCTTGAAGTTCGGGTTCAGGCAGTGGAACACATCGCGCGCGGCTTTTTCCATCGCGTAGTCGTCCAGCGTGCCCCAGCGCGTCATCAGCTCGCGGCCCAGGAAGAGGTTGGCCACAGCATCCAGGTTGTCAGCCAAGGCCAGCGTTTGGTAAATCGTCTCGATGCCCAGGCGTTGCGAGTCGGCCGGGTTGTTGATCTTCACCAGCTGGCCGTTCATGCGCACTTCGCCGCTGTCGATGGGGCAGGCACCGGCCAGCATCTTCATCAGCGTGGACTTGCCGGCGCCGTTGTGGCCGAGCACGGCCAGCACCTCACCTGCATGCACGCTGAGGCTCACGTTGTCAACGGCGCGCACGCCGCCGAAGGCCTTGTGGATGCTCTGCATGTCTACCAACGGGGCAGCGCTGGTGGTCGCACTCATGCCATCCGCTCCCCGGTGGCGCGCCGGTACAGCACGTCAAACACCACGGCCACGATCAGCACCTGGCCAATGATGACCATGCGCCAGCCGATGCTCACGTCCATCAGCAGCAGGCCGCTTTCCAGAAACTGGATGATCAGCGCACCCAACACCGAGCCCAGCACCGTGCCGCTACCGCCCGACAAGGCCACGCCGCCGATCACGGCCGCGGCAATGACGTAGAGCTCCATGTTGGTGCCAAGCGAATTGGTGCCCGCGTTCAAACGCGACACCGACACGATGGCTGCAATGGTGACCAGCACCGCCAGCAGCAGAAACAGCTTCAACATCACCCGCTTGACAGGGATGCCAACCAGCAGCGCGGCCTCGGGGTTGCCGCCCATGGCATAAACGTAGCGCCCAAATCGCGTGCGGTTGACGGTGAAGGCCATGCCCATCACCACCAGCGCCCAGATCAGCACCGGAATCGGCACACCCTGCCCTGCGCCCTTGTCGGCCAGCACATACGCGTTCATGGTCGCCACGAAGACCAGCAGCACGGCGATGAAGAAGCCCGTGACAGCGACGTCGAACCACAGCGGCCGCAGCGGAAAGCCGTGCGCCCCGGCACTGCGGCGCCGGCTGAGTGTTTGCCACAGCAGCAGCCCAGCCAGCGCGGCCGCCAGCAGCCAGCTCCAGGTCGGCCCCAGCGCGCCGTCAAGGCCGCCGCCAAAGAGCAAGAACGTGGTGTCGGTGATGGGCTGGGTCTTGCCATCGGCCACCAAAAAAGCCGCGCCGCGAAACGACATCAAGCCGCCCAGCGTGACCACAAAAGAAGGCACACCCAGGTAGGCCGTGAGCCAGCCCTGGTACAGCGCCACCACCAGCGCCGCGGCAAGCCCAGCCAGGCAGGCCGGCACCCAGTGCCAGTTGTGCGTGTACATCAAGAATGCGATGAGCACGCCCACCATGCCCATCACCGAGCCCACCGACAGATCAATCTGGCGCGCAACGATGATCAGCGCCACGGCCGCAGCAACGATGCCCACCACGGCAGTCTGCTGCGCGATGTTGTACAGGTTCTCTGGCGTCAGGAAGTTGCCGGTGAAAACGTGAAACACCAGCGCCATGGCCATCAGCACGCTGGCCATGATGGACAGGCGCAGGTCAAGCGCGCTGATCTGAAGTTGATTGAGCATGGGTGTGCAGTTTGACGGAACCGGGGCTGAGCTTGCGCCCCCGGTTCAGCCCTGTTCGCTGCTTATTTGCAGGCCGCGGGCGCGGCCGCCTTGTCGACGCCCTTGCAGGCCGCGTCCTTGCTGATGTGGCCAGCCTTGATCACGGTGTCCAGGTTGTCCTTGGTCACCGGCACGGCCTTCAGGAAGATCGCCTCCATCGGTACTTTCTTCGCGCCATCGGCCCAGGTCTTGGCACCGGCCACCTTCTGGCCTTTGGACAGCGACACGGCTGCAATGGCGGCTTCACGGCCGAGGTCGCGCGAATCCTTCCACACCGACACCGTCTGGGTGCCCAGCGCCACGCGATTCAGCGCTGCGGCGTCACCGTCCTGGCCCGACACCGGCACACCTTTGAGGCCACGCGCCGACAACGCAGCGACAACACCGCCAGCCATGCCGTCGTTGGATGCCACGACCGCATCCACCTTGTTGCGGTTCTTGGTCAGGATTTGCTCCATGTTCTTTTGCGCCGTCTCGGGCTTCCAGCCTTCGGTGTATTCCTCGCCCACGATCGTGATGTCGCCTTTCTTGATCGCGGCGTCCAGCACCTCTTGCTGCCCTGCGCGCAAGAAGTCGGCGTTCGGGTCGGTGGGCGAGCCCTTGATCATCACGTAGTTGCCCTTGGGCTTGAGCTTCAACACCTCGCGCGCCTGCATGCGGCCAACTTCCTTGTTGTCAAAGGTGATGTAGAAAACGCCGGGTGCTTCGATCAGGCGGTCATAGGCCAACACGGGGATGTTCTTTGCCTTGGCCTTGGCCAGCGCCGGGATGATGGCGTCCTTGTCCATTGCCAGGATGATCAGCGCCTTGGCGCCTTTGGCGATCAGGCCGTCGATGTCGGCAAGCTGCTTTTCTGGCGAACCACCGGCGTCGGCGCTGACGTAGGTGGCACCGAGCTTGGCCAGTTGGTCCTTGATCGCCTTTTCATCGGTCTTCCAGCGCTCTTCCTGGAAGTTGGACCAGCTCACGCCCACGGCCTGCGCCAGCGCCACGCTGCTGAAGGCCGCCATGGCGACGCCAATGATCATCAGATGAAGTGAACGGATCATGCAAATGTCTCCTGAGTAAAAAAACGGTCAGTGTCTGGCTGAGCGCCAGCTTGCCAACCGAGATCGGAATTCGCCGAATGGCGATGTTGAGGGGAAGGTTTGAATCCTCAGCCCGGATAGACGCCGAGCAACCTGGTTTCAAGAATCGTCTGGAACAAAAGTACCGTCGTGCGTTTCAAGATGCCACCACCTGCCGGTACTCACGCACCGCTTCATCCATGCCCGGTGGCGAACCCCAGGACAGCGACTTGCGTTCTTTGTACAACGTGGGGCATGACGGATGGTCGCGCTTCAACTGCCGCCACTCCCTCCACAGGCTGTCGTATTCGTTCAGCGCGTTGCGCAAGCGTGCTTTGTCCCACTTGCCATAACGCTTGTGCTCTGCCGCCAAGATCTGCATGGTCCAGATCTGCTCCACCAGGGCCATCTTGATGCGGCCGTAGGTGGCTGACACTTCCAAAAACTGCTGGTCGGCCTTGTTGGGCAACTGCACCTCGCGCGCCAGGGCTTCCACGCGGCGCCAGTCGGTGACGGCATCGTTCTTTTCGTCCAGCACCTCGACCTGGATGTGCTTGGCCACCACGTCGTCCAGGTTCACCGCTGCCAGATAGTCATCACGCAACCAGAAAGGTCGCACGTAGAAAAGCTGCGACTGCTGGCCGCGGAAAGTGGCCGACGTGGCCAGCAGGCTCAGTTCACGCAGCACGCGCGCTTGCGCAGGCTGCAGTTTCAAAACGTCGCGGGCGTACTCGGCAAACAGCTCGGGCTCGCTGCGCCAGGGTTGCTGTGCAAAGCGGCTGATGACCCAGGCGTTCATGTCCACCCAGAACTCGTTGGTGATGTAGGGGCCTTCCCACCCGTCGCCAGCGGTCCAGGTCCAGACACCGGCCAGTTGTTTGGACCCAATCAGGTCGCGCAGCCCCTTTTTGCGCTCGCCCATTTCTTCCCAGCCTTCGATCACACCTTGGCCGATGTAGTAAGGGTGCGCGTTCTTGCCGTAGAGCCCGGCCTGGTTCACCGACACCTCCACGATCTGCCGGTGTTTGCCCAAGCCTATGGTGCGGTTGAAGGGCACACCACGCAGAAAGTCGCCGCTGGCGTGTTTGATGGAGAACACCAGCTTGGGGTGGGGTTCGATGGCGTCGGTAACCTGCGCGTAGGACTGCGGGTTGGTGTGCAGGTTGATGCCGTCCCATGACCAGGTGCGGTAGAAGAGTTGCTTGTTGCGCTTGACGCAGACCTCTTCACGCAGCAGCGCAATCAGCGCTTGGTGTTCGGCAATGGAATGCGCCGGGCTCTCGCCAACGTGGTGTGGCGTGTCTTGCAAAAACGTCTCGCCAAAACGCATGCTGATGCCCGCCAGGCCCGGGAAACGGTCGAAGATGGCGTTGATCTGCGTGCGCAGCACCTGCTGCGTCATGGGCCGCAGGATGCTGATGCGGCCATCGACCTTCATCTGGTCGCCGTACTTCGCCAGCAAGGCCTTGGGCACCACCAGCACGTCGGTGAAGGGGTGCAGCGGCATCTGGCTGGCGGCGGCTTCCTTGATGCGCTCGTCGATGAAGGCGGCGTTCTTGTCAGACCACGCCCGCTCAGCCGAGCCCTGGGGCACCAGCGCCGGATCCAGTGCGTCGTAGTGAATGGCGGTTTGTACGAAGAACTTGGGGTTCTGGCCGGTGTAGCCCCAGGACTTCAGGTGCGCCGGCTGGTTGAACTTGGTGACGAACAGTGGCTCGCCCGGGTTGTGATGGACCATGTCCAGCACAAACGCCAACGGCGCCGCGCGCTGCGGCTGGGCCACAGCCGGCAAGGCAGTTATTGCGGTCACCACAAGGACACTGAGGCGCGCGAACCAGCCCAAGGACTTCATCGCCGCACCGGCTGATCGATGGAGAACGACTTGTAGTGCGCCGTGCCCGCACCAGGCTTGCCCCAGCGCACCTCAAAAGCAAAGGTCAGCCTGGTGAGTGCGATGTTGGGCAAGCCCACCTTGCGCCAGGCCTGAAAGTGCTTGGCGTAGGAGATCTCGCCGCTGGTGCGCGGTGTGGTGCGGTTGCTCCAGAACTGCGCAAAGCGGTCGCCCTTGCGAGGCCGCATCCAGATGTCGTAGGTGCCGCCATCCGCTTCGACGGTGCCCAGATGGACACAGTCGCCCATGTCGGGTTTGCCGGACGCCCAGTTGTCGTTGATGTAGAGCTCAATCGATTCTGGCGTGCCGGCCTTGCCGAACCAACCGTACAGGCCGGTGTAGCCCCCGCCGCCGCTGATGTTGCGCAGCTCATGTTCGTGCCGGCCCTTGACGTCTGGGCGGATGTCGTCGACCTTCACATTCAAGTCATACAAGCCCACCTCGTGCAGAAAGCCGTAGACCTGCATCTCCCAGTCGATCTGGAAAGACTTGGAGCCAAAGGTCGTGAGGCAACTCTTGCTGCCTTTGAAGTTTTCACTGAACCAGGATTCGGCCGTGTAGCCGTCACCCACGGACCACAGGCCTATGTAGGCGTGGCCTGGCTTCAGCTTTTCGGGGTAGCACAGCGTGAACGTGGCCCCTGGCGCCGGCGCGGGCAAAGTCTCTTCAATCAGCGGCGATTGGGTCGACTGCGCAATGGCCATGGCGCTGTCAGCAGGCGCTGTGGCACAAGCGGCCAGCGCCCACGCGGCGGCCACTGCCATCGTCATGCGTGCAAGCGACTGGATAGGGGTGCTCATGGAAATCTCCTCGAAGGCCAGCAGGGATACGGGCAATCCCGCAATTGCGTGAAATCTCGAATTTGATAAACTAACACGCGTTAGTAGACAAGTCTAAATCGTTCTGCGCGTTCTGCCAGCCCCCCCCTTTCCCTAGGTTCCCCAGGAAACCCACCATGACGCTTGAAGGAAAAACAGCCCTGGTCACTGGCGCCGCAGGCGCCATCGGCGCATCAGTGGCCCAAGCCCTGGTGGCCCAGGGTGCCCGCGTGGTGCTGGTCGACATCGCGCAAGCGCCGTTGCAGGCCCTGGCCGCGCGGCTGGGGCCACTGGCGGTGCCCCGCGTGCTGGACCTGGGCGACCCAGCGGCCATCCAGCGCGAAGCGGCGGCGCTCATCGCGCAGCAGGGCGGCGTGGACATCCTGGTCAACAACGCCGGCATCTTGTCGAACAACAAGTTCGCTGCCACCAGCCTGGACGAATGGCGGCGGGTGCAGGGCATCAACGTCGATGCCGCCTTTTTGCTGAGCCAGGCCTTCATCCCGGGCATGAAGGCCAAGCGCTGGGGCCGCATCATCAACATGTCCAGCTACGCGGCCAAGTCGGGCGGGCTGACGGCCGGCACGGCGTACTCGGTGTCCAAGGCGGCCATCATTGGCCTGACGTTTTCCACGGCGCGTGAATTTGCCGGCGCCGGCATCACCGCCAATGCCATCGCACCGGCCTATGTGATGTCGCCCATGGTGTCCGAGCAGCTCACCGAAGCACAGCGCCAGCAGCAAATGGCACAAATCCCCGTCGGCCGCTTCTGCCAGCCCGAGGAAGTGGCACATGCCGTGATGTTCCTGGCCTCACCGCTGGCCGGGTTCATCACCGGCGAGGTGATCGACATGAACGGCGGCTTCCACTTCGACTGAAGTCTGCACCCCATGCAAAAACGACGTCTGGGCAAAACCGGCCTGCAAGTTTCAGCCCTGAGCTTTGGCGCGTCCGCGCTGGGCGGCGTGTTTCGGGACGTGGACGAAGGCGGGGCAATAGCCGCCGTGCACGCCGCGCTGGACGGCGGCATCAACTACTTTGACGTGGCCCCGGCCTACGGCGCCACACGATCAGAGACCGTGCTGGGCAAAGCGCTGAAAGGCATCGCACGCGACCGCTACATCCTGTCTACCAAAGTCGGCAAGTACACCGCACCGGGAGCCTACGGCGAAGACACGCTGGACTATTCGCGCCAGCGCATCCGCGCCAGCATCGACGAGAGCGCGGCGCGCCTGGGCACCGACTACTTCGACATCATCCACATCCACGACATCGAGTACCTGAACCGCAAGCACACCGAGTGGGCCTTGGTTGAAGGCTTGCAGGCGGTGCAGGAGCTGAAGCACGAAGGGCACATTGGCGCGGTCAGCTTCGGCATCTACCCCATTGACCTGTGGCGGCGCATCCTGTCCACCTGTGATGTCGACGCCGCGCTGGTCCACAACCACCTGTGCCTGAGCGACACGCGCCTGCTGGACCTGCTGCCGCTGGCGCAACAGCACGACGTGGGCATCATCAACGCATCGCCCTTTGCCAGCGGCCTGCTCACCGACCGCGGCCCTGCCGACTGGCACCCTGCTACCGCCGAAGACCGCGCGGTGTTCCGCCGCGCAGCAACCCTGTGCGAAAACGCGGGCACGTCCATCAGCAAGCTGGCCTTCCAGTTCAGCAGCCAGCAGCCTGGCGTACCCACCACCATGTTCAGCACGGCCGACGTTGCTTCGGTGGCGCGCAACCTGGCGTGGTTTGAAGAGCCCATCGACAGCAGCCTCGTGCAGGCCGTGCGCCAAGAGCTGGCACCGGTGACCAACAAAGACTGGTTTTGAAGCAGCCCGCCATGCGCATCGACGCCCATCAACACTTCTGGGACTACACCCGCAACGCGGCCGACTACGTCTGGATGGGGCCAGCCGACGGCGTGCTCAAGCGCAACTTCTTGCCCGCCGACCTGGCGCCGCTGCTGGCGCAGACCGGCTTCACCGGAACCGTGGCGGTGCAAGCTCGTGAACTGCCGCAAGAGACGCGTTTTTTGTTGGACTTGGCAGCCAAGAGCCCGTTGATCCAAGGCGTGGTGGGCTGGCTGGACCTGTGCGACCCTGGCATCGAACCTGCCATCGAGGCGCTGGCTGCCGACCCCAAGCTCAAGGGCCTGCGCATGCTCATCCACGACCGCACCGACCTGGGCTTTGCCGACTCTGAGGCCCACCTTCGCGGCGTTGCGTTGGCACATCGCCATGGCTTGGCTTACGACCTGCTGCTGCGTCCACCGCACCTGGCACCTGCTACGCGATTGGTGGACCGCCTGCCCAATCAGCGCTTTGTGGTCGACCACATCGCCAAGCCTCGCATCACTGAACACTTTGACACCGAGTGGGCCCAAGGCCTGCGTGATCTGGCACAGCGTCCCAACGTGTTTTGCAAGCTGTCGGGTCTGTCCACCCTGGTGCCTGCGGCGCATGTGAAGCCCAACACCTTCAAACCGTATCTCGACACCGTGCTTGAAGCCTTCGGCCCTGCACGCTGCATGGTGGGCAGCGACTGGCCCGTTTGTACCCTGGGCGCGGACTACGCCAGCACGATGGGCAACGTTGCCCACTACGTACAGGCGCTGTCGACGTCCGAGCAAGACAACATCCTGGGCCTGAACTGCGCCCGTTTCTACCGCATCAGCCCTCACCTTTCTTGAAGCCCTGACAAGAGACTGCCATGACGACATCCGCCCCCGCCCTGCCCTACCTCATGGAACAAACGATGCGCTGGTTTGGCCCCAGCGATCCGGTGAGCCTGCGCGACTTGCGCCAAGCGGGTTGTGAAGGCGTGGTCAGTGCCCTGCACCACATCCCCAATGGGGACGTGTGGACCGTGGAGGAGATCATGAAGCGCAAGCGCGAGATCGAAGCCGCAGGCATGCGCTGGAGCGTGGTGGAAAGCCTGCCGGTGGACGAGCGCATCAAGACGCAGGTAGCAGGCTTTGAGCGCTGCATCAGCAATTACAAAACCAGCATCGAAAACCTGGCCGCCTGCGGTGTGAAGACCGTCACCTACAACTTCATGCCACTGCTGGACTGGACGCGCACCAACCTCGACTTCGCCTTGCCCGACGGTGCCAAAGCCCTGAAGTTTGAACTGGACGCCGTGGCCGCGTTTGACATCTACATGCTGCAGCGCCCCGGCGCCGCCAGCAGCTACAGCCCCGCCATCCAAGACGCTGCCGCGCGCCGCTGGGCTGCGATGGACGAGCCAGCGCGCGCCTTGCTGGAACGCAACATCATCAAAGGCCTGCCCGGCAGCGAAGAGAGCTTCACTGCACAAGACTTCCTGCGCGCCATCGAAGGCTTCGCGCACATCGATCACGCCAAGCTGAAGTCGCACCTGGTGTACTTCCTGGAGCAGGTGTGCCCGGTGGCCGACGCCTTGGGCGTACAGCTGGTCATCCACCCCGACGACCCGCCGTACACCATGTTCGGCCTGCCGCGTGTGCTGTCCACCGAAGCCGACGTGGCCGAGCTGTTCGAACGTGT
Source organism: Betaproteobacteria bacterium (assembly GCA_043743835.1). GTDB lineage: Bacteria > Pseudomonadota > Gammaproteobacteria > Burkholderiales > Burkholderiaceae_C > Rubrivivax. The sequence continues at coordinate 18,064 of JAYTVT010000053.1, forward strand.
GCCCAACCCGTCCAACGGCCTGTGCATGTGCGTGGGCTCGTTCAGCATCCGCGCCGACAACGACCTGGTGGCGATGATCGAGCGCTTCGGCAGCCGCATCTTCTTCACCCACCTGCGCAACACGCTGCGCGAGGACAACGGCGACTTCTACGAGTCAGCGCATCTGGACGGCAGCATTGACATGTTTGCGGCCGTGAAGGCCCTGCGCCAGGTGTCCTTGAAGTACGGCAAGCGCATCCCCATGCGGCCCGACCATGGCCACCAGATGCTGGACGACTTGAACAAGACCACCAACCCGGGGTACTCGGGCATTGGCCGTCTGAAGGGCTTGGCTGAGCTGCGCGGGCTGGAACTGGGCATAGCGCGGTCGATGGCTGCTACCCACTGAACCGCTGACGCCAGCATGAATCACCGCTGCCGCGGCCTGATTGGGAATTGGCCCACCGTGGCGCTTCTCATGGCCCTGACCTGCGTGCCGCAGGTCAGTACCGCGAACGACCAGACCCGAGCGCCAGCCGTCATTCCTCGCCCAGCCACCGTACTGGTCAACGCCGCAGCACGCACCGCCGACGAACTCTCCGGCACCTGGGTGTATTCCAAAGACGCCCACCGCGTCAGCTTTTCCGACATGAACGCCAGCCCGCCGGACCCGCGCAACCAGCGCTTCCGCGACATCAACGTGCAGGCTGAAGAACGGCGCGACCCGAACCTGTTTTTCGAATTCGACATGCAGCGCGGCCCGGTGGCCACGCTGCCCGGCGCGTGGAACACACCGCACACCGAACTGCGGCACTACAGCGGCTTGATGTGGTACCAGCGCACCTTCGTGCCCAGCCAGCCGGTGGCCGCTGCTGCACCCAGCGGCCAACGCGCTTTTGTGCGTGTGGAGGCCGCCAACCACCACACGGTGGTCTACCTCAACGGCCAGCGTGTGGGTGATCACACGGGCGGCTTCACGCCCTTCAGCTTTGAGGTAACCAAACTGCTGCGCCCGGGCAGCAACCAGATCACACTGGGCGTGGACTCCACCCGCACCGACGAAGACATTCCGCCGCGCTTGACCGATTGGGAAACCTACGGCGGCGTCACGCGCGCGGTGCGCCTGGTGTACGCGCCGCGCACTTACATCGACGACAACTTCGTGCGCATGAATGCCGACGGCAGCATCACCGCCAGCGTGAAGCTGGACGGGCCTGACGCGGCGCTGCAACCGGTGCAACTGGCCATTGCCGCACTGGGCTTGAAGACCAGTGCCCGTACGGATGTCAACGGCGCCGCCGAATGGACCTTCGCTGCGCCGGCGGCGCTGAAACGCTGGTCACCAGATGCGCCGCAGCTCTACGACGTAACCATCAGCACGCCGCAAGACACGCTGACCGATCGCATCGGCTTTCGCACGATTGCTGTGAGCGGCCACGACATCTTGCTGAACGGCCAGCCCATCTTCCTGCGCGGCATCAGCATGCACGAAGAAGAGTTCGGCAGCGCACCTGCACGCATCATCACACCGCAGGCGGCGCGCGCGCTGCTGTCGGAAATCAAGCACTGCTTGAACGGCAACTACGTGCGCCTGTCGCACTACCCGCACTCCGAAACCACGGTGCGCATGGCCGATGAGATGGGCCTGCTGGTGTGGAGCGAGATCCCCGTTTACTGGTCGGTCGACTTCAAGAGCGCCAAGGCGCTGGACAACGCGCGGCGCATGCAAGCCGAAAACATCCTGCGCGACCGCAACCGGGCATCGGTCATCGTCTGGAGCGTGGGCAATGAAACGCCCATCAGCCCGGCACGCAACGCCTTCCAGGGACAACTGGCCGACGACGCCCGCGCGCTGGACGGCACGCGCCTGATCAGCGCCGCGATGTGGGCCGACAAGAAGCGCCATGCCGACGGCAGCATCCGCGCCACCATCGCCGACCCGCTGGCCGCCAAGATGGACCTGCTGGCGATTAACACCTACACCGCCTGGTACGGCGACGAAACGCTGGCCGACATCACCCGCATCACCTGGGCCGACAGCCACGGCAAACCCATGCTGCTCAGCGAATTCGGCGCCGACGCCAAGGCCAACTTCCGCGATCCCATCAACCGGCCCAAGTTCTCTGAAGACTTCCAGGCCGAGTTCTACCGCCAGACACTGAAGATGGGCGACGGCATTCCCTTTCTGCGCGGCGTTTCGCCGTGGATCCTGAAAGATTTCCAAAGCCCGCGGCGCGAACACCCGGTGTACCAGCAGGGCTGGAACCGCAAAGGTGTGGTGTCAGAAACGGGTGAACGAAAGCTGGCCTTTGGTGTGCTGGCTGACTACTACAGACGCAAGGCTGGAGACACACGATGAACAAGAGAACCCTGTTGGCGGTGCTAACCACGGTGGCGCTAGGCACTGGCCTGAACGCGGCCCACGCGGCCGATGTGACCGTGCGCCTGATGCACCCCGACAACGACCCCAAGGTGGCGGCCTTCTTTGCCGAAACCGCGCGCCGCTTTGAGGCGCAGCGGCCAGGCGTGAAGGTCAGCATCCAGTACCTGGAAGGCGAGTCCTACAAGAAGAAGCTGACCACGCTGCTGCAGTCACCCGACAAGCCGCACATCATCTATTCCTGGGGCGGTGGCGTAATGCGCGACCAGATCAAGGCCGGCGTGATTCAAGAGCTGACCGCCGAGATGAAGAAGGTCGACGGCAAGGCAGCCTGGCAAGACCGCTTTCTGCCTTCGGCCGTGCGCGGCTACAGCGTGGACGGCAAGGTCTGGGGCGTGCCCTTCCAGGCCACGCAAGTCGGCATCTGGTTCAACAAAGACCTGATGACCAAAGCGGGCGTGGACGCCAACGCCATCAAGACCTGGGACGACCTGCTGGCTGCCACCACCAAGCTCAAGGCCGCCGGCATCACGCCGTTTTCGGTGGGCGGCGCCGACAAATGGCCGGTGCATTACTTCTGGGCCATGCTGGCCATGCGCCTGGGTGGCGCCGATGCGCTGGCCATGGCCCAACGCGGCGAGGCCAAGGGCTTTGAAGGCGAGACCTTTGTGCGCGCCGCCGAGATGTTCAAGCAACTGGCCGACCTGAAGCCGTTCCAGGGCGGTTTTCAAGGCGCCAGCTTCTTCCAGTCAGTCGGCGCCTTTGGCGACGGCAAGGCCGCGATGATGCTGATGGTGGACAACGTGCCCAATGCCATGCCGCCCAATTCGGCGGACAAGAAAGGCGTGCCCTTGGACAAGCTGGGCTGGATGCCCTTCCCCTTGGTCAAGGGCGGCAAGGGCACGGTCGGCGACACCATGGGTGGCATGAACGGCTTCCTGGTCACGCAAGGCGCGCCGAAAGAGGCTGCGGATTTCCTGCGTTACTTCTCCGAAGCGCAAAACCAACGCCTGGCGGCACAGGCCGGCGCCTTCATCCCCGTGGTGGCCGGCACGCAAGACGCCTTGAAGGACACCTTCATGCGCCTGCACGCCGAGACCCTGGCCAAGTCCAGCGCGCACCAGCTGTACTTTGACCAAGAACTGGGCGCCTCGGCCGGCGCCGTCATCAAGGACCTGTCGGTGGACCTGGCCACAGGCCGCCAAACCCCCGCCGCCGCAGCGGCTGCGCTGCAGCGCGCCTGGAAGCCCCGGTGAACACACGCTCCGCCAGCGTTGACTCCGCCCGTGCCCGTGTCCGCACCCAAAAGCCGGGCCGCTGGCGCCTGAACCCGCAGACCCAGTTGGCGCTGGTCTTTCTGCCGCCTGCCCTGTTGCTCTTCACGCTGTTTGTCGTGCTGCCCATGGGCGAGGCCGCCTGGTACAGCCTGTTTGAGTGGAATGGCTTTGGCCGCCCGAGCAACTTCGTCGGCTGGGACAACTACGCCGCGCTGCTGGAAAACCCCGTGCTTCGCACGGCCCTCACCAACAACGCCTTGATCATCGCCGTGTCGTTGGTGGTGCAACTGCCACTGGCGATGTGGATGGCCGTGCTGCTGGCCGACAAGGTGCCGGCCACCACAGCTTTCAGGCTGACGATGTTCCTGCCCTATGTGCTGGCCGACGTGGCCGCCGGGCTGATCTGGCGCTTCGTCTACGACGGTGACTACGGCCTGGTCAGCCGCGTGTGGCAGGCGCTGGGCTTCGAGGCCCCCTACCTGCTGGCCGACCCGAACACCGCCATGAGCGCCATCCTGGCCGTGGTCGTGTGGAAGTACTTCGGCTTCCACATGATCCTGTTCATCGCCGGCTTGCAGCAAATCGACCGCAGCCTGTACCAAGCCGCACGGGTGGACGGCGCATCACCCTGGCAGGTGTTTCGCAACATCACGCTGCCGCTGTTGATGCCCACCGTGCGTTTGTCGATCTTCTTCTCGGTTCTTGGATCACTACAACTGTTTGACTTGGTGATGCCCATGACCCAAGGCGGCCCATCAGACAGCACGCAGACCATGGTCACCTACCTCTACAACTTCGGCGTCACGCGCACCGAAATCGGCTTTGGCAGCGCCGTGGGCGTGGTGCTGTTTGTCATCTGCGTGGTGTTTGCTTTTGGCTACCAACGGCTGTTCATGAAGCATGATTAAGCCCAGCCGCATCAACCCTCAGGTGGTGGTTCGTTATGCCGCGCTGCTGGTGGTGGCCAGCGTGGTGCTGGTCCCGCTGCTGGCCACGGCCTTGGGCGGCTTCAAGTCGCTGGGCGAACTGCGCAGCAACCCCTTTGGTTGGCCGGCGGAGTGGGACTTCAGCCACTACGCCAGCATCCTGGCTGGCAGCGGCTATTGGCAGATGATGGGCAACTCACTGATCATCGCCACGCTCACCGTGGTGCTGACGGTGGCGGTCTCGAGCATGGCCGCCTTTGCCTTCGTGCAGTTGCGTTTCGCGGGCCAGGCCTTCCTCTTCAACTACCTGCTGCTGGGGCTGATGTTCCCGGCGGCCACGGCCATCCTGCCCCTCTTCATTCGCATCCGCGACCTGGGCCTGCTGGACAGCTACTGGGGCGTGGTGCTGCCGCAAGTGGCCTTTGGCTTGACGATGAGCGTGCTGCTCTTCCGCAACGCCTTCAAGAACCTGCCGCACGAGTTGTTTGCCGCAGCGCGGCTGGACGGCTGCAGCTACGCCGGCTTCTTCTGGCGCATCGTGCTGCCCATGTCCAGGCCCATCCTGGCCACCGTATCGGTCATCGTCTTTGTGCAAAGCTGGAACGGCTACCTGCTGCCGCTGATGGTGCTCAACCGCGACAGCCTTTACCCCTGGCCGCTGGGCATCATGGCCTACCAGGGCCAGTACTCGACCGATTGGCACCTGGTGCTGGCCTACATCACGCTGACCATCCTGCCCGCCGTGGTGCTGTTCTTTGCCGCGCAAAAGCACATCGTGGCCGGCATGACCACCGGTGCGGTCAAAGGCTGACCGCCCCACCCCTTCTTGGAGACACCCCATGCAACAGCCCACCTTTGAATCCATCCTGCCGCAGGACGCCGCCCACGCCGTGCTGGTGGGCCGTGTTTGGCGCGAAGGCCCCGCATTTGGCCAGCCCGCCGGCCCCTGTGTGGTGGCGCTGCGCGGCGACGACGTCATCGACATCACCGCCCACACGCCCACCATGGCCGATCTGCTTGACAGTGCCGACGCGGTCACGCTGGCACGCCAAGCACCCGGCCCGCGCTTGGGCAGCGTGCGCGCCTTGATCACCGATGCTTTGCAAGGCAATGAGGGCGCGCCGCGCCTGCTGGCGCCTAACGACGTGCAAGCCATCAAGGCCTGCGGCGTGACCTTCGCCGTCAGCCTGCTGGAACGTTTGATTGAAGAGCGCTCCAAGGGCGACCCCTCACGCGCCGACGCGCTGCGCGCCGAGTTGCAGGCCACGCTGGGCACCGACATGTCGGCCATCAAGCCGGGCTCGCCCGCAGCACTGCGCTTGAAAGAAGACCTGATGCAACGCGGCGCCTGGTCGCCGTACCTGGAAGTGGGCATCGGGCCGTATGCCGAGGTCTTCTCCAAGTCTTCACCGATGTCGGCCGTAGGCCTGGGCGCAGCGGTGGGTCTGCACCCCGAGTCGCACTGGAACAACCCCGAGCCCGAGATCGTGCTGGCCGTCAACAGCCGGGCGCAGATCGTGGGCGCAACCTTGGGCAACGATGTGAACCTGCGCGACATCGAAGGCCGCAGCGCGCTGCTGCTGGGCAAGGCCAAGGACAACAACGCGTCTTGCGGCATCGGCCCCTTCATCCGCCTGTTTGATGGCCAGCACTTCACGCTGGACACCGTGCGCCAGGCCGAAGTGGGCTTGCTGATTGAGGGCGAGGACGCACCGAAAGGCGACGGCTTCGTGCTGGAGGGTGTGAGCCGCATGCGCGAGATCAGCCGTGACCCGCAAGACCTGGTGGAACAAACCTGCGGCCCGCACCACCAATACCCCGACGGCTTTGTGCTCTTCCTGGGCACCATGTTCTCGCCCATCAAGGACCGAGACACCAAGGGTGGTGGCTTCACCCACCACCTGGGCGACCGCGTCACCATCAGCAGCCCGGCGCTGGGCGCGCTGGTCAACACCGTGCAGCGCAGCGACCAGCTGCCACCGTGGACCTTTGGTGTGCGGGCGCTGTATCAAAACCTGGCCCAACGCGGCCTGCTGGGTGCCAGTGCAGGGGCCACCAAATGAGCGGGGCAGCTCTGCCTTCCACCCCACGCGCCAAACCCAGCCCGCCTTTCGAGTACGCGCGCTACCCCAGCCTGAAGGGCAAGCACGTGGTCGTCACCGGCGGCGGCACCAGCATCGGCGCGGCGCTGACCGAAGCCTTCGTGGTGCAAGGCGCCCGGGTGCGTTTTCTGGACGTGGCCGATGTGCCTTCTGAAGCCTTGGCGGCAGCCCTCAGCAAAGGCGTTCCAGCGGGCCACCCCACGCCCAAGTACACCCACTGCGACCTGACCCAGCTGGACGAACTGGCCGCCACCTTCGCCCGCGTCCAAGCCGAAGACGGCGCGGTAGACGTGCTGGTGAACAACGCCGCCAGTGACGCGCGCTACACCTTTGGTCAACTGAGCGCCCAAGACTGGGAAAACAGCATGGCCGTCAACCTGCGCCACATGCTGTTCTGTGCGCAAGCCGTGGTGCCGGGCATGCAAGCGGCCAGCGGTGGCGTCATATTGAACCTGGGCAGCATCTCTTGGCACCTGGCCCTGCCCAACCTGGTGATGTACATGGCGGCCAAGGCCGGCATCGAGGGCATGACACGCGGCATGGCGCGTGACCTGGGCCAGCACCTGATCCGCGTCAACTGCATCGTGCCGGGCTCGGTGGTCACGCCGAAGTACATGAAAGACTGGCACACCCCAGAACTGGAAGCGCGCATCCTGGGCGGCCAGTGCCTGCAGGCACGTGTGGAATGCGCCGACATTGCCGCTATGGCCTTGTTCCTGGCGTCAGACCAGGCCGCACGTTGCAGCGGGCGCGAATACTTTGTCGACGCTGGCTGGTTCGGCGCTGTATGACCATAGCGGCGACCCAGCCTGAATGCATCTGGCCCGTAGCCGCAGAGCTGGGCGAAGGTGCGTTGTGGCAACCCGGCAAAAACGAGGTCTGGTTCGTTGACATCTTGGGGCAGCGCGTTCACCGCTGTGACGCCCAAGGCGGCCAACGCCAAACCTGGGCCATGCCGCGCATGGTGGGCTTTGTGCTCCCACTGGCCACCATCGGCGCCGACTTCGTCGTCGGCCTGCAGGGCAGCCTGCAGCGCTTCAACCCGGCCAGTGGGCAGTTGACGCACTTGCTGGATGTGGAAGCCGACAAGCCCAACAACCGCATCAACGATGGCCATGTGGACGCCCAGGGCCGGCTGTGGCTGGGCACCATGCATGTCAACGTGGCACAACCCACCGGCACGCTGTACCGCTTGGCGCCGAGTGGCGTTCTGTCAGCACAAGACGGGCCTTACGCCTGCACCAACGGCCCCGCCATCAGCCCCAGTGGCCGCGTGCTGTACCACACCGACACCATGCAGCAGAAGGTCTACGCCTTCGATGTGTCGGCCTCTGGCGACCTGTCAGGCAAGCGCCTTTTCGCAGCTTTCACCCAAGGCTACCCCGACGGCATGGCAGTGGACGCGGAAGGCCACGTCTGGATTGCGCTGTACGCCGGACGCCGCATCGAGCGCTACACCGCGCAAGGCCGCCTGGTGCAGACGGTGGCCTTCCCCTGCGACAACGTCACCAAGCTGGCTTTTGGCGGCAGCGACCTGCGCACCGCCTTTGTCACCACCGCGCGCGCCGGCACCAAGGCCGATCAACTGACGGCCCAGCCACTGGCTGGTGGCTTGTTCCGCTTCAACGTCGACACGCCCGGCCTGCCGCAGCACGCCATCACTGAAGGCTTTCGCACATGAGCTCGCCCAAACCGACACCACCACGCAGATTCCGGTCGCAAGACTGGTTCGACAGCCCCGACCACCTGGACCTGACGGCGCTGTACCTCGAGCGCTTCATGAACTACGGCATCACGCCCGACGAGCTGCGCTCGGGCCGGCCCATCATCGGCATTGCACAAAGCGGCAGCGACATCGCGCCCTGCAACCGCATCCACCTGGAACTGGCCAAGCGCGTGCGCGACGGCATCCGCGATGCCGGTGGCATTGCGATGGAATTCCCGCTGCACCCCATCTTTGAAAACTGCCGCCGCCCCACCGCCGCCATCGACCGCAACCTGGCTTACCTGGGCCTGGTGGAGATCCTGCACGGCTACCCCATCGACGCGGTGGTGCTGACCACTGGCTGCGACAAGACCACGCCTTCGCAGCTGATGGCTGCGGCCACGGTGGACATCCCCGCCATCGTGCTGTCGGGCGGGCCCATGCTGGACGGCTGGATGGACGGCGAACTGGTCGGTTCGGGCTCGGTGATCTGGAAGGCGCGCAAGCTCTACGCTGCGGGCGAGATCGACAAAGAAAAATTCCTGGCCATGGGCGCCGCTTCAGCGCCGTCAGCCGGCCACTGCAACACCATGGGCACGGCGTCGACCATGAACGCCATCGCCGAGGCATTGGGCATGTCGCTCACCGGCTGCTCGGCCATCCCCGCGCCTTACCGCGAACGCGGGCAGATGGCTTACGAAACCGGCAAACGCATCGTGCGAATGGCCTTCGAAGACCTGCGCCCATCGCAGGTGCTGACGCGCGACGCCTTCCTGGACGCCATCGTCGTCAACGCGGCCATTGGCGGCAGCACCAACGCGCAGCCTCACATCATGGCCATGGCGCGGCATGCCGGTGTGGAATTGAAATCCAGCGACTGGATGGAATACGGCCACCACGTGCCCCTGCTGGCCAATGTGCAGCCCGCCGGCAAATACCTGGGCGAGCGTTTCCACCGCGCCGGCGGCGTGCCGGCCATCATGTGGGAACTGCAGCAAGCGGGCCTGTTGCGCAGCAAGCGCGCCACGGTCACCGGCCAGACCATGGCGGCCAATCTGGAAGGCAAGGAAAGCACAGACCGCGAGGTCATCACGCCGTTTGCTGCGCCTTTGAAAGCTGATGCGGGGTTCTTTGTGCTCAGCGGCAACCTGTTTGATTTCGCGATCATGAAGACCAGCGTGATCTCGGCGGAATTCCGCGCCCGCTACCTCAGCCGCCCTGGCTTCGAGAACATCTTCGAAGCCCGCGCCATCGTGTTTGATGGCAGCGACGACTACCACGCCCGCATCAACGACCCGGCGATGAACATCGACGAAAGCTGCATGCTGGTCATTCGCGGCGCAGGTCCCGTAGGTTGGCCTGGCTCGGCCGAGGTGGTGAACATGCAGCCACCCGACGCGCTGATTCGCCGTGGCATTCAAAGCCTGCCCACCTTGGGTGACGGCCGGCAATCGGGCACGTCAGACAGCCCGTCCATCTTGAACGCCAGCCCCGAAAGCGCGGTGGGCGGTGGCCTGGCCTGGCTGCGCACTGGCGACACCATTCGGGTGGACCTGAACGCCGGCCGCTGCGACATGTTGATGGCAGACGACGTCATCGCACGCCGCAAGACCGAAGGCCTGCCGCCCGTCCCGGCCAGCCAAACGCCTTGGCAAGAAATCTATCGCAGCACCGTGGGGCAACTGGAGCAAGGGGCTTGCCTGGAGCTGGCGCTGCCGTACCAGCGCATCGGTGAAAAGCTGCCCAGGCACAACCACTGATCCCGTCCACCTCACTTCAGAAAGTCCCTGACCATGTTCAAGAACCTCATCAACGGCGAGTGGGTGGAAGGCGCACGCGCCTCGCGCAATATCAATCCTTCAGACACCCGCGACCTGGTGGGCGAGTTTGCGCAAGCCGACGCCGACCAAGCCCGCGCCGCAGTGGCCGCTGCGCGTGAAGCGTTCAAGACCTGGCAGCACAGCACGCCGCAGCAGCGCTTTGACGTGTTGGACGCGGCAGGCACCGAGATCCTGGCCCGCCGTGCCGAGCTGGGCGACCTGCTGGCCCGCGAAGAAGGCAAGACCCTGCCCGAGGCGATTGGCGAAGTGGCCCGCGCCGGCAACATCTTCAAGTTCTTTGCTGGCGAGGCCTTGCGCGTCGGCGGCGAGGTGGTGCCTTCGGTGCGCCCGGGTGTGGGCGTGGAAGTCACGCGCGAAGCTTTGGGTGTCATCGGCCTGATCACCCCGTGGAACTTTCCCATCGCCATCCCGGCCTGGAAGCTGGCACCGGCCCTGGCTTTCGGCAACACCGTGGTGATGAAGCCGGCCGATCTGGTGCCCGCCTCGGCCTGGCATCTGGCCGACATCCTCACGCGCGCGGGCTTGCCCAAAGGTGTATTCAACCTGGTGATGGGCCGCGGCTCTGAAGTGGGCGCCGTGCTGCTGAACGATGCGCGCGTGGACGCCATCAGCTTCACCGGCAGCGTGGCCACGGGGCAAAAGGTGGCCGCGGCATGCGTGGCACGCATGGCCAAGTTCCAGTTGGAAATGGGTGGCAAGAACCCCTTCCTGGTGCTGGACGACGCCGACCTGGATGTGGCCGTGGGCGCTGCGATGAACAGCGGCTTCTTCTCCACCGGGCAGCGCTGCACAGCAAGCTCACGCGTCATCGTCACCGAGGGCATCCACGACCGTTTTGTGGCCGCGCTGGCTGCCAAGCTGGGCACGCTGAAGGTGGACGACGCACGCAAAAAGGGCACCGACATCGGCCCCGTGGTGGACGCCAGCCAACTGGCGCAAGACCTGGAGTACATCGCCATCGGCAAGGCCGAAGGCGCACGACTGGTCACCGGTGGCCAAGCCCTGGCTACCAACGCCGACGGCGCACCCGGCTTCTATCTCACGCCGGCACTGTTCGCCGACGCCACACCGGCCATGCGCATCAGTACCGAAGAGATCTTCGGCCCGGTGGTCAGCGTGCTGCGGGTGAAGAACTACGAAGAAGGCTTGGCGCTGGCCAACGACACGCCCTTTGGCCTGGCCAGCGGCATTGCCACCACCAGCCTGAAACACGCCACCCACTTCAAACGCCACGCCCAGGCCGGCATGGTGATGGTCAACCTGCCCACCGCGGGCGTGGACTACCACGTGCCCTTTGGTGGCCGCAAGGGCAGCAGCTACGGCCCCCGTGAACAGGGCCGTTATGCCGCAGAGTTCTACACCACGGTAAAGACGGCCTACACCCAGGCTTGAACGACTGACCAGCCCTGCCTGAAGCAGCCCGCGCCACGTCATGCCCAGCACGCCCTGCTCTGCCGAAGCACCGGTGCAGACCATCGCGCTGAGCAATGCAGCAGGCCTGCAGGTGCAGTTCAGCACGCTGAGCGCCACCTGGCTGTCGTGCTCGGTGCCGATGGGGGGGCTCGGGCGGCGTGAATTGCTGCTGGGTTGTGCCGATGCAACCACCTACCTGCAGCAGCCGCACTACATCGGCGCCACCGTGGGCCGCTTCACCAACCGCCTGCGCGACGCCCGCTTTCTGCTGGACGGGCGCAGCGTGCAACTGGTGGCCAATAACGGGGCCCACCAACTGCATGGCGGGCCCGACGGGTTTCACCGCCGCGTCTGGCAGGTGCTGGCGCAGACCCCCCGGCAGCTGCGCCTGGGCCTGCACTCGCCCGACGGCGACCAGGGTTTCCCGGGTGCGGTGGACGTTCAGGCCACATTCACGCTGGGCGAAGGGCTGAGCCTGGACCTGCGCCTGCAGGCCACCACATCAGCGCCCTGCCCCGTGTGCCTGACGCAGCATGCCTACTTCAACCTCGACGGTGACCAGGGCGGCAGCACGCCCAGCTGCTTGAACCACCGCTTGCAGGTACAGGCCCGCCACTGGCTACCGGTGGATGGGCAAGGGCTGCCGCTGGGCGAGCTGGCCGACGTGGCCGGTACCGGTCTGGACTTGCGGCAACCGCGGTGTCTGGCCGATGCCATCGAGTCCGACGCCGCATTGCACGCCAGCCAAGGTATGGACCACAGCCTGAGCCTGGCACCGCGCGCCCGCCGCGGCGCGGTACCGGCAGCCGTGCTGCACGCCAGCGATGGCCGGGTACGGCTGCAGCTCAGCACCGACCAGCCGGCGCTTCAGGTCTACACCGGCAACCACCTGTCCGGCGCGCCGGCCCGCGACGGCCGGCCGTATGTGCGTCATGCAGGCATCGCCCTGGAACCGCAGTTCCTGCCCGACAGCCCCAACCACCCGGTAGACCCACCGGCCTGGCCCGACTGCATCTTGCGGCCCGGGCAGGTGTGGCGCAGCTTGACTCGCTACACCATTCAGACAGCCGTTTGAAGGCACACAAAGCACCCCATGTACTTCCAAAAGATCCGCCACCCGGCCAACTTCAGCTTCGCGCGCAGCCACCAAGGCAACGCGCTGCAGGTGGGCACTGACAGCCTTGGCTGCAGCGTGCGCGACCTGGGTGAAGACGTGTTCCATGTCGAGCTGCGCCAGCCCCAACGCTGGCCGCTGGACGCCCGGCTGGTGCGCATGCTGGACCAGGCTTTCAAGGGCCCTTCACATCACACGCTGGCCTTCAACGAAAAGGGCAGCCTGCACCTGACTGATGCCCAAGGTGATGCAGTGCTGACAGGCCTTGCAAGCGCCAGCATCGGCGTCTGCGGCAGCGCCTGGCTGGTGCAGTTCGCGCGCAGCGAAGCCATGCGCTTTTACGGCCAGGGCGCCAAGGTCACCGGCCTGGAAAAGACCGGCCTGCGCACCAAATTCTGGAACCTGGACGTCTGGGGCGACCACCCTTTGAGAACGGTGATCGAAGACCGGCCCGACCCGCAGTACGCCGCCATTCCCTACCTGCTGGTGCAGCACGGCGCGCACTGGGTGGGCATCTTGGTGGACCACCCGGGCAATGTCTTCATGGACACCGGCTCCAACTGGTGCTTCACCGGCCAGGACGACCAGGCCACGGCGCCCAGCCTGTGGTTCGGCGCCGACCAGGGGGTGCCGGCCATCTACGTGATTGCCGGTGACAGCGCTGCGTCGGTCACGCAGCGCCTGCAGCGCCTGGTGGGCACCACGCCGCTGCCGCCGCTGTGGGCACTGGGCCACCACCAAAGCCGCTGGGGCTATGCCGGCCCCAAGGACCTGCAAGCTTTGAACGCCGCGTTTACCGAGCACCAGTTCCCCTGCGACGGCCTGTGGCTGGACATCGACTATATGGACCGCTACAAGGTCTTCACCACCAGCCCGCAGCACTTTGGCGACGTGAAGACCGAGCTGGTCGCCTTGCAAGCCAAGGGCCGGCGCGTGGTGCCCATCCTCGACCCTGGCGTGAAGGTGGAGCCTGGCTACAGCATCGCGCAGAGCGGGCTGGACGCCGGCATCTACTGCCTGAACCCCGAAGGCCAGCCTTATGTGGGCTTCGTCTGGCCCGGCCGCACCTGGTTCCCCGACTATTCACTGCCCGAAGGCCGGCAATGGTGGGCCGACCACGTGAAGGCCATGAGCGCGCTGGGCTTTGATGGCTACTGGATCGACATGAACGACCCAGCCACGGGCGCTGCCGAACTGGACGACATGCGCTTTCAGCACGGCGCCTGGGACCACTGGACCTACCACAACACCTACGCCACCGGCATGGCCGAAGCCACACGTGCCGGCCTGCTGGCGGCGCGGCCTGATGAACGCCCCTTCATCCTGACCCGCAGCGCCGCCGCTGGCAGCAGCCGCTACACCGCCATGTGGACCGGCGACAACTGGAGCAACTGGCACCACCTGCGCACGTGCATCCACGGCAGCCTGAACCTGGCGCTGTCGGGCATGCCCTTCAACGGGCCCGACGTGCCCGGCTTCGGCGGCGACGCCACGGCTGAACTGGCCGTGGCCTGGTACAAGGCCTGCTGCCTGTTCCCGTTCCTGCGCAACCACTGCAGCGCGGGCAGCACGAAGCAGGAGCCCTGGGTCTTCGGGCCCGAAGCACTGACTGTAATCAGCCACTTTGTGCGGCTGCGCTACAAGCTGCTGCCGTATCTGATGCAACTGTGGATGGCGCAAGAGGCCGAGGGCACCGCCGTGCTGCGCCCGCTGTTCCACGACTTCAACGGCACGCCCGATATGCCGCTGGACCGTGTGGACGACCAGTTCATGATCGGCCCAGCCGTGATGCAGGCGCCACTGCTCCAAGCAGGCGTTCAAACCCGCAGCGTGGCGCTGCCTGGCCCTGGCCGCTGGCTGGACGCGGCATCGGGTGCCTGGCTGGTAGGTGGGCAACGGGTAGACGTACAAAGCCGAACCGACTCCACACCGATGTACCTGCGCGAAGGCCACCTGCTACCGATGCAAGTGGGCGAGCGCTTGAGCCAGCAAAACGACCTGTGCGACATCGAACTGCACGCCCTTCTGGGCCAGGGCTGCACCGCATCGGCTGAGCTGGACTACGTGGCCGATGACGGCCAGACCTACGGCTACCAGCGCGGCGAACGCAGCCACTGGCGCATCAGCGCCCGGCGCGAAGGCAACACGCTGCACGTGCACATCACCACGCTGCAAAGTGGCTGGCGCGCACTGCGTCTGCGCCTGGTGGGTTACGACGGCGCCCACGCCGCCGTGATTCGAACAGCTACCGGCACGCACACCCAAACCCTGCAAGCCCGCAGGTGGCGATGCAGCGGCCAAGATTTGGAAGCCCAAATGGGCGTCGACTTCATCGTTTGAACATCACCCCCCGTTCTGGTCTCGCCCCTGGCGAAACAACATCATCGACACCATGAGCACATCACACCAGCCCACTCATACGCCCCTTGAAGTCGCCGCAACGGCCCAGACCCCCACCCTGCGCTGCGACTGGAACTTTGACGCCGGACTGGTCGGCGCATCGTTAGACAGCGCCGGCGCCACCTGCGACACCTTCCACGGCGCCTGGGAGTTTTGCCCTGGCGCTGGTGGTGGCCGCGCGCTGCGCTTTGACGGTTTCACCACCCACATCACGCGCGCACCCGGCACACCGCAGCAACTGGGCGCCGCAGCCAGCGTTGAGGCCTGGGTGACGCTGGCCGCCTACCCCTGGAACGACTGCCCAGTACTGGACGCCTGCGACGAAGCCGGTGGGCTGTTCCTAGGCATCGACGACCACGGCCGTGCGGTAGCCAAGGCGCGCTTTAGCGGCGAATGGCTCACGCTGCGTTCACCCACCACCTTGGGCATGCGCACCTGGCGCCACGTGGCCGCCGTTGCAGACGAACGAGGTCTGGCCCTCTACGTTGATGGCCAACCGGTTGCGCAGCAAACCGCAGCAGCCGGCTTCGTCGAAGCCACCGACCCCGGCATCCACATCGGCCGCACCCGCACGCCCCAGCTGGCCACGCGCGGCATCCGGCCCGACAGCCACGCCCCGGGCCATCACTACATCGACGGCGTGCTTGACGGCATCAAGCTGTGGTCCGGCGCCCTGTCGGCCCAAAGCATCGCCGCCAAGTTCACCGCCACGCCCACCCCCGGCCCTGCACCACAGCCTGAGCGCCGCATGCCCAGCGGCACCCCCGGCAAAGGCCGCTTCGGCGCCACTTATGAAAACCTGAAGTACTACGACGCCTGGGACCGCCGCTGGCGCGTGGGCGACCACCCCGACGTGGTGGTGCGCTTCGACCACGAGGCCTACCGCTTCGTGTTCTGGCGCGGCACCAACTACGTGCCTTGCTGGGTGACGGAAGAAGACTTTTGGTACACCAACGAATTCAACGAAACCTGGGGCAACGGCGCCATCGGCTGCTGCGAGCCCATGTCCGACAAGCACTGCGCCTACAGCCATGTGCGCATCATCGAAAGCAACGCCGCGCGCGTGGTGGTGCACTGGCGCTACGCCCTGGTGGACGTGTACGGCACGCGCCCGCGAAAAGACCCCGTCACCGGCTGGACCGACTTCACAGACGAGGTCTACACGCTCTACCCTGACGGCACCGGCATGCGCAAGATCACGCTGCATTCCACACAACCCCTGGAACCGCACGAGTTCCAGGAAACCATGATCGTGCTGCACCCCGGCCAGCGCCCCGAAGACACGCTGTCTCCCGAAGCCGTAACCATGGCCAACATGGAAGGGCAAGAACAGGTCTACAGCTGGGCCAATGGCAGCCCGGCGGTGATCGACCAGCCACCGCGCGCCAACATCGAACGCGTCAACCTGAAAAGCGCCACCAAGCCCTTCCTCATCGTGTCGCCCGCGCCCTGCCTGCGGCGCAACCTGCAGCGCAGCAGCCAGCCGGTGTACCCGGTGTACCGGCACGAGATCGTGCCGCCGGCCATCTTCCCCTGGTGGAACCACTGGCCCACGGCCGAGATTGCGTCTGACGGGCGGCACGCCGTGGCCGCCGACCGCGCCAGCCATGCCTCAGTGATTGCGGGCACCGAGTGGGTAGACCATGAAGTGACAGCCACCTCACGCACCCGCGTGATGCTGCATGGGCTGACGCGGCTGGAAGCGCGCGAACTGGTGCCGCTGGCAGCTTCCTGGCTGCAACCGCCGCCGCTGACCATCACCAGCCCCGGCTTCAGCAGCAGCGGCTACCAGGTGCTGGAACGTGCCTATGCGCTGACCACCACCGACGCCAGCGCACAGCAGCTAACGCTGCGCATGGATGCCAGCGGCGGCAGCCCCCTGAACGGCCTGTGCCTGGTGGTGGCCGGTTGGGGCGACGACAACGCCGACGTGTCCATCGACGGCGTGGCCCAAGCGCGCGGCCCGGCCTGCCGCATGGGCCACCGCGAAACGCAAAGTGGCAGTGATCTGGTGCTGTGGCTGGACCTGAGGGCCGCCGCACCAACGGCCATCACGCTGCGCCGCAAGGCTGCCAACTGAAGACGATGACCATGCCTGACCACGACATTCAAGACTACCTGTTCGACCTGCGCGGCTACCACGTCATCCCGCAGGCCATCGATGCCGCGCTGCTGGCCGACCTGAACCGCGCCTACGACGCCTTCCCCGCGCTGGACTACAGCCAGTGGTGGGGCCACGTGCAGCGCCTGGACAACCACGGCCTGGCCGGCACCGAGCTGCAGAACATCGTTGAAGCGGGCAAGCCCTTCGAGACGCTGATCGACCACCCGTCCTGGGCCCCGCGCCTGCAACGCTATTGCGGTGAAGACGGCAGCCACCTGTCGGGTCTGTTCCTGGACGAATGTTTTGCATCGGTGCGCCGAACGGGCGGCTTCTTTCCCATGCACTCAGGCGGCTTCGAGGGCCTGGTGCGCACGCAGTACCGCTATGTGGGCAACCGCTGGGCCTGCGGCCAGGTGAACATCCTGCTGGCGCTGACCGACATCGGCCCTGGCGACGGCGGCACGCGTGTGCTGCCCGGCAGCCACAAGAGCCACTTCATCCACCCCGCCTGTGCCGCACCCTATGGCGAACGCGCCGCACTGGGCGACGAAGCGGTGGACGGCGCCATCGAGGTGCATCTGCGCGCCGGCGACGCCTTGATGTTCGTCGATGCCCTCTGCCACGGCGCCAGCAAGCGCATCAACCCGGGCGAGCGCCGTGTAGCCATCTACCGCTATGGCCCCAGCTGGGGGCGCACACGGCACGGGTTCGTGTATTCCGACGCGCTGCTGGAACGGGTGACGCCCGCACAGCGCAAGATCTTGCAGCCTATGGCACCGCGCGTGGCAGGGGTGAAACGCGGGCTGGAAGCCTAGGCCACTGCGTCAAACGAGCAGGGTCGTCAAAAGACCGCGGTGTCAAACAGATCGCCGGCTGTTGCACAAACCTTGGAACCGCAGACCGCGGTGAAGCGGCGTGTCCAAGGCTGCGCCTGAAGCAAGCACTGAACCCGGACGTCAGCAGTGGTGAAGCCGCCAACAACCGCAAGGCTGCGGCGGGCGTCGCCAGACGGGCATCTGCTGATCTTCGCAAGTAAGACCTGAGTACCCGCTTGAGACTGACAGGCGACGGCTGACTCTCGGAACTGATCGCTCCAAACCGGCCGGTCAGATATGCCTTTCAACGTCAGCAAAGTGGCGTCGACTTCGTCTACCTGAGTACCCGCCATCGGCCACTTCCAGTCATACGACCGATCGGGAAGTCGCGACGCCGATGGCCGGTTTCCGAGTACAGCTGACATCGGGCGAAGGCTGCTCGAAAGCGCCGGTTCTCCAAAGCAGTCGCTGACGATCGTGCTGGACTGGTTGGCACCCAATGCACGCTGTGCGTCCGCAGGTCAATCAGACGAACTGGTGCTGCCGAACCATCGGCGACGTAAGCTCCCCTGAATTCGTCGCCCGAAGCGGTTAGCCGTGTCTTTGCGCTGGTTACCTTGTCCTCTCACTTGAACCTATCGTCTCGCACAGCCTGCATCCTTCCGCCGCCACTTGCCAAGACATCAAGACAGGTCAGTGCTCTCTTCGTCGCCAACCGCGCATCACCGAATGGCGCATCCGAAGCAAGCGACTCTGGAAAGTTCAAGGTTGCGGGCTTGCTGTCGTACCGTATCTGGCGCTCGCGAATCTTCGTTCCGTCAATTGCGATCGATGCAAGGCGGGTTCCGGTGAACTGAACACTGCTGCTGAGCATCTCTCCAGCGGGAAGCCCGGCGAAGCCGTCTGCAATCACGCCGCCATTTGGGGAGACGTAAAGCAACCAAGGGCTGGACCCCCAGACGATCCCGGACCCGTGCCCAACGACGAATATGCCGTCTTCGGAACTCGTAGCGCTGATGAATCCAGTCCCCTTCTTGGACCCGCAAACGCGTGACCAGACAGTCTGGAGACTCTTACTCAGCTTTGCGAGAAAGATGTTTGTCTGTTTCCCCGAAAACGTGATGTTGCCCGCGACGACGAAGCCGTCCGGCACGACCGAAATGTGCTTGAGTTCAGTGACTCCGCCTTTGGTGTCCAGCACGCGGGAACTGAAGCAATCGCCCTGGGCATTCACTGCCAACAGCCACGCCTGGCCATCGCTTGATCCGGCAAAGACCCCCGCCGGCCCGGAAGCCGCATCGACCGATACGCCCGCGTTCAGGACATGCTTCCGATTCTGTCCATGTTTGCACTTTGCAAACGCAAACGGATCCTCCATTCCATCTCGGAATGCAAACAGAAGCGCATCACTTCCTTGCTCCGCGGCAGCCAGATAGACCGAGCCCTCCCGATCACCAAGTCTGACGACAGCATTCCCGCGCGTATCGATCCAGCGGTCCTGCTCATAGACCCAGACCAGCCCTCCGCGCCAAAGAACGAACGTCCTATCTCGATTCCTGTTGAGCATGTCGCCAACGGCAACGAATCGTCCGGATCCTGTCGTCATGTCGCGGGCGACCGAGGAAGCCCAGTCCTCGCGTGTTGCCAACATGACCAGCGATTCATCGAAGGCGTACGCTGCAAAGGAACTGGAACTGCCGACGGCGCCGACACCAAGCCAGCGCATCGCAGTGAAGTACTTCGCGCCGCGAATGGTCGTGTCGGTGGCATCGAACACCTCGATGTTCGTGCCTCGGCGAGTGAGCAGTTGACTTCCCTGCAGTGACCCCGGTGCGGTGGGCTGCAAGCGCCGAGGCGACTCGAACGAGGGCTGGGACGCTCCCGGCGACTCGCTTAGTCGTTTCTCTGCAGGTTTGAGGACGGCCCCCTGCGCGAGTGCAGCGAGAACTGGCAGGCAAAGAACTATGCAGACAAGGCGCGGCTTCCGGATCACGGCCAATCTCCGTTTTCGAGTTCTCGAGCTAGGTCAGCCGACTGCCGGCCGTGCCTGCCCGCGAAGCGCGGTCGGTTGTCGAGCCCTGGTCGTACTCGCCCATGGCCTCCGTGCAAAGGACGCGATGTCGCGCACACTGCGGACTTCGGCCTACGGCCCGCTTACGTTGTAACGCGCTGGAAGGCCAGCAGCCAATAGCTTGATGTCCGCCAGGTACTGCGTCTTCCTGAGAGCCACGCGGAGCTTGTCCTTCTTGGCATCCTCGGTCTCCTTGTCCAGCGCGTACTGGGCGTCAGCCACCAGCGACAGCGCATCAAAGGCGTCTGTCGCAAGTTTCTGCGCTGCAGCGGCGCTGTCGGCATCTGATTTGGGAATCAGTGCAGTCGTCAGGTTGTCTTTTTCCGTCTTGAAGGCAGCCGCGACCGACTTCCCGAAGAGGGTTGAATCACTGCTGCTGGTCAGCGTCACCAGTGCGGCGTAAGGGCCGGCCTTGTTTTGCTTGCCCGCAGGCGCTTCTTTGGGTGGTGCGGGCAGGCCGAACCAGTTGCTGGATAGCCCCGCAGTGGCAAGCCCGCGCAAAAGGACCGCTCGTTCGTTCACGTCGGGGAATTCGATCGAGTGCGATGCGAAAGGCTTGTCGGCTCCAAATGCCCTCAGGTCCACTGCCAACATCAGGCGAGTGGCTTTCCGTAGGAATCCCCTGGCTTCGGGTAGACGTCGCGCAAACAGCAAGACGGGTTGCAAATAAGAGCTATTGTCTGCTGCGCGCGTGCTGATGAGGACCTCGCCATATATGAAGGGCTGGCCGTCAAGTCCAAGCTGCCGCCACTTGTCATCCAGCCCATCAAGACCGCCACCATAGTCCATAGTCTCTTGGGCTGGCACTTCATCTCTTCGTTGTTGGCCATACCAGAATCGGAGACAGGCTCGACTCGGCCGCCAAACCCTGGCATCCGCATCGGCTTGCGTCGTTTCCGCCTGCACCCAATCGTAAAGGAGCGCGGGCGCCACGGCGCTGCGCGTAACGGTACCTGCTTCCGACGCCTTCTCCAGAAGCCCCGTTGCCAGGCCTACGACTGTCTTGACGCCGAAGCTCGCGGCCCAGGCGGCCAATTGCGCTGATTCCAGGGTGTACAGCGAGGGTGGCGCCTCACATTTCTTGTCGATGGTGCTGCCGAATACCAACGTCGTCGTTGCCACGTCTTCGGCAGCGTGCCCGATGCCGCAGCAGAGGACGGATACCGCAAAGCAGTTGATGATCACCCGCATAAAGGACTCCTATTGGGCAATGGAATTGACATCGTTCTGGGACAGCCTGACTCCAAAGTTGAGGAGAGTGTCCAGTCGAGCATCGCCGGGGCAATGCGAGGCCGCTCGGCTGCCGCCAGTATGAACGCCGACCAGATATAGCACCGTACCTGTTCCAACCGGGCGCTCCACGATGAGTGGGGCGCCACTACCTCCCTGTGTCATGGAGCAGCCATGACGTATGCACTCGCCCGCATTCGGGATGAATACCTGGCAGACACCGGCAACCTGCTGCCGGATACCGGTATCTCTTGGCGACGGGTTCACGCCTACGCTCTGGTGAAAGGCTGCGACCACGAGCTTGTCGCCGAACTGGGGTGTGGAGACCGGGAGCGGTTCCATCACCTGGTCTGTGACCTTCTCGGCAAGGCTCAGCACGATGAAGTCACGTTGCAGAGACGCAAGGGATGTGATGTTCTGCGTCGGCACCTTGTAGCCATTCGCCTCGCTCAATGAATGGCGGGAGTACCCCATAGGAGTTGGAAAGAGAACCTGCTGAATCGATGCGCGCTTTGCAGCGCCAAGCGGACCCAGTTCCACCGCCAGACTCTTGAATGTCGGGAAAGCCATCCTGATCCTTACGGCCCCTGACCCAGGCTTCCAGTCCTGGTCAGCAGCGTCATCGTCGAACAGGCAATGTCGGGCAGTCAGCGCACTCTGAGTGGAGATCAAAAAGACAGTACAGACGATGCCGCTGCCGACATGCAATCGGCCGACGCGATGTCGCACGCGCACGTCCACGGCACCGAGGCAGTCCTCGCTGAAGCGCTGCTCTGCAGCAACTTCCGAGTCCTTGTCGGGGCGCAGGTAATCAGCTGTCCGGCCCTCGCGTCGCAGGAGTCGCAGTGCGCGGTCGCATGCAGCGATTTGCGCGGGCGTTCCCCATGCGGGCACGACTACACCGTTCGATGGCCCGCCCGATTGCTTCACCAGCGACTGGATGACCGGCGAGGAGGCGATGTCGCTTTGGCCTCGGTGTTCGCCCCAACTATTGCGCTTGACGACGATCGGCGGTTTGGGCTTGGGAAGTTGAACGACCTCCCGGATTGGCTTGCCGTCCTTCCTGGGCAGTCCGGTCAGAGGGTCCAGTGGACCCAAGTCGGGTTTCAGATCGTCGCCCGGCCCTCTTGGGATCTGCCTAGGCGTGGGATCGGTCAGACGGGGATCCTGCGTGGGGCGGTTAGGAAACGTTGGTACGGGCGATTTCTGCGCCGGTGGGCCAGCGGGAAGACCCTGAGCCTGGCATTCAAGGATGAACATGAGGCCCGAGATGCAGGAAGCGGCGAGCGCTGTGCGATAGCGGCCACGATGGGCGGAGTGCAGCGTTCTTGCCACCGGTGGTCCTTTTTTTGGATAAGTTCGAATATGTCAGCTTACCTGCAGCTTTCAAAGCAGCAACCACAATCTTGAGGATGGTCGGCGGCGCGAACGCAAACGCAACAAAGCTGCCACTCGTCGCCGACCGCAAGTGTTTAGGTTTGTCCAACACCCGCCCTCAAGACTGCGGCGTGCGATGCAGTGTGCTGGCGCGCGGGCGGGTGTCGAACAAACCTAAACAGCAGCGCCAGTTCGTGGTTGTCGGATGCAGTCGTTCGGCCCCGAACTTGTGTCGATCACGGATCGGCATGCGAGTACGACCGCTGTCGCCATCACCAACTTTCTCCGCGGCGTGGGCGAAGGTCAAGTTCCAAGGTAGACCCGCCGTTCGCTGGGAAAACCGCCGCCGGCTGCAATGGGTCGATTGCCGGCCTAGACGAACGGCGGCTGGCCGGCTCCACGACTCATGAAATTGGGCTGCCGTAGAGCGGGTACTCGTCACCGGCTCCTTACGCTGCATTGCCGCCAGTTGCGATGGCCGGCGCCCAGCATGCGAAGGCTCCTGAGCCGTTCTGGCAAAGCGCACGACCCTAGCGTAACTACCAAGTACGACCGGACGAGCTGGCTTCCTATAATGCGACTAACGCGCGTTACTAAACAGCGCGAGCCTCTGCCTCTGGAGACCACCCTTGCCCACGCCCTGCGCCGAACACAGCCGCTTCGCCCGAGTGCTGGCCGCCAGCTGGCTGGGTGCCTGTGCCTTGCTGACTTCGGGTGCTGCCCACGCCCAGCGGGCCGAGGTGGTGCATTGGTGGACATCCAAGGGCGAGTCGGCCGCTGTGCAAGAACTGGCCAAGGCCTACCGCCAGGCCGGCGGCAGCTGGGTGGACACGGCTATTGCCGGTGGCGACAACGCGCGCAACACCGCCATCACCCGCATGCTGGGCGGCAAGCCACCCACGGTGGCGCAGTTCAACGCCACGCAGCAGTTCCACGAAGTGGTGGACGAAGGGCTGCTGGCCGACATCGACGCGGTAGCCAAGGCGCAGAACTGGGACACGCTGCTGCCCGAGCCCTTGCGTGCCTTCATCAAGCGCAACGGCAAGTACTACGCCGCGCCGGTGAACATCCACAACCCGTCGTGGTTCTGGTATTCCAAGGCGGTGCTGGCCAAAGCCGGCGTCGCTGCCGAGCCGGCCAACATGACCGAGTTCTTTGCGGCGATGGACAAGATCAAGGCCAGCGGCGCCATTCCACTGGCGCTGGGTGGGCAGAACTGGCAAGAGGCGATCCTGTTCAACACAGTGCTGCACGCCTCTGGCGGCGCCGACCTGTACCGCAGCTTCTATGGCCAGACCGACGGCAAGGCGGCCCTCAGCCCCGAGTTCAAACGCGTGCTGTCCGAGTTCAAGCGGCTGAAGGACTACGTCGACAAGGGCTCGCCCAACCGCGACTGGAACGTGGCTGCGGGCCTGATCATCAGCAACCGCGCGGGCTTCCAGATCATCGGCGACTATGTGAAGGGCGAGTTCCTGGCGGCCAACAAGGTGGCGGGCCAGGACTACGGCTGCTTCCCCGGCTTCGGGCCGAGCGCGCCCTACATGATCGACGGTGACGTGTTTGTCTTCCCCAAGTCCAGGGACCCGGCCGTGACGCAGGCGCAAAGGCTGTTTGCCAACGTCGTCACGTCGCGCGAAACGCAGGTGGCCTTCAACCTGAAGAAGGGTTCGATTCCCATCCGCGCCGATGTGGACATGACCGGTGCCGACATCTGCACGCAGCTGGGCCTGGCGGCGCTGAAGGACCCCAGCCGCCACCTGCCGTCACCCGAGCAGTTGTCCAGCGCCGAGAAAAACGCCGCCATTGGCGACGCCATCACCAAATTCTGGAACACCACCCAGACCGTGGAAGACGCGGCGCGCGCGCTGTCCAAGGCCTCGGCCATTCGCATCTGAGCCCTACGCATCTGACCTGCCCGCCCATGGCCACACACGCCCCCACCGCCAAACCGCGCCGCATCAACTTCTGGGTGCATGTGGCGCTGCTGCCCATGCTGCTGACGGCACTGGTGGGCTACCTGGTCAGCACCTTGTGGACCATTGGCCTGTCGTTCACCGCTTCACGCATGTTTCCCAATTCGCGCTTTGTCGGTATGGCGCAGTACGAGCGCCTGTTCGAAAACGAACGCTGGAGCCTGGCGCTGGACAACCTGGCGATCTACGCCGTGGGCGCCATCGTGCTGAGCACTTTGCTGGGCTTTTTGCTGGCGGTGTTCATCGACCAGAAGATCCGCAGCGAAAGCCTGTTCCGCACCGTTTTCCTGTACCCCTACGCGATGTCGATGGTGGTCACGGGCCTGGTGTGGCAGTGGATCCTGAACCCCGAGCAAGGTCTGCAGGCGGCCGTGCGCGGCTGGGGCTTCACCACCTTCACGTTCGATTGGATCGTGTCGCAAGAGATGGTGATGGGCTGCATCATCCTGGCCGCTGTTTGGCAAGGCTCGGGCTTCATCATGGCGCTGATGCTGGCCGCGCTGCGTGGCGTGGACGAAGAAGTGTGGAAGGCGTCCAAGCTGGACGGTATCCCTGTCTGGCGCACCTACATCAGCATCGTCCTGCCGATGATCAAGGGCACGGTAATCACGGCTTTGACACTGCAGATCATCGGCAGCATCAAGGTCTATGACGTGGTGGTGGCCATGACGCGCGGCGGGCCTGGTCTGGCCAGCGAGGTGCCAGCAAAATTTATCCTGGACAACATTGGCCTGCGCAGCAACCTGGGCCAAGCGTCGGCCGCTGCCACCGTGCTGCTGGTGACGGTGGTGGCGCTGTTGGTGCCCTACCTCTACTACCAGCGCCACCAAAAGGCCAAACAGGGGCAGCAGAAATGAGCACCGACGCCATGACCGCGCCGGTGCGCCCTGCCCCGCGACCACGCGCCAAGCGCAAGGCCTTCTCGGCCGGCCGCTTGGGCCTTTATGCCTTCTTGCTATTTGCAGCCGCGTTCTTCTTGTTGCCGCTGTACGTGATGCTGGTGACGTCGTTCAAGACGATGGACGAAATCCGCCTCAGTTCCATCTTCGCCCTTCCCATGGCGCCCACCTTCAAGCCCTGGGTGGAAGCCTGGTCCAGCGCCTGCACGGGGCTGGAGTGCACGGGCGTGAGGGTAGGCTTTTGGAATTCGGTTCAGATCGTGGTGCCCAGCGTCATCGTCTCGGTGTTGATTGGCGCGCTCAACGGCTACGCTCTAAGCCTGTGGAAGCCGCGCTACGGCAACCTGGTGTTCGGCATTTTGATGATCGGCATCTTCGTGCCGGCGCAGGTGATGATGGTGCCGCTGGTGCGCATGCTGGCCGGTGTGGGCTTGTTCGGTTCGCTGCCGGCGCTGGTGCTGGTGCATGCCATCTTTGGCATGCCCATCATGACGCTGCTGTTTCGCAACTACTACCAGTCGGTGCCGGAAGAACTGTTCAAGGCCGCGCGCATCGACGGCGGCGGCTTCTGGCGCATCTTCTTCAGCGTGATGCTGCCGATGAGCACACCCATGCTCATCGTGGCCACCATCATGCAGGTCACCGGCATCTGGAACGACTTCCTGATGGGCCTGATCTTCGGCAGCGCCAACACCGTGCCCATGACGGTGCAGCTGAACAACATCGTCAACAGCACCTTCGGCGAGCGCGCCTACAACGTCAACATGGCCGCCACCATCCTGACGTCGGCGGTGCCGCTGCTCGTCTATCTCATCTCAGGCCGCTGGTTTGTGCGCGGCATTGCCACCGGTGCCGTCAAAGGCTGAAACCCCATGTCCAACATCTCTGTGCAAGACCTGGGCATCCGCCTGGGCAATGTCAACATCATCGAAGCCATGAACCTGGAGGTTCAGGCGGGTGAATTCCTGGTGCTGCTGGGCCCTTCGGGCTGCGGCAAAAGCACGCTGCTGCACAGCATTGCCGGCTTCATTGAGCCTGAGCAAGGCAGCATCCACATTGGTGGCACCGACGTGACCTGGGCCGACCCCAAGGACCGTGGCATCGGCATGGTGTTCCAGAGCTATGCGCTCTACCCCACCATGACGGTGGAGCAGAACATGTCTTTCGGCCCGCGAATCGCCGGCCTGCCCAAGGCGCAGATCAACGAGCGTGTGGCCCGTGTGGCCGAGATGCTGCATTTGAAAGAACTGCTGCAGCGCAAGCCGGCCAACCTGTCGGGCGGCCAGCGCCAACGCGTGGCCATCGGCCGCGCCCTGGTGCGCCAAGCACAGGTGCTGCTGTTTGACGAGCCGCTGTCCAACCTGGACGCCAAACTGCGCGCCAGCCTGCGCCGTGAACTGAAGGAACTGCACGCCAAGCTGGGCGCCACCATGGTCTATGTGACGCACGACCAGGTCGAAGCCATGACGCTGGCCACACGCATCGCGGTGATGAAGGGTGGCGCCATCCAGCAGATCGCGGCGCCGGCCGAGGTCTATGGCCGGCCGGTCAACATGTACGTGGCCGGATTTCTAGGTTCACCCACCATCAATTTCGTGCGCGGCCGCTTGAGCATGGGTGCGGGTGGCGTGAGTTTCGTGCACCCGTCGCTGACGCTGGACGTGTCGGCCTATGCCTTTGGCAGCCCCCCGCAAGGCGGGCAAGACGTGGTGTTGGGCATACGGCCCGAAGACATCGCGCTCCACACCCAAGCCCAAAGCGCAGGCCCAAACGCCAGCATGAGCGCCCGGGTGCGTCTGGTCGAGCCCATGGGCTCCAACCAGGTGTTGTGGTTGGGTGTGGGTGACCTGGACCTGGGTGCCATCGCCGAACCCGGTCTGGCGGCACCGGCGGGCAGCGAATTGCACGCCCAGCTGGACGCCAGCCGCGTGTCCTTGTTCGACGCCACGTCAGAGAAGCGGCTGTGATCCAGGGGCTTCCCGTCGGCCGCCGGGCCGCCGTGGCCCTGTGCGGGTGGACAGTCAGCCTGCTGGTCGCTTGCACATCACCTGGAACCGCCGTGGTGGCACCCACCGTTGCCACCCCACCTGCAGCCCAACCTGCACCCCAGCCGGCACCGTCTGGCCTCTTTTCGCCGATGGCGATGTACCACGACGTCGTGACGGGCAGCGCTGTGCAAGGCATCGTCGACGCGGTGGCCACGCCGGCCGCCACCGTGCGCTACGCCATCACCAAGCCGCCAGCCCACGGCAACGCCACCCTCTCGGGCGCTGCCGGCAACGCCTACATCTACACGCCGCGCGCCGGGCACATCGGCTACGACCACTTCGAGGTCACGGCCATCACGGGCGAAGCCGGCAACACGCCTCCACCCCTGCGCCAGACCACCCGCGTGGTGGTGATGCAAAACCTGGCGCCAACACGCCGCAACTGGGTGGTGGACGCTGCATCCGGCAAGGACAACAACCCCGGCACCGAGGCCGCGCCCCTGGCCACACTGAAAGCCGCACACGAACTCACCGGGCCCGGCGACACCGTGCTGGTGAAAAACGGCCGCTACGAACAAACCGGCATCGAAGGCGTGGTGCACATCACGCGTTCGGGCCTGCCTGGTGCCTTCATCACCTACAAGCCGTGGCCTGGGCACAAGCCGGTCTTGGCAGCGGCCACGGCATGGAACGTGGTGCTGGTGACGGGGTCCTACATCCGCATCGAAGGTTTCGAGGTGGTGGGTGCGGCAGACCGCATCCCGATCGCCGAGTCAGTAGCCGTTTACGAGCGCTTCATCAAGGGTCCCGAGCACCAGACCTGGGGTTTCGAGACCAGCTACGTCAACGGCAATGGCATCGGCGTGCGACCGCAGAACCAGAACGCCCCGTTGGTCGACCGCATCGTGCCGCGCCATGTGCACATCGTGGGCAACCACGTGCACAACCTGGCCGGCGGCGGCATCTACACCGACATGGCCGACCACATCGTCATCGAAGGCAACCGTGTGCACGACACCGCCTGGCGCAGCATATTCGCCAACAGCGGCTTGTCGCTGTTCCATGCCTTCGACATCGACAACGACACCACCAGCTACAAGAACGTCATCCGCAACAACGTCGTCTGGCGCAACCGCAGCGAGGTGAAGTGGTTCACGCCCAAGAAGATGAGCGACGGCAACGGCATCATCGTCGACGACCTGCGCAACACACAGATCAAAGGCGTGCCCTACCGCGGCCGGACACTCGTGGTGGGCAACGTGTCTCACGACAACGGCGGCGCGGGCATCCAGGTGTTCAGCTCCGACAACGTGGATGTCGTTCACAACACGGTCGCCAACAACAGCCTGATGCCGCCGCTGAATTACGGCGAGCTGTACGTGCACAACGCTGGCCGGGTGCGGGTGCTGAACAACATCGCGGTCAGCAGCGCCACGTCGCACATCAACGGTACCGGCAAGGGAAGCCCGCGCACGGTGGACGTGGTGTACGACCACAACGTCTATTTCGGCCCGGTGGCGCCCGTCGTCGTCGGCCCGAACGACCGCATCGCCGACCCGCGCTTCGTTGACTACGCTGCGCGCAATCTGCGTCTGCGCGCCGACTCACCGGCCATCGACGCTGCAGGCGGCCCGGCACTCGGCGTGGACCTGGGGCTCGACCTCGAAGGCCGCCCGCGCAACAGCGGCAGCAAGGCCGACCGCGGCGCGTATGAGCACCGCCGTGACTGACGAACCCAACCCGCGACGCTTCGACCTGCTGGGTCTGGGCGAGTGCATGGTGGAGTTGTTTGCCGATGGTCCCCTGGGTGCGGCACCCGCGCTGCGCCGGGCCTTTGGTGGCGATGTGCTCAACACCTTGGTGGCTGCGGCGCGCCTGGGCGGACGTTGTGGCTTCATCAGCCGCGTGGGCGACGACCCCTTCGGCCCGGCCATGCGGCAGGCGTGGGCCACGGAAGGCATTGACGTCAGCCAGGCACCGCTGACGCCAGGCGACAACGGCGTGTACTTCATCTCGGTCGCTGACAACGGCGAGCGAGAGTTCAGCTACCGCCGCAGCGGTTCGCCGGCTTCCCAGTTCACGGCGGCCGATCTGGACGAGACCTACATCGCCAGCAGCCACATGCTGCTGTTGTCGGGCATCACGCAGGCGCTGTCGGGCTCGATGCGGCAGGCCACGCTGGCTGCGGCGCAGATGGCACACCGCCAGGGCGTGATGGTCGCGTTCGACCCCAACTACCGCCCTCGCCTGTGGGCATCACAAGGCGGGCTGGACGCGGCGCGTGCGGCCTTGCGTGAGGTGGCACCGTTCGTCGATTGGCTGCTGCCCAGCCACCCGGCAGACAGCGTGCTGCTGGGCGACGAAGCTATGACCCTGGCGGCGGATGACTTCGCAGTTGCTGCTCAATCGCTCGACGGCTTCGCTGCGCTGGGACCACAGGTGGCGCTGAAGTTGGGGCCGCGCGGCTGCCTGCTGCGCGCCGCCGGTGCATCGCTGCATGTCGACGGCGTGGGCGCAGACAAGGTGCTCGACACCACCGGCGCCGGTGACCTGTGGAACGGCAGCTTTCTCATGGCGCTGCGCCAGGGCCAAGCACCGGGCGACGCAGCGATCGCAGCCCATACCCTTGCTGCGCGCAAGCTGGCGTATCGCGGCGCCATACCGCCTGCCAGCCTGTACGACAGCGCTGCGGTCAGTCGACACACCACTGCATGAACGCGATGCTGACCATCACGCCCGACGCTACCGACTGGGTGTACCCACTGGGCCGAAGCGCGCGGCTTCGCATCGCATTCACCACCAGCCCCTATTCGGCCGACGGTGTGGCCGCCAAACTGAAACTCGGCCCCGAACAACTGGAAGGGCCTGAGCGGGACATTCGCGTGCCCGCGCAGGGCCTCGATGTCGACGTACCCGCACAGACCCAGCCCGGCTTCGTGCGGTGCATCGTCAGCGCCGAGTTCCATGGCCAGACTGTGAGCGCCTTCACCACCATCGGCTTTGCGCCCGATGCCATCACGCCCACGCAAATCGATCCGCCTGACTTCGACGCTTTCTGGGCCCAGCAGCAAGCGGTGCTTGCACAAGTGCCGATGGACTTGCGTGTCACACCGGCGCCCGAGCTGTCGAACGCCCGCGTGACGGTGTCCACCCTCAGCTTCCAGAACGTCGGCAATTGGGAAGGACCCGGCCGATTTCATGGCGTGCTGGCGGTTCCTGTCGGACCGGGCCCCTTCCCGTCGCTGATGGTGCTGCCGGGTGCCGGCGTGCGGCCCTACGTGGGCCAGATCGAGCTGGCCGAGCGCGGCTTCATCACACTGGAAATGGGCGTCCACGGCATCCCTGTGAACCTACCGGCTGCGCTGTACAGCGACCTCGAACACGGCGCGCTGAAGGACTACGCGCGCTATGAACTCGACGACCGCGACAACTTCTACTACCGCCGCGTCTACCTCGGCGTATTCCGCGCCAGCGAGGTGCTGGCGATGCAAGCGCAGTGGGACGGCAAGACGCTGCTGACAGCCGGCAGCAGCCAAGGCGGCCAGCTTGCCATCGCCGCCGCCGTGCTCAACCCTCGAGTCACCGGCGTGGCGGCCAACTACCCGGCGTTCAGCGACGTGTCAGGCTACCTGCATGGCCGTGCTGGTGGCTGGCCCGGACTGTTCCGTCCCGGTCCCGACGGCCAGGCGCTGGACGCCCCTGTCGCACCCAAGCTGCTGACCACCGGCTACTACGACACCGTCAACTTCGCCCGCAGGCTTGCTGTGCCTGGCCACTACAGCTGGGGCTTCAACGACACCGCCACGCCACCCACGTCCTTGCACGCCATGTTCAACACCATCAACGCGCCCAAGCAGTTGCTGCTGGCACCCGCGCAGCAGCATGAACTGTCCAACTTGCAGGCAAAACGCATGAACACCTGGCTGCTGCAACAAGCAGGGCTGGCATGAGCGCTGCCGATACCGGCCGCCGCCGCCTGCTGGGCTGGGCAGGCCTGGGCACCGCGCTGCACACCCTGCCGCAGCCGGCCTTGGCAACGGCGTTTCCACAGGCCGACATCGACCGCCTGGCCCAGCGCCTGCGCAAGCACTTCGTCGCCATGGCGCCAGGGGTGCTGGAACCGTCGGCCGAAGAGATCCTGTCGCGCCAGGACAGCACGGGGCGCTGGCCCGATCTGGAGCAGCACTTCGGCAACAACCTAGGCCCCAAGCGCTACAGCCACAGCCTGCGCATCACCAAACTGGCTGGTCAGTGGCATGGCGAAGGGCTTCCCGAACGCCGCGCGGCTCTGGCCCGGGCCATCCAGCACGGCCTGGGCGTCTGGCTGGGCCAGCCGGCGCCGCCCAGCATCCCCTGGTTCAACCTGATCGGCACGCCCATGGCGCTGGGCCAGGCTGCGCTGATCCTGGACCGAGAGCTCACCACGCTGCAGCGTGCGCAGATCGTCGTCATCCTCAAGACCTGCGTCATGCCCGACGGCACGCTGAACTACGCCGGCGCACCCGCCACCGGGCAAAACCTGATGCACGAGGCGATGCTGCAGGTGATCGCGGGCGTGCTGCAAGGCGACGCCGCGACCATCGACACCCACGTGCGCATGGTCGAGCGCGAGATCGGCCCTGGCCGGCCCGAGAGCATCCAGGTCGATCACAGCTTTCACCAGCACGGCCCGCAGCTGTACTCGGGCGGCTTGTACGGCGTGGGCTTCTCGCGCGACGCTGCCAGCCTGGCCTGGGCCTGCCAGGGCACGCGCTTCGCGCTGAGCACCCGGACCGTCGACACGCTGACGCGCTATGTGCTCGACGGCCAGCAGCCCATGACGCGCGGCGAGCACCACGACTACACAACAGCAGGCCGCATGGTGGCCTGGCCGCAGTTGAGCGGGCCTGACCCCGAATCGGCCTACGGCGTGGAACTGGCCTGCGACCACCTGGCGGAAATGGGCGTACCGCGACGCGCCGAGTTGCAGCGCTTCGCTGCGCGCTTGCGCGGCAGGCTGCCCGCCACGGCGGCCGCCAGCGGCCACCACGTGTTCTGGAAGTCCGACTACGTGGCCTACCACCGGCCGGGCTTCATGGCCTCGGCCCGCATGTCGTCCAAGCGCGTTTTCGGCCACGAGTCGGGCAGCCGGCAAAACGAGCTGGGCTACCACCTGGGCGATGGCGCCATGTGCCTGATGCAGACGGGCCAGGAATACCACGACATCTTCCCGCTGTGGAACTGGCGGCGCGTGCCGGGCGTGAGCTGCGTGGACAACCCGGCCGTGCCTTTCCCCCTGCACACCTGGGGCGTGGGCTCCCAGGGCGGCAGTGCCTTCGCCGGCGGCGTGTCGGATGGCAGCGAAGGCGTCGCCGCAATGGCGCTGGACCGCGCCGGCCTGCGCGGCCACAAGGCCTGGTTCTTCATCGCCAACAAGGTCGTCTGCCTGGGCAGTGCATTGGCCGGCACAAGCCCCGCGTTGCCCGTGGTAACCAGCGTCAACCAGTGCTGGCTGAAGGGCCCGGTGCGCAGCAGCGCCACGGGCAACGACTTGACCACGGTGCAAGGCCCAGGCTGGGTTCATCACGACGGCGTGGCCTACCTCTTCCCGATGGGCGGCCGCATCCAGGCCAGCAGCGAACAGCGTCAGGAACCCTGGTCGCGCATCAACAGTGCGCCGCACCGCTCGGTGCGCAGCGACCCGCTCAAGCCCTGGGCCGACAGCAGCGGCGGAGTATTCACGCTGTGGCTGGAACACGGTGCCGGGGCGACGCAAGCGCCGGACTATTGCTACGTGGTGGCACCGGGCGTTGACGCAAGGCAAGCCGCCTCGATGCAGTCTCACAGCGCCGCCCTGGTGCTGGGCAACAAACCCGATGTGCAGGCCGTGGCCAGCGACGACACCGTGCAGGTGGTGCTGTGGCAGGCGGGCGAGTTCACCCTGCGCGGCCAGCGCCGCGTGCGCGTCAACCGGCCCTGCATCGTGCAGTGGCGGCGCATGCAAGGCGGACGCTGGCGTGTGGCCGTGGGCAACCCCGACCACAGCGCCGCCGAGCTGGTCGTACTTATCGAAGACCCTGCGATGTCGCGGCGGCCCGTGGAACGGCGCTTCCAGTTCCCGGACGCGGCCACCGCCGGGCGCCCGCAGCTGGTCTGGGCATGATGGCTGCAGCGCGCTGGCTGGCGGCCCTGGCCTGCGCGTTATGGCTTGGCCTGCTGACAACGCCTGCCCAGGCGCAGGCGCCCAAGTCCTTTGCCCAGCGCATCTACCTGGCCAACGACGACCACACGGACTTCATGTGGAGTGCCGACGCCGACACCTACGAACGCGTCTTCGTCGATCAGCTCGACTTCAACCTGGCGCTGATCGACCAGACGCAGAACAACGCCCTGCCCTACCGTCACCGCTACAACACCGACGGCAACTACTGGCTGTGGACTTACGAGCGGCGCAAAAGCGCGACAGAGTTCAACCGTCTGATGTCGCGCGTGAAGGACGGCAGCGTCACCGTGCCGCTGAACACGCTGGTGTTGACCTACGGCGCCCAGCCACTGGAAGCAGTGCTGCGCGGCATGCTGTACGCGGGCCGGCTGGAACGCCGCTACGGCTTGCGTTTCTCAATAGCCAACGCCACCGAAAACCAGACCCTGCCGCGTGGCCTGTCGTCACTGTTTGCCGGTGCCGGCGCGCCCTACACCTTTCGCGGCGTGTGCGCCTGCGCCAGCCACATCCCCACGCCGGTACTGAAGGAGCGGCCGAACGAGGTGTATTGGTCGGTCGGCCCCGACGGCCAGCGCCAGCTGATGAAGTGGTACTCGGTTGGCCCGCACAACGTGGGCACCTATTGGGAAGCCGGCGAGCCCGAGGCCGCACTGAGCTGGGTGCTCACCGACGCTGGCTTTCAGCGCCGGCATGTGGATCCGGCCACCGGCAAGCCCTACCAAGTGATTGGCTTGTTCGGCTTTGGCGGCGACGACCTGTCGCGCAAGACCGGCGTGCCACCGCCGCCAGAGATCGCTGCCGTGCCGGCGCTGCAGAAGGTGCCGTCCAGCCCCTTCGTCGACCACTTCCATGTGCTGGCGAAGAAGCTGTCGAACGATGACCGACAGGTCATCGTCTCCAACGAAGTCGACTACTTTCTGGATTTCGAGAAGACCCACGGCGCCACCCTGCCCAGCCGCAGCGTGACCTTCGGCAACGAGTGGGACTTGTATCCTGCGTCCATGGCCGAAACCACGGCACGTGTGAAGCGCGCCGTGGAAAAGCTGCGCAGCGCCGAGCTGCTGGCCACGCTGGTGAGCCTGTAGTACCCGCGCTTCATGGACAACCACCGCGTCGCGCGCGACCAGGCGTTCACCGATCTGGGCCTGTACTACGAACACAACTGGACGGCCGACGGCCCCGTTACACGCGGCCAGCGCGCCGCGTGGCAGGACAAGCTGGCGGCCAGCATCGAGTACTACGTGCAGTCGATCCACTCGGAAGGCCTGATCCGTCTGGGCGGCATGATTCCTCGGCCCGAGATTGACGGCAAACGCCCCAACCGCTTCTTCGTGCTGAACCCATTGGGCTGGGCGCGCACCGACGCGGCCGACCACTTCCACATCGGCAGCACTGACGTCCATGTGCACGACCTCAGCAGCGGTCAGGACGTGCCACACCAGATCGTGCATCTTGACGGTGTCATGCACATCCGCATCCTCGCCCGCGACGTCCCGGCTGCCGGGTACAAGGTCTATGAGATACGGCCCGGGCCAGGCGCACACACCGGGCTGCCTGCAGCGGCAAGCGTTGCCGAGCCCGCCGCAGATGGCTCGCGGGTGTTCGAGAACGCCGCCGTGCGCCTGGTGGTAGCCCGTGACGGCGCGATCCGCAGCCTGGTCGACAAGGCACGTGCCAACACCGAGCTGGCCGCCACCATCGACGGCCTGGCCTTGAACGACCTGGCGCCTCACAGCGACGAAGGCGAACCGCTGCGCGTCGAAAACGCCGGCCCGGTGTCGGTGACGCTGCTGGCGCGCAGCGAGGCGGGCCTGCCACACCGCACGCGCATCACGTTGTACAGCGGCATCGATGACGGCGGGCGCATCGATATCCGCAACCACATCGACAGCAATTTCGGCAATGTTCGACACTGGGCCTTCAGCTTCAACCTGGCGCAGCCGGTGGTGCACACGGAAGAAGTGGGCGCCATCAACCTGAACAAGCGCCAGGCCGATGGCGGCCACTACGCCGACACGCATGCGCGCTACGACCACATCACCGTCAACCACTTTGCCGACATCAGTGCGGGCGACGGCCAGCGCGGCGTGACACTGTCCAACCCCGACCTGGGCTTCGCGCGGCTGGGCCGCAGCAAACCCGACGCGCTGGACACGCTAACGCCGCAACTGAACCTGCTGGCCGGCGGCCAGGTCGATGGCCCACCGCTGGGCATTCCGCGCCAGAACGGCGCCACGCTGTTCCTGCAACGGTTTGCCCTGCGACCGCATGGCGGCTACAACGCCGTGCAGGCGATGCGTTTTGCACTCGCGCACCAGAACCCGCTGTTGGCCGCGCCTGTGATCGGCCGCCCCATTGGCACCTATCCGGCTGATCAGTTCGGGCTGCTGCAAGTCGACAACCCCGACGTGCTGCTGTGGGCCGTGAAGCCCGCCGAGGACGGCGTGGCTGCCGGCATGGTGCTGCGCCTGTGGAACCTGGCCGATCAGTCCAGCAACGCCACAGTCACCATGAACCCGGGCGTGGCGCGAGCCTGGCGCAGCACGCACATCGAGACTGACCTGGCACCGCTGCCGCTGGACGCCCAGGGCCGCGTGCCACTGACGCTGGCCACGCAACAGGTGCAGACCTTGCGGCTGGTCACCCCAATCAAGCCTTGAGAAGCCGCCATGAACGCACCACGCCTGAGTTTGCAGACACTGGCCCACTTGCCCGCAACTGTTCAACGACCCCGCTACGACCCAAAGTCGCTGCCCATCGGCATCGTGCACTTCGGGCCTGGCGCCTTTCACCGTGCGCACCAGGCCGCGTTCATCGACACCCTGTGCGCCACCGACCCGCGTTGGGGCATCTGCGGCGTGTCGCTGCACTCGGCCGGCGTGCGCGATGCGCTGGCGCCGCAAGACGGCCTGTACACGCTGGCGGTGCTGGATGCGCAGCCCGCCCACCGCGTCATCGGCAGCCTGCGCGAACTGCTGGTCGCCCCCGAAGACCCCGCCACGGTTTTCGAGCGCCTATGCCGGCCCGGCGTGCAGGTGGTCACCACCACGGTCACCGAGAAGGGCTACTGCCTGGCTGCCGATGGGTCGCTCGACTTCCAGCACGCCGATATCGCGCACGACACTGCACACCCGCAGGCCCCGCGCAGCGTCATCGGCTACCTCGTCGAAGGCCTGCGCCGGCGCCACGCGGCCGCCCTGCCGCCGTTTGTGCTGATGCCTTGCGACAACCTGCCCGCCAACGGTCGCAAGCTCAAGGCCGCCGTGGTGTCCTTGGCCGCGAGGCAAGACGCTGCCCTGGCAGCCTGGATCGATGAACGGCTGCCATGCCCCAACACCATGGTCGACGCCATCACCCCGTCCACCGACGACGCACTTCGCGACCAGGTGGACCATGCCACCGGCATGCACGACGCCTGGCCGGTGCAGCGCGAGGCCTTTGCCCAATGGGTCATCGAGGCTCACACGCATAACGGTGGGCCCAACTGGCAAGCAGCTGGTGCCGTGGTCACCGCAAACGTTGCCGCCTTCGAGCGCGCCAAGCTGTGGCTGCTGAACGGCCCGCACTCCACGTTGGCGTACTGGGGTTTTCTCAAGGGTTTTGACACCGTGGCGCAAGCCATCCAAGACCCGGAGCTGGCCGCTTTCTTGCATGCCTACATGCACCAGGACATCGTGCCCTTGCTACAGGCATCCGGCCTGGACTTGCATGCTTATGCCGACGCAATCCTGGCTCGCTTTGCCAACCCGGCCATGCGCCACCTGCTGGCGCAGATTGCGCATGACGGTTCGCAGAAGCTGCCGGTACGCGTGGTGGCGCCGATGCGCGAAGCGCTGGCGCAGGGGGCCGACATCGGTCGCTTTGCGGTTCCGCTGGCCGCATGGATGCACTTCTTACGTCGTCGCGCAATCGATGGTGAGTCGATCAGCGACCCGCTGTCATCTGAGTTGCGCTTGCTAGGCCAAGCGTTCGCGGACGAATCGGGCTCCCGGGCTGCGGGGCGGGCGATGCAGGTGCTGATGCCTGCAAGCCTGGCACGCGATCTGACGGTGCAGACCGCACTGGCCATGAAGTTCGACAGCCTCCTGCCCACCGGTTGAAGCAGGTGGCCGGCTACCGGGCGCGTTCCCGATCGCGACGGCCTGTCAAATTAGCGATTTTATAAAATATTGAATCTCGGCTAGACTGCCGGCATGCCCGCCATCAACACCCCCACCTACCTGCGCCTGCGCGAGCAAATCCGCAACGACATCGTGGCCGGCGTCTGGCAGCTGGGTTCGCACATCACGCTGGCGCAGCTGAGCGAGCACTACGAAGTCAGCGCAGCGCCCGTGCGCGAGGCGTTGCTGCAGTTGCAGGGCGAAGGCGTGGTGGACATGCGCATGCACCGCGGCGCGGTCATCCCGCATGTGGACGCGCGCTACATCGACAACATTTATAAGCTGCGTGGCGCCTTGCAAAGCATGCTGGCCCGTGAGGCTGCGACACGCGCAACACCGGCGGACGTGAAGCAGTTGAAAGCCTTGTGCGACGCCCACGAAGCCGCCACCGGCGCAGGCGACGTCGCCGCCACCGTGCAGGCCAACCGTGCGCTGCACCACTTCATGGACACCTTGGCCGACAACCCGCAGGCCCTGGAGATTCTGGACACCCGTGCCAGCCTGGTGGACGCCTTTCGGCGGCTGCACGGTTACGGCACACGGCGACTGGACACCGTGATCGCCCAGCACCGCAAGCTGGTGCGCGCCATCTCGAGGGGCGACGCCGAGAAGGCCGCCGCCGTTGCCATCGAACACACCGACTCGGCCCGTATCGACCTGTTGGCACTGGTGCGTAAGCCCTCCTGAACCAGAAAGCATCACCCATGAAGATCACCGACGTCCGCTGCCACCTGATGCAGGCCGGTCCGCCGCCGCACACCGGCTGGTCCGCCAAGGGCACTTCGGCATTGGCGGGCAGCCGCAACTGGCTGTTCGTCACTGTGCACACCGACTCCGGGCTGGTGGGAACGGGTGAAGGCTCCGGCTGGCCCCGCGTGGTGGCAGCGGCGGTGGACGACCTGCGCCACCTGCTGCTGGGCGAAGACCCGTCGCAGATCGAGCGCATCACGCAGAAGCTGCGTGTGGCGACCATGGGGCACGGCCAACTGGGCGTCGTGGGCATGGGCGCGCTGGCGGCCATCGACACGGCGCTGTGGGATCTGAAGGGCCAGGCGCTGGGCACCAAGGTGGCCGATCTGCTGGGTGGCGTCACGCGCAGCCGCATTCCGTACTACACGCATGCCGCTGATGTGGAAACCGCGCTGGCGGCCGTGGCAAAAGGTGTTCGTGCCGTGAAGGTGGGCGGGCTGGTTGACGTGGTGGCGCGCGCCCACGCCGTGCGAGCGGCCATCGGCCCGGACATCGACCTGATGGTGGACCTGCACGGCCCGCCCTGGCTGACGGCGGCGGACGCCATTGCGATTGGCCGCGCACTGGAGCCGCTGAACCTGCTGTTCCTGGAAGAGCCTTTGGCGCCCGACAACCTGGACGGTTGGCGCCGCCTGCGCAGCAGCGTGGCGCTGCCGTTGGCCGGGGGCGAGAGGCTGGCCACGCTCACCGACTTCCGCCCTTTCATCGAAGAGCGCTTGCTCGACGTGCTGCAGCCCGACACCGGCCGCTTTGGAGGCCTGACACCGATGCGAAAGCTTGCTGGTTGGGCAGAAGCGCATGGCTTGCTGATCGCGCCGCATTCCGGCTCGTTGGGGCCGGTGGCCGAAGTGGCCGCCGTGCACCTGATGGCCACGCTGCCCAATGCCCTGGTGCTGGAGCGCATGGACCCCGACTGGCCCGGCCGTGCCCAAGTCACGCGCACCGCCTTGCAGCTCGACGCCGGCCACCTGCTGCTGCCCCAGGGCCCTGGCCTGGGCGTGCAAATCGACGAGACCTTCATCGCCGCCCACCCCAGCCAACGCAACACCGGCGCAGCCAAGGGTGGCTGGAACGTTGGCACCGAAGAACAGTACCTTTACCTGCAAGCTCGGCAACCGCGAGCCGGCATCACCCGCACGAAAGCCTGAACCGAAAGACGCACCCATGAGTGAAGCCACGACCCCCGCCGCGCTTTCCGCGCTGACACACGACCGCCTGATGCAAGTCAGCACCGCCACGCTGACCACGGTGCTCTTCAAGCACGGCTTGCGCAACACCTTCTTGCAAGGCCTGCGACCCGTAGGCGCCAAGCACCGTCTGGTGGGCCCGGCCTACACCTTGCGCTACATCCCCTCACGCGAAGACCTGGACCCGCTGAATGTGTTTGAGGACCGCCGCCACCCCCAACGAGTGGCCATCGAAGAATGCCCCGTGGGCCATGTGTTGGTGATCGACAGCCGGGGCGACGCCAGCGCCGCGTCGTCGGGCAACCTGCTGATCACACGACTGATGAAACGTGGCGGCGCCGGCATCATCACCGACGGCGGTTTTCGCGATTCACCTGAGATCGCCGAGATGGACATCCCCGCCTGGCATGTGCGGCCGTCGGCGCCGACCAATCTGATCAAGCACCATGCCGCCGACGTACAACTGCCGATCGGCTGCGCCGGTGTGGCCATCTACCCCGGCGACGTGATGATGGCCGACGCCGAGGGTGTGGTGTGCATCCCGCGCGCCATGGCAGACCAAGTGGCCGGCGAGGCCTATGACCAGACCCTGTACGAAGACTGGGTAGGCGAACGCATCCTGGCGGGCGACGGGCTGTTTGGCCTGTACCCGGCCACCGACGCGCACCAGCGTGAAGCCTTCGCGGCCTGGAAGAAGGCCAACGCCAGCCGTTACCCGCTGACAACCAGCGCACAGGCCTGACGCGGCCGCAGCCGCTGGCCACGGTACCGCGACCCAGCAGCCGGGAGAACCACGATGGCCACTGCCATGGACCTGACAAAACTGGCGGCGGCACGCTCGCCCGACCCGCAGCTGCCGCTGAACATCGACGAGCGCGAACTGTGCGACCGTTACGCGCGCACCTACACCGGTGCCATCAACGACGTGCTGCGTGAGTTC
Source organism: Betaproteobacteria bacterium (assembly GCA_043743835.1). Lineage (GTDB taxonomy): Bacteria > Pseudomonadota > Gammaproteobacteria > Burkholderiales > Burkholderiaceae_C > Rubrivivax. The sequence goes on from JAYTVT010000053.1 coordinate 58,897, forward strand.
AACCTGATGGACCAAACCCTGCCCATCAGTTTGCGGCCGCTGCGCAACGACATGGTGATGGCTGGCATCGCGTTCACCATCCGTTCAGCCCGCGACCCCAGCCTGGACTTGGACGGCGAAATGAAACAGCGCGCCGATCTTCTGGAGGCCATACCCGCCAACGCCGTGTGTGTGTGGGACACCGGCCACGACGACAGCGCAGCGCACTGGGGCGGCATGATGACCGCCGCCGTCAAGAAGCGTGGCGTGCGCGGTGCTGTGGTTGACGGCGGCATCCGCGACACGCACCAGATCGCGGCTGAAGACTTCCCCATCTTCTACCGCTTCCACTCGTCCAGCGGCATGTTGGGTCGCTGCAAGGTGGTGGCGCACCAGGTGCCGGTGTTCATCGGGCAAACCCAGGTCTACCCGGGTGACGTGGTGGTGGCCGATGTGGACGGAGCCATCGTCGTGCCGCGCCGCCTGGCTTGTGATGTGTTGCGCCGCACCGAAGCCATCATCGGCTTCGAACACCAGATCAAGTCCTGGGTCGACGAAGGCAACAGCCCTACCGAGATCGTCACCAAGGGCGGCTACTTCTAGCCATGCCCTGATAGAGCCAGGCCGGCACGGCCTGGCGCACTGCTCAGCGCTTCTGCGACGTGTCCGGCGTGAAGGTGATCAGGCTCTTGTCGGCAATCAACACTGGCGCGTCATAGACTGGAATGTCCTTAAAGGTGTAGACGTTGCCGGCCTTGGACCAGTTCGCCGCCGGAATCTCGTGCACCGCGCCGGTGATGATGTCGACCCACACCGGCTGGTCGAAGTTGCCGTTGCGGATGGTGATGAGGTTCAAGCTCAGGTCATTGGCGTCGACCGGGATGTTCTCGGTTTGCCAGATCGTGTAGACCTGCTTACCCGTGGTCTTGTGGCGGTAGCCGAACACAGCCAGGTAGCGGTCGGTGCTGTGGTCGTAGACGTGGGCGTCGGCTGGCGCACCCGCGATGTTGCGTGAATGCTCCAGCGTCTGGATCCGTTCCAGCGTGTTGTCGAAGACCGAGGTCACGTTCTGGATCGCGTAGTAGGCCACCTTGGGCCGAATCACGCGCAAGCTGGCATCAGACTTCATGATGCCCTTGAAGTTCAGCCGGTTGATGGGGCCAAAGGTGTAGTTCATTTCCACCAGGCCGAAGACGCTGCTCTCGATGTCCAGACCCAGGTTGCCCAGCATGCGGCGGGTGTCCCACTTGGCCTGGGTGAGTTCGGTCCAGGGGTAGTCCCACAGTGCACCGCGGCCACCGCCGCCAGCCGAGGGCGCACCGTTTTCGCCCTGGCGCAGCTTCACCTGCGGCGCCCACTTGTCGAGCTGGGCGCGCAGTTGCTTGACGCCGATGACATTCATATCGGGGTTGTAGACGTAGTCGTGGTACGTCATGTTGTCGAACAGGTGGAACTTCTTCTTCTCGCCAAGCCGCTTGAAAAAGGCCTCGGTGAAGCGTGGGCTGAAGTGCCCCAGCGCCAAGCCGGAGATTTTGGCGTTGGGCTGGATACGCTTGATGATCTCGGCGGTGCGGATGTTGAAGTCAGCCGTCATCTCCGGCGTGTTGATGTTGTTGTCGGCGAAGTTGGGTTCGTTCCAGACTTCCCAGTTGTCAACCTTGTCTTTGTAGCGCGTGACCAACGCGGTGACCCAGCGGTCATAGGCCTGCAGCGCTTCTTCAGACACCGGCAGGCCCGCACCCAAGTTGGCGCCGCCGCCGCCCTTGTAGAGCACGTTGCCATAAGAGGTCTGCAGCCAGGGCTGGAAGCCGCGCGCGTGCGCGTCGTTGATGATCTTGTCGAGCCATGCAAAGTCGTACTGGCCCAGCACCTTTTCGGTCTTGTTCCAGCCGGCCTGCATGCGCAGCCGCTTGATGCCCAGCGGGGCGATGTAGGCCTTGTACTGTTCGTAGTCGGCAAAGTCGCGGTCCAGCGTTTCGGTGCCCAGCAACCAGTTGGAAGAAGCGATCTCGCTGGTGCTGCGCCCCTTGACGGTGCCCAGGTAGGGCAGGTCCACCTTCAGGTTGGTGACCACGCGGTACTTGTTGGTCTCGATGACCTGGGCGTGCGCGGGCGCGGTCGATCCCAAGATCACCAACGCACCAGCCGTGGCCAAGAGCCGACGCAGGGTTGGGTTGGGGTGGGAATGGCGTGGATGGGGTGTGGTGTACATGGTGGTGTGGGGGATTGGACTGGGGGTGTGCATGGGAATTCAGGCCAGGCCAGCGGCCTTGGCTTCGTTGTAGCGGCGGGTGGTGTCTTCGTCTGGCGGGTAAACGCCCACGATGGACCGGCCAGCCTCGATCTCCTTGAACAAAAAGCGCTCGCGCCGGTCTTGTTCAGCAGCGTCTGCGGCCACCTCGGCCGCCAGGTGACGCGGGATGACCACCACCGCCTCGCTGTCACCAAAGATGATGTCGCCGGGGTAGACCGCCACACCGCCGCAAGCCACGATCACGTTCATGTCGGCTGCATGGTGGCCCGCATAGTTGGGCGGCACGGATGGGCCAGCGCAGTAGACCGGCAGATCTATGGTTTGGAAGGACTTGGTGTCGCGCACGCCGCCGTCCAGCACCACACCTTCGATGCCGCGCGTGACCAATCGGCGTCCCAGGATGGAGCCGATGCCGGCAATGTCGCTGCAGCCCCGGCAGTCAACCACAAACACATGGCCTGACGGAATGACTTCGATGGCCTGGCGCTGGATGTTGCTGGGGTCTCCGCCCGAACCGTAGGCATCAAGGTCTTCACGTGCCGGCACGTAGCGCAAGGTGAAGGCCGGGCCCACCATGGGCGGTAGATCCTTGCGCAGCGGCAGCACGCCGCGGATGGCCACGTTGCGCAAGCCGCGGCGGATCAACTGGGTGCTGATGCTGGCTGAAGTGGTTTGCAGGAACAGGTTGCGCAGTTCATCGGACAGGGCAGCTTCGCTCATGGGGTCTCAATCTGGGTGAAGTTGTGGATTCTATAGAATCCATAATGTACACTCCCCACATGGATTCAATCAATGCCCCCACCTACCTTCGTGTTCGTGACCAGATCCGCAGCGACATCGTCGCCGGCATCTGGGCGCTGGGCAGCCACGTCACCATGGTGGAACTGACCCACCGCTATGGCGTCAGCGCCAACCCGGTGCGCGAAGCCCTGCAACAGCTGCAGGGCGAAGGCATCATCGACATCCGCATGAACCGCGGCGCGGTGGTGCCCCAGGTGGACGCCACCTACATCGACAACATCTACAAGATGCGCACCGCCTTGCAGGTGATGCTGGCTCGGGAAGCCGCCGCCCGCGCCACACCCGCCGACGTAGCGCAACTACAAGCCCTGTGTGGCGCCCATGAAGACGCCGTGGCACGCGACGACGTGGCCGCCTGCATCCAGGGCAACCGTGCGCTGCACCACTTCATCGACAGCCTGGCCTGCAACGCACCAGCGCTGGAAGTGCTGGACTCGCGCTCATGCCTGGTGGACGCCTACCGGCGCACCATCGGTTTTGGTCAGGGTCGGCTGGACAAGGTCATTGCCCAACACCGCCGGCTGGTGCGTGCCATCGCCCGTGGCGACGTCGACAAGACAGCCCAGGTGGTGTTTGAACACACCGATTCATCGCGCCTGGACTTGCTGTCCACCCTAAAGCGCCTGTCCTGATACCCGCACCCTCTTTCTGTTTTCACCCACCACACCCCGCGGCACCTCTGCCCGCCTGCTCCACGGAGACACATCCATGACCCCAGCGTTTTCATCCAACACCCGCCGACTGGCCACGCGCACCCTGCTGGCCGGCGCAGCAGCACTGGCACTGGCCTGGTCGGGCGCTGCCCAGGCTTGGCCCGACAAGACCGTCACTTTGGTGGTGGGCTTCCCGCCGGGCGGCGCGTTGGACACCGTCGCCCGCGCACTGGCCGACGAGATGAGCAAAACGCTGGGCCAAAAAGTCATCGTCGACAACAAGCCTGGCGCTGGCGGCAACCTGGGCGTGACCACCGTGCTCAATGCACCCAACGATGGCTACACGCTGCTGCTGGCGGCCATCAACCTGTCCACGGCACCGGCCATGCAGGGCGTGAAGTACGACCCCAAGACCGCGCTGACCATGGTGTCGCAGATCAGCAGCGTGCCGGTGTTCATGTTGACGTCCGGCAAAGGCAAACTGCAGTCGCCGGCCGAGGTGATCAAGGCGTCCAAAACAACCGAAGGTGGTCTCAAGATGGGGTCGGGCGGCATTGGTACGTCCACCCACCTGGCCATCGAGCTTTTCACGCGCAGCCAGAAGCTGCCTTTTCTGCACGTGCCCTACAAGGGCGGCGCCGCGGCCAACCTGGCCGTCATTGGGGGTGAAGTTGACATCATCTTCGACCTGGGTTCGGGCTCGCTGAAGGGCTTCCTGGACGCCGGCACCATCCGGCCCTTGGCCGTGATGCAAGACGTGCGGTCCAAGGCCCTGCCCGATGTCAAAAGCGCCAAGGAGTTGGGGCTGCCGCCAGACACCTACATCCGCAGCTGGCAAGGCATTGCCGTCAAAGGGGGTACGCCACAGCCCATCGTCGACCGCCTGCACAAGGCCGTGCTGGCAGCGGCTGACACACCGGCTTTCCGTGCGCGCGCCTGGCAACTGGCTTCGGACGTCGTGACCAGCAAGACGCCGGCCGAATTTCAGAATTTCCACGATGCTGAACTGGAGCGCTGGACGGCATTGATCAAGGCTGCCGGCATCAAGCCGCAGTGAACGGCAAGCCATGACGATCAACCGAATCCTCGTCACGGGGGCTGCAGGCAAGGTGGCTCGCTCGGTTCGCCCACAGCTGGCTGCGTGGTGCAAGGAACTTCGCCTGACCGACATCGTGCCGTTTGAAGCCACCGGCCCCAACCAGCAGGTGCTGGTCGCCGACCTGGCAGACCCCAGCGCCGTACCCGCTTTGGTGGACGGTGTGGACGCCATCGTGCACTTTGCCGGCTACCCGCGCGAAGCCGCCTGGTCGGTGCTGGTGGACGCCAACCTGCGCACGGTGGTCAACCTGTGGGAAGCGGCTGCGGCGGCGGGTGTGCAAAGAATCCTCTACGCCAGCAGTAACCATGCGGTGGGCTACTACCCACGCAGCGAGCGTATCAATGCCAGCGTGCCCACCAAGCCCGATGGCCGCTATGGCGTGACCAAGGTGTTCATGGAAGCGGTGGCCCAGCTCTACGCCGACAAAGGCGGTCTGAAAGCCTTCGGCATGCGCATTGGCTATTGCGGGCCCGAGCCGCTGGACGCACGCATGCTGTCGCACTGGCTGCACCCCGAAGACCTGGCGCAACTCATCGAGGTGGGGCTCAAGGCCGACTACCACCACGAGATTGTCTACGGTGTGTCGGCCAACAGCGCCACCTGGTACGACAACAGCCGGGCCGAGGCCCTGGGCTTCAAACCCCAGCACAGCTCAGACATCTTTGCCGCCGCACTGGCGGGCAAGGTGACGAACAACCCCGTAGCCGAGCGCTACCAAGGCGGCAGCTTCGCCGCAGACTGGCACACCGGTGACCCCGAACGACCTGCACGTGGCAACCCAGCGCGTTGAGCGCGTTGAACTGAGCCACCCTAGCCTGCCCGGCCTGCACGCCTGGCGCGTAGGCAACAAAGTGGGCGAAGCGCCCAACTGGGACGTTTCGACAAGCAGCCTGCTGTGGATCGACATCCGAGCGCCCAGCGTGTTGCGGCTGAACCCGCAAACCGCTGAGCTGACCACCTGGGTCTTGCCTGAAGTGGTGGGCGCGATGGGCCTGGCTGCCGCCGGCAGCGTGGTGCTGGCGCTGAAGAACTGCCTGGCGCTTCTGGATGTGGCACGAGGCCAGCTCACACGCCTGCAAACCGTGGATGGCGAGCCTGAGCACAACCGCCTGAACGACGGCAAGGTGTCGCCCAGCGGCCGTTGGTTCGTGTTTGGCTCGATGGACGACCGCCCCAAGGACAAGCAGCCCACGGGGGCGCTCTATGTGGCCAGTCGCGGCGGGCCGGTGCGTCAGCTTTGGCAAGGCCTGACCGTCGCCAACGGCATCGCCTTCAGCCCGGATGCCGGCACGATCTACTTTTCTGACAGCAGCGCTGGCCGTGTCTGGCATGCGCCCTGGGATGAGGGCCAGGGCACCATGGGCCAGCCCGCCTTGATGTGCAGCCCTGACGAGGCTGCTGGTCGGCCCGATGGTGCAACGGTGGACAGCCAAGGGCATTACTGGTCAGCCGGGGTGTCAGCGGGCTGCTTGAATCGATTTGCGCCTGACGGTTCGCTGCTGCAGCGGCTGCCGCTGCCCTGCCGTGCACCCACCATGCCGTGCTTCGGCGGTGATTCTTTGAGCGATGTCTACGTCACGTCACTCGTGCGCCCTGGCTGGTCGGCCATGCCCGAACACCCGGACGGCGATTTGATCTGCCTTCCCTCAGCCACCCAAGGCCTGCCAGTGCCACGGTGGACTTGACACATCAGCGCACCGCCTTGGGGCAAACACGGATGTGGTGTCTGTCGAGTAACCGCCCTACAATCCAAAACTAACGCGCGTTAGTTACCTACAGTCCCAAGCTTTCCGCCACCCCATGACAACGATCACCCAGGACCTTCTCGTCCATGCCGATCCGCTTGCAAGCGCACGGCCGGCATCGTTTTGCGCGTCTGAACGAGCACGCTTGCTCACCACGCCGGGACTCGGCCCGTTGGCCATTCAACGCCTGGAAGATGCCGGGTACACCACGCTCAGTCTGATCCGGCAAATCGGCGTGGACACCGTGGTGCGCCGCATCTGCGACGAGATGGGGCAAATCGCCTGGGCCAACCGCCGCCGCGCTTTGCGTCGCGCCCTTCAAGACTGCGCCGGCGCCTCAGCAGGCAAACTTCAGCCGTGAACATCAAGCCCACCGCACGGCCCTTTCCGGCCGACTTCATCTGGGGCTTTGCCGCGGCCGCGCCGCAGATCGAAGGCGCCGCCTTCGAAGACGGCAAGGGCCCTTCAGTGTGGGACACCTTTGCCCGCCAGCCAGGCAAGGTGCACATGGGCGACAACCTGGACGTGGCCTGCGATCACTACCACCGTTATGCCGAAGACCTGGCACTGATGGCCTCGTTGGGCGCCAAGCACTACCGGCTGTCGATCGCCTGGCCACGCATCTTCCCCCAGGGCCGTGGTGAACCCAACCCGGCTGGCATCGCCTTCTACAACCGCCTGATCGACAAGGCGCTGGAGCTGGGCCTGACACCCTGGGTGACGATGTTTCACTGGGACCTGCCGCAAGCGCTGGAAGACGAATTCGGCGGCTGGCGCGGGCGCGGCACGGTGGACGCTTTTGCGGTTTATGCCGAGACACTGGTCAAAGCGCTGGGCGACCGGGTGAAGCACTGGATCACCCTCAACGAAATCCTGTGCTTCACCGATTCGGGTTACGGCCAGGGCGACAAGGCCCCGGGACTGCGACTGCCGGCCAAAGTCGTCAACCAAACCTGGCACCACGCGCTACTGGCCCACGGCCACGCCGTACAGGCGGTGCGCCGCTTTGGCGGGCCCGGTGCGGTGGTGGGCTTGACTGAATGTCTGGAAACGCCCATCCCCTTGACCGAAACCGATGCCGACATCGCAGCCGCCCGCGCCATGTTCGTGCAGGACTGCTGGCGTGTGCTCGACCCCATGCACACGGGCCGCTACCACCCCGATTACCTGCGCACAGCGGGCGCAGACGCGCCAGAAGTTGCGCCGGGTGACTTCGACCTCATCACCCAGGCCACCGACTTCCTGGGCGTCAACATCTACCGCGGCCGCTTCGTGCGCGCCGGCGCCGATGGCCAGCCAGAAGCACTGCCCTTCCCCCCTTCTTATCCGCGCGCCGACGCCACCTGGCTGAACCACACGCCGCAGTCCATCTACTGGGGCCCGCGCTTCGCCGCCGAGGTGTATGGCATCCGCTCGATTTACATCACCGAAAACGGCATCGGTTACGACGACGCGCCGCCCGTCAAAGGTGAAGTGCTGGACCTGCACCGCCGCGACTACCTGCGCAACTACCTGCGCGAGGTGCAGCGCGCCATCGACGACGGCGTGCCCATCCACGGCTACTTCCTGTGGTCCTTCATGGACAACTT
>JAYTVT010000054.1:0-66974 GCA_043743835.1 Betaproteobacteria bacterium
CATTACGTTGGCCGGGCCCAGATGCGCCATTGAGATGTAGAGCCCGCCATGCGGCGTCGTGCGTCCGGCGCGCATCTCGCTGTACATGGCGCGCGCGACGATGTCGCGCGTGGCGCGCTCGAGCTTGGGGTCGTACTTGTGCATGAAGCGATCGCGGTTGCCGTCGAGCAGGTAGCCGCCCGAGCCGCGCAGGCCCTCCTCGATCACCGTTCCCGTCATCCTCGTGTGCGAGCCGGCCAGCAGCCCGGTCGGGTGAAACTGCACCATCTCCATGTCGCGCAGGGCGAGGCCGCTGCGCAGCGCCATGGCCAGGCCGTCGCAGCTCTTGTCGCCCGATGGCGTGTGGTACTTGTACATGGTGGGCCCGCCGCCGGTGGCCAGCAGCACGGCCTTGGCTTGCACAAAGACGAACTCGCCGTTGCGCATGTCGATCATCAGCACGCCGGCCAGTGCACTGCCGTCGGCGGTCTTCACGAGGTCAACCGCACGGTGTTCTTCCAGCCGCGCAATGCCACGGGCCCAGACCTGTTCAGACAGCCGGTTGATGATCTCGATGCCGGTCAGATCGCCCTTGTGCACGGTGCGGTCAAAGGTCTGGCCGGCGAAGGCCTTCTGGTGCACGCTGCCGTCGGGGTTGCGATCGAAAAAGCAGCCCAGTTCGTTTTCAAGCTCGTGCACGCGTTCAATGGCGGTGCTGACCAGCGTCCAGGCCAGGTCCTGGTCGGCCAGCCACTTGCTGCCGTCGATGGTGTCCATGAAGTGGCGCTCCACCGAATCACCCGGCGCCAGTGCCACGTTGTAGCCACCCTGCACCATGCGCGTGCAACCGCACTTGCCCAGCAGGCCCTTGACGGCGATGGTGATGTTCAGCTGCGGTGCGGCCTGGTGGGCGTGCAAAGCTGCAAACAGGCCAGCGCCGCCAGAGCCCAGGATCAGGATGTCGGTCTGCACCCGACGGATTTCGTCCGTCATGCTTTCACCCCCAGCCCCGCCAGCACCTGCGCGCGGCGCGCCATCGCGCCCTGCTGCACCACGCTGTACAGGCTGCCGCCCACGCTGTCCATGGCCACCAGCAGCGGCCCGAAGTCCTTGATGCGGAACTTCCACAGGCTCTCGGGGTTCAGGTCGTCCAGGTCGACGTCTTCGATCTGCTCGATCCAGGTGGTCTCAAGCGCCGCGGTGCCGCCCACGATGGCCAGGTAAGCGCCGCCCAGGGCCGCAAAGGCCTGCGATGATGCCTCACGCAGGCCGCCCTTGCCGACGATCAGCCGCACGCCGTGCTGCTGCATCAAGGGCTGCGTGAAGCGCTCCATGCGGTCTGACGTTGTGGTGCCGATGCAGACCGGCTCATACCCCGCTGGGAAGTTGTTGCTCACCGGCACCTTCTTCACGTTGGGCGCGGTGTGGATCACCGCATGCCCGTGCAGGTCAAAGCGGGTCTGGCGACCGCGGTCGAACAGGTGTATCTGGGTTGCGTCGCGAATGCCGTAGAGCGTTTGCTGCAGCGTGACGGTGTCGTTGACGCGCAGCGCGCGCACCTGCGCCTCGCTGACGGGCATCTGGAATTCGTGGTGGGCCATGGAGTCTTGCTGCCCTAAAAGCCGTGGCTCACGCCGCCGGGCGTGAAGGTGGCGCGCGCACGGCGCGCCGAATGGCACTGCATGTTCACGGCAATCGGGTTCATCGTGATGTGGGTGGCCGCCAGCTCGATGTGAACGGCAAAGGCCGTGGAGTCACCGCCCAGGCCCTGCGGGCCCACGCCGAGCTGGTTCACGGCCGCCGTGAGCTGCACTTCCAGCGCCGCGCCATCGGCGTCGGCACAGCGACTGCCCAGCGCGCGCGTGGCAGCGCGCTTGGCCAAGGCCACAGCCAGGTCGGACGTGCCGCCCAGCCCCACCCCGACGATGGTGGGCGGGCAGGTCTTGCCACCGGCCGCCAGCACGCAGTCGATGACAAAGGTCTTGATGGCGTCGATGCCTTCGGCCGGGATCGCCATCTTCAGAAACGAGTTGTTTTCCGAGCCGCTGCCCTTGGGCACCATCTCGATCTCCAGGCGATCGGGTGTGTCGATGAAGTCGACGTGAATCACCGGCACTTCGATGCCGCACGAGCTGTGTTCGTTTTTGCGGGTCAGCGGGTGCACGACCGAACTGCGCAGCGGGTACTCGCGGGTGGCGCGTTCGCAGCCGCGCCGCAGCGCCTGCTTCAGCGCAAAACCGTCCACCTCCACGCCGCGGCCTATCCACACGTTGTAGATGGGCACACCGGTGTCCTGGCACAGCAGGTTGTCGGTGCGCTCGGCCACGTCGATGTTGCTGACCATGGTGGCCAGCACCCGGCGCGCGGTGGGGGCCGTTTCAACGGACTGCAGACGGCCCAAGCCCTGCTTGACGTCGGGTGGCAACTCTTTCAGGGCGCGGATGTAGAGCGCCTTGGCGACGTCTTCCACCGCCTGCAAATCGATCTTCATGGCGTGCCTTCCCCTGCCACCGCTGCGCGCCTCATTGCGGCGTCAACTTGCGGTTTTTCACCACCGTGCCCCAGCGCACCAGCTCGGCGTCGATCTGCTGGCCAAACTCGGCCGGTGTGCTGGCCAGCGCAGTCATGCCCTGCACGTACAGGCGCGCCTTGGTTTCGGTTTCGGACAGCACCTTGGCGGTGTCGCGCTGCACCTTGGCGATCAGGTCGGCCGGCGTGCCAGCGGGGGCCAGCAAGCCGAACCAACCGTAGTTCTCAAAGCCAGGCAAGCCGGCTTCGATGGCGGTGGGCACATCGGGCAGTTGCGGCTGGCGCTGCTTGCCGGTGACCGCCAGGGCACGCAGGCGGCCTTTGCCCAGCAGCGCCGAGGCCGCGGCGAAGTTGCCCACCATGAACTGCGTTTGACCGCCGATCAGGTCGGTGAAGGCCAAGGCCTCGCCTTTGTAGGGCACGTGGCTGGTGTCGATGCCTGCCGCGTCAGAGAAGTTCTCCGCCGCCAAATGCACCTGGCTGCCAACCCCTGCCGAGCCAAAGTTCAAGGCGCCGGGCTTGGCCTTGGCCATCGCGACCAGGTCTTTCAGGGTCTTGGCCGGCGAGCCGTCGGGCACCACCACCAGCATCGGGCCGCTGGCCACGTTGCTGATGGGCAGCAGGTCCTTCTTGGTGTCGAAGGCCATGTTCTTGTACAGGTGCGGGTTGATGGTGATGCTGCCCGAAGCCATCAGCAGCGTGTAGCCGTCGCCGGGCGACTTGGCCACCACGTCGGCGCCCACATTGCCACCGGCACCGGCGCGGTTTTCCACCACCACCGTCTGGCCCCACAGCACTGAGAGCTTTTGCGCCACCATGCGCGCCACCACGTCGGTGGAGCCACCCGGCGCAAAGGGCACCACGATGCGCACCGGTTTGGCCGGCCAGGCCTGGGCCGTGGCAGGCAGGGCGGCCGACCCCAGCAGCAGCGCGGCGCTGAGTGCGGCCAGGTGGCGCAGGGTGAAGCGGCGGGGCGTGTTCATCGGGATTGTCTCCAAGAGGTCGGTTTTGTCAGGGCGCCGCGCCAGTCCCGCAGCCGGTCAAGCCAGCAGCGACAGCGCGAAGGCCATCCCGGCAGCAGCAGCAAAGCCAACTGCGCCGGCAATCCAATTCTTGCGCAGGCCGCTGGCGCTGCCGAATTCGATCAGAAGCAGGCGCACGCCGCCCATCATGTGCAGCGCCAGCAACACCACCAAGCCCCACTCGGCCAGCTTGAACAGGGGTTGATCGGCCAGCTTCAAAAAGCCGTCGAGCGCCGCCGCGCCGTGCAAGGCCTGGCCCAGGGCCCAGAAGTGCAGCGGCAGAAACACGGCCAGGCCCAGGCCCGACAGCCGGTGCATCAAAAAAGCCCAGTAAGCCGGGTGCGAACGAGCGCGCTGGTCGTTGCGGTGCTTCATGCGGCAGCCCCTGGGGCCACCACCGCCACCACGGCGCGCAGACCAGCCAGCAGCAACAGCAGCGCAAACGACAACGACAGCGCACGTGCCGCACGATCGCCCAGGCCCCACCACTCGCGCGCGATGTTGGCCACACCAACCGGCACGTGCACCGCGCAGGCGATCACAAACACCGCGTAGAAGGCGCCGAAGGCCCAGCTGCCCTGGGTGCGCCCCAGGATCTCGGCCCCGCTCAGCCCGCCACGCACGGCGTAGACCATGACCACCAGGTGCACCAGCACGCACACCGCCAGCACCATGGCGCTGATGCGCTGCCAGTACCAGCGGCGGGCTTGGGCGATGGCCTGGGCAAGCTCCTTGTCCACGGCTGGCGTGCTCAAGGCCTGACCTTTCCAGCGCAGCCGATGAGCCTGTCAGTCACAGCTCACCCCTGACCGCAGCCTGGGCCACCGTGCGCTTGAGCCCAGCGATGGCCAACGTCGGTGCCAACTGCTTGGGGCAGCGTTCGGTGCACGAACCCTGCGTGTGGCAGGCGTGGCAGCCGGCGTCGCCGGCCACGGCGCGAAGGCGCTCTTTTTGGTTGACGTCGCGCACGTCATTGACCAGGGTCCAGGCGCGGTTCAGCGCCGCCGGACCCAGGTATTCGGGCCGCCAGCTGACCACGTCACACGAAGCCTGGCAGACGCCGCAGCCGATGCATTCGATGCCGGCGTTGGCTGCTACGCGCTCGGGCGATGCTGGCGAGATGCGCGCGAAATCGTCGTGGCGCGACTTCGTGCCCTTGAACTGGCCCTTGGCACGCGCCCACTTGTCGAAAAACTCGCTCATGTCGGTGGCCAGGTCTTTGATCACCGGCAGGTTGGCCAGCGGCGCGATTTCGAGCTGGCCGCTGCCGTCCACCACCTTGGCCACATGGGTGCGGCAGGTCCAGCGCGCCAGGCCGTTGACCGTCATCGCACAAGACCCGCACATGCCCACCCGGCAGGCAAAGCGGTAGCTCAGCGTGGGCTCCAGGTGGCGCTGGATGTAGCTGACCACGTCCAGCACCGTCTGGCTGCCTTGACGCGGCACCGCGTAGGCACTGAAGCCGCCCTGCGACTTGCCTCGCCAGACCTTGACTTGGAGCACCTCGGTCATGCGCAGTTGCCTGTTTGGAGTTCGTTCAGCGCGCCAGTATGGCCAGTCATTTGCAAAAGCCAAAGCGAATATTTCTTCCATCCAGACAAAGTTTTTCTTTAGAGTGCGGCGATGTCCTCCGTTCGCAACCTGCGCAGCTTCCTGGCCGTGGCGCGCCTGGGCAGCTTTGCCGCTGCCGGCCAGGAAATCGGCCTGACCGCAGCGGCCGTGGGCCAACAAATGCGCGCCCTGGAACAAGAGCTGCACCTGACGCTGTTTGACCGCAGCGGCCGCTCCATCGTGCTCAACACCGCCGGCCGTGGCCTGGTGGCGCCGGTGCTGGAACTGGTGTCTCGCTTCGAAGCCCTGGCCGCACGACCGCGTGACACGGAGCTGGGCGGTACGGTGGTGATGGGCGCTTTGGTGTCGGCACTGATGGGGGCCTTTGCCGACTGCCTGTGGGCGTTAAAGAAACGCCACCCGGCGCTGGAGGTCACGCTGCTGGCCGGCCAGTCGGCCGACTTTGCGCAGCGGGTGCAACGCGGCGAGCTTGACGCCGCCGTGGTCACCCAAGCGCCCACACGGCTGCCCCCCAGCCTGCTGTGGACGCCGCTGTACAGCGAGCCCATGGTGATGATCGTGCCGCGTCGGCCACACTTCGCCCTGCCCGAGCGGCCGTTGGACATCCTGCGCCAATGCCCTTTCATCCGCTTTGACCGCCAGCTCTGGACTGGCCAGCTGGTTGACGATGTTTTGGCCGACTGTGGGGCCACGGTGCAAGACGCGATGGAGCTGAACTCGGTGGAAGCCATCATCGCGCTGGTGCGCCAGGGCTTTGGCGTGTCCATCGTGCCGCAGCTGGCCAACGTGCAGTGGACGCGAGACCGCGCGCTGCGCATCCTGCCACTGCGCGGCGTGACGGTGCAGCGCCACGTGGGCCTGCTGGAGCGTGGCCAGCACAGCCGTCAGCGTTTCACCCAGGCCATCAAGGCCTACTTTCCGCAAAAGGCCGCGCGGCGTGCTGTCGCGGTCAAGTCTCTTACAGTCCACACCGCCCGCCACGGCGCCCTGGAGCCCGTGCCTCTGACGCAGCCAACCCGAAAGCCTTTGCCATGAGCGACCCGCAACCCTATGTGCCACCCCAGGTCTGGACTTGGGCCAAAGAGAGCGGCGGCCGCTTTGCCAACATCAACCGCCCCGTGGCCGGCCCCACCCACGACAAAGAACTGCCGGTGGGCCGCCATCCCCTGCAGCTGTACTCACTGGCCACCCCCAACGGCGTGAAGGTGACGGTGATGCTGGAAGAACTGCTGGCGCTGGGCCACAGCGGCGCCGAGTACGACGCCTGGCTGATTCGCATCAACAACGGCGATCAATTTGGCAGCGGTTTTGTAAGCGTCAACCCCAACTCCAAGATCCCGGCGCTGCTGGACCGCAGTGGGCCCGAGCCCATCCGCATCTTCGAGTCCGGCGCCATCCTGATGCACCTGGCTGAGAAGTTTGGTGCCTTCCTGCCCACCCAGCCTGCCCGGCGTGCCGAGTGCCTGTCGTGGCTGTTCTGGCAGATGGGCAGTGCGCCCTACCTGGGCGGTGGCTTTGGCCACTTTTACGCCTATGCGCCGACCAAGATCGAATACGCCATCGACCGTTTTGCGATGGAAACCAAACGCCAGCTGGATGTGCTGAACCGCCGCCTGGCCGACAGCGCCTACCTGGGCGGTGACGCCTACACCATCGCCGACATGGCGGTGTGGCCCTGGTACGGCGCACTGGCCAAGGGCTTGCTGTACGAAGCCGGCGAGTTCTTGCAGGTGCAGGAGTACACCCACGTGCAGCGCTGGACCGACCAGATCGCGGCCCGCCCCGCCGTGCAGCGCGGCCGTATGGTCAACCGCGCTTGGGGCGAACCGGCCAGCCAGTTGCACGAACGCCATGAAGCCAGCGACTTTGACACCAAGACCCAAGACAAAGTGGCCCCGGCCGGCTGAGCCCGGACCTTCACAGGACTTGGGCACACGCGCCGCCGGTGCGCTGCACCCCAGCACCCCAGCACCCCAGCAAACCGGAGACGGATGTGACCTACCGCTGCGCCCACCGCTGGTCCTTTACCAACTGGGGCCAAGACTTGCAGCTGCGCCAAGACGAGTTGCCCGCGCCCCAAGGCCGCGAGGTGCATGTGCGCGTGACCCATTGCGGCATGTGCCATTCCGACCTGCACATCCAGGCCGGCGGCTTTGATCTGGGCGGCGGAAAACTCTCGTCGCTGGAGCGCAGCGCTGGCGTTCATTTGCCAGTGACGCTGGGCCATGAAATCAGCGGCGAAGTGCAGGAGCTGGGGCCCGACGCGCAGGGCCTCACGCTGGGCCAGCGCGTGGTGGTCTACCCCTGGATCGGCTGCGGCTCCTGCCCCACCTGCCAACGCGGTGACGACCACCTGTGTGTGCGCGGCGCACGCAACCTGGGGCTGCAGCAACCCGGCGGCTTTGCCGACCGCGTGTGCGTGCCGCATGACCGCTACGTGGTGCCCATCGGTGACCTGGACCCTGCGCGTGCTGCCACTTATGCCTGCGCCGGCATCACCGCCTTCAGCGCCCTGCGCAAGCTCGACACGATGAGCGCTGAGGACCACGTGGCCATCATCGGCTGTGGCGGTGTCGGCATGACCGCATTGGCCCTCTACGCCACCATGACCACGGCCCGCATCGTGGCCATCGACCCCGACCCGGCCAAACGCGAAGCGGCCTTGGCACTGGGCGCGGCGCTGGCCTTCGACCCCCACGCCGCCGATGCGCCCAGGGCCATAGCCAAGGCCTGCAAGCACAACGTGGCTGCGGTGGTGGACTTTGTGGGCAGCGAGTCCACCAGCACACTGGCCGTGGGCCTGGTGCGCCGGGCCGGGCAGGTGGTCATCGTCGGCCTGTTCGGCGGTGAATTCAAACTGCCGCTGCCGATGTTTGCGCTGCGCTCGCTGCGCATCACCGGCTCTTATGTGGGCAGCCTGCCCGACCTGCGCGAACTGGTGGCGCTGGCTCAGCGCGTGCCGCTACCCATCACACCCCTGGCCTTGCGGCCCATGGATCAGGTCAACCAGGCCCTGCAAGACCTGGCCCAGGGCCGCGCTGCTGGCCGGCTGGTGATGCAGCCCTGAAGGCGGTGGCGGCGTCCTTGCCAACGTCTTTGCCAGCATCACTGCCAACGTCACTGCCAACGTCACTGCCAACGTCACAATCGGCGCCACAGGACTGCCCCAGATGACCGACTTCAGTTCCCTTTCCATGACCGAGATCATTCGGTTGCAGACCCGGTTGCAGGAAGAACTGAGCCGCCGATTTGAACGCCCTCTGGCCATGGTGTTCTCGGACATCGTGGGCTCCACGCCCTACTTCGCACGCCATGGCGACAGTGCGGGCCGGCAACTGCAGCAACTGCACCTGGACCTGATCAGCGACGCCACCGCAGACTGTGGCGGTCGCATCGTCAACACCGCCGGCGACGGTGCTTTTCTGGCGTTTGACACGGTGCAAATGGCGCTGTCAGGGGTGATGGCCTTTTTGCGCCGATCAACCGCAGCCAACGAAGGCCGCGGCCGTGAACACCAACTGCAGGTCCGCATCGGGCTGCATTGGGGCCAGGTGCTCACCGACGGCGTGGAAGTCAGTGGCGACGCCGTCAACCTGTGCGCCCGCGTGGCCGCTGCCACAGACCCCGGCGCCATCTGGCTCACCCGCGCTGTCTTTCAAGAATTGCACGGTGCCGAACGGTTGAACTGCCGTCGCCTGGGCGACCTTCGACTCAAGGGTTTTGATCAACCCGTGGAGACGTTGGCGCTGGACTGGCGTGACCCGGTGCTCTTTCCGCGCCGGATTCTGGTTGAAGAGACCCAAGAGCTCATCGCCTTGCCGCAGCAAGACATCGTGGGTTTTGGGCGCCTGCCTTCCCAGGCCGGCGCGGTGGCCAACGACGTGGTGCTCAAGCACAGCGACTCGCACCTTGCTCGCCAGGTCAGCCGATGGCATTTCGAGCTGCGCCGCAGCGAACACGGTCTGCGGCTGCTGGCACTGGCCGATGGCAACACCACCGTGGACGGCCAAGCGGTGCAGCGGGGCACGGCCGTGGCGGTTCGCGCCGGCACGCGCATTGGCGTGGCCGGTGTGCTGCACCTGCTGCTGCAAGGCGCTGAGCCAGCCAGCTTCAACACCGATGACGACTCCACCATGATGGTCACCAAGGCTCAGCCAGCGGCTCCCGCACCGGTCGGAACGACCAGCCGCTTCTGATCCCGCCAGCAGGCCCACGCGCCGCACCGGCTCTTCTTTCGACCCACCCACTACAAGGCTGCGCATGAACCGAGTCCTGGCCCACACCGGCGCCCGTTACCCCATCGTCCAGGCCCCCATGGGCTGGATCGCCCGTTCAACGCTGGCCTCGGCGGTGTCGCGCGCGGGCGGTCTGGGCATCATCGAAACCTCGTCGGGCGAAACCGCCAACTGCCAGCGCGAGATCACGCAGATGGTGGCCAGCGGCCTGCCCTTTGGCGTCAACCTGCCCATCCGCTTCCTGAAAGACGACGCCATGCTGCGCTTCGTCTGCGAAAGCGGCATCCGCTTTGTCACCACCTCGGCCGGCAGCCCGGCCAAGTTCATCGCGCCGCTGAAGGCCGCGGGCATCGTGGTCTACCACGCGGTGCCCACGCTGGACACGGCGCTGAAGTGTGTGGACGCCGGCATTGACGGTCTGGTGGTGGAAGGCGCCGAGGGCGGCGGCTTCAAGAACCCCGAAGAGGTCAGCACCTTGGTGCTGCTGCAGGCCATACGCGAAAGGGTTGAGGTGCCGCTGATTGCTGCTGGTGGCATCGTCGACGGCCGCGGCATGGCGGCCGCATTTGCGCTGGGCGCTGAAGGCATTCAAATGGGCACACGCTTTGTGTCCAGCGCCGAGAGCCCCGTTCACAGCCACTACAAAGAGGCCATCGTCAACGCCGACGCCACCGGCACCTGGGTCTTGAACAAAAAGGCCACACCCTGCATCCGCGCGCTGAAAACCGAGTACACGCAACCCATGCATGAAAGTGGATTGTTGGCGGCCAATGCTTTTGCCGGCATCCAACAGGTCTACTTCGGTGGCGACATGAACGCCGCGCCAGCGCTGGCCGGGCAGTCGGCCGGCTTGATCCACGAAATCAAGAGCGTGCAGGCCATCATCGATGAAACGGTGGCACAGTTCTTTGACATCACCCAGCGCCTGGCGGGCTTGGCCGCTGCGCGTCAGTTTGGCTGAGCAAGCACTTCACTTCTGTTCTTCAGGACCCACCATGAAAACCCAGATCACCGAGATGTTCGGCATTCAGCACCCCATCATCCAGGGTGGCATGCACTACGTCGGCTTTGCCGAGCTGGCCGCCGCGGTGTCCAACGCCGGCGGCTTGGGCATCATCACTGGGCTGACGCAGCGCACACCCGAACTGCTGGCGCAGGAAATCAAGCGCTGCCGGGACATGACCGACAAGCCCTTTGGCGTGAACCTGACCTTTTTGCCCACGGTGAGCTCACCCGACTACCCGGGCTACATCAAAGCCATCATCGACGGCGGTGTGAAGGCCGTGGAAACAGCCGGCAATAACCCGCAGAAGTGGTTGCCCGCCTTGCATGAAGCCGGCATCAAGGTCATCCACAAGTGCACCTCGGTGCGCCATTCGCTCAAGGCCCAAAGCATCGGCTGCGACGCGGTCAGCGTGGACGGCTTTGAATGCGGCGGCCACCCCGGCGAAGACGATGTGCCCAACTTCATCCTGCTGCCACGCGCCGCTGACGAATTGAAGATTCCTTTTGTGGCCAGCGGCGGCATGGCCGACGGGCGCTCGCTGGTGGCGGCGCTGGCGCTGGGCGCGCAGGGCATCAACATGGGCACCCGTTTCATCGCCACCCAGGAAGCGCCGGTGCACGACAAGGTCAAACAAGCCATCGTGGCGGCCAGCGAGTTGGACACCCGGCTGGTGATGCGGCCCTTGCGCAACACCGAGCGCGTGCTGCGCAACGATGCGGTCGACCGCTTGCTGCAGAAAGAGCGCGAGCTGGGTGCCAGCCTGAAGTTCGACGACATCATCAACGAGGTGGCCGGCGTCTACCCACGCATCATGAAAGAAGGCGACATGGATGCTGGCGCCTGGTCTTGCGGCATGGTGGCGGGTCTGATTCACGACGTGCCGACCGTGAAGGAGCTGATCGACCGCATCATGGCCGAGGCTCACGCCATCATCCACCAGCGCTTGGCGGGGTTTGCTGCAGCCTGATCCTTTTTGGGGCTCGCTCTGTCGCTGCTCCCTTGCAGCGGGCCTCACACGTCAATCGCCAACACCGCCCCAGGAACATCAGCCATGGCCAAAGACTTTTCGCAGATGGAGGACAGCAACCGGTCCGCCAACGCCAGCATCCACGAGGTTTCCGACCCCGCCCGGCGTACCGTCTTGCGCGGCGGACTTGGCGCGTCGCTGGTCGGGCTGCTGGCACCTTTGGCTGGATGCGCATCGCTGCCCGCCGGTCTGGGCGCTCGCTCGCTGGGCTTCAAGTCGGTGCCGGCCTCCAGCACCGACCGTGTGGTGGTGCCGCCGGGCTACACCGCCACCACGCTGGCGCCCTGGGGCGAAGCCATCGGCATCGCTGGCAACATGCCGGCCTTCAAGTTCGACGCCAGCAACACGGCAGCCGAGCAGGCCGTGCAAATGGGCATGCACCACGATGGTCTGAACTACTACCCGCTGGACGGCTCGCGTCGCGGCTTGCTGGCGGTGAACCAGGAGTACGTGGACAACGGCTTGCTGTTCCCTGACGGTCAACTCACCTGGAACGAGGAAAAGGTGCGCAAGGCGCAGGCGGCGCACGGCATCACCGTCATAGAAGTTGAGCTGGTCGACCAGCGATGGCAAATGGTGCGGCCTTCGCGGTACGCGCGGCGCATCACCGCCAACACGCCGTTTGCCATTGGCGGCCCGGGCGCTGGGCACTCGATGATGAAGACCGCCGCCGACCCTGCCGGGCGCACCGTGCTGGGCACCATCGGCAATTGCGCCAGTGGCATGACGCCTTGGGGTACCTACCTGTCCGGCGAAGAAAACTGGGCCAACTACTTCACGGCCGCCGACACGCCCACGGCGCACGAAAAGCGCTGGGGCATCCGAAAGGCCACGTGGTACCGCTGGCCCGAGATGGACCCACGCTTTGATACTGTGCGCAACCCCAACGAACCCAACCGCTTCGGTTGGATCGTCGAGGTCGACCCCATGGATCCCAACAGCACGCCCGTCAAACGCACGGCGCTGGGCCGCGCTGCACATGAAGGTGCCTGGGTGGCCGTGACCCAAGACCAGCGTGCAGTGGTCTATTCAGGCGAGGACGCGCGCTTCGAGTACATCTACAAATTTGTCAGTCGCGACAAGATTGCGTCTGCCGGTGGTGGCAAGACTGCGGCCCAAGCCAACGCTACGCTTCTGGATCACGGCATCTTGTTTGTGGCCCGCTTTGACGCCAATGGCACCGGCCGCTGGATGGCGCTGGACCACGGCCAAGGCCCCTTGACTGTTGCCAACGGCTTTGCCGACCAAGGCGAAGTGCTGATCAAGGCGCGCCAGGCCTCTGATCTTTTGGGCGCTACCAAAATGGACCGCCCGGAGTGGTTGGCCATCGACTCCGCCACACGCTGGGTCTACTGCACGCTGACCAACAACAGCGAGCGCGGCACCAGCAACTGGCCCGGCGTGGATGCCGCCAACCCGCGCGCCAACAACACCATGGGGCAGATCATCCGCTGGAAAGAGCAGGGCGACTTCTCGGGCGACACGTTTGAGTGGAATCACTTGCTCTTGGCTGGCGACCCCAGCAACACCCGCGTCGAGGCCAAGGGCAACATCGTGGGTGACCCGTTCTCCAGCCCCGACACCATTGCCTTTGACAACCGTGGCGTGCTGTGGATTGCCACCGACATGAGCAGCCGCGTCATGGGCAAGGGCGAGATGGCTAACCTGGGCAACAACCAGCTGCTGGCCTGCAACCCCAGCACCGGCGAGGTACGCCGCTTCCTGACTGGCCCGGTGGGCTGCGAGCTGACCGGCGCCACCTGGACCCCGGATGGCCGCAGCCTGTTTGTCAACATCCAGCACCCCGGCGAAACACCCAGCGAGCAAAGTGACCC
Source organism: Betaproteobacteria bacterium (assembly GCA_043743835.1). Taxonomy (GTDB): domain Bacteria; phylum Pseudomonadota; class Gammaproteobacteria; order Burkholderiales; family Burkholderiaceae_C; genus Rubrivivax. The sequence goes on from JAYTVT010000054.1 coordinate 13,206, forward strand.
GGCCCAGCCGCGCCGGTTCTCCAACTGGCCTGACTTCAACCCCGTGGGTCGGCCACGCAGCGCCACGGTGGTGGTGCGCCGGGATGATGGTGGCGTGATCGGCGCCTGAAGGCCAGACCCGCACCCGCGTCCACCTTCAAGGAAAGCCCGCTTTGGGCATTGGCAACCCTTCAAACAAGGGGCCGCCAGTGATCGGACCGATACAACGGCGCAGCTACATTCGAATCCAGCGCCTCCCGGGCTCCATCGCCACCCATGCCGTCCCTTGATCCTGAGCAACTGATCCAACAAGCGCAAACCGCGCGCGACGGCGGCCACTGGACTCTGGCACACGAACTCAGTGCGCAGGCCTGGGCGCAATTGGAAGCCGGCGACAGCCCCCAGCGTTTGCGCGCTGGCCTGCTGCTGATGCAGTCCAGCCACCGCACGGGCGACATGAAGGCGGTGGTGGAACTGGCGCACCTGCTTTTGCCTTTGCTGCGCGTCAGCGGTCCGGCCAGCGAGCTGATCGACACCCTGCGCATGGTCAGCCTGTGCGCGTCCGAGACCAGCCAATTCAACCAAGCTCTGGCTTGTGCGCAAGAGGCCTACCGGCTGTCGGCCGAGCTGGGCGATGCGGCACGCTTGTCCTTGTCGACCAATGTGCTGGGTTGTTTCTTCGAACGTGCGGGCGACCCCTGGCAGGCCGAGCGACTGATGCTGGAGTCGCTGGCCCAGGCGCGCCAGCAAGGCGACCTTCACCCCTTGCGGGTGGCTTTGAACAATTCGGCCGCGGTGCTGATCGGTAAGTTCTACCTGCTGCGCGACGCCGTTCCGGCCGAAGAAGCCCAGGCTGCCTTGCGGGTGGCCAGACCTTTTGTGGAAGAAGCGGTGACCCTGGCTCGCAACGGTCAGGACCTCTTTTACCTGGTCTTTTCCTTGGGCAACCTGGGCGAGGTGCTGGTGCACTTGGGTGACACGGTCGCGGCTGCCCAGATGCTGGACGAAGCGATGGCGATTGCCGTCCCGCACGGGTTTGAGGCCCTGACCCACCGCATGAACTGCACCCAAGGCGAACTGTTGTTGCAGCAGGGCCAGGCGCAAGCCGCCTGGGAATGCCTGACGAGCGTGCTGGCCCGCGTGCAGACCGATCAGCCCACCACCCTTTTGCGGGTGCACCACGCGCTGTGGCGCAGCGCGGTGGCGCTGGAGCGGCCCCTGGACGCCCTGACGCACCTTCAACAGTACCTGGCCATTGAACGCCAGCGTGCCGTCACGCAGCTGCGCACCCAGTCCGAGCTGTTCATCACGCGCATGGAAGCCGAGCAGGTTCACCAAGAGGCGCAACGCCACCGAGCCCGCGTCACCGCCTTGGAGGTCGACGTTCGCCACGACCCACTCACGGGTCTGGGCAACCGACGTGAATTGGAGGCGCTGTGGCCCGTGCTGACCCAGCAGGCGCGCGCCACCGGCTCGCCGCTGAGCGTGGCGATGATGGACCTGGACCATTTCAAGCAAGTCAATGACACCCATGGCCATGCGGTCGGTGACCAGGTCCTGGTGGTCTTGGCCGGCGTGATGCGCTCGCACACGCGGGGCAGCGATCTGGCCATTCGCATGGGTGGCGAAGAGTTCATGCTGGTCTTGCCCGACACCAGCGCTGAACGTGCGGCCGAGGTTTGTGAACGCCTGCGGCAGCGGGTGGCCAGCCAGGACTGGGCCAGCCTGGCGCCAGCGCTGCAAGTGACCTTGAGCATCGGCCTGACCAGCTCGCCGCCCGTGGACCCCAAGACCCTGGCGCTGCGGGCCGATGAAGCGCTGTACCGCGCCAAGGCGGCAGGACGCAATTGCCTGGTGCAGATATAACCGCAGAAGGGCGCTGCAGCGCGCGCCGCCAATGGGCTCAGCGCGGAGCCAACACCACCCGGTTGCGCCCTGCTTCCTTGGCACGAAACAGCACCGCGTCGGCGGCTTGCAGCAACTCGTCCAAGCGGTAGGGCGCAGCAGCGGCCAAGCCGATGCTCACCGTGATGCCTTCGGCTGGCAATCCTTGGTCGGCCCATGGAAACTGAGCCAAGCCTTCGCGCAAACGCTCGCAAAACTCCAGCGCGCGTGCAGTGCCCATGCCGGGCAAGACCATCACAAACTCTTCGCCGCCCTGGCGAACCAGCACGTCGCCGGCGCGGGTTTTTTCACGCAACAGTTGCGCCAGGGCCACCAGCACGCGGTCGCCCACCGCGTGCCCATGGCGGTCATTGACCTGCTTGAAGTGGTCGATGTCCAGCACCGCCACCACCAAGGGCTGTTGCTCGCGCTCAGCGGCCGGCAGGATGTCGGCACAGCGGCGCTGCAGTTGGCGGCGGTTGCCCAGCCCCGTGAGAGGGTCACGCTCGGCCTCGGCCGCAAAGCGGGCGGCTTGTTCTCGTTGGTGCTGGGCATCGGCGCGCGCCAGCTCGGCTTGGGAGCGGGCACTTTGGGCTTCTACCCGCGTGACAAAAAGCTGCGATTGGGCCTTCAACTGCGACAGCGTGCGGGTGCGGTCCAGCCGCTCGGCCGCTTCCAGGTGCACCAAAGCCTGTTTGTAGCGGCGCAAGGCGCGGCAAGCCCGGTAGGCCGTGTCATGGGCCCGGATGGCCGTTTGCTGGGGCGCGGCGCTGCCCATTTCCTGCAGCAGCTGCTCGGCCGCCTCCAACGCCTGCGAGGCTTGACCGCTGGCCAGGCTCCAGTCGGCCAAGGACGTGCGAACCCGCCAGGCGTGTGCGTGCAGCTCTTTGCCGCGGGCTTTGGCCAAGGCACGGTCGAGCAGCGGTTTGGCGCCGGCCAGGTCACCCTGCAGCAGGTAAATTTCACCCAGGTTTCCAGGCACGGCCGCGTCGTATAACGGGTCTCGCAGCACGTCCAACTGGGCCAGCGCCTGTTCGGTGTGCCAGCGGGCGGTTTGCAGGATGTTTTGGCGTTCTGCGTCTGAACCGGTGCCGGTGAGTCGGTGGGCCATGCCGATGCCCACGGCCGCCACGGCATTGGCGGCCACCAGCCAGGCGCGGCTGGGCGCGTCGCTGCCGTAGGCTTGCAGCGCCTCGCGCAAGAGCCGGTCCGCCTGCCAGGAGTCCCCCATGCGCTCCAGGCAAACGGCCAAGGCGTAAGCACTGACCAGTGATTGCAGAGGATTTTGCGCGGCCTTGGCCTGCGCCACCAGCTCGTGTGCTGCGTCCAGGGCTTGATCAAAGCGGCCGATCTCGCTGGCGCACAAGGTCACGCACCACAACAGCTCGCGGCGCTGGTCGGTGCGCTCAAGGGTCGTCAGCCGCTGCAGTGCCTCTGGCGCGTGGCTCAGCAGCTCCGCGTGGCGGCCCAAGCGCATCAGGAAAGAACAGCGCCAAAACCCCGCCGCTGCCCAGCTTTGCTCGTCTTGCAGCTGGCTGGCCAGGGCCCAGGCTCGTTCGGCTGTGAGCAATCCCGCCTGGGCCGTCACATCGGCAGAAGCAGCTTGCGCCAGACAGGCAGCCAGCTCCTGTCGGTGGCCGTCAGCGGACTCGGCATCCATGGGTGATCATGATTTTTCCCTGCGCAACAGCAGCCCTGGCTGCCGGTCACTCTTTGGTGGCTCGGCACGGCTGAACACAAATCTACAGGCCTGGCGGCGGTCCAAAAGCCAACGGGGCCTGTGCCGCCAGCCAGGCCGTCACAGCCCAGCACGCCACATTTTGCGGCAGGGTGCCTGGATCGATGCGGTCCAAGGTGTCAGCAACCGTGTGGTGCACGTCGAAGTAGTGCGTACCGTCCTGGCTGAGCTGCACCGCTGGCCACTTGTGCCGCCGCATCAGCAGTGCCGCGTCCGGGCCCGGCGACCCGGTGTTGGCACCCTCTGCGGGCCAGGCCACACCCAGCGGAGCCAACAGCTGCGCCATGCTGGCCACCAAAGGCAAGGCCTCGGCGCGCACACGGCTCTTCATTTGCCACACCTTGCCCGCGCCAAAGTCGCTTTCGCCCACCCACTGGTGCACCACGCTGCCATAGCGGTCCCCATAGGCCCGCGCGCCGTCGAAGCCGTTTTCTTCGTTGCCGAACAACACCACCCGAACCGTGCGGCGGGGCCGCTGCTTCAGCCGCGCCAGATGCGCTGCCGCGGCGGTCACGATGGCCACGCCGGCCCCGTCGTCCTGGGCGCCCTGGCCCAGGTCCCAGCTGTCCAGGTGCGCACCGATGAGCACCACCTCGTGGGCCAGGTCAGTGCCCGGCACTTCACCGATGACGTTGTGCGTGACCGCTTCCACATCGCTCTTGGACGACAGCTGCAAGTGCAAACGCATGACCTGGCCCTGCGCATGCAAGCTGGCCAGGCGTTCGGCGTCGGGCACGGAGACGGCAAACGCTGGGATCCGCGGTGTGCCGATTTCGTAAGCCATGGCGCCGGTGTGCGCGATGCGATCACGGTCGGTGCCGATCGAGCGAATGCCCAAGGCGAGCGCGCCCTTCTTGGCCGCCAGCACCGCCCCGTTGACGCGGGTGCCCACCGCGGGGCCGTAGCCACGGCCGTCGCGGAAACGCTACATCTTGGGGTCGATGAAAACAATGCGTCCGCGTGGCCGGTCGCTGGCGTCGGCTTGCAGCGAGGCCAGGTCGGGATACCAGGCCACCTCGGCCGTGATGCCCTCAGCAGGCGTGGCCACGCTGTTGCCCAGGGCCACCATCACCAGTGCTTCGTCCACCGGCGACACCAACTTGGCAGAAGCCGGGCCACGTTGCCACACGCGAAGGGCCAAGGGCTCGGCACGCACGGCCGCCAGGCCCAGGCGCTGCATGGCCGCCTGCGCCCAGGCCACGGCTTTGACATCGCCATCGGAGCCCGCGGGCCGGGCGCCCACCTGGGTGCACAACTGCTGCAACAGCGTCCAGGCTTCGGTGTCGGCCATCGCAGCTTCCCGCAGGCGGGCGGCTTGTTCCAGGTCGGCGGCAGCAAAGGACAAGGGCGGGGGAACGGGCTGTGCCTGGGCGGCACCCAGCGCGGCCAGTGTGGAAGCACCAAGCAGTTGGCGACGGCTGAGGGTCATGGTCTTGGAGTCTGCGCAAGAGGGACAACGATTGTGACTTCTGCACACCTGGGCCTGTCGAGCCGTCTTACAGGGGCGTGACTTTGATACCCGAGTAGCGCTCTACCTTGTTGATTTTCTTAGGTTTATCTCCTTCGGCCCGTTTCCTGCAAATGACCCGAGTGAAGCGGGTCAAGTCGGCCCAGCCTGAAGGATTCTTAGCATGAAGACCCTCCCCAAAAGCCTCAAGAGCCTGTGCGCCGCTGCTGCCCTGCTGGCCCTGGGCTCAGCCTCGGCCGCTACGGTGGCTTGGACCGACTGGACCTCGCTGAGCACCGACCTGAAGTCAGCCACCGGCACCATGGGTGGTGTGGGCGTTACCGTGACGGCGGCCAATGCCATGAACGGCGTCAGCCAACTGAGTGGCCCTGGCAACTGCACCAACTTCTGGACCCAAGGCGCCGACCCGGCCTACACCGGTGGCAGCGTCAGCAACGCGCCCACCGCTTGTGAGCAACTGGGCCTGAACGTTGCCAACCGCATCACCGTCAACTTCTCGTCGGCCGTGAGCGTGCTGTACATGGGTCTGCTCAGCGTGGGCCAGCCCGGCTTGCCGGTCACGTATTCCTTTGACCAGGCCTTCAGCGTCGACAGCGAAGGTGACGGTTTCTGGGGCAACGACGTTACCGACGGCGTGCAGGTGGGCAACGATCTGACCATGCGCGAGTTTCATGGGGTGCTGCGTTTTGCTGCACCGGTGACTTCGGTGACCTTCTCGACCGGCGCCGAAAACTGGCATGCCTTCACCTTCGGCTCGGGTACTGTGCCAGAGCCCACGTCGCTGGCTCTGGTGGGCGCGGCGCTGTTGGCAGCCGGCGCGGCGGCTCGACGCCGTCAACGCTGAACGCCGCGCCTCCAGCGCAGCAAACAACAAAGGGCTGCGGATGCGGCCCTTTTCTTGGTTTGGCTGATCTACTTGGACGTCGGCATCACAAATTCGGCGCCCTTGCCAATGCTGTCTGGCCAGCGCTGCATCACGCTCTTTTGCTTGGTGTAAAAGCGCACGCCTTCTTCGCCGTAAGCGTGCATGTCGCCAAACAGGCTGCGCTTCCAGCCACCAAAACCGTGCCAGGCCATGGGCACCGGGATGGGCACGTTGATGCCCACCATGCCAACCTGCACACGGCGGGCAAACTCGCGTGCCACGCCGCCGTCACTGGTGAAGCAGGCCACGCCGTTGCCAAACTCGTGTTCGTTGATCAGCTGCAGCGCGCGAGCCATGTCAGGCATCCGCACACACGCCAGCACGGGGCCGAAGATCTCTTCTTTGTAGATGCGCATGCTGGGCGTGACGTGGTCAAACAGCGTGCCGCCGGTGAAGAACCCGCCTTCAAACCCAGGCACCCGCTGGCCACGCCCGTCGACCACCAGTTGCGCACCTTCCTCGACACCGACACCAATGTACTTTTCGATGCGGTCGCGCGCCTCTTGGGTCACGATGGGGCCCATTTCGGCGTCCAGCTCCATGCCGTTCTTGACCTTCAGCGTCTTGGCCCGCTGGGCCAGCAGCGGCACGATCTTGTCCGCCACGTCGCCCACCAGCACCGCCACGCTGATGGCCATGCAGCGTTCACCGGCGCTGCCGTAGGCGCTGCCGATCAAGGCGTCCACGGCCTGGTCGATGTCGGCGTCGGGCATCACCACCATGTGGTTCTTGGCGCCGCCCAGGGCCTGCACGCGTTTGCCGTGGTGCGCGCCGGTCTCGTAGATGTACTGGGCAATGGGCGTGCTGCCCACGAAGGACAAAGCACGCACGTCGGGGTGCTTGAGCAGCGCATCCACCGCAACCTTGTCGCCCTGCACCACATTGAACACACCGTCGGGCAGGCCGGCCTGTTTGAGCAGCTCGGCCATGAACAGCGAAGGGCTCGGGTCGCGTTCGCTGGGCTTGAGGATGAAGGCATTGCCACAGGCCAGCGCCACCGGGTACATCCACATGGGCACCATGCAGGGGAAATTGAATGGCGTGATTCCAGCCACCACGCCGAGCGGCTGGCGCAGCGTCCAGTTGTCGATGCCGGTGGAAACCTGGTCGGTGTAATCGCCCTTGAGCAGCTGCGGAATGCCGCAGGCAAACTCGACGATGTCGATGCCGCGCGTGACTTCGCCCTGGGCGTCGGTGAAGACCTTGCCATGCTCGGCGGTGATCATTGCGGCCAGGGTGTCGCGGTGCTGATTCAACAGCGCCAGGAAGTTGTTCATCACCCGCGCTCGGCGCAGCGGTGGCAGGTCGCCCCAGGCCGGCTGCGCGGCGGCTGCAGCAGCCACGGCCGCGTTGACATCGTCCTCGCTGGCCAGCAGCACTTTTCGGGCGGGCTTGCCGGTGGTGGGGTTCCAGACGGTCTGGCTGCGCTGGGCGCTGCCGCGCTGCGCTGCGCCGTTGATCCAGTGGCCGACGTCGGCGTCGTTGGTGAAGGCTTGGGGTGCGCCCATGAAGGTGGTCTCCGGTCCGATGAGCCTTGCAGTCTAGTGCGGCCGCCGGATCGCCCAAAAAAGAACCCGCTGCTTGCGCAGCGGGTTGAGACAAGTCCTCCGAAGAGGACATCGTTGGGACGGTGGGCGCGGCCTGAACCACAATCCAGGATCTGCGGCACCCGTGGATATAAATTTACCCCTCGGCCTGCCGGCGAATCCCCCCTGAACGCGGGGCTCCCCCCTAACTCCTGAGCCACGGCATTGGCGACATCCGGCCTGCAGCGTATCGCCCATCGCACATTGCCCAGCACCACGCCATCAACCGGTCACACCCCTGTGCAAGCAACAGCCCCCCTCGACGACGACGACCTGACACGACTGCAAACGCTGCTGGACGCCGTGCCCGAGCCGCTGCAGGCCATGGACGTCAGCGCGCTGGACGGCTACTTGTGCGGCGTGCTGCTGCAACCCCGCGCGGTGCCCTTCAGCCGCTGGTGGCCCTATGTGATCGATGTGGAAGGACGCCCAGCCGGCACCACCAGCGCTCTGGACGAGGTGCAAGCCTTGGTGCAAAGGCGCCACGCGGAACTGAACGCCGCCATCGGAAACCGTCAGTGGTTTGACCCCTGGATTTACCAGCTGGATGACGACGCCTCACCTGGTGAATGTGTGCTGCCGTGGACAGCGGGTTTCGCCGCGGCCATGGAGTTTTTCCCCGAGCTGATGGCCATGGACGACCCCGAAATGGTCGAGCCTCTGGCACTGCTCTTCATGCACTTTGACCCACAAGACCTGGAGGACGCCGACGCACTCATCGCCGTCATTGACACCCTGGAGCCGCCCACCGACATGGGTGAAGCGGTTCAAGACGTGGTGCGGGCCCTGATGCTGCTGGCCGACGTGAGTCGGCCACGGGCCAAGGTGCCCGCGCTCCCACGTGCGCCACGCAAGGCCGGTGGCCCAGCCCGACGCCCGGTCAAGCGCGGGCCGCGGTGAAGGACCGATCGGCCCAGCGGCCGACCGGTTTCAAGTCGCCGGGCTGAAAACCGCCTTGGCATGCAGCCCCAAGCCTTGCGCCACGCTGGCAAAACGATCGCCCCGCACACTTTGTGCCCCGGGAAACTGTTGCGCGATGCGGCTGACCAAAGCCGTTAGACCGGTTGAACCACCGGTGAAGTACAGAGCCTGCACCTGCTCGGGTGCCACGCCAGCCTGGCGCACGGTCTCAGCTGCGGCGGCAACGATGTGCTGCAGGTCGGCTTCGATGGCGGCCGCGGCTTGGGTCTCTTGCAGCGACGAACACAGCCCCACTTCCAGCGCGTCCAGGTCTACCTCAGCCTTCCCCTGCAAGGCCACGTCGATCTTGGCCTTTTCGGCAGCACCCGCCAGGGCGTGCCCCAGGCGCTCATCCACTGCCGTCATCAAGCGGGCGTGGTGCCGAGGATCGGCATACCAAGCCTTCATGCCGCGCAGCTCAGTCAGCCGGGCCGGGGAGTAGACGGTGTTGATCAGGTGCCAGGTGGCAAGGTCAAAGTAGACCCCGCTGGGAACCTCGCGCGCCATTTCACCCGCCTTGGCAGGCCGCAGCGCCCGGTAGCCCAACAGCGGCAGGATGCAAGCCAGTTCCACGTGGCGGTCAAAGTCGGTGCCGGCCAGGTGAACACCATGGTTGGCCAGGATGTCGTCGCGGCGCTCGGCGCGACCGCGCCGCAGCGGCCCCACGCGCACCAGCGAAAAGTCCGAGGTGCCGCCACCGATGTCAGCCACCAGCACCAGGCACTCTTGTTGCACGGTGTTCTCAAAGTCCAATGCGGCTGCGATGGGTTCGAACTGGAAGTGCACTTCCGAGAAACCCGCTTGGCGGGCCGCCGCTTCCAGTGCGGTGCGGGCCTGGGCGTCGCGCTCGGGTTCGTCGTCGACAAAAAAGACCGGTCGCCCCAACACCGCTCGGTTGATTGCATGCCCCGCTTCAGCCTCGGCACGACTCTTGAGGTGACGCAAGTAGCCGACCACGACATCCCGGTACTTCACGGCCCGGCCGCCTCCGATGTCGGTGCTTTGGTCCAAGAGACTGGACCCCAGGATGCTCTTCATGGATCGCATCAGCCGGCCGTCCACGCCTTCGACATAGGCTGCTACCGCGGCACGCCCATACAAGCGCTCGGCGTCCAACTGTTGCGGCGGGGTGTCGGCGCGGTAGAACACCGCTGTGGGCATGGTGGGGTGCCCCTTCTCCAGTTCGATCAAGCGGACGCTGCCCTCTGGCCGAGGCAGCGCCACCGCCGAGTTGGACGTTCCAAAATCGATGGCTACAAAGCCCTGGGGCTGGTTCATGTCGTGGTCGCAGGGCCCTTGTCGGGACACACAAGGGACGCAAAAGGGGCGCGATTGTATCGGCGGCACCACGGACGAAGGCCGGCTGTGAATTGGCACACGCGCGCCGTTCATTTCCGTGTGCACGGTCACGCGCCACCAGTGACACTGCTTACCAACGCACACCCTGCACACCACGCGAAAGCCGCAGCCATGACCAAAGCCGCTACACCGAACCGTTGGTTTCCTGGCTGGCGTGCGCCGGAGCCGGCCGTCGAGGTCGACGCCGCCGATCTGGGCACGGCCTTCGGACTGGACTTGAGCATGAACGAACTGCGCCACGAGCCCCCGCCGACTGTGCGTGCCGCACGGCAACCCGGCTGGGTGCAGCGATTGGCCAGTCGGCGCAAACCGGTAGCCTGAGATCCAACCGCCTGGACTGTGCGCCTTTTTTCCTACCGTCACGTCAAAATTGCGACCAAGACGTTCATAAAGTGACGTCAGCAGCTAGAATGGCTGCATGACTCGCCTTTCTTTCAAGGAGCAAGTGCTCCGCGTCCGTGAAGACGCCATCATCGAGTCGGTCAACCGCCTTCTGGCCGACAAGGGTTTTGACCTGATGACGGTGGACGAAGTGGCGGCCGACGTCGGCATTGCCAAAGCCAGCCTGTACAAGCACTTTGCTTCCAAGGAAGCCCTGGCCGCAGCCGCCATGGTGCGGCTGATGGAGCGCACACAAGCTCTGGTGGATCAGCAGGCTGCGCGCACCGAAGCTTCAGCGCTGGAACGCCTGAAGGCCGTGACCCAGTGGGCGCTGCAAACACAACTTGCGGGTGACATGCCCAGCGTGCCGTCTCAAAACTCCAGCCTGCGGGCCGAGTTGATGGCCAACAAGCCTTACCTTGATGCCATCCTGCGGGTCAGCGACACCCTGGGTGAATGGATTCTGGAGGCGCAGAGCCAGGGCGACATCAACCCCGCGCTGCCGCCTGAAGTGGTGCTGTACACGATCTACGCCCGGGCCTGCGACCCTGTGCCGGCGTTCTTGAAGGCCGGTGGCAGCTTCACCGACGCGCAGATCGTCGATCTGGTGCAAACCACCTGCTGGCAGGGCCTGCGCGCCTGAGCGCAGCCCCCGGGAGTGCCCAGGGCTGCCTCGGGGAAGATCAGAAGCGAAACGCCACGCCCAAGCCGACATGGTTGCCACTGATGTCGACGCGGTTGACCGTGTACTTCTCAGACACGTAGCGCAGGTAGGCGCTGCCACTCTGGCCCCAAAACATGTATTCGCCTTGCACGATCAGCCCGGCCTTGCTGTCCAGGGTGGTACCGCCCACGTTGGACGCTGCGCCTGAACTGCTGATCTTGGCGCTGCCCGCCTTGCGCACGCCACCGCCCAGACGCCACGTGTCGGTCGCCTTCCAAAGGGCCAGCAGTTCGACCGGCATGCGAGCGAACTTGACCGAACCATTGCTGGCGTTGGTGTCGTCGACGTGGTAGCCCACATTGGCCTGAATGGCATAGCTGGCCGCCTCATATTCCACACCGCCAAAGAGGTGCAACAGTCCGCCGCTCTTGACGGTTTGTGTGGTGCCATTGGTGTAGACCACGGTGGCCAGTTTTTCGCCGCCGCCAGTGACGGCCATGCCAAACACCGGGCGAATGCCCTCGGCAGCCATGGCGGTTGAGACAAAGGCGAAGCCGGCCAAGACGGCCGCGGACAGTTTGATCATGGGGTGCTCAAGGTGAAGTGGACGATACAAAACTGGCCCTCTTGAGACCAGCCCCGGCATTTTAGAGAGCGCTCAGGCCCAACCCAGCGCCCACGCGGCGCGGCAGCAACACGCATTCGTGGGATGGCTAACGAACCAGCAGCACGGGTGTGCTGCAGTTGGCCAAAACCTTGGTGGCCACCGAACCCATGACCAGGTTGGTCAAGGTGCCATGCCCATGCGAGCCCATCACCAGCAGGTCGAAGTCACCCTTGCGGGCCGTTGCAGCGATGACTTCAGCCGCCGCCCCGGTCTTGGCAAGGTACTGGGCCTTCAAGCCTTGCTTTTCCAGAAAAGTCCGAATGGGCTTGAAGACGCCGCTGGCGGTTTCGTCGTAGTAGGTCTTCAGCAGAGCTTTGTCCAGCACCGCTGCCGCGCGCGGCGGCACCGCCGGTACGGCGTGGACCACGGTGTACTGATGTTGAGAACCCAGCCACTCATCGTGTGCGGCCAGATAAGCCAGCATTTTTTTGCTGTAGGGGCTGCCATCAACGGCGACGAGGATCTTCATGGTTGAGCACTCCTGCGGCTTGGCGTTGATCAACGCCTGGGGCTTCAGTGTCTCCTAGGCTGGAGTGGCAGCGCCTTGATCTGGCGCAGAGAATGCGCTGGAGCCGCCTTCAGATCTCGATCAAACGAAGACCATCATGCCCCTCGTCTTCACCTTTGTGGGACAGCCCGCGGGCATGGCAGACCACACGGGTGGGCAAGCGCCCGGGCCGGTCCACCCGGTAGTCGTGGCGGCAGTGCAGATGGCCGTGCAGCCACAGGTCGGCGCGGGCCAGGAGGTCGTCGTCTGCGTTGCAAAAGCTGGCCGTGCCCGGCTGCCGGCCATAGCGCGGGTCGGCGCTGCGCAGGCTGGGTGCAAAGTGGGTGATGACCAGCGTCTTGTCCCACTGCCCTTGCGGCGCGCGCTGCAGTTCCTGTTCCAGCCAGGCGCGGCAACGCAGGCTCTCTTCGCGCACCGCGGCAGCGTCAAAAGGGTGGCCGTTGCGGGTGGTGTCCATCAGGCGCAAGAAGTACTCGGCAGCGCGCTCGGCGCGTGGGCGCTGCTCGGCGCCGAACAAATCAAAGTCGCTCCAGCGCGTGCTGGCCAGCACGCGCACACGCTGGCCCCGGCCGTCGGTGAACAAGTGGGACTCACGCTCCAGAAACGTGAAGCTCAGGTCCTGGCAGAGCTGGCGCAAACCGGCCAGGGCCGCATCAAAGTCACGGCCGTCAAACTCGTGGTTGCCCGCCACCACGATGACCGGTACCGGCCAGTCAGCAAAGCGCTGGTATCCAGCCCAGCTGCTGTCGATGTCGCCAGCCAGCACCAGGCATTCCGCACCGGGCGCGGGAACCGGATCAAAGGTTTCGGTTTCCAGGTGCAGGTCCGACAGCAGCTGCAGCTTCATGCGCTGGCCTGCCACTGCACCCAGGCACCATGCGGGTGACAAACCGCCAGCAGCTCGTCGTGGCCGCCCGGCCAGATGCGGCAGCGCAGCTCCACCCGCAAGTCGGCCTTCAAGGGCTCCATGCGCAACCAGGCGATCGGCGCGTCTGCGGTGGCGGCCTGGCCGGCCTGCTCCACTTGTTGCAGGATGCTGGACTGCTCGGCAGCGGGGATGTATTGCCAGACCACCGAGTGCATCAACACCCAGACACTCTGCGCCGGCCGAAGCGCCAATTGATCGCGCACAAAGTCGGCTGCGCGCTGGGCGCGGACCGTCACACCCTCGTTTGCCATGTGAGCCCGGGCCACCGCCATGGCCGCACGCAGGCGACTTAGGCGTTCGGGCTGGTCGGCCCAGACGAAGGACGTCAGCCGCAGGTCTTCGCCCGGCCGCTGCAGGTCTACGGGCGCGACATCGCAACCCGCACGGCTGGTGATGTGCAAAGGCACGCGGGGCGGTGGCGGGCCGGTCCAGTCGCTGCGCAGTGTCAGGCCCGATGTTGGATTGCCCCAGGCCCAGGCGGCCTCACCATGGTCATGGCGGTACAGATCGCACCACAGATTGAGCCCAGCAGAGGCCCCGATTTCAGCCAAGGCCAGTGGCAGCCCGGTGCGCTGGGCGATGTGCAACAGACCGGGCAACAGAGCGGCGCTGCGTTGCACCTCGTTGGTCTGCGGTGGCCCCGCCAGCGCCGCCAGCAGGTGCGGCTGCTGCTCTGACCACGCTGCGTGGATGGCGTGATCCAGCTCTTCGTCGCGCCAGGCTTCGCGCGCCGGTGGCCACAGGTTGGCCCAGGGCTCCAGACCCAGCAACGCCAGGTGGTGCAGCGCGGCCAGCCAACGCAGCGATACCGCCCCCGCCAGCGGGTCCTCCGCCAGGGCCGACAGCGCCTTCAGCGGCTGCTCATGCCCAGCCAACCAAGCTCGGCTGCGCGCCAATACGCGCGCGCCAAACGGCGACGGCTGCTGGCACCAGGCGATCTGGCGGTCAAAGGCCTGCAGCAGCCGCTGTTCGGGCAAGGGGCTTCAGCCCAACGCGGCCAGGCGCGTTTCGATGCGCGCTTTGGTGGCCGGCAGTTCGGCCGGCAGGTGGTATTCCAGCTGCTGGAAGAGCTCGGTGTGCAACACCAGTTCTTGCTGCCAGGCGGCTTTGTCGATGCCGATCACGGTGTTGAACTGATCACGCGTGAAGTTCAAGCCGTCCCAGCGCAGGTCTTCAAAGCGCGGGCTGGTGCCAAAGAGGTTGTCGACGCCTTCGGCCTTGCCTTCGGCGCGGCCAATCATCCACTCCAGCACGCGCATGTTTTCGCCGTAGCCGGGCCACACGAATTGGCCGTCTGCTCCCTTGCGGAACCAGTTGACGCAATAGATCTTGGGCGCTTGGCCACCGGCGGCCACCAGCTTGGCACCCAGGTTCAGCCAATGCTGGAAGTAGTCGGCCATGTTGTAGCCGACGAAGGGCAGCATGGCGAAGGGGTCGCGCCGCACCGCGCCATTGCCACCGGCCATGGCGGCGGTGGTTTCGCTGCCCATGGTGGCGGCCATGTAGACGCCTTCGCTCCAATTGCGCGCTTCGGTGACCAGAGGCACGGTGGTGCTGCGGCGGCCGCCAAAAATGAAGGCGTCGATCGGCACACCGGCCGGGTTGTCCCACTCGGGGTCGAGCGCGGGGTTCATGGTGGCGGCCACGGTGAAGCGCGAGTTGGGGTGGGCAGCGGGCTTGAGCTTGCCGCCCACGCCGTTGGCCTTGGCGATGGCTGGCGTCCAGTCTTGGCCTTGCCAGTCCACCAGGTGGGCCGGAGGGGTGTCGGTCATGCCTTCCCACCACACGTCGCCGTCGTCGGTGAGGGCCACGTTGGTGAACACGGTGTCGCTCTTGAGCGAGTCCATGCAGTTGGGGTTGGTGTGGTAGTTGGTGCCCGGGGCCACGCCAAAGTACCCGGCTTCTGGGTTGATGGCGTACAGGCGGCCTCGACCTTGCGCATCCACGCCCGGCTTGACCCAGGCGATGTCGTCACCAATGGTGGTGACCTTCCAGCCGGTGTAGCCCGCAGGCGGCACCAGCATGCTGAAGTTGGTCTTGCAACAGGCGCTGGGGAAGGCCGCTGCCACGTGATACTTCTGGCCTTGCGGGTTGGTCACACCCAGGATCAGCATGTGTTCGGCCAGCCAGCCCTGGTCTCGGCCCATGTTGCTGGCGATGCGCAGCGCAAAGCACTTCTTGCCCAGCAGCGCGTTGCCGCCGTAGCCCGAGCCATAGCTCCAGATTTCGCGGGTTTCGGGGTAATGCACGATGTACTTGGTGTCGTTGCACGGCCAGGCCACGTCTTTTTCACCGGGCTGCAGCGGAGCGCCCACGGTGTGCACGCAAGGCACGAAGTCACCGTTTTCGCCCAGCACGTCCAGCGCGCCGCGGCCCATGCGGGTCATGGTGCGCATGCTGATGACCACGTAGGGGCTGTCGGTCAGTTCCACGCCAATGTGGGCGATGTGGCTGCCCAACGGGCCCATGCTGAAGGGCACCACGTAAAGCGTGCGCCCCTTCATGGCACCCTTGAACAACGCCGGCGTGCCGTCGGCCTTGCCGTTTTGAAGCATGGCGCGCATGTCGTGCGGTGCCATCCAGTTGTTGGTGGGGCCGGCGTCTTCCTTGCGGGCACTGCAAATGAAAGTTCGGTCTTCAACGCGGGCCACGTCGGTGGCCGAGCTGCGGGCCAGGAAACTGCGCGGGCGCAGCTTCGGGTTGAGTTTCATCAGGGTACCGGCGGCCACCAGCTGTTCGGTGAAGCGGTCGTACTCGGCGGCGCTGCCGTCGCACCAATACACATCGGCAGCCTCGGTGAGTGCTGCCATCTGCGCCACCCAGTCGATGAGTCGCGTGTGTTTGACGTGGGCAGGAACGTTCAGGCGCAAGCCTTCCAATGCGGGGCGGTTCATGGGAGATCCAATCATGGCAATGTCAAAAGCGGAATTGGGCGAGGGCCAGCCATCTTGAAACCCTTTGAACGACGCTCGCCCAATGCCGCAGAACCGACGATTCCACAGCGTGGGGTCGCGATTGTCACGGCAATGTAATCACGTCGTAACCACCGGGCTGAAGGGGGTCATGCAAATCCCGCATGACGTAATGCACACCCCAGCGCCGGGCCGTCAGTTTGGATTCAGAACCCGATGTCGACCGGCGGCAACCGCGGCCGTACGGAGGCTTCAGGTGCGATCAGCGCACCACCTTCACCGGTGAACCTGGGGCGGGGTCTGGCCCACCGCCGTAGACGCCGTTGAGCAGTTTCAAGTAGGCCTGTGCCTGAGCAGCCAGTGGTGATGCGCCCGCCAGCTCGGCAAAGCCGCCGCGGGGAAAGGCCACGGTGTGCACCGACCAGGGTTTGGCTGCAGCGCGGTCGGCGCTGGTCAGCCCCCGAAACGTGGACTCGGCTTCCTGCATTTGCGCCTGGGCCCGCTGCAAAGCCGCAGCGTCCTTGGCGGCGTACTGCATCAGGTAATTGCGGCCGCCCGGCCCCGTCACCACCGACACCTGCACGCCCTGCGCCTGCCCTTGTTCGGTGCGGCGGGTGCCGGTGAAGTGGCTGGCGCTCAAGCCATTGAAGCTGCGCTTGTCAAAGCGGCCGTCGGTGGGTTTGAGCAGATTGCGCACGATCTCCTCGTGTGTGCTGCCGGCCTTGGGCGGCACCAAACGCACGATGAGCCCGGCGTCGCCTTCGCCATTGACCAGCGTGATGGCTGCCGCCGAGTTCTGCACCTTCCAGCCCTGGGGCGCGGTCAGCGCGATGCCCAGGTCTTCGTGGTAGAAATTTCGGCCGCGCACCAGACCCTGCGCCGCGCTGTCGCCAAAAGGCAAGCCTTCAATGGCCTGCAGGTAGCGCGCCTTGCCGTCGTCGTCGTAGGTGCCGCTGTATTTGGCAGCGACCTGCTGGATGTCGGCCAAACGCTTGTCGTTGCTGGGGTGGCTGGCCAGCCAGTTGCCACCAGCAGGTGCTGCGCGGCCCTCGGCCTTGGCCTGGTCGGCGACAAAACGCTCCTGGTTCTTCAGCACCAGAATCACGTCCACCATGTTGCGCGGGTTGTAGCGCGTGCGGGACAGGTACTCGGCGCCCAGCTCGTCGGCCTGGGATTCCTGGTCGCGGCTGTAACTGGCAAGCCGCCCAGCGGCCACGCCCTGGCCAATCTGGCTGGCCGCCTGGGCCGCGCCGCGCACGCCGGTGACACCTTCCACCACCGCGCCCAGCACGGTGGCGGCAAAAACGCCCAGGCCGGCGTTTTGCTGGCTGGTAGCGCGCTGCGCACCGTGGCGGGCGGTGACATGGCCGATCTCGTGGCCGATGACACCGGCCAGGTCGGCCTCGCTGTCCATGTAGGCCATGATGCCGCGCGTGACGTAGACAAAGCCGCCGGGCAGCGCAAAAGCGTTGATTTCGGGGCTGTCCAGCACGGTGAAAGTCCACGTCAAGTTGGCGCGGTGCGACTGTTTGGCCAGTTTCTGGCCCAGGTCGTTGACGTAGGCTTGCAGCTTGGGGTTGGCCAGCACGCCGTACTCCTCCAACACCTGCTGGTGCGCTTTTTTGCCCTCGGCAATTTCGGTGGCTTCGTCCATCGCCGACAGCTCGGTGCGGCCGCTGACCGGGTTGACCACCCGGGTGCCACAGCCCGCCAGTAGCAACGCGGCCAGGGCCCATACAGCGACTTGAGCAAACGGGCGCAAACGGTGGCGGGGGCGAGGGCTGTGCATGTCGAAAACTCCAAGGTTCAGACCCGCAGTGTGCCGTGTCCGGCCGCAAGCCGGGCCCATCCGCTGGTCGGGCGCAGACAATGCCAGCATCCCTTCCCCCAACCCCCAGCCCTGCACGGCCTGCTGCAGCCTGACCCATGAAGATCCTGAGCGTTTGTACCGGCCGCGCGCGCGAGGCCCGCTTTGGCGACCGCCGTGAGCTCACCGCCATTGGCAAAGGCGCTGTGGACGGCCCCGTGGCGGTCACACCGCTGGGTCTGCAAGGTGACGAACAAGCCGACCTGACACGCCACGGCGGGCTGTCCAAAGCGGTTTACGCCTACCCCAGCGAACACTTGGTCTTTTGGCAAACCGTGCGCGCTCAAGCCCAGGTGGCCTTGTGGGACGAAGCCATTGCCCCCGGCCTGCTGGGTGAAAACCTGCTGCTGCAAGGCGTACGCGAAGACGAGCTGTGGGTGGGCGACCACCTGGTGGTGGGTGACTGTGTGCTGGTGGTCAGCGAGCCGCGCATGCCCTGCTACAAGTTCAGCGCCGCCATGGGCTTTGCCCAGGCCGCCAAGCTGATGACGCAGTCGGGCTTTTGCGGTGCTTACCTGGCGGTGCTGCAGCCAGGCACGGTGCAGGCGGGTCAGGACTTCACGCTGCGGCCGGGGCCACGCGATGTCAACCTGCGTGCGCTGTTCCGCGCCCGATCAGGCCGGGCTTGAGAGGCGCGTGGTCTCTAGCGTCGGGTAGTCGGAGTAGCCCACCGGGCCACCGCTGTAGAAAGTCTTGCTGTCGGGCGCGTTCCATTCGGCGTTCTGGCGCAGGCGCAGCCCCAGGTCGGGGTTGGCGATGAAGGGCTTGCCAAAGGCCACCAGATCGGCCTGCCCGCTGGCCACCACCTGCAGTGCCATCTCACGCGTGTAGCCGTTGTTGACCATCCAGGCGCCGCTGTAAAGGCGGCGCAGCTCGGCGTAGTCGAAGGGCGCGTGGTCGCGGGCGCCACCCGTCTGACCCTCGATCAGGTGCAAGAACGCCAAGCCCAAAGGCTCGAGCTGGCGCACCACGTGGTCCATCAAGACCTGGGGTTGGCTGTCGGGCCCAGCGTCGTTGCCACCTGTCACGGGCGACAAGCGCAAGCCCGTCCGGCCACCACCAATGGCTGAAACCACCGCCTGCATCACTTCCACCAAAAACCGCGCCCGGTTGGCCACCGGGCCGCCATAGGCGTCGCTGCGGTCGTTGATGCTGTCGCGCAGGAACTGGTCAATCAGGTAGCCATTGGCGCCGTGTACTTCAACACCGTCAAAGCCGGCGTCGATGGCGTTGAGCGCCGCTTGGCGATAGTCGGCCACCACACCGGCGATCTCGTCGGTGCGCAACGCGCGTGGGGTGGAACACGGCGCACGGCCCTCACGCGTCAAGGAATTGACCTTGGCCGCCCGCGCCGTGCTGGAAACCGGTGGCACACCCCCCGGCAACAAAGACGAGTGCGAAATGCGCCCCACATGCCACAGCTGCACCACGATGCGCCCACCCTGCGCATGCACGGCGTCGGTCACCTGCCGCCAGCCGGCGATTTGCTCAGCGCTGTGGATACCCGGCGTGTCCAGGTAGCCCTGGCCTATGGGGCTGATCTGCGTGGCTTCGCTGATCAACAGCCCCGCGCCCGTGGCCGGGTTGGCGCGCTGGGCGTAATAGGTGCTCATCAAGGCATTGGGCACCTGCCCTGGGCTGGCCCGGTTGCGGGTGAGCGGCGCCATGCAGATGCGGTTGGCCAGCTCGATGCTGCCCATGCGGATCGGATCAAAAAGTGTGGTCATGGAGCGAGCCTACAACGACTCGACTCGGCAACATCTGCTGCGACCGTAGCAGCATGGGCGGCGGCGGCAATCACGCCCAGTTCGGCCCCAAAAGCCGCCCGCGCAACAACCCCACCCGCGTAGCGGGGGCTCGATTTCCGCAGCGAGCGGCCCAAGCCGGCTGCGAGCAGCGCAGCCGTACCCCCGTACGGCGAGCAGCGCAGCGTAGCGCCCGGATTGGACCGCGCAGCAGGAAAGCGAGCCCCCGCGTGGCACAGTCGGGGGATGCTTGCATATCGCCACGCTTTCCACGCCGGCAACCACGCCGACGTCCTCAAACACACCGTGCTCAGCCTGGTGCTGCGCTACATGAACCTCAAGGACAAGGGCTGGCGCTACGTCGACACCCATGCCGGCGCGGGCGGCTATTCGCTGGAAGGCGAGTACGCCAACAAGCGCGCCGAGTACCTGCAAGGCATAGCCCTGCTGATGGACAGAACCGACCTGCCCGCACCCTTGGCCGACCTGGTGGCCCTGGTGCGCCAGTTCAACAGTGGCAAGTCCACACTCAAGCAGTACCCCGGCTCGCCTGCCATCGCCCAGGCCCTGATGCGCGCCCAGGACCAGCTGCGCCTGAGCGAACTGCACCCCACCGACTACAAGATCCTGTCGTCCTACCTGGGCGACGTGCCCGGCGCCGAAGCCAAATTGACCGACGGTTTTGCCGCACTGAAAACCCACCTGCCCCCCACCACCAAGCGCGGCGTGGTGCTGATCGACCCCAGCTACGAGATCAAAACCGACTACACCCGCACGCTGGCCGCGCTGCGCGAGTCGCTGGAGCGTTTTGCAGAAGGCGTGGTCATCGTCTGGCTGCCGCAGGTGGGTTTGGTTGAAGCTGCGCAGCTGCCCCAGCGCCTGAAAGCCACTGCCGATGCCAGCGCCAAAAAAGGCTGGCTGCATGCGCGATTGACCGTGGCGCAGGCCGATGAACGCGGCTTTGGGATGATGGGCAGCAGCATCTTTGTGGCCAACCCGCCGCACACCTTGTTTGGCGAATTGCAGCCGGTGATGCCGTACTTGGCGGAAGTGCTGGCGCAGTTTGATGGGGCCAAGAGCTTGCTGGAGAAGTCGCAAGGGGCTTGAGCCTTCTTACCTTGCGTCGTCGCGGCTGGAGGTAGCGTGAGCCTGCCTCGCTACCCCAAGCCGCTCAACCACCAGCCGTGCCTCACGGAACACCACAGCTGCTGTCGCAAAGGCGAGTGGGGGCAGGCTGGGGCGCGCCTCTGGGGCGCTGAGGGGCTGAGCCCGGACTCAAACAGTCCTGAGGGCTGTTTGTGCCTGGCGAAGGCCGGGGCCGCTGGCCCAGGCACAGGGCTTGTGGCCGCGCGCGCAGCGCGCTTCCACATCTGACTCGTTGCGACTGTTTGAGCGCAGCGGCCAATGGCCGCGTAGCGAGTTTCGCAACGGGCCACGAGCCCGAGCACCGGAAGGAAGTCGCAGCAAAGCTGCGGCCGCCCCAGCGAAGCGCCCCAGCCTGCCCCCACTCGCCTTTGCCGCCACCGAGCGTAGATTGCCGATAGCCGATAACACCTTAACCAACGCCGATCCCGTACACCGCCACGCGTGACCGTCAAACCCCTCGCGCCCGGTCCGCCTTGAATTGCACCCGAAAGGCCTCAAACCGCCCTTCGTCCAAAGCCTGCCGCACCTCACGCATCAGATTCACGTAGTAGTGCAGGTTGTGAATGGTGGCCAGCATCGGCCCCAGCATCTCGCCGCAACGGTCCAGGTGGTGCAGGTAAGCCCGCGAAAAGCCCGAAGCACAGGTGTGGCAGCTGCAGGTTTCGTCCAGCGGCCGCTCATCTTCCTTGTGCCGCGCATTGCGAATCTTCAAGTCGCCAAAGCGTGTGAAGAGATGGCCGTTGCGCGCGTTGCGGGTGGGCATCACACAGTCAAACATGTCCACGCCCTGCGCCACACCTTCCACCAGGTCTTCAGGCGTGCCCACGCCCATCAGGTAGCGTGGCTTGTGCGCCGGCAGGCGGTGCGGCGTGTGGGCCATGATGTGCAGCATCTCGTCCTTGGGCTCACCCACACTGACACCGCCCACCGCGTAACCCGGGAAGTCGTGCTCCACCAAAGCCTGCAGTGACGCCTCGCGCAGGTTTTCAAACATGCCGCCCTGCACGATGCCAAACAAGGCATTGGGGTTTTCCAGCCGGCCAAACTCGGCCTTGCTGCGCACCGCCCAGCGCAGACTCAGCTCCATGGACTTGCGGGCTTCAGCCTCGGTGGTGATGTGGCCCTTCACGTCATAGGGCGTGCACTCGTCGAACTGCATCACGATGTCGCTGTTGAGCACGGTCTGAATCTGCATGCTCACTTCGGGCGTCAGGAACAGTTTGTCGCCGTTGACCGGCGACGCAAACTTCACGCCCTCTTCGCTGATCTTGCGCATGTCGCCCAGGCTCCACACCTGAAAGCCACCGCTGTCGGTCAGCATCGGGCGCTGCCAGCCTTCAAAGCGGTGCAGGCCACCAAACTTCTTCACCACGTCCAGGCCCGGGCGCATCCACAGGTGAAAGGTGTTGCCCAGGATGATCTGGGCGCCCATTTCTTCCAGCGAACGCGGCATCACACCCTTGACGGTGCCATAGGTGCCCACCGGCATGAACACCGGTGTTTCCACCACGCCGTGGTTCAGTGTCAGGCGGCCTCGGCGGGCGCGGCCTTCGGTCTTGAGCAGGTCAAATTGCAGCATGGGTGACATTGTCGCCGGGGCTGCGCGGGGGCACCCTCATGCAGCGCATAGTGAGCAGCGCGCGCCGCACAGCGCAGGTCGGAAAACGTCGTCAGCGCTGACGATCCAACAGCATGGCGTCGCCATAGCTGAAGAAGCGGTACCGCGACTCCACCGCGTGGCGGTACAGCGCCATGATGTGCCCATGCCCCGCGAAGGCACTGACCAGCATCATCAGCGTGCTCTTGGGCAGGTGGAAGTTGGTGACCAGACGATCCACCACCCGAAAGTCAAAGCCCGGCGTGATGAAGATGTTGGTCTCGCCAACAAACGGCTGCAGTTCCTGCCCGGCGGGTTGAAGGCGTGCAGCGGACTCCAGCGCGCGCAACGTCGTCGTGCCCACCGCCACCACCCGGCCGCCGCGTTGGCGCGCGGCGTGGATCGCAGCCACCGTTTCTGCGCCCACTTCAAACCACTCGCTGTGCATGCGGTGGTCGGCCAGGCGCTCCGCACGAACGGGTTGAAACGTGCCCGCGCCCACATGCAAGGTCACCGCCGCGCGTTGCACGCCGTGGCCTTCCAAAGCACTTAGCAGGGCCTGGTCGAAATGCAGCGCCGCGGTGGGCGCGGCCACGGCGCCGGGGCGGGCGGCAAACACTGTTTGGTAGCGGGCGGCGTCTTCGGCGCTGTCGCTGTGCTCGATGTAGGGCGGCAGCGGCACGTGGCCATGCCGCTCCAACAGCACCAATGGATCCTGCGGGAAGCGCAGGTGAAACAGCGAATCTTCAGGCCCTGTGCGGCCCAGCACCTGGGCGTCAAAGGCGTCGGCAAAGCGTATCAAGCCACCCGCCTTGGGCGATTTGCTGGCCCGCAGATGAGCCCAGACTTCAAAGTTGGGCAACACACGCTCCACCAAGGCTTCGACCACGCCGCCGGTGGGCTTTTCGCCCATCAGGCGGGCCTTGATCACACGCGTGTCGTTGAAAACCAGCAGATCACCGCGCCGCAGCAGCAAGGGCAGTTCGCGGAAGATGCGGTCCACGGGCAGTTGGCCGGTGCCGTCGAGCAAGCGCGAGGCGCTGCGTTCGGCTGCGGGGTGCTGGGCAATCAGCTCGGCGGGCAGCACAAAGTCAAAGTCGCTCAGCGTGTGTTCACGCGCTGGCGGGCGCTGGTCGCTGTGGGCGGAATCGGAAGGCATGTTTTCAGGCCTGCTGGCGGCCTGCCGGTGGACAAGGTCAAAATTGTTCCATGCCCACCCCTCTAGCGCCAGCGCGTGCGGCCAAGACCCCAGACGACAAGTTGTCGGCGCCGGCCCGCGCCATGCGCAAGCTGGGTCTGGTGCGTGACATCGACCTGGCCTTGCACCTGCCCCTGCGCCATGTGGACGAAACACGGCTGACGCCCATCAGCCAACTGCGCGACGGCGAGCACGCTCAGGTGCAAGGCACGGTGCAGGAATGCCGAGTCGAAATCCGCTCACGGCGCCAACTGCTGGTGCGTTTGGATGACGGCAGTGGCAGCGAATTGCTGCTGCGGCTGCTGAATTTTTATCCCAGCAACCAAAAGACACTGGCCGAGGGCAACCTGGTGCGTGTGCGCGGTGAAGTGCGAGTGGGCTTTACGGGGCGCGAAATGGTGCACCCGGAGTTTCGCGCCGTCAGCGTCGACACCCCCTTGCCCACCGCGCTGACCCCGGTCTACCCCACCAGCGCGCAGTTGCCCCAGGCTTACCTGCGCAAAGCCGTCACTTCGGCGCTGGCACGTGCACCCTTGGCCGAGCTCTTGCCGCCCAGTGTGGTGCCCCCTGGCCTGCCCGCGCTGCGCCAAGCGGTCGAGATGCTGCACCACCCCGCGCCGGGCGCGGATTTGCACAGCCTGCAGGACCACAGCCACCCGGCCTGGCAGCGCCTGAAGTTTGACGAACTGCTGGCGCAGCATCTGGCACAAGCCCAAGCGCAGGCCACGCGCGCGCTGTTGGCGGCGCCAGCGCTGGCCCCCAAGCCAGGCGGCCTATCGGCCCAACTGTTGCAGACCCTGCCCTTTGCGCTGACAAAAGCACAGCAGCGCGTGGTTGACGAGATCCAGACCGACCTGGCGCGGCCGCAGCCCATGCACCGCTTGCTGCAAGGCGACGTAGGCTCAGGCAAAACCGTGGTGGCTGCCTTGGCAGCCACGGTGGCCATGGACGCTGGCTGGCAGTGCGCGCTGATGGCGCCAACCGAGATCTTGGCCGAACAGCACTTTCGCAAGCTGGTGCATTGGCTGCAGCCTCTGGGCATCACGGTGACCTGGCTCACTGGCAGCCGAAAAGGCAAGGCGCGCGACGCCATGCTGGCGCAAGTGGCATCCGGCCAAGCCATGCTGGTGGTGGGCACCCACGCCGTGATTCAGCGCGACGTGGTGTTTGCGCGTCTGGGCTTGGCGGTGGTGGACGAGCAACACCGTTTTGGTGTGGCCCAGCGGCTGGCTTTGCGCGACAAGCTGCTGGCGCAAGCCTTGGAGCCCCATCTGCTGATGATGAGCGCCACACCCATTCCACGCACGCTGGCCATGAGCTACTTCGCCGACCTGGACGTGAGCACCATCGACGAACTGCCCCCCGGCCGCACGCCCATCGTCACCAAGGTGTTTGCCGACGGCAAACGCGACGCGGTGATTCAGCGCATCCGCAACGAGGTGGGTTTGGGTCGCCAGGTCTATTGGGTTTGCCCGCTGGTGGAAGAGAGTGAGCACATCGACCTGCAAAACGCCACCGCCACCCACGCCGAGCTCAGCACCGCGCTGCCCGGCGTGCTGGTGGGCCTGCTGCACGGGCGCATGAAGTCGGCTGAAAAAGCCGCCGTGATGCAGCTCTTCACCAGCGGCGAGATGAAATTGCTGGTGGCCACCACCGTCATTGAAGTGGGCGTGGACGTGCCCAACGCCAGCCTGATGGTGATTGAACACGCCGAGCGCTTTGGCCTGGCGCAGTTGCACCAGCTGCGTGGCCGCGTAGGCCGTGGCGCGGTGGCCAGCGTCTGCGTGCTGCTCTTCACCGGCCCCCTTTCACCCACCGGCAAGGCCCGCTTGCAGGCCATGGCCGAAACCAACGACGGCTTCGAGATCGCTCGCCGCGACCTGGACATCCGGGGCCCGGGCGAATTCATGGGCGCACGCCAGAGTGGCGACGCCTTGCTGCGCTTTGCCGACCTGGCGCTGGACGGCGCCCTGCTGCAGCAAGCCCGCGAGGTCGCTCCACGCTTGCTGGCTCAAGCCCCTGGTGCGGCCCAAGCGCAGGTGGATCGCTGGCTGGGCAACAAGGCTCAGTTCATGAAGGCCTGAGCGCCGGGAATCGAGCCTCAGGCCCGCTTTGCGCGCGCAGCGTGCGTTTCGCCCGGTCGCCAGCTGGCCTGCAAACGCACCAGCTCGCGCAGCAACTCGGCCGGCACCTGGGCCCAAGTCAAGGTCCCCACGTCCAACCCCGATCGCAATTCAAGTGACGAGGTCATGTAGGAACGGCCCGCGCTCGATCGCTCAACAGGCGGCAGTCGCGAGGGCGGTGACAAAAGGGTGGCCAGTGACGGGTGCATGCGGCTGAAGCGGGTTGACAGGGTCTGGTGGTCCAAGACACGCCCATTGAAGCCTGCGTTGGCGCGCTGCGACCCATCCTGCAGTTGGGCTAGGCACCCCTGGGATGCGGGGGATGCCATGCCCGCTTCGGCAATTCGCCACAATCCACCCCATGACCCTGACCGAGCTCAAATACATCGTGGCCGTGGCGCGCGAAAGGCACTTTGGCCGCGCCGCCGAGGCCTGCTTCGTTTCCCAACCCACGCTGTCGGTGGCGGTGAAGAAGCTGGAAGAAGAACTGGACGTCAAGCTCTTTGAGCGCGGCGCCAATGAAGTCAGCGTGACGCCGCTGGGTGAACAAATCGTGCGTCAGGCCCAACTGGTCATCGAGCAGGCCGCGGCGCTCAAGGAAATGGCCAAGCTGGGCAAAGACCCGCTGTCCGGCCCTTTGCGCATGGGCGTGATCTACACGATCGGGCCCTATCTGCTGCCCGACCTGGTGCGCCAAGCCATCGCCCGTGTGCCGCAAATGCCGCTGATGCTGCAAGAGAACTTCACCGCCAAGCTGCTGGACATGCTGCGTCTGGGTGAGTTGGACTGTGCCATCCTGGCCGAACCCTTCCCCGACACCGGGCTGGCCATGGCGCCGCTGTACGACGAGCCCTTTGTCGCCGCCGTGCCTACCAAGCACGCACTGGCCAAGCGCAAGACGATCAGCGCTGAAGAGCTGAAGGCCGAGACCATGCTGCTCCTGGGTACGGGCCACTGCTTTCGCGATCACGTGCTGGAGGTGTGCCCCGAATATGCCCGCTTTGCCAGCACGTCCGCCAGCGGTGAAGGCATCAGCAAGAGCTTTGAAGGCAGTTCGTTGGAAACCATCAAGTACATGGTGGCCTCGGGCATGGGTGTCACGGTGGTGCCGCAGCTCAGCGTGCCCGCCGAGAGCCAGCCACACATCAAGTACATCAAGTTCAGCGCCCCAGCGCCCACCCGCCGCGTGGTGCTGGCGTGGCGGCGCAGTTTTCCGCGTTATGAAGCCATTGCCGCTCTGCGCAATGCCATCTATGCCTGCCCCTTGCCGGGGGTGAAGCGACTGTCCTGAACGGCGCGGGTACGGTGTGGCAGCGTTGTAGCGGCGCCGGGGTTGCACGCTGCTTGGTTCCCATTTGCATTCACTCGCTTCAGTCCGAGTTGGTAGGTCACTTCGGCTTACGGCGCATTGCGGTCGTTCGACGAACCTGCATCAGCGCGTCGCGGCAGGCGTTGGTCTCCGTTGCAACGCACGCCATCTCTGCTGGAGCAAAGGGCTGTCCGGGTGTGCTGGGGCGCGCCTGTGCGGCGCCGAGAAGCGCAGTTCGCCCGGGCTGCGCGCGCAGCGCGCCTCGTCAACTGACTTGGGAGGGAGTGTTTGAGTGGCACGAACGCAGTGAGTGCAACGAGTTGCCCGACCGGCCCGGGCGAACGAGCATCGCAGGGCAGTCGACGCTCAGCGGCGACCGACGCAGTGGCGCGCACCGGCACACCCGGACAGCCCTTTGCCGCACAAAGATAGGCACGTCAACGAACGACCACTACTCGCCGCCACCTCCAACTCCAACTCCAACTTCCGACGCCATGAATCGCAAAGCGATGTCAGCGCTTGGGACACCCACCGACGCGCCTGGCGGCAATGAGTGAGTGCTTCACCCGCTCTCGAGTGCGGCGGCGATAATTCGCGATTGCTCTCTGGTCCCACCATGTCCACAGTCGTCTCTGCCCGCATCACCCCCGAAGTGCGCCGCCGCCGCACCTTCGCCATCATTTCCCACCCCGATGCCGGCAAAACCACGCTGACGGAAAAGCTGCTGCTGTTCAGCGGCGCGATTCAAATTGCTGGCAGCGTCAAAGCCCGCAAGGCCACGCGCCACGCCACCAGCGACTGGATGGAGATCGAAAAGCAACGCGGCATCTCGGTGGCGTCCAGCGTGATGCAGATGGAGTACCGCGACTGCGTCATCAACCTGCTGGACACCCCCGGCCACCAGGACTTCAGCGAAGACACCTACCGCGTGCTGACCGCGGTGGACGCCGCGCTGATGGTGATTGACGCAGCCAACGGCGTGGAGCCGCAAACCCGCCGCCTGCTGCAGGTGTGCCGGGCCCGCAACACGCCCATCCTGACGTTCGTCAACAAGATGGACCGCGAGGTCAAGGACCCGCTGGTGTTGATGGACGAAATCGAGCGCGAGCTGGGCATGGAGGTGGTGCCCTTCACCTGGCCGGTGGGCATGGGCAAAGCGTTCCACGGCGTGATGGACCTGCGAGAAGAGCAGATGCGCGTGTTCAGCCCCGGCGAAGACCGCAAAGGGGCCGAAGACGAGATCCTGGCCGGCCTGAGCAACCCTGCCTACGCCGAGCGCTTTGGCATGCAGTACGAGCAGGCGCAAGGCGAGATTGAACTGCTGACCGACGCCGCCCCGCCCTTCAACAAAGCCGACTTCCTGGCCGGCCGCCAAACGCCCATGTTCTTTGGCAGCGCGGTCAACAACTTTGGTGTGCGCGAGGTGCTTGACGCGCTGGTCGACCTGGCCCCGCCACCCGGCGAGCGCACATCCATGCAGCGCACGGTGCAGCCCGACGAGCCCAAGTTCACTGGCGTGGTCTTCAAGATCCAGGCCAACATGGACCCGGCCCACCGCGACCGCATCGCCTTCCTGCGCGTGGCCAGCGGCCGTTTCGAGCGCGGCATGCGCCTGAAGGTGGTGCGCAGTGGCAAAGAGCTGCGGCCCAACACGGTGGTCACCTTCATGAGTCAGCGCCGCGAGCTGCTGGAAGAGGCATTTGCTGGTGACATCATCGGCATACCTAACCACGGCGTGCTGCAGCTGGGCGACACCATCACCGAAGGCGAAAGCCTGCAGTTCACCGGCCTGCCCTTCTTCGCGCCTGAGATGTTTCGCAGCGTGGAGGTGGCCGACCCGCTGAAGACCAAACAGCTGCGCGCCGGTTTGACGCAGTTGGGCGAAGAAGGCGCCATCCAGGTCTTTCGCCCGGTGGCCGGCACCGTGCTGCTGCTGGGCGCGGTGGGGCAGCTGCAGTTTGAGGTGGTGGCGCACCGGCTGGAGCACGAGTACAGCTGCAAGGCCCGCATCATGCCGGCGCGCTATAACGTGGCGCGCTGGGTCACCTGCGAACTGCCCGAAGGCCCGGCCGCCAGCGCCAAAGAACTGCAACGCTTCATCGACGGCAACGCCCACCGGGTGGCGCTGGACGCGGTGGATGCGCCCACCGTGCTGCTGGAGTACGCTGGCGAGCTGCGCGCCATGCAAGAAAACTGGCCCAAGATCAAGTTCCATGCGCTGCGCGAGCACGCGGGGCTGGTGTTTCAGAAGCAGCTGGACGGTTGATCACACCCGAAGGGCTTAGCAGCGACCCCCAGACGCCCAAGAAGCTGACAAAAGGTCTTGGGGTGAATTGCTCCGCACGGCTGCATGACCCAAGGTTTACAATTTCAGCCTCAAAAGCTGAAATAGCAAATTCATGTTTCAACGCACCGCCACCCAACGCCTGCTGCGCCTGGCGCGTGGCTTCCCCGTGCTGGTGGTGACAGGTCCCAGGCAGTCGGGCAAGACCACGCTGGCGCGCAGCGCACTACCCGGCCATGCCTACGTGTCGCTCGAGGACCCCGACGTGCGCCAACGTGTGGCCGCCGATCCGCGTGGGTTCTTGGCCGCACACGCCACGGCTGGCCATGCCGGCGTGGTGCTGGACGAAGCCCAACGTGTGCCCGAATTGCTGTCTTACCTGCAGACCGCCGTCGACAACGACCGCCGGCCCGGCCGTTACGTGGTCACCGGTTCGCAGAACCTGCTGCTGTCTGCGGCGGTCAGCCAAAGTCTGGCCGGCCGGGCCGGGTTTCTGGAGCTGCTGCCGCTGTCCTACAACGAAGGTGCAGCCGTGTTCGACACGCTCTCTCTCGATGAGCTGTTGCTGCGCGGAGCCTACCCCGCCATCCACAGCACCGACGTGGCGCCGGCCGACTGGCACGCCAGCTACGTGGCCAGCTACCTGGAACGCGACGTGCGCCAGCTCAGCCGCATCGGTGACCTGCTGCAGTTTCAGCGCTTCATGCGCATGATGGCGGCGCGTTGCGGACAGCTGCTGAACCTGAACGCGGTGGCCAACGACCTGGGCGTGGCGCAGACCACAGCGCGCGACTGGCTGGGCATTCTGGAAGCCACCTACGTCGCCTTCCGCTTGGCCCCGTACCACACCAACTTCGGCAAGCGCTTGGTCAAGACACCCAAGCTTTACTTTCACGACACCGGCCTGGCCAGCTGGCTGCTGGGCATCACCGACCCGCGCACGATGAATTCGCACCCGATGCGCGGTGCACTGTTCGAAAACCTGTGTGTTGCTGAATACGGCAAGCACCTGCGCCACAGCGGCGCACCCGGCACGGCCTACTTTTGGCGCGACAACATCGGTAACGAGGTGGACTTGCTGATCGAACGCGCGGGCACGCTGTGGCCGGTGGAGATGAAGTCGGGCGCTACCTTCCAGGGCGATTGGCTGCGCAGCCTGCACACCTGGCAACGCCACGCGGCACCAGCGCAGCAGGGCGAGCCACTGCTGATCAACGGTTCGCCCGGCAACCAGCGGCTGCAAGGCGTGGCCGTGGCCCATTGGCGTGATGCCCTCAAAGCGTTGGCCGGCCCGGGCTGAAGCCAAGCCGAAGGCCCCAGGCGTGAGAGGCAAGGCTCAAGGAATACAGCCCGCAGCGCTTTGCACGCCGCCGATAATTGCTTTCGTGAGCAACCCCACCAAGACGCCCCGCCGGCTGGCCCTCTACCTCGACCTCGTCCGCTGGGACCGTCCGGCGGGCTGGCTGCTGTTGCTGTGGCCCACGCTCAGCGCCTTGTGGATCGCAGCCGACGGCTTCCCGGGCTGGCACTTGCTGCTGGTGTTTGTGGCCGGCACGGTGTTGATGCGCAGCGCCGGCTGTTGTGTCAACGACGTGGCTGACCGCGACTTTGACAAGCACGTCAAGCGCACCGCCCAGCGCCCGGTCACACGCGGCGCGGTGTCGCCCCGAGAAGCGCTGCTGCTGGGCGCGCTGCTGGCACTGCTGGCTTTTGGCCTGGTGCTGAGCACCAGCGCGCCAGCGATTCTGCTGAGCTTTGCAGCTCTGGGCGTGACGCTGCTCTACCCCTACGCCAAACGCGTGCTCAACATGCCGCAGGCGGTGCTGGGTGTGGCCTTCAGCTTTGGCATCCCGATGGCTTTTGCTGCAGCCCAGGGTGGGCAGGACTGGAGCCTGGCCGGCATCAACGCTGCCGTGCCGCCCCACGCGTGGCTGCTGCTGCTGGGCAACCTGTTCTGGGTGCTGGCCTACGACACCGAATACGCCATGGTCGACCGCGACGACGACTTGCGCATCGGCATGAAAACCAGCGCCATCACGCTGGGGCGCTGGGACGTGGCGGCGGTGATGTCTTTTTATGCCGTCTTCCTCGTGTCCTGGGCCTTGCTGGGGCGAGCACTGGGCCTAGGTAGCTGGTTCTTGCTGGGCGTGTTTTTGGCGGCGGTGCAGGTGGCCTGGCACTTCAAGCTGATTCGCGACCGCAGCCGCGACGGCTGCTTCAAGGCGTTTCGGCTGAACCACTGGGTGGGTTTTGCCGTCTTTGTGGGTGTAGCGGTCGATCTGGCTCTGCGCTAGGTTTCACACCAAGCCTGCGCAGGCCGATGGGCAGTGGGCAATGGGCACCGCGACGGCATCCCTCTTGGTAGTTGCACGAAGCGCGCCGCCGCCTGCCGTGCGTCAACATCCACCATTCGCCTCTTGGCTCTTGCCACCTGCCTTTCGCCACCTGGAGTTTTCATGAAGATCACCCGCATCCTGTCCCTGGCCGCCGTTTTGGCCGTGGCCGGCACCGCCGCCCAAGCCCAGCAGTTCTTCCGCATCGGCACCGGCGGCACCGCCGGCACCTACTACCCGGTGGGCGGCATGATTGCCAACGCCGTCAGCCAGCCGGGCAAGATCGTGGTCACCGCGCAGGCCAGCAACGGCAGTGTGGCCAACGTCAACGGTATTGCTGGCGGCGCCATGGAAAGTGGCTTCAGCCAGTCCGACGTGGCCACCTGGGCACAAAAAGGCACCGGCCTGTATGAAGGCAAGCCCAATGTGCCGGGCCTGCGCCTGATCGCCAACCTCTACCCCGAGAGCGTGCACGTGGTGGTCAAGAAGGGCAGCGGCATCAAGAGCGTGGCCGACCTGAAGGGCAAACGCGTGGCGCTGGACGAACCGGGCTCGGGCACCTTGGTCAACGCACGCGCCATCTTGGCCGCGTATGGCTTGAAAGAAAGTGACATCAAGCCCGAGTACATCAAGCCCAACCAAGCTGGCGACAAGATGAAGGACGGCTCGCTCGACGCCTTCTTCTTCACCGGTGGCGCGCCCGCTGGCGCGATTGCCGAACTGGCCAGCGCCGGCAGCGGCATTGAGCTGTTGCCCATCGATGGCGCGCAAGCCGAAGCGCTGCGCAAGAGCAGCCCCTTCTTCTCGCCCGACAACATCGCTGCCGACACCTACAAGGGCGTGGCCGCGGTGAACACGCTGGCCGTGGGCGCGCAGTGGGTCACCAGCGACAAGGCCGACGCCAACACCGTCTATGAAATCACCAAGGCCCTGTTTGGCGCCGAAGCGCAAAAGCAACTCGCCAGCGGCCACGCCAAGGGCAAGTTCATCACCAAGGAAAACGCCGTGCGTGCTGCTGGCATCCCCTTCCACCCGGGTGCCGAGAAGTTCTACAAAGAAGCCGGGCTGCTGAAGTAAGCCGTTCCGGCTTTGCCTGAACACGGGGCAGCCAACACGGCTGCCCTTTTTGATGGTTTGAACCAACCCCTGCCGCGCCCATGACCACCGCCCTGCCTGACGACAAGACCCTGGCCCAGCTGGAACAGAAGTACGACCCCGAGATGCGCTTTCGGCCGCTGACCCCGGTGGCCGCCACGGTGGTGGGTGGTTTGTTGCTGCTGCTGAGCGTCTTTCACTTCTACACCGCTGGCTTTGGCCTGCTGCAAGAGGTGACGCACCGCGGGGTGCACCTGGCGTTTGTGTTGGGGCTGATTTTTCTGGTGTTTCCGCACCGCCACACGCTGCTGGAAAAGGTTGCCCAACACCGGCTGACCGCGCCCGGCAACGTGCCGTGGTTCGACTGGCTGCTGGCAGCGGCGGTGGCCGCTTCGGTGCTCTACATCCCCTACATCTTCGAGGACCTGACCTTTCGCGTGGGCAACCCGCTGACCATCGACGTGGTGATGGGCAGCATCCTCATCCTGGCGCTGCTGGAAGCCACCCGCCGCAGCATGGGCTGGCCACTGCCCATCATCGCCATCAGCTTCATGGTCTATGCGTTGGCCGGGCCCATCTTCCCGGGCTTGCTCAAGCACGCCGGTGCCAGCTGGAGCCAGCTGATCAACCACCAGTACCTGACCAGCCAAGGCGTTTACGGCGTGGCGGTGGGCGTGGTGGCCACCTATGTCTTTCACTTTGTGCTGTTTGGCGTGCTGGCCACGCGCATCGGATTGGGCCAGCTGTTTCTGGACGTCGCCAGCACGGTAGCCGGGCGCTATGCCGGCGGGCCGGCCAAGGTCAGTGTGTTTGGCTCAGCCATGTTTGGCATGTTGTCGGGCAGCAGCGTGGCCAACGCGGTGACGGTGGGTTCGCTGACCATACCGGCCATGATCCGCGTGGGCTACAAGCGCGAATTTGCTGGCGCGGTGGAAGCAGCGTCCAGCACCGGCGGGCAGATCACACCACCGGTGCTGGGTGCTGCGGCCTTCTTGATGATCGAATTTTTGTCGGTGCCCTACCAGACCATCATCGTCGCGGCCGCCATTCCTGCGTTCATGCACTTCTTTGGCGTGTTCATGCAGGTGCACTTCGAAGCCAAACGCTTTGGCCTGCGCGGCCTGACCGAAGAAGAGATGCCCAAGCTGCGCCAGAGCCTGCGCGAGCGCTGGCCCACGCTGATCCCGCTGGTGCTGTTGATCAGCATTTTGGTCACCGGCCGCACGCCTTATCTGGCTGCCTTCACGGGCATCACGTCGTGCGCCATCGTGGGCCTGTGCACCCGCGTGGGTGGCAACACCGCGCGCCACTGGGGCCTGCTGGCGGCGCTGCACGCGGTGTTGCTGGTGGTCGTGTTTGGTGGCATAGAAAACAGCAACCTCAAGCT
Organism: Betaproteobacteria bacterium; assembly: GCA_043743835.1. Taxonomy (GTDB): domain Bacteria; phylum Pseudomonadota; class Gammaproteobacteria; order Burkholderiales; family Burkholderiaceae_C; genus Rubrivivax. The sequence continues at coordinate 47,249 of JAYTVT010000054.1, forward strand.
GGGCATCTTCTGCGTGGCGCTGGTGGCCACGCCCTTCCTGCTCAAGGCCTTGAAGGTGGACGGCCGCATCGGCACGCCAGCCCTGATCGAAGCCTTCAGCACCGGCGCCAAGTACGCGCTGGCGGTGGGCGCTGCGGCCGCCACCGTCGGCCTGGTGATCGGCGTGGTCACGCTCACGGGCGTGGGCTTCAAGCTCAGCATATTGATCACCGGCGCAGCGCAGGCGGTGGCCGGCGGGGTCGGCACGCTGATCCCTGCGAGTTTGATGGACCCCAAGTCGCTGACGCTGCTGGTGGCCTTGATCATGACCGGCCTGGTCTGCATCTTGCTGGGCGCGGGCATCCCCACCACGGCCAACTACATCATCATGGTCACGGTGGCCGCGCCCACGCTGGTGCAGCTGGGTGTGGAGCCGCTGGTAGCGCACTTCTTTGTCTTCTATTACGGCGTGCTGGCCGACATCACACCGCCGGTGGCCTTGGCCGCTTATGCCGCGGCGGGCATGGCGGGCAGCGACCCGTTCAAGACCGGCAACACGGCCTTCCGCCTGGGGCTGGCCAAGGCCTTGGTGCCGTTTGTGTTTGTCTTCTCGCCCAGCCTGTTGATCGTCGCCAAAGGCTTCACTGGTTACGACTTTGTCGTCACCTTTGTGGGCTGCCTGCTGGGCATCACACTGCTGGCCGCGGCGCTGAGCAAGTTCATGCTGGTGGAGATGAAGCGGGCTGAGCAGGCTTTGTGCCTGGCTGCTGCTTTGCTGATGATCGCGCCTGGCCTGGTGCCCACGCTCATGGGCCTGGCACTGGCCACGCCGGTGATGCTGCGGCAACTGGCTGCACGAAAACGGATGTTGGCAGGGTCTGCCTGAAGGCCTTCGGAGCGACGCGTTTGCCTGTGCGTCCGATCAATTGGAAGCAGCGCTTGGCTGCTCACCACGATGGACGGGGCTGCGCGTCAGCTCTTACCGAGCTCGGTGGCCCGGTTGCGTGCTGCGTGCAGCGCCTTCACAAACGCGGCCTTCACACCGCTGTGGTCCAAAGACGTGATGGCAGCAAACGTCGTGCCGCCCTTGGACGTGACCTGCTCGCGCAGCGTGGTGGGCGACAAGGGGCTTTGCTGGGCCAGCGCGGCCGCCCCTGCAAACGTGCTCTGCGCCAGCTGGCGACCCTGGGCTTCGCTCAGGCCCATCTCGCTGGCCGCTTGCATCATGGCTTCCAGGAAATAGAAGACATAGGCTGGACCTGAGCCTGAGAGTGCGGTCACGGCGTCCAGGTCGTCCTCCTGGTCAACCCAGAGCGACTCGCCCGTGGGCGCAAACAGGCGTTCCACTTGCGCACGGCCCGCTGCGTCCACGGCGGGGCGGGCGTACAGGCCCGCGATGCCTTGGCCGATCAGCGCCGGCGTGTTGGGCATGGCGCGCACCACACGCTGCGTACCACTGGCCTGCACCAAGGTGTCGCTGCGAATGCCGGCCATCACGCTCACCTGCAAAGCACCGGCCACATGGGGCGCGCAGGGCAGGGCCGCTGCGGCAAAGAGTTGGGGCTTGACGGCCCACACCACGGTGCCCGCCTGAGCCAGCCGCTCATCAGCCGCAGCCTGGGCGCTGACGCCAAAGGCTTGTGCCAGCTTGTCGCGCTGGGCCTCGAAGGGCTCCACCACCACCAGTTGTTCAGGCGCCGTGCCCGAGCGCAGCAGGCCACCGATGAGGGCCGAAGCCATGTTGCCGCCGCCAATGAAGGCGACCACTTTGTTGCCGGTGTTCATGCCAACCAGTTTAGGCGGGCCAGCGGTCAAATGCCTTGACTGCGACCGTCTGGCCCCACAGGTCGATGCCGGCCGGTGTGCCCGAATGCACGAGCTGGGCAGCCAGGCCGCGCACATAGCCCATGGCCACACAGGCGCCCGCCTTGGGGCTGTAGCCCACCGAACTGAGTTCGCCCACCGCCTGGCCGTCCAGCACGATGGCTTCGCCACCCCAGGCGTAGACGCTTGGGTCGTCGAACACAAAGGTCAGCAGCTTCTTTTTCAGCGGCTGGTGCTGAACCTGCAGCAGCGCGGCCTGGCCGATGAAGGGCGTGGGCTTGTCCAGCTTGACGGCAAAAGTCAGGCCCGCGTCAAACGGTGTTTCATCAGGCCCCAACTCGTGACCCCAGGCGCGGCGGCCGGCTTCGATGCGCAGCGCGTCTAGCGCGTAGTAACCGGCGTTGACCAAGCCGCCGGGGCGACCTGCTGAATCGGGCAGACCCAGGTCGGCACCCGCCTCCTGCAGCGCCAGGTAGACATGGCGCGTCATTTCCACCGGCACATACAGCTCATACCCCGGGCCGCCCACATAAGACATGCGCGCCGCTCGCACCCGAGCGTGCCCCAGGTCGATCTCGCGGGTGTGGGCGAATTTCAGGCTCTCGGGTGACAGGTCGTCGGGGCACACTCGCGACAGCAGTTCGCGCGCTTGCGGCCCCATCACCGACAGCACGCTCCACAGCGCGCTGACGTCGGTGAGCACGGCATGCTCATGCTCGCCAATGTGGCGGTTAATCCAGTCGGCGTCGCGCACCGGCTGCGCAGAACCGGTGATGAGCAGGAAGCGGTCGCTTGCGCGCTCGGGCGTCAGCCGCATCACCGTCAGGTCGCTCTCAAAGCCGCCGCGTTCGTTGAGCAGCGGCGTGTAGACCATGCGGCCTGGCGCCACGTCCATCTGGTTGGCGCACAGGCGCTGCAACACCGCCAGCGCGTCGCGCCCCTGCAGCAGCAGCTTGCCAAAGCTGGTCTGGTCGTACAGCGCCACGGCATCGCGGGTGGCACGTTGTTCTTGCACCATCCAGGGCAACCAGCCGGGGCTACCCAGGCCATAGGGCGGGCGCGGTGTGCCGGGTGGGCGAAAGTAGTTGGCACGCTCCCAGCCGTTTTTGCTGCCGAACTCGGCGCCCTGTGCGGCCAGCAGGTCGTAAAGGGGGCTGGTGCGCAGCGGCCGGCCGGTATGCAGCTCTTGGCGTGGCCAGCGCATCGCGTAGTGCAGGCCCAGCGTTTCGCCGGTGCGCTCGGCCAAGGCTTTGCGGTTGCCGGTGTGGTGCGCAAAGCGGCGGATGTCCACATCCCACAGGTCGCTGGGTGCCTCGCCGTTTATCACCCAATCGGCCATCAGCTTGCCAGCGCCGCCGCTGTTGGCAATGCCCGCGCTGTTGAAGCCGGCGCAGACGAAGTAACCACGCAGTTCCGGTGCCTCGCCCAGGATGAAGTTGCCGTCGGGCGTGAAGCTCTCGGGGCCGTTGAGCAGCATCTTCACCGGCGCCGTTTCCAGGCACGGTGTGCGGTGGATGGCGTTTTTCATCAGCGGCTCAAACTGGTCCCAGTCTTCATCCAGCAGTTGGAACTGGAAGGTGCTGGGGATGGGCTCCATGCGCCAGGGTTTGGCCACGGGCTCGAAGCCGCCCATCAAGAGGCCACCCACCTCTTCCTTGTAGTAGATGAAACCATCGGGGTCGCGCATCACCGGCAGCATCGGGTGCACGCCAGCGATCTTGTCGGTGACGATGTAGAAGTGCTCGGCCGGGTACAGCGGCACGTTGACACCGGCCAGCGCGCCAAACTGGCGTGCCCATTGGCCGGCGCAGTTGATCAGCACTTCACAGCGCACCTCCTGCACAAGACCGCCTTGAGCCGTGCGCACGCCGGTGACACGGCCCTGTTCGGTGAGCACGCCCGTCACCTCCACCCGCTCCACCACCTTGACACCACGGTTGCGCGCGCCCTTGGCCAGGCTCATGCACAAGTCGGCCGGGTTGGCCTTGCCGTCGCCCGGGATCCAGATGGCCCCGTGCAGGTCGTCGGTGCGCATCACGGGGTAGAGGTCACCGGCCTCTTTCGGGGTGATCAGCTGCACCTCCACACCAAAGCTGCGCGCCAAGGCCGCTTGCTTCTTCAACACCTGCCAGCGCTCGGCCGTGGCCGCCAGATTGACGCTGCCGCACTGCTTCCAGCCGGTGGCCAGGCCGGTCTCAGCTTCCAGCGTGCTGTACAGCTCGATGCCGTACTTGCTCATGCGCGTCATGTTGCGGTTGGGTCGCATCTGACCCACCAGCCCGGCCGCGTGCCAGGTGGTGCCGCAGGTCAGTTGGCCTTGTTCCAGCAGCAGCACGTCGCGCTCGCCGGCCAGCGCCAGGTGGTAGGCGGTGGAGCAGCCGGCGATGCCGCCGCCGACGATGACGATGCGGGCTTGGGTGGGAAGAGGCTGGCTCATGGCTTCCTTCTCGGCAATTCTTTGGTTGATTCTGCGGCGTGACTTCTTGTGCGAGTGCTTGTGCGAGTGCCGGTGCCGGTGCGAATGCTTGTGCGCTTGCTGGGCCAAAAAACCCGGGCGAGTGCCGGGCTTGCAGCAACCCTCAGAGCTTCACCAGCCCCTGGTCCAGCAGACTGCGCGCCGTGTCGACAATGCTTTGTTCCACCGGCCGCGTGGCCCAGCCCAGCACTTGTCTGGCGTGTTCGGGCGACTGGTTGCGCACCGAGCCCAGCTCGCCCACCACGGCCTTGGCCAGTGGGTTGAACAGTGCGCCAACGCGCACCAGCCAGTCGGGCACGTTGCGCGTGGTGACTTTGCGCGCCTGGTCACCCAGTTGCGCACGCAGGATGTCAGCCACCTCGCGGATCTTCATGAAACGGCCCGACGCGATAAAGCGCTCACCCGCCATGTTGGGTGCCTTCAGCGCCCGCACATGCAGATCGGCCACATCGCGCACGTCCACCACCCCAAAGCCGATGTCGGGGCAAGCGCCCATGCGGCCATTGAGCAGCATCTTCACCACCGAAACGCTGGCCGAGTAGTCGCCACTCCAGACGGGGCCCAGCACTACCGAAGGGCAGATGCTGCAGAACTCCATGGCGCCGCCTTCTTTGGCCATCCAGTCCCGCGCGGCGCGTTCGGCCACGGTCTTGCTCTGGATGTAGGGCGAGATGCCGGGCTTGCTCAGGTCGGTCCAGTCGGCTTCGGTGAAGTGGTGCACACCGCGGCCGCGGCCGTAGGAGATGGCAGCCACCGACGAGGTCATCACAAAGCGCTGCACGCCAGCGGCCTTGGCGGCGCGCAGCGCACGCAGCGCGCCGTCGCGGGCCGGCACGATCAGCTCGTTGGCGTCTTTGGGTATGCCGGTGGGCAAGGGTGACGCCACATGCGCCACGTGGCTGCAGCCGGCCATGGCCTCAAGCCAACCGGCATCGCTGTTGAGGTCGGCCGCAAAGAATTTGAGCCGGCTGTTGTCCACCTGCAGCAGTTCACGCACCGCGGCCTCTTTGGCCAGGCTGCGCACCGTGGTGTGCACCATCCAACCTTCGCTCACCAGTTGGCGGATGAGGTAGCCGGCGATGTAGCCGCTGCCGCCGGAAACCAGAACCGTTTGTGCCATGGGATGTTTGCTCAGTGCAGCGCTGTGAAAGACGCGATTGTGGGCTGGGTCAACCCAAGCGCAAGCCCACCACGCCAGCCACCACCACCGCCGTGCCCAGCGCACGCTGCCAGCCGAACTTTTCCTTCAGCAGCCAGGTGCCCAGCAACGCGGCAAAGAGCACGCTGGTCTCGCGCAGCGCCGCCACGCTGGCCACTGGCGCCTGCGTCATGGCCCACAGCGCGATGCTGTAACTGCCGATGGAAGCCGCGCCGCCCAAGGTGGCCATCGGCCAACGTTGGCGCGCATAAGTCAGCACCTCTTGTCGCTGCGCTGGCGTGCGGCGCAGCCAGACCAGCAGTGGGTAAGGCAAGCCGTCCAGCACAAACATGATCATCACGTAGCGCAGCGCGCTGCCGCCAGCGCCCAGTTCGGCGCGCACCCCCAGGCCATCAACCAGCGTGTAGCAGGCGATGATGCCGGCGTTGGCAAAGGCAAAGGCCAGCGCCTTGTGGTGGTGCAGCGCTTCGCCCGGGTGCGCCAGGCCCACCAGCGCCACCCCGGCCGTGATGGCCAGCACGCCCAGCCAGCTGGCGGCCGACGGCACTTCGCCCAGCACCGCGCCACTGCCCAGCGCCACCAGCAGCGGCGCAAAGCCGCGCATGATGGGGTAGGTCATGCCCATTTCGCCATGGTGGTAGGCGCCGGCCAGTGCCACGTAGTAGCCGATGTGCAAGACCAGCGAAACCGCGATGTAAGGCCAGGCCGCGGGCTGCGGCAGGCCCACCGAGATCAGCAGCGGCAGGGCCACCCAGGCCGCCATGAAGTGCACCAGCGCGGTGTCCAGCGTCTTGTCGATGGCCGACTTGACCAGCACGTTCCACGCGGCATGCAAGGCCGCGCCGCACAGCACGGCCAGCACCAGCGGCCAGGTCAAGGCCATGCGGCAGCCAACGGGCGCGAGCGCAGTGCCTGGCCGGGCAGCACGGCGCTAAGACGCCGACTCGTCCAGCCCACCCAACATGCTTTGACGGATGCGCGTGGCCGACAGTGCGCCGGCCGACTCCAGGATGGGATAGGCGATGGAGCAGATGTGCGAGTTGATGCGCTTGAGTTCGCTGATCAGGTCCAGGTGCAGGGAACTGGTCTCGATGCTTTGCGCCGTGTTGTCTTGCAGGCGGCCGATGTGGTTGGCGGCGTACTCGTGCTCCAGGTCGCGGAAGCGCGCTTTTTCTTCCAGCAGCTTCTGGGCGTCGCGCACGTGGCCGTCCAGAAACACGCTCATGCCCAGGCGCAGGTTGCTCAGCAGGCGTTCGTGCAGGTGGCAGATCTCGGCCATGCCGGCGTCAGAAAAGCTGCGGTTCTTGCGGATCTTCTTGTCTTCCAGGTCTTGCAGCACCCGTTCGATGCTGTCGCCGATCTGTTCCATGTTGATGGTGAAGCTGACGATGTCGGCCCAGCGCCGGCCTTCACGTTCGCTCAAGGCCTCGCGCGAAATCTGCGTCAAATAGAACTTGATCGCCGAGTAGAGCTCGTCCACCGTGTCGTCCATCTTGCGCAGGCGCTCGGCCAAGGCCACGTCGTTGTCGCGCATCACCGGCAGCACGCCGCGCAACATGGCTTCAACCACGTCGGCCTGGTGCAGGGCTTCGCGCGCGGCGCAGCTGATGGCCAGCGAAGGGGTGGCCAGCGCCACCGGGTCCAGGTGACGCGGGCGGTCACTGGCGCTGGGCGCGGGCTGCGGCAGCATGCGTTCAACCAGGCGGGCCATCGGCCCGGTGAAGCCGATGAACAGCAAAGCCAGGACCACGTTGAACAGCAGGTGAAAGACCACCACTTGCTGGTGCACCTCGCCCACCCACAGCTGCAATTCGGCATGCAGCTGCGGCAAGAAGGGCATCACCAGCAGCGCACCCACCAGCTTGAAGATGAAGTTGCCCAGCGGCAGGCGCCGCAGCTCGGGCTTGCCACCCGAAGTGACCAACATGGCCAGCACGCCGCTGCCCACGTTGGCCCCCAGCACCAAGCCCAGCGCCACCGTGGCCGGCAGCATGCCCTGCGAAGCCAGCGCGGCGGTCAGCAGCACGATGGCCAGGCTGCTGTAGGACACCACGGCCAGGGCGGCGCCCACCACCAGGTCCAGCAACACCTCGTTGGGCAGCGCCACCAGCAGCGCACGCACCGCGGGTGCGGCGGTCAGTGGTTTGGTCGCACCCACGATCAACTGCAGCGCCAGCGTGATCAGCCCCAGCCCGATGAGCACGCGGCCCACCCGCCCGACACCGGTGTTCTGACGGCTGATGAACATCACCACCCCGACAAAAATCAGCAGCGGGCTCAGCCAGGACAGGTCAAAAGAAAACACCACCGCCATCAGCGCGGTGCCCACGTCGGCACCCAGCATCACGGCCAGCGCGGCTGAGGTGCCGACCAGGCCCGAGCCCACAAACGAGGCCACGATGAGGCAGGTGGCGGTGCTGCTCTGCACCAGGCTGGTCACACCCAGACCGGCCGCGGCAGCGCGGAAGCGGTTGCCAAAGCTGTGCGACAGCACCTGGCGCAGGCTTTCACCAAACACGCGCAGCACTCCCGTGCGCACGATGTGCGTGCCCCAGACAAGCAGGGCAATGGCGGCCAGTAGGTTGAGGAGATGGATCACAGGAAGCGTTGCATCATAGATGCGCAGCGCCCCCGGTTCGGGCGCCTGCGCGTGAACACTACCAAGGCAGCGAGTAGGTCTTCACGTTGGTGAAGGCCTTGCAGCACTCCTGCACGCCTTCCTTGACGCCGATGCCCGAGTCCTTGATGCCGCCAAAGGGTGTCACCTCCAGCCGGTAGCCCGGCACTTCCCAGACGTTGACCGAGCCCACATTGAGCTCTTTGACAAAGCGCATGATGTCGTCCAGGCGGTTGGTGCACACGCCCGAGCTCAACCCGTAAGCGGTGGAGTTCACCTGCGCGATGGCGTCGTCGATGTTCTTGAAGGTCATCACCGGCGAGACCGGGCCGAAGGTCTCTTGTTTGACCACTTCCATCTCGCCGCGCACACGGTCGATCAGCGTGGGCGCATACAGCGCACCGTCGCGCTGGTTGCCGCACAAGAGCCGCGCGCCCTGGGCCACCGCTTCATTGACCCGGCGCTCGAACAGCTGCGCCGCCGGCTCGTCGATCACCGTGCCCATGTCGACCTTGGGGTCCAGCGGGTCGCCATAGGTCCAGGCGCGGGTCTTGGCCAGCAACGCTTCGGTGAAGTCGGCGGCGACTCTTTCGTGCACCAGGATGCGCTTGACGGCTGTGCAGCGTTGGCCCGAGTTCTTGTAGGACCCGCCGGCGGCCAGGTCGGCGGCCTTGACCACGTCGGCGTCGTCCATCACCACGATGGGGTCGTTGCCACCCAGCTCCAGCACCTGGCGCTTGTAGACGGCCTTGGCGGCGATGTACTTGCCAATCGGCACGCCGCCGGTGAAGGTGACGACGTCGATGTCGGCGTTGGTCAGCATCTCGTCGGCAATCTCCTTGGGGTCGCCGGTGATCACGCTCAGCATCTCGGGAGGCAGGCCGGCTTCGTAGAGCACGTCGGCCAGCGCAATGGCTGCCAACGGTGTTTTTTCAGTGGGCTTGAGCACCATGCGGTTGTTGGTGGCGATCGACGGCGCCACCTTGTGGATGACCTGGTTCAGCGGGTGGTTGAAGGGCGTGATGGCGCTGATCACGCCCATCATGGGTTCGCGCATGGTGTGCACCCGGCGCTGCTTGCCGTGGTGGGTCAGGTCGCAAGAAAAACTCTGGCCGTCGTCGACCAGCGCCTGTTGCGCCGAGAACAGCAGCACGTCAGACGCCCGCCCCACCTCGTACAGCGTGTCCTTGATGCACAGGCCCGACTCCAGCGTGATCAGGCGGGCCATGGCCTCTTTGCGCGAAGCGATGATCTCGCCGGCCTTCATCAAAATCTTGTAGCGCTCGTGCCGCGTCAGCACTGGTTTGTACTGGCGCGCGATGCGCAACGCGCGGCGCACGTCTTCAACCGTGGCCTTGGGCACCGTGGCCACCACCTCACCGGTGTAGGGGTAGCGGATCTCGATGACCCGATCGCTGTGCACCTTTTCGCCAGCGATGCGCATGGCCTCACGTTGTGGGGTGTCGACAACTCGGGTGCGGGTGTTCATGGTGTTCTCCTGTCAATGAAAAAATTGGGGTGGGGCATCAAGGCAAAGACTCTTCGGCCAGGCAGGTGTCCAAGATGTCCAGCGCCTGGTCCATCTGGGCCTGGCTGATGATCAGCGGTGGCGTCAGCGTCAGCACGTTGCCCATGGTGGTCTTGAAAGAAAGGCCGCGGCTCAGCGCGCGGTAAAGCACCCGTTCGGCGGCGGCGCCAGCGGGCTCGCGGCTGGCACGGTCTTGCACCAGCTCGATGCCCAGCAGCAGGCCGCGTCCGCGCACGTCGCCAATCAAGCGGTGGCGGTCCTTCATGTCGTGCAAGCGCTGCAGGGCGTGGCGGCCCACACGCTCGGCGTTGCCCACCAGGTCGTCGCGTTCGATGATGTCCAGTGTGGCCAGCGCCGCAGCGGCACAGACCGGGTTCTTTTCGTGGGTGTAGTGGCCCAGGGCCAGGTGGCCGGCCACGTTCAGGTCGGCTCGGGCGACACAGGCGGCCAGCGGCAGCACGCCGCCGCCCAGGGCTTTGCCCAGCACCACGATGTCGGGCTGCGCGCCGTCGTGCTCGGCCGCAAAAAAACGGCCAGTCTTGCCCAGGCCGGTGGGGATCTCGTCAAAGATCAACAAGGTACCGTGTGCGGTGCAGGCCTCGCGTACCGCCTGCCAGTAGCCCGGCGGCGGGATGTAGGGCACGGCGCGCGCCGGCTCGGCCACCACTGCCGCCACATCGCCTTCGCGCTGCAGCACATAACGCACCATGGAAGCGCAGGCCAGACGGCACTGTTCCAGGTTGGGCTGTCCCTGCGCGTCCACCGGGTGGCCGTAGGCGCAGCGGTAACAACCAAAGGGTGCGACATGTTCGCTGCCCGGCAGCATGGGGCCCAGGCCGGCACCGCGAAACAGCGACTCGCCACCGACACTGCTGGCGCCAAAACCGGCGCCGTGGAAAGCGTCCCAGAAGCTCAGGGTCTTGAAACGGCCGGTGGCCACACGGGCCAGCTTGATGGCCAGTTCCAGCGCGTCACTGCCGCCGGGGGTGAACAGCACGCGGCCGTCGTGGCCGCTCAGGCTCTTGAAGTGCAGCCCCAGGCGCTCGGCCAGTTGCACCGCGCGTTCGGGCACAAAGCGGCGCGGCGCAAAACTGAGCTCGTCCAACTGGCGCTTGATGGCTTTGATGACATCCGGGTGCCCATGGCCCACGTGGTGCACGTTGTTGCCATGAAAGTCCATGTAGCGGCGCCCGGCCAGGTCTTCGATGAAGAGGCCCTGGGCCTTGGCAATCGGCGCCAGGCAGGGCGTGGACACCGACTGGTGCAAAAACGCCGCGTTGTCACGCGCCAGCAGCGCACGGCTGGCCGGGTCCAGGTGCGCGGCTTGCCAGGCGCTGCGCTGCGGCGTGCCGTTGACGTCGCTTTCGCTGGGGGTTGGCAGTGGCTGCGGCTGCGGCTTCATGCGCTCTTGCTTCAGGCCACCGCCCGTGCAATCCGAGCGCGCATCCAGGCCGAAAAGAGCTCGGCCACGATGACGATGCCCACGATGGTGAGGATGATGGCGCTGACCTGTCGGCTTTCCAGCTTCTGCACGCTCTCGCGCAGATAGTGGCCCATGCCGCCGGCGCCGAAGAAACCGACGACGGTAGAGGCACGGAACACCACGTCCCAGGTGTAAATGGCTATGCCGGCCCAGGTCACGCGCACTTGCGGCAACACGGCGTAGACAAAGGTCTGCAGGTGCCCGGCGCCGGTGGCGCGGATGGCTTCCACCGGGCCTTTGCGGATGGACTCGATGGCCTCGGTCATCAACTTGCCGCCGAAGCCGATGCAGAACAGCGTCATCGCCAGCGTGCCGGGCAACATGCCAAAACCCACGATGGCCACCAGCACGATGGTCCAGATCATCTCGTGCACCGAGCGGCTGCCCATGATGAACAGCCGGCTCAAGGGGTAGAGCAGACGGCGCCCGGGCGTCATGTTGAAGGACGCAAACCAGGCCAGCGGAATGGCGATGAGCAGGCCCACCACCGTGGCCACATAGCTCATCTGGAAGGTGTCAATGATGGCCGCGATGAACTCGGGCTTGACGACGTGCGACCACTCGGGCGGCCAGTAGCGGCGCGCCAGCACGTCACCCAGGCGCTGGAAGAGGCCCGGCAGGCGCTCGGGGTCGATGCGCAGCACGTCCATCGACCACCAGATGAAATACAGGCCGGCCAGCAAGAGGCCGTATTTGTAGAGGCTTTGAGGGAAGCGAAAGCGGCTCCACTCGGGCAGCTGTTTGGCGGCCACGCCGGATGGGCTGGGGTCTGCCTGGGTGCTGTTCATTCAGATCACCCTCTTGCGCGCCCAGGCACTGAACACTTCGCCGAAGATGATGAGCAGCAAGATCACGAAGATCACGGTGGCGATGCCGCCGTAGTTGTAGCTGGCCATTTGCCGGTGCAAGGCCAGGCCCAGGCCACCGGCGCCCACCAGGCCCATGATGGTGCTGCGCCGGATGTTGACGTCCCATTCAAAAATGACGTTGCCGATGATCACCGGCAGCACCTGCGGCACGATGCCAAACATCAGCACCTGAAAGCGGTTGGCACCCACCGCGCGCATGGCTTCCACCGGGCCTTTGTTGACGTCCTCGATGGCCTCGGCCACGGTCTTGCTGATGAAGCCGATGCTGCGCACGGCCATCGCCAACACACCGGCCAGCGCACCCAGGCCCACCGCGGCCACGAAAACGAGGCCCCACACCACCTCGTGCACCGAGCGCGACAGCGTCATCGACACCCGGCCCAGCAAGTAGGTTGGTCGCCCCAGCGGCGAGATGTTCTGGGCCCCCAGCCACGCTACCGGGATGGCCATGAAGGCGCCCAGGATGGTGGCCAGCGTGGCCATCAACACGGTCTCCAGCGCGGGCTCCCACAAGGACTTCAGGATCGAAGCGTCGAAGTCGATGAAACGCCAGGCCGCCGACACCACACCGGCCCAGGTGATGCGGGTCCAGTCGGTGTCGCCAACCACGATGGCCTCGACGCTCCAGCCCACCAGCGCGGCGATCAGCGCGTAGCGGCCGTAGCGCCACAGCCGCGCGCGGCGCCGGCTGGCATCCAGCTCGGCAATGCGCGCCGCGTGGCGTGCGGTGTCCAGCGCTGCAGCAACTGCGGCCATGGCTACAAGACCTCCATCGAATAGATGTCGGCCAGCGCATGTTTGTCGACACTGGAAGGCGGGCCATCAAACTTCTTGATGCCGTCCTGCAAGCCGATGATGCGGTCGCAAAACTCCAGCGCCAGGTCCACGTCGTGGATGTTGCACAGCACCGGCACTTTGAACTCGCGTGCGATGCCGCGGATCATGCCCATCACTTCGCGCGATATCTTCGGGTCCAGCGCCGACGTGGGCTCGTCCACCAAGAGCAGCTTGGGCTCTTGGGTCAGCGCACGGGCGATGCCCACACGCTGACGCTGACCACCCGACAGCGCATCGGCGCGTTTGTCCAGGTGGTCGAGCAGGCCCACGCGGTCCAACAGCGCCACCGCCTTGGCGATGTCGTCTTTGCTGTACATGCGAAACAGCGAGCGCAGGTTGCCCATGTAACCCAAGCGGCCGGTGAGCACGTTGTCCATCACGCTCAAGCGGTCGATCAGGTTGAACTCCTGAAAGATCATGCCGATGTTGCGCCGTTGCGCACGCATGGCGCCCTCATCCAGCTTCAGCAGGTCCAATCCGTTGAACCACACCGACCCACTGGTGGTGTCCACCAGCCGGTTGACGCAGCGGATCAGCGTGGACTTGCCGGCGCCGCTGGGGCCGATGATGGCGACAAACTCCTCCGGGCCGACATCAAAGCTGATGCCCTTGAGGATTTCTTTGCCGGCGGTATAGCTGACCTTCAGATCCTGCACACGCAAAACGGCGGCGCCGGCGGCTGCACTGGCATTTGCCGATGCCCGCGCTGCTGTCTGAGGGGCCATGGTGGCGTCCAATACTTCGGGCATGCAAGCGCTCCTGTGCAACGGCGGTGGGTTTACTTCTTCTGCACGTCACGCACGACGTTGTAGTCGGCGTCGGTCATGCGCACGACTTTTTCCGACTTGACGTTGGCCAGGTACTTGCGCCCGTCATCGGTCTGGTCCACGGCCAAGAAAGTGTCCGCGATCTTCTTCTTGAGGTCGTCGCACAAGGTGTTGCGGTAGACGAAGGGGTCCTGCGGAATCAGCGGCGAGTACCAGATGTAGTTGAAGTCCTCCTGCTTGACCTTTCCTGCATTCACGGTTTCCATGAAGCGGTGTGAGGCCACAAAAGCAGCGTCGACCTTGCCTTCGAACACCGCGATGGCCCCCAGGTCGTGCCCGCCTGAAAAGACGATGCGCGAGAAGTAGTCTTTCAACGAGGGCGTGTTGGTGGCCTTGGGAAACACGTGCTCGGGCACCAGCGCACCCGAGGTGCTGGCCGGGTCAACCAGAGCCAGCACGCTGCCTTTGAGCGAGGCCACGTCGGTGAAGCGGCTGCCCTTCTTGGTGATCAGCACCGATTTGTAGCCAGGCCCGGCGTCCTGGATGCCGTTTTTCAGCCGTGAATAGGTGGCAAAGACCTCGATCGTCGGCTCTTGCTTGCGTGCAATGACATAACTCTCGGGCCCGAGCACCGCCACATCCACCCACTTGCCCAGCAGCGCTTCAACCACCGACGAATACGAAGTCGGCATGTAGAACTCGATGCGCTTGCCGGTGTTCTTCTGCAGCTGGTCGAGGATGGGCTTGTAGTAGGTGAGTTCACGCACGCTGTCTTGCGTGGGCACCAGCGAGAACTTCAGCACACGCGGGTCTTCACACTTGGGCTGGGCCCAGGCGGGAAGGGCCAGCGTCAAAGCGGTGGCAACGGCCACCAGGGCTTTCGGGATCCAACGGTTCTGCATCACGGTCTCCTGCGTTATGGAACTCTGGAAAGGCCCGGCGCCTTGATGGCGTCTTTGGCCCGGTTTGGTGTGCCCGTTTGTCAAGGCACGATGGCAGCCCGCAAGACCTTGCGGTCCTCGGCATCTTTCATGGCCTGGCCAACCTGGTCCAGACCGTAGACCCCATCCACCAGGTCCTTGAAGGGGAAGCGGTGGCGGTTGACGGTGACAAAGTCCAACGCCTCGATCAGGTGGCGCGGGTGGTAGTTGTGCACCCCACGCAGCGTGATCAGTTTGCGCAGGATCTGGTTGACGTCGATGTTGACAAAGCTGTCGGGGTTGACCACACCACCCAGCACGTAGTGGCCGCCAGTGCGCAGCATCTGGATGCCTGCGGGGATGACGCTGGGGTAGCCACAGACCTCGATCACCGCGTCGGCCCCTTCGGGCTTGCACAGCGCCTTGACCTGCTTGATCAGCGTGTTGTCATCTTGCGCCGCCGGGTCAAAAACATGGTCGCAGCCAAACTTGCGGCCCAGCTCGCGCCGCGCCGGCACGTTGTCGATGCCTATCACCAGCCGCGCGCCGCGCGCCTTGGCAATGGCCGAGGCGTACAAGCCCAGCAGGCCCAGGCCCTGCACCACCACCGAGTCGCCCATGCGGATCTCGGCTTTTTCGGTGACGCAGATGACGGTGGCCACGCCGCAGTTGACGGGGGTGGCTTCGGCGTCACTCAACTCGTCGGGCAGGCGCAAGATCCAGGAGCGCGGCAGGATGTAGCAGTACTGGCCAAAACCACCGTGATGGTGCGGCTCGGTCGTGACCGCCATGTGACCGTACTTGTCGACACCGGGGCTCTTTTGCGGCAGGTCCAGCACCTCGGTGTAGTAGTTGTCGCCCGGGATGAAGTACTCGCTCCAGGTGATGCGGTCACCCTTGCTCAGCGGGTCGCCACGCATGTCCTTGCTGATGCCGGCACCCAGCTCGACGATGGTGCCGATGATCTCGTGCCCCAGCACGCCGGGGGTGGGGTTGGGCCGGTGCCCCAGGTAGCTGTGGATGTCGCTGCGGCAGATGGTGCACATCTTCACCTTCACCAGCACCTCGCCCGGCCGTGGCTCGCGGATGGGGAACATGCGCAGCTCAAAAGGTGCGTTGGGCTTGTCGTAAACAGCAACCAGGCCTTCGGTGGGGTTCATGGTTTCCGATCTTGAAGGTGAGGGGTGAAGCAGCCCGCGCGCCCAGGCGGCACGCGGGCTGCTTGCCTTACAGCGTGCCGTTGATGGCGTAGTCAAACAGCTGGTAGCTCTTCAGCGGCTGCGAGGCTGCCTTGGCGCGGTAGGCATCGTTGAGCGGGCGGCTCAGAATGAAAGGCACCTTGGTTTCGGAAACACCGCCGTGCGTGCGCAGCCGGTTGCCCTTCAGGCCGGTGAGGTCGTGGTTGACGGCTGAAGCGCCGATGCACACGTCGTGCCGCGAAACCACGGCCACGTCGGCCTCGCGGTCGGGCGGCATGTCAAACATGCGGCAGGCGGTGGCCTTGTCCAAGGCCAGCTCGATGCCGTCGATGCCGCCGATGTGCTGGATGATTTGCTGCGCGCTGACCTGGCCGCGCGACCACACCCGCACAAAACCGCCCAGCGCACCGTGGTGGGCGACAAAGGCGTCGGTGATGGGGCAGATGACGACGGTTTCGTCTTTGCCGAACTTGGCGTCCAGGATGTCTTGCAGCCAGATGACGTTGGGCTCACCAGCGGCATTGCTCTTGTCGCTCATGCCGTGGTCGGCGGTCAGCGCCATGGTCACGTCGCAAGCGGCCAGGCGGCCAAACACGTCGTCCAGCTTTTGGTAGAAGCGCCGTGCGTCGGCTTCTTCGGGTGCCCACTTGTGCTGCACCCAGTCGGTCAGCGACAGGTAAAGCAGTTCGGGGCGACGCTCTTGCAGCAGCTTCAGGCCGGCTTCCAGCACAAACAGCGACAGCTCCATCGAGTACATGCCGGGCTTGGGCATGCCCACAAACTCCAGCGCGTTTTCAATGCCGTTTTCGGCCATCGTGCAACGCTCGACAAATTCGGCCGACATCGACACATGGCCCTGGCTCACGTCCAGCCCCTTGGCCAGCTGCTTGCGCAGTTTGTCCTTGGCGGTGATCGACACCACCTTGGCACCGGCAGCAGCAAACTTGGCGATGATGGTGTCGCCACGCAGCAGCTCGGGGCCGGTCATCACCACCGGCTGCCAGGTGGCGGTGTCCAGGTAGTAGTTGCCCGAAATGCCATGCTGCGCGGTTGGCGTGCCGGTGATCAGCGACATGTTGTTGGGGCAGGTGAAGGACGGCATCGAGCCGTCGGCCACACCGGCAAAGCCCTGCGAGATGAAGCGGGCCATGTTGGGGATGCTGCCGTCAGCCAGAAACTGCTGCAGGTAACGGGGGTCACCACCGTCGATGCACACCACCACCACGGGGCGCAAGGGCCAGCGGAAGTTGGTGCCATTGACGTTGATCGGCGGGCGCGGGGTGCTCATGTCTGGGAGTCCTTTGGTCTAAGCGTTTTGAAAGTGGTGGGATCGAAGGGGCAGGGCCGGGGCCAGCCTGCTGGAGACAGGTCTGGCCGCTCAGCGGCGGGCCGGTGGTGTGGCCAATGTGGCGTGCAGGCGCTCTCGGCTGACCAGCACGTGCTGCGACAGCAGCGCCTCAGCGCGCGCTTCGTCGCGGGCGGCCACCGCTTCGACGATCGCGGCGTGTTCTTCGGTGGACAGCGGGATGTTCTCGACGCTGCGCGAGATGGTGGCGCGCCGGTACAGGTCGAGCTGGTTGACCACACCGCGGTAGTTGGCCAGCAGCGCGTTGTTGCGCGCCGCACGCGCCAGCAAGTCGTGGAACTCGACGTTCAGTGCAAAGTAGTCTTCGGGTCGCCGGCTCTTTTGCACCTGCACCATGCGGCGCACCACGTTGCGCAGTTCTTCAACTTCTTGGATGGAGATGCGGCGTGCGGCCAGGCGGCCGATCAGGCCTTCGAGTGCGGCCCGCACTTCATAGAACTCGTCGGCCTCTTCGATCATGATCTGGCGCACAAACACGCCGCGGTTCTTTTCCACCCGCACCAGGCCGGCCTGGCTCAGCGCACTGAAGGCCTCGCGCACCGGGCCGCGCGACACCCCCAGCTGGTTGGCGACATCGGCTTCGTTGAGCTTGGCACCGGCGGCAATTTCGCCGCCGATGATGCGCCGCTCCAGCTCGCGCTGGGCCAGCGTGGCCAGCGAGTTGCCGCGCAGCATTTCAATGGCCTGGGCTGCGTCGGTGGGCCGTTTGGGGGTCATGGTGGGCAAATGCGGTTGTGGGGTAGGGGCCGGGCGCATGCTAGGTTGCAGATTGCAGATTGTCAACAAAACAGAATTGCCGATGACTTGATCAGCGCCATTCAGCGATCAGGGTCGACAAATCGAACCCCTTGTGTCTGCGCGCGCAGCCGGGGGTCGTGCGAGGCCACACTGAGCGGCTGGCCCTGCAGGGCTTCCAGACAGCGCGCCAAGGTCTGGTCTTGCAGCCGCTGCATGGCCTGCTCGGTATAAAAGGTCAGGTGCGGCCAAAGCAGCACCTGGTCCAGGCCGTACAGCGCCGACAGGGGGTGCCCAGCGCGGGCCAGCGGCTCTTGCCCATAGACGTCCAGCCCGGCCCCGGCGATGCTGCCGTTCAACAGCGCCTGCAGCAGCGCTTTTTCGTCGACGATGGCGCCACGCGACACATTGATCAGCACGGCGCTGGCCTTCATGGCCGCCAGTTTAGCGGCACCAATCAGGTGGCGGGTCTGGCTGTTGAGCACACAGTGGATGGACACCGCGTCGCAGCGGCCCAGCATGACCGGCAGATCGGCGCAACGCTCCACCCCCTGCGGCACCGACGCCGCGTGCGGGTCATAGGCCAGCACCTGCATCCTGAAAGCCCCAGCCATGCGCGCCACGCTGCGCCCAATGCGGCCCAGCCCCACCAGCCCCAACGTGCGCCCGGCCAGGTCTTGCGCCAGCCAACGGCTCTCGGGCCAGACCCAGCCCTCTTGCTGCACCGCTCGGTGGATGGGCACCCAGCGCTTGAACAGCGCCATCAGCAGCATGAAGGCGCCTTCGGCGACCGTGTCTTCGGCGTAGTCGGGCACGTTGACCACGGGCACACCGCGGGCCTGCGCCGCCGCCATGTCAATGGCGTCGATGCCCACGCCGTACTTGATGATGGCCTTCAGCCGCGTGGCGCCCTCGATCACACGCGCGGTGATGGGGGCGTAGCACATCAGCAGCAGGTCGGCGTCGGCCACCTCGCGCGCCAGTGCCGCTTCTGGGGTGCCGTCGGGCAAAACCACCAGGTCGCCGCCCAGCTCGCGCAGCCGCTGGTCCAGCTGCTGCATTTCAAGCTCGCGGTCGGTGCGCACCACTTTGAAACGGGCGGGAAGGCTGGCCACGGCATCTCCGGCAGAAGCGGTCATTGAAGTGGCCTTCCGGCGTTTTGTCAACAATCTGCAACTTAGGCTTGTTCCAATTGACAGCGCCACTGGCCTGCGGTCACGATGCGCGGGTCTGCAGTTGGGCGCCGGCTGCTTGCAGGTGGGGTGTCATCACGCCGCCTTCTTGGCGCCCTAAGCTCAGCCGCTTTGTCCTTTCCAACCTCTATCCACCGGAGTAGCACCCCATGCGTGTCCCTGGCCTTGTTCCGCTGGTTGCCAGCCTGTCACTCTTGTTCGGCCTGGCCCCCGCCATGGCCCAGAAGACCACCTTGCTGGTCTACACCGCGCTGGAAACCGACCAGCTCAAGGCCTACCAAGAAGGCTTCAACAAGCAGTACCCCGACATTGAAATCAAGTGGGTGCGCGACAGCACCGGCGTCATCACCGCCAAACTCTTGGCCGAAAAGGCCAACCCGCAGGCCGACGCCGTGATGGGCGTGGCCGCCAGCAGCCTGGCGCTGATGGACAAGAACGGCATGCTCGAGCCCTACCGGCCGCTGAACGCCGACGCCATCATGTCGCAGTACATCGACAAGAAAAAAGTGCCGGCCTGGTTTGGCATGGACGTGTGGGGCGCCACCATCTGCTTCAACACCGTGGAGGCGGCCAAAAAAGGTATCCCCAAGCCAGAGAGCTGGAGCGACCTGCTGAAGCCTGTCTACAAGGGCCAGATCGTGATGCCCAACCCGGCGAGCTCAGGTACCGGCTTCTTCGACGTCACGGCCTGGCTCACGCTGTGGGGCGACAAGGACGGCAAGGGCGGCGGCTGGAAGTACATGGACGGCCTGCACGAGAACATCGCGCAGTACA
>JAYTVT010000055.1:0-18757 GCA_043743835.1 Betaproteobacteria bacterium
CGCGCGCTGATGTGCCCGGCCGATTTGCTCCTGCTCGACGAGCCGACCAACCACCTCGACCTCGATGCCCTGGTGTGGCTCGAAGCCTGGCTGCAACGCTTTGCCGGCACCCTGGTGATCATCAGCCACGACCGCGATTTTCTCGACGCGGTGACGCGCGTGACCCTGCATGTCGATGAGGGCACCGTCACTCGCTACGGCGCCAACTACTCGGGCTTCGAGGAGATGCGCGCCGAACGCATGAGCCAGCAGCAGGCGGCCTTCGGCAAGCAGCAGGAGCGCATCGAGCACCTGCAACGCTTCATCGACCGCTTCAAGGCCAAGGCCAGCAAGGCCAAGCAGGCGCAGAGCCGGGTCAAGGCGCTGGCGCGCATGGAACGTCTGGCACCCGTGCTGACCAGCAGCGACTTCGAGTTCGAGTTTCGCGAGCCCAACAGCCTGCCCAACCCGATGCTGTCCTTCGATGCACTGTCTTGCGGCTACCGCGCTGCGGCGCCTGTCCCAGGCGAACCCGCATCGGCTGCGCCGCGCGACAACGCCATCGTGCAGAACTTCAGCCGCAGCGTGCTGGCCGGCCAGCGCATCGGCATCCTGGGTGCCAATGGCCAGGGCAAGTCGACCCTGGTCAAGACCATTGCCAAGGCCTTGCAGCCGCTGGCTGGGCGCATGACCGAGGGCAAGGGCCTGGTCATCGGCTACTTTGCACAGCAAGAGCTGGACGTGCTGAGCCTGGAGGATGGGCCGCTGATGCACATGGTGCGGCTGGCCCGCGACGTGGGGCCTGCGGCGCGTGAACAAGAGCTGCGCGACTTCCTGGGCCGCTTCAAGTTCACCGGCGACATGGTGCAGCAAGCCGTGGGCTCACTCAGCGGTGGCGAAAAGGCGCGCCTGGTGTTGGCCATGCTGGTCTGGCAGCGCCCCAACCTGCTGTTGATGGACGAGCCCACCAACCACCTGGACCTGACCACCCGCGAAGCGCTGTCGATGGCGCTCAACGAGTTTGAAGGCACCGTGATGCTGGTCAGCCACGACCGCGCCTTGCTGCGCGAGGTGTGCGACGAGTTCTGGCTGGTGGCCCGTGGCCAGGTGCAGCCTTTTGACGGTGATTTGGACGACTACCAGAAATGGCTGCTGGACGTGAGCCGCGCTGCCGCCAAAGGCCAGCCCCTGCCCGACCCGCCCAAAGCCGCGGTGGTCGACGCACCCGAACTGCCCAAGACCAGCAGCGCCGCGAACAAGCCCAGCCCGGCCCCTAATAAGTCGACCGGCGGTGGGCGTGACGACCGCAAACAGGCGGCCCAATCGCGCTCACAACTGGCCAACCTGACGAGGCCACTGCGGATGGAACTGCAGCAGATCGACACCCGCATGGAAAAGCTGGCCGCCGAGCGGGCCGACCTGGAAGGCAAGTTGGCCGCTGGCAAGCGCCCGGCCAACGACATCGCCGAAACCGGGCGCCGCCTGAACCACATCGCGGCCGAAGTGGTGATGCTGGAAGAGCGCTGGCTGGTGGTGCAGTCAGAAATCGACGCCCTCAGCGCAACGGCCTGATCCGGGCCCAGCGATGCCGGCAAGGGGCGTGTTGCTGGTCAGCGCTCAGGCCCGGTTAACCTGTGAACTTCTAATGGGTGCGGTGGGCCTGAATTCATCGCTCAGCCTTCTCGGCTCCCGGGCCTGCGAAAATCCCACCCTCTCCCCGCTCCCCTCACCGCGCGGCCTGAAGCTGCGCACAGAAAGCAGAGAACCACCATGGCCATCGACAAAGCCGTTTACACCGCCCACGCCACCAGCACCGGTGGCCGCACGGGCACCACCGAGTCTTCAGACGGAGCCATCAAGCTGTCGCTGGTGACACCCAAGGAACTGGGCGGCGCCGGTGGCGCGGGCACCAACCCCGAGCAGCTGTTTGCCGCCGGCTACTCGGCCTGTTTCATCGGTGCGATGAAGGCCGTGGCGGCACGCCAGAAGCTGGCGCTTTCGGCCGATGTGTCGATTGCGGCGTCGGTGTCGATCGGGCCGATGACCGGCAAGCCCGGCGCTTTTGGCATTGCCGTGACCCTGGCCGTCACCGTGCCGGGCCTGGAACGCGCGGCAGCCGAGCAACTGGTGGCTGCGGCGCACGAGGTTTGCCCCTACAGCAACGCCACCCGCGGCAACATCGAAGTGGCCTTGTCGGTGGTTTGAGTTGACCTTGCTGGTGCGCCGCCGGGGCGCACCACTACTCAGGACAAGCGCGCGCGGGCCTGGATCAACTCCAGCATCAGCAGCACCCGCGCCTGCGCTGGCGTGGCGTCATGCGCCGACGGCAGCTTGTCGGCCGCCGACCCCACCACGCCACCCAGCAGGCAACGTGAAGCGCGTTTGACGACCACACCCTGCTGTTGCGCCTGTCGGGCCGCGGCCATCAGTTGGGTGTGCACGCTGCCATTGCCGGTGCCGGCCAGCACCACACCTTGTGCGCCCGCTGCCACCACGGCATCCAGCGTGGCGCCACGCGCGCCCGCATGGCTGGTGACGATGTCCACCACCGGCCAGCTGGCCGGATCCTGCTGCAGCGCCAGCGCATGAGCCGGTGCGTGCTGGGGCCAAGGCCGGAAGGGCTTGAGCTGGCCGTCCTGCAGCACGGCCAATGGCCCCGCATCACCACCTTGGAAAGCGTCCACGCGATAGCCATGGACCTTGCGCACCTCGGCGCCCGCCCAGACCTGCCCGCCAAAGGCCACGAGAACGCCCACCGCACCTGGCGTCAAGGCCAAGGTCACCGCATCCACCAGGTTCTGCGGCCCATCGGGTGACGGTGCGGTGGCCGGGCGCATCGCCGCTGTCAACACCACGGGCTTGCTTGCGAGCAGCGTGTGGTGCAAGAAGAATGCCGTCTCTTCCAAGGTGTCGGTGCCGTGTGTGATGACCACGCCGGCCACGTCTTCGCGCGCCAGCTGCCGCAGCACCGCTTGCGCCAGTCGCACCCAGGTCTGGTGGTCCATGTCGCAACTGTCCATCTGCGCCAAGGACTCGCACTCCAGCGGCATCCCGGCCAATGCCGGCACGCCCGCAATCAAGTCAGCAGCAGCCAGCGCGCCCGCGCGATAGCCGACATGGTCCTGCGGCTTTTGAGACTGGCCTGCGATCGTGCCGCCAGTGCCGATCACCACAACTTTTTTCGCCTGACTTGGCATGAGGATGCTTTCTGGATGAAAATACAGGCCTGGATAAACCAACAGGCACAGGTGGTCAAGCCATGAACGAAAGCCCCAAGCTCACCGCGCGCCAGCAGCAGATCCTGGAACTGGTGCAAAGCGCTATCGAAAGAACTGGCGCCCCACCCACACGGGCCGAGATCGCGGCTGAACTGGGCTTCAAGTCGGCCAATGCTGCTGAAGAGCACCTGCAGGCCCTGGCGCGCAAGGGCGTCATTGAACTGGTGGGCGGCACCTCACGCGGCATCCGTTTGAAGTCTGACACATTGCGCGCGCTGGCCCAGGCGCGGCTGGAGCCCTTTGGCAAGCAGTACATGCTGCCGCTGCCCAGCCTGGCCCAGCTGTCGTTGCCCTTGGTTGGCCGGGTGGCTGCGGGCAGCCCGATCCTGGCGCAAGAGCATGTCGACCAAAGCTACCTGATGGAAGCCAGCATGTGGGCCCGCCGCCCCGACTACCTGCTGAAGGTGCGCGGCATGAGCATGCGTGATGCCGGCATCCTGGATGGCGACCTGCTGGCCGTGCAAAAGGCCAAGGAAGCCAAGAACGGGCAAATCGTGGTCGCCAGGCTGGGTGACGACGTCACTGTCAAACGCCTGCGCCGCACCAGCAAGGGCATTGAGCTCATCCCCGAGAACCCTGAATTCCAGACCATCATGGTGCCGCTGGACGCCGAAGACTTTGAACTCGAAGGCATTGCCGTCGGCCTCATCCGCAACACCATGCTGATGTAGCCATGGTGGGCAAAGTACCCAAGGCGCTGGCCCCGCGCAAGGCAAGCCATGCCGCCGAGTGCCAGGTGCTGGAGCAACTGCCCAACATCGGCCCCTCGATCGCAGCCGATCTGCGCCTGATCGGGGTGGTGCACCCGCAAGAACTGGCTCAGCATGATGCCTTCGCGCTTTACCGCGCCTTGTGCCAAGCCACCGGCCAGCGCCACGACCCCTGCGTGCTGGACACCTTCATGGCCGCCACCGATTTCATGCGTGGCGCGCCTGCGCTGCCTTGGTGGCACTACACCGCGCAGCGAAAGGCCCTCTACGGTCAGGTTTGACGGCGGGCTTTGGTTTTCAAGCTCTTGTCGGCACGCTTTTTTCGGCGCGCACTTGTCGCCGCACTCTGGCCTTCAGCCACCCGTCTTGGCCACAGGCTTGATCACCAGCACCTGAGCGGCAGGCTCTTGAGGCCACAGCGGCACATAGTCCACTTTTCGCCAAGGCTCCACAAAGTCTCGGTAGTGGGGCGAGAAGAACAGGCCACTCTGCCCCGTGGAATGCATCACCCGCGACTGCGACAGGTCAGCCACGTCATAGAGCGCGCGCAAGCTGGCCGCATGCTCGTTCAGATAAAGCTCGCCCGTGGTGGTGTCGGGCTTGAGCCCCACCCGCGAGACATTCACCGTGTGGGTGTCGCCGCCCACGGGCGTGCGCAACTCAAAAAACCGGGCCAGCGCTTTCACGCGGCTGAAGGGCCGGTGTTCCGAGCGAGCTTGATGGGCATGGCCCCACTGCCACCGAGCCACATCGGTTCCAAAGCGCGCCTGCAATTCATCCAACGCGAGACTCAAGGCCACGGCACTTTGCTGGGCGCAGCTTTCCACCGCCGGGGTGCGGCGGTCGTCACACCAGGACGTATCGTCGCGTTCCAGAACCGCCTCCAGCGCGTCCTGAAAACTGCGCGTGGCCAGGCTTCGCGCCCACAGGGCGTCCCCGGCGTCATCCATGAACACGGCCTGAGCCAGGTGGCGCTGCCAGGCCCAGAAAATCAGCGGCGCTGCCTTGTCCGCGGCCATCCACCCATCGAACCCGCTCAGCTGGGCCTTGGCGGCGGCCGCCAGCGGGTGCTGCGATGACGCCTTCACCAGCCAGGGCAGCAGTTTGGGTACCGCCAGCGAACGAACATCAGCGTGCATCACGGCCAGGTCGTTCAGGCTGTGCTGGGGCTTCGCCGCCAGCATCTGCTCGATGCGCTGCTGCCGGTAGGGCAAGGCCCATTCGCTGGTGATGAAGTGCGGATAGCCAGGGGCTGCTATTCGCTGGTTGGCGGTGGCGATGAAGCCGCGCTCGGGGTTGATCTCACGGGGCGTCTGATCGGCTGGCACCCAGCCAGCCCAGTCGTAGCGTGGGTCCCAGCCCGGCGCCGGCACCAAACCCCTGAGGTTGTTTTCGGGCTTGCGAACGGGCAGGCGCCCCGGGCTGACCATGCCGATGTTCCCGGCCTTGTCGGCCACCACCATGTTTTGCATCGGGGCTACAAAACCGTTGGCCGCTTGCACAAAGGCGGCCACGCTGGTGGCCTGCTGCATGGCCAGGGACGTGCCGACCGGGTCGCTGTCAGCGTCCAGCGCGGTCCAGCGCATGGCCAGGGCGTAACGCGGGCTGTCGCGGGGCCCCAAGACGTCGGGTACCGTGCCGGCGTCCGAGATGACGGGGCCGTGCCGGGTGCGGCGATGAACAAAGCTCACATCGGGCTTGCCTTTGACCTTGATGGTCTCAGGCCAGGACTCGAACTTGGCCCAGCCTTGCGGCGTCCGGTACTGATCGCTTTGGCCCGGGTCCACTTGCTCGATGTACAGATCTTGCACATCGGGCCCGGTGTTGGTGAAGCCCCAGGCCAGATGCTCGTTTTGGCCCAGAACCACCAGGGGCAAGCCCGGCATGGTGGCGCCTGCTGCCTTGATGCCGGGCGCCTGCAAGCGCGCGAAGTACCACAGCGCTGGGGTGCTCAGCTTCAGATGGGGGTCATTGGCCAGAAGAGGCCTGCCGGTGTTGGTTCGGCTGCCGGCCAAGACCCAGTTGTTGGAGCCCACGCCTTCCACGCCCGACGGTGGTGCCAGGTCCGGCAACGCCTGCCAGGCGGTGGCGCGGTCGCCCGCGTCCAGCTTCAAGCTTCGAAACAAGGCGGCGTAGTCAGCGGTCGCCAGGGGTGCCTCACCCGGGTAGGGTGGCAGCAGGGTGTTGATGCGCTCAACCGGCATCAAAAGCGCCAGCCGCAGGCGCAGCAGCTCGGTGGTCCAGTTGCCACCCAGGTCCCAGGCCATCATGATGGCCCAGGCCAGGCTGTCCACCGGATCCCACGGCTCGGGTTGAATCCCGAGGATCACAAACTCCGGCGGCCTGGCACGCAGCGCTTGGGACAGCACGGCGTTGATCCCGGCGGTGTAGGCCAACACCACGTCCTTGGAAGCCGCGGGCATGGCCTGCCACTGCGCTGCCGCCGCCCGCCGCACACCGAGGGCGCGCAAGAAGCGGTCGGTCTCCAGCGCCGCCTCGCCAAACACCTCGGCCATGCGGCCAGCGCCAATGCGGCGGTGCGTTTCCAGTTGCCAGAGGCGATCTTGGGCATGCACCACCCCCAGCCCAAAGTAAGCGTCGTGCGCCGACTGCGCCACCACGGTGGGGATGCCATGGGCATCGCGCTCAATGCGAATCGGCCCGTGGCTGCTGCTCAAAACCAGCTCACCCGAGGTGGTGGGCAGTGCCATCCGAGCATAGATCGCCAGCCCCAAGGCACCTACTGCAGCGACCAGGACCACCAGGGCCCCTGCTTTTTTGATCCAGCTCATGGTCCAAGGCTAGCGCGGTAAAGCCGCGCTGCCATCGGGGCTATCTCTGGGGCCCGCCGGATGGCTTCCGGGCGAACAGCAGGCACAAGGCGCTGCTTCTTCGGTCTTTGCGAAGACCTGCAAGCACGAGGATCAGGCCTCAGGTTCAGCCGAACTTCGACCGATAACCCGAGCATGATCAGATCGCTGCCAACCCTATCCCGCTGGAGCCGACGGTCCACGCTGCTGGCACCGATCAGCGGGCTGCGCATTGAATGCAGCCCGCCGTCCTTGCGCCATGCCCCCGATGGCACGGCTTGGCAACGCTTCATGTTCTGGCTGATGGCGCCGTCACCCGGCGACGCGGCACCACCACTGAATCGCCTGCCGGGCGTGAGAACCGAGTTTCTGGCTGCACTGACCGACATCGACAGCGAAGAGGCCGACCGGGTGCGCTGGCGCATCCAAGAGGCCCGCTCGCTGCGCGAGTTATGGCATGTGAGGGCCGACGTCTACAGCCTGGTGGCGGTCAACCACAGCCAGGCTCAGGCAGAACAGCGCCTGTTGATGCTGAGCCACCATTTCCCCGCCCGAGCACCGCGCTCGCAGTTTGGCGCGCTTTGAAACGAGGTTGGCCGTGAATCCGCAACAGATTGACCCCCGCCATTTCAGCCCCGGTGCAGGACTGCCAGGCGCAGGGCTACCGGGTGATCGGGGCGCGCGGCTGGCCGCGCGGCGCGCCTTTGTGGACTTGAAGTTGACCTTTCTGGCTGCCATGGACGGCTCGCCCGGAGTTGCTTGGCTCTTGGAGCAGGTGCGCGCTGCTGAAGAGCCGGTTGACCTCTGGCTGCTGCGAGCCCCGGTGTTTGCAGCGCTGGCTGGAGCCGACGCCGAGCACCGTCAGCGCCGCTTGGTGCTGCGCCGCGGGCTGGATTCGATGTTTCCCGACCTTGACCCGCCGAGCGGCTTTGCGCCGTTCTGACCCGCGTTTCGACCCGCCGTTTCGACCCAGCCGCATCAGGCCTTGACGCGCGCCTTGAAGGTTCGCATGAACTTCTCGACCTTGGGCGCCACCACAAACGCGCAGTAGCCTTGGCCCGGGTTGTTGGCGAAGTAATGCTGGTGGTAGTCCTCAGCCCTGGCGTAATTGGCCAAGGGCTGCACCTCGGTAACCACCCGACCACCATGAGCCGTCTGGGCTTGACCCAGAACATGCCGAGCCACTGATTCGTGGGCCGCTGACTCGAAGTAGATCCCGCTGCGGTACTGCGTGCCCACATCGTTGCCCTGGCGGTTGAGCGTCGTTGGGTCGTGCACGTGAAAAAAGATGTCCAGGATTTCTTCCAAGCCAATGCGCTCGGCGTCAAAGCTGACACGGACCACTTCGGCGTGGCCAGTGTCGCCGCGGCAAACGGCTTCGTAGCTGGGACGCAGCACGTGGCCGTTGCAATAGCCGCTCTCTACAGCGGTCACGGCGTCCACCCGTTCGAACACGGCTTCCACACACCAGAAACACCCGCCACCCAAGGTGATGGTCTGCACACTCATCGTCACGCTCCTTGCAAGATGGGGAGTCGAGCGGTCTGCCCAAGTCCTTACACTGCGGTCGGATTATCTGGGCGCACACCGCCATCAACATGAATGAAATCGTGATGTCCCTGGGACTGGAGTCCTGGAAGCCGTTGTTGGGTGCATTGCTGATGCCCCCGATCCCCTTGCTGGTGCTGATCCTCGTGGGCGCGCGCTTGATGTTCCGTCGGCGCCTTTTGGCTTGGTTTTTGGTGCTGCTGGGCGTGGTGGGCCTGTGGGCCAGCACGACCACAGCGCTGACCATGGGGTTGACGCAGTGGCTGCTCAAACCGCCCCCTGCGCTGCTGGATGTGCAGATCGCCGAACTCAAACGTGCCCCGCGAACCGCCATCGTTGTGCTGGGCGGCGGGCGGCGCCTGCTGGCCCCCGAATATGGCGTGTCAACGCTGCTGGACCGTGGCATCGAACGCCTGCGCTACGGCATGTGGTTGTCCCGCGAAACAGGCCTGCCCATGGCTTTCAGCGGCGGCGTGGCCAACGGAGCGCCAGCAGGCCCCACCGAAGCCGAGATTGCAGCCAGAATCGCCGAGCGTGAGTTCGGCAGGCCACTGCGCTGGACCGAGACCGAATCACGCGACACGCGCGAAAACGCGCTGCGCACGGTGGCTCTGCTCGAGCCCCAAGGCATCGATCGCATCGTTCTGGTGACCCACGCCTATCACATGCCCCGCGCCCTGCGGAACTTTCAGCGTGCCGCTGAAGGCCGCAAGCTGACCATCGTTGCCGCCCCCATGGGCATGCGCGGCAGCAGCCAACTGAACACCAACGACTGGCTGCCGTCGGCCAACGGCTTTGACGGCACGCGGATCATCTTGCACGAGTGGTTTGGGCGACTGTTTGGGGCTTGAGCTCCTGTTCAAAGCGCTGGCCAGCCTCACTGCCGCCGGCCCGAAACGTCGGTATTGCGGCTCTAGATCAGCAGCGCAACCCCAAACAAACCCACCATCACACAGGCGATGACCACTTTGGCCACCAAGCCGGCCATGATGCCCAGCCAGGTGGCCACGCCAACCCTGACGGCCTGCGGCCCTGCGGCCGCCTGACCCCGGCGAGTCCACCACTCGCCCATCGCAGCGCCCACCAGCGGCATGAAAAGCACGCCCACCACCCCCATCAGAAGCCCCAGCAGCGTTCCAACTGCGGCGCCCAGCATGGCCAGTCGGCTGGCACCTGCCCTTTTGGCGCCCAGCCAGCCAGCCACGTAGTCCAACAGCCAGGCCATCACCGCCAACACGGCGATCACGGAAAGCCAGCCGGGTCCCACCCGGGTGAAGTCGTCAATCCAGGCCCCCAAAACGATGCCACCCAGTACCAAAGCGGTGCCGGGCAAGGCTGGAAGCACCGTGCCTGCCAAGCCGACCAGGATCAGCAACAGAGAAAGCAGCCAAAGCAGGGCAACGGTCATTCAAGATCCTTGAGCGCCGGAATCCGGCAAGATCGATCATGGCGCATGGCTGCATCAGCGGCTTCGTGGCAGGGTTCACCCACAGTCGGTATGGCCATGCAAACCCGCTGGCACAAGTGCGCCACCATGCCTCACACTCGCGACCGCGCTGCCCCTGCGACAGCGCCAACGTTTCAGCAGACATTCTGAGGAATCAAGACAATGAAGAACTGGCTCATCGGCGCTCTGGTTGTGGCTTTGGTCAGCGCCACCGTGCCGTCGGTCTCTGAGGCCAAACGGCTGGGTGGCGGCAAGTCCACCGGCCTCAAGCGCGACATGCCGGCCCGCACGGCGCCCGACGCGCCGCCGGCCAAACCCGCCGCTCCGCAGCAAGGCGCCGCCAACAAC
Source organism: Betaproteobacteria bacterium (assembly GCA_043743835.1). GTDB lineage: Bacteria > Pseudomonadota > Gammaproteobacteria > Burkholderiales > Burkholderiaceae_C > Rubrivivax. Next base: position 10,121 of record JAYTVT010000055.1, read on the forward strand.
GCCGCGCCAGCCGCAGCGGCGGCAGCACCGGCCGCTGCCGCCAAGCGCTCCTGGATGGGCCCGTTGGCGGGCTTGGCCGCGGGCTTGGGCATCGCCGCGCTGATGAGCCACCTGGGACTGGGCGAAGCCTTCGGCAACTTCCTGATGATGGCTTTGCTGGGTGTGGCTGCCGTCTTTCTGGTGATGTTCCTGCTGCGCCGTTTTGGACCGCAGTCGCGCACGCCAGCCATGGCCGGCAGCAGCGCAGGCAGCAGTGGCGCCGGCAGCAGCCAAGTCGCGTGGCCCGCGGCCAAGCCGGAGGCGGCTGCCGCCGAACGCCGTGCCCTGGACGCACCATCTGTGCCCGGGTCGTCTTCAACGGGCGGTGCTGCACTTGGCGGTACTGTGGCTGCGGACGCTTCAACAGCGGCCGCCGAGACCATGCCCGCGCCGGTTGCCAAGGTTTTTGTGCCCGCGTCTTTCGACAGCGAAGGCTTTGCCCGCACCGCCAAGATGATCTTCATCCGCATGCAGGCTGCCAACGACACGGCCGACCTGGACGACCTGCGTCGCTTCACCACCCCCGAACTGTTTGCTTCGCTGCGGCTGGATCTGCAGGAGCGCGGCCCATCAGCGCAGCACACCGACGTGGTCAAGGTGCAAGCCGATGTACTGGACGTCAGCAACGAAACCGACCGTCAGGTGGTCAGCGTGCGCTTCCATGGCGAGATGATCGAAGAAAAGGGCGCAGCTGCGGCACCGTTCAACGAAGTCTGGCACCTGGTCAAGCCGCATGACGACAGCCAGCCTTGGGCCGTTGCTGGCATTGAACAGATGAGCTGATGGGCCGTGCAGCGACCCCTGGGGTCGTTTGCAGCAGGACCTTCACAGCAGTCTTGATCGCCACCTGAGGGTGGCGTTCTCATTTGGGGCAGCGCCGTTGTCCGCCAAGCCTCGGCGATAGGCCCTGGATCGCGGGGCGCGCTTCCAGTCCGGGATGCCCTGCAAGTCACTGGCTGAGTGACGTGACGGCAGCTTTGCGGCTGTGCCGGGAAGGTGAACGGGCGGCGAAACTTCAAGCCGGTATGTACACACGGCTCGTTACCGTCACACCCCCTAGCTTTCGGGCCTGCACAGCCCGGCATGCGAAGAGGCCCCAGGCACACTGCCCGCATGGACGCCAAGCTGGCCCTGACGGGCGCCCTGCCCTTTCTGATCATCTTGGCCGCAGCGCTGTCGGTTCCGCTGTGCGCTGTGCTGCTGGCGCTGTACCGGCGCGCCGTCATTCGGGGCATGGCCCGACGCTCGGGCGCGGGGGTTGCACCACCCAACCCACTGGTAGGCCCCTCACTCTCGCCACTGGAACTGCAGTTGCTGGACGCCAGCACGGCAGCCATTGACACACCGCTGAGCCGCTACGCCCGATGGCTCCCCTGGCGCGCTGCCGGGGTCTATCTGACTGCGGGCACGGTGTATGCGCTGGTCATGAGCGCGGCCTTCCTGAGCAGTACGCAGATGGCGTGGTTGCCAGTGCGCACCGCCGTGCTGGTCCTCATCCACCTGTGGCCCGCCTTGCTGGCCGTGATGCTGGTCGCGGCTTACGACAGCCGCCACCGCGCCCTGCTGTTGGGCGGCTACTTCTGCCTCTTGACCGTGCTGTCGGTAGCGGGCTCGCAAGATGCCCCCGCCCCCGCTGCCCGCAGTGCCGTGGTTTTGTGGGCCAGCACCAATGCGCTGCCCACCATGCTGGCCATGGCCTTCATGTGGCGGCGCGTCCGTGCGGTGGGCCCACTTGTGTTGACCTTCACTTTGTTGTCACTGCTGGGCTCCCAAGCCCTGGTCGTCGCTCTGCAAGGGCATGAGGCCGCCTTGCGCCTGGTGATTGAGTTGGGCTCGGCGGTGGGGCTGGGAGGAACGGGCACGTTCTACGCGCTGCTGACTTTGGGCATGCTCGTGGCCGCTGCAGTCGCCTGGCCCCTGCTGAAATGGCTGGGCCGGCGCTACCAGGCCCGGGCGATGAGCGAGGTCTCCTTGACGCTGGACGCACTGTTTGTGCTGTTCGCCGTCGTTCAAGGCGTTGACCTGGTGTTTCAAGGCCCGGCCTGGGCTTGGGCTGGGCCCGCCGCCTTCATCGCCGCGCGCACTACGGCGGCGGGCCTGTGGCGGCTGCGCCCCAACAGCCCGGCTGCCAGCCCGCGCTTGTTGCTGCTGCGCGTGTTTGCCTTGGGCGCGCGCAGCGAAAGGCTGTTTGACCGCTTGCGCAAGCACTGGCAGCCCCTGGGGCCCATGGCCATGATCGCCGGCCCCGATCTGGTGACCTCGACGGTGGAGCCGCACGAGTTTCTCGACTTTGTTGGCGGCCACCTGGCACGCCAGTTTGTGAGCGGGCCTGCCGATCTGCAAACCCGCTTGGCCGCCTTTGATGCAAGACCGGCACCCGACGGCCAACACCGAGTCGACGAGCTGTTTTGCCGCGCCGATACCTGGCAGTTGAGCATGCAGCGCCTGGCCTCGGCCAGCGACGCGGTGCTGATGGACCTGCGCAGCTTTTCGCCCACCAACCAGGGCTGCCGCTACGAAATCGGCCGTTTGCTCGACAGCGTGGACCTGCGCAGGGTGATCTTGCTCGTGGACAAGACCACCGACACGCCGCACCTGCAGCAAACGCTGCAGTCACTTTGGCAGGCGGTTGCCGCCAACTCGCCCAACCGGCGCCCTGGCGTCACACTGCGGCTGCTGCAGCTGGATCATCCGGACCATGCGCAATTGCGAGTGCTGATGGGGCACCTGCTGCAACGCTGACCCAGGCGCTCAGCCGCCCAAGCGCTCCTGCGCACCAGCCCACAAGCTGCGCACCAGTTCTTCAGCGGGCAGCGTCGGCCCCAAACCCGCCGCCTGGCCGGCCCAGGCTTGCATTTGCTGCAGCCGACCTTCTTGTTCTGCAGCCTTGCGCATGGCCGCAGTCAGCCCCCGTTGAACGGGATAAGGGGCAGGCTGCGGCGCATCTGGATGGGCAGCGGCGCGCACGTAATCGGTGGCCAAGGCTCGCCCCCAGCGGCCACTGAAGGCACGCGTCAGCTGGGTGTCTTCGGGCGCCAAGCCCTGCAAGCCCTCAGCCCAGGCTGGGGCGATACCGGCTTGGGGGCAGCGCAGAAAGGCGCTGCCCAGCTGCACCGCACTCGCCCCCAAGGTCAACGCGGCGGCCACGCCCCGTGCGTCGCCCAGGCCCCCGGTGGCCACTACCGGCAACTGCACGGCGTCCACCACCTGCGGCAGCAGCGCCATCAAGCCCACGGCCCGGTCGCGCGCGCTGGCCGCGTCGAAGGCCCCGCGGTGCCCGCCGGCTTCGCTGCCCTGGGCGACGATGACGTCGGCACCCGCCGCCTGGGCCGCGCGCGCTTCGGCCACGCTGGTGACGTTGGCCATCCACAAAATGTCCAGGTCCTTGAGTCGCTGCACCAAAGCCGGTGGATAAAGACCCATGATGGACGACACCGCGCGTGGGCGCGCGGCCAGCAGCGCCTCGCACTGGGCCGTAAAGTTTTGCAGTGGCGCGTCACCCGCCTGGGGCGAAACCGCTGGCCCAAACTGACCCAAAAAAGTGCTCAAGCGCGCCTCGTGCGCCGCATCTCGCTGTGGCGCTGGATCGGGCACCCACAGGTTGATCTGCAATGGGCCCGCGCTGGCAGCCCGGTATCGGGCTACCCAGTCGGCGATGGCAGCAGGGTCCATCAGCAAGGCGCCCAAAGCGGCCATGCCCCCGGCATTGGCCACCGCCGCCGCCAGCGCCACCGCTGGCACGCCGGCCATGGGCGCCAGCAAGATGGGTAAACGGGTGCCCAATCGCTGGGCAAAATCTTGGGCTCGGCGCAGGTCGGTGTTCATCGCAAGCTGTGGGTGGTGGTTCAGAAGGTCAATTTCAACGCCCCATCAGGCGGTGCAAGGCCGCGCCAGTATGGCCGCACCAGAGCAGCGGCCCCGCCGGGATGCGAAGATCACCCCATGATGCATCTGTCCGTTCTCGACCTGGCCCCCATCGCCGAAGGCAGCACCGCAGCCGACGCTCTGCGCAACAGCTTGAGCCTGGCGCAGCATGTGGAAGCCCACGGCTACCAGCGCTTCTGGCTGGCCGAGCACCACAACATGGACGGCTTGGCCTGCAGCGCCACCGCCGTGCTGCTGGGCCACATTGCTGGCGGCACCCAAACCATCCGTGTGGGCAGCGGGGGCATCATGTTGCCCAACCACGCACCGCTGGTGGTGGCCGAGCAGTTTGGCACCCTGGCCACGCTGTACCCGGGCCGCATCGACTTGGGGCTGGGCCGCGCGCCGGGCACCGATCAGCCCACCATGCGCGCGCTGCGCCGCACCTTGGCCGGCGCCGACGAAGACCGCTTCCCGCACGATGTCTTGGAGCTGCAGGCCTACCTGGGCCCGGCCCAGCCCCAGCAGGTGGTGCGCGCCATTCCTGGCGTGGGCACCGAGGTGCCGATCTGGATACTGGGCAGCAGCCTGTATGGCGCGCAACTGGCCGCCCATCTGGGTATGCCCTTTGCGTTTGCCTCGCACTTTGCGCCTGACATGCTGTTGCAGGCGCTGGACATCTACCGCGGCACCTACCGCCCCAGCCTGCGTTGGCCGCAGCCCTATGCGATGGTGGCTGTCAACGTGGTGGCTGCGCCAACCGACGATGAAGCCCAGTACCTTTTCACGTCCATCCTGCAGCGGTTTTTGGGCATGCGGCGCGGCATCCGGGGGCCACTGCCACCACCGGTGCGCAGCATGCAGGGCTTGTGGAACGATGCCGAGCGCAACACCGTCGAACGCATGTTGGTCGCCAGCGCCGTGGGCGGGCCCGACACCGTTGCGCAGCGCTTGAACGACATCATTCGCACCACCGGTGCCAACGAGTTGATCGTTGCCGGTGCGGTGCACGACCACAGCGCTCGCCTGCGCAGCTATGAAATCCTGGCCGGTTTGCGGCCGCGACTGCTGCCCACCTCCAGCGCAGCGATGGCGGCGAGCACTTGAAAGGCGCTTTCAGGGTCGGGACGCGGACGGTGAGGTCATGACACCGCGCGCCTTCGGCCCCTTGCGCACCTTGCGCACGTTGGTCTTGGGCGGCACCCACTTCCTGGGCCGACACATCGTGCAGGCGCTGCAGCAGGCCGGCCACCACGTCACGGTGTTCAACCGCGGGCACTCTGCAGACGCGCTGGACCCAACGGTCGAACGCCTGCGCGGCGACCGCGAGCAGGGAGCGGCCGGCTTGACATCTCTGCAAGGCTTGCGGTGGGACGCCTGCGTTGACGTCAGCGGCTACACGCCGGGTGCGGTACGCGCCAGTGCCGAGCGCTTGGCCGGCGCCGTGCAGCGCTATGTGTTCATCAGTGCCGTGATGGTCTATGGCCAGCCCACCCAACGCCCGGTGTTCGAAACCCACCCTCGGGTGCCAGCCGCAGCGGCGGCTATCACCGACGTCAACAGCAGCAGCTACGGCCCCTTGAAAGTGGCCTGCGAGGACGTGGTGCAAGAGGTCTTTGGCGCCCGCAGCACCGTGCTGCGCCCCCAGGTGGTGGTGGGGCCGGGGGACACCTGGCAGCGCTACACCGACTGGGTTCAACGGGCTCAGCGCGCCACCGAGTCAGCTCCCCTGCTGGCGCCCGGCGACGGCAACGACCACCTGCAGATGATCGACGTGCGGGACCTGGCCCGCTTTGTTGTCACGGTGCTGACCGACGAGCTGAGCGGCGCTTACAACCTGGCCGGACCGCGACTCTGCTGGTCCGAGTTTGTCGAGTTGCTGGCGCCCAGGCGCCATGTGTGGGTACCCGCGTCCATCCTGCAATCCGCCGGCTTGAGCTTTCAGGAACTGCCGCTGTACCGGCCAGAGCGAAGCCCCTTGGCGGGTTTGATGGACCTCAGCCATCAGCGCGCACTGGCCGCAGGGCTGCGGCTGACCGAGCCACGTCAAACCTTGCAAGACGTGCTGGCCGACGATCTGACGCACAACCGGACTCCCCTTCTCAGCGCTGAGCGCGAAGCCACCCTGGTAGCGCAGGCCTTGCGGTTGCCGTGACCGCCGGTCGCAGCGTCTTCTACGACGTCGAATTCAAGGTTAAGGGGAGTTGAACACCTGGTGCAAAAACACACCACCCGGCCCACAGGCTCAAGCCATGCCGTTGGCCGCATGTTGGCGGTAACCGGGCCGGGTCGCCAGCCGCCCCAGCCATGCCGCCACCGCATGCAGCGGCGGGCGCTCCATCGGCACCCGAGCCCAGCGGCAGGTGGACAACCCCAGCACGATGTCAGCCAGGGTGAATTTTTCGCCGGCCACAAAGGCACCCGTGCGTGCCAGTTGCTGGTCCAGCATGGTCATGTGGCGGTTCCAGCTGGCCACGCTGTTTTGCATGGCGGTCTTGTCGCTGTAGCTCGGGTCTTGGCGCACCAAGGCCATGAAGATGTAGCGCCAGGAATTGTTCAACTCGGTGGCCTGCCAGTCCATCCACTGCTCCACCACCGCTCTTTTGCGCGGCGCGGTGGGCAGCAGGTCGGTGCGCTGTTCGCGGGCGGCCAGGTAGCGGCAGATGCTGTTGCTTTCCCAAAGCGTGAAGTCGCCGTCGCGCAGCACCGGCACCAGGCCGTTGGGGTTGAGTGCCAGAAAGGCCGGCATCTGGGTGTCACGGTGACCACTGCCCCAGGGCTGCAAGTCGACCGGCAGGTTCAGCTCCACGCACAGCCACAACACTTTGCGCACGTTGATGGAGGTCGGTTTACCCAACAGGACCAGGGAATTGACGGGGTGGATCATGAAAGTCTTGGGTTCATGCCAGCGTGCTGGCGTCGAAGTTCGCGCCACACAGCACCAGGGCCACACGCTCGTGGGAGCCTGGCCGTATCGCACCGCAGCGCAGTGCGGCCAAGGGCAAGGCCGCCGCGGGCTCTACCGCCAACCGCAATTCGGTCCACAACAGGCCCTGTGCCTGCCGGATGGTGTCTTCGGACAACAGGTGGGCGGCGGCCACGTGTTGCTGGCAGATGGGCCAAGCAATGTGACCCAGTCGGCGAGCGCCCAAGGCGTCGGCGGCCAGGCCCCCGACGTCCACATCCACCGGTTTACCGGCGGTGCGAGCGGCGTGCAAGGTGGGTGAGCCCACGGGCTCCAAGGCTTCAACCGAGCATCGGCTTTCGAACCAGGCGGCCACGCCCGCGATCAGGCCGCCGCCACCCACACTGACCAGAACGCGGTTGGGAAGGCCAGCTTCTTCTTCAATCTCGGCCGCCAGCGTGCCGGCGCCTGCCACCACCTCGACCTGGTCGTAGGCGTGCATCAAGAGAGCACCGCTGATCTGCTGGCGGGCCAGACACGCAGCCAGCGCGTCGTTGTAAGCCGCACCGCCCACCACCACCGTGGCGTCCAGCGCGGCCAAGGCTTGGCGCTTGGCCTGGCTGGAAAGCTCAGGCAAAAAGACCTCGCAGCGCACGCCCAGGGCCTTGGCGGCGCAGGCCAACGCGATACCAGCGTTGCCACCCGACGCAATCACCACCCCGGCGGCCGGAATGGGCCAGGACAGCATGCGGTTGAACATGCCGCGGGCTTTGAAACTGCCACCCAACTGCAGGTGCTCCAGCTTCAGCCACAGCTCGGCGCAATCCACACCCAGCGCCGCGCCCGGCAGCTTCAGCAGTGGCGTGCGGCGAATGTGGCCCTGCAGGCGTTGCTGGGCATCCAGGATGACGGCTGGGTTGATGGAGTTGGCTTGCTCAAGCATCCTGGCATCGTAGCCGCTACAGTGCACCCATGACTTCACCGCCACCCGCCGCCACCTGCGCACCCAGCCCCGAGGCACTGGCCTGGGCCCAGCGCCTGGTGCGCCTGGACACCCGTAGCGAACGCAGCAACTTGGCCCTGATCGAATGCGTGGCCGACCACCTGCGCGACCTGAACGTGCCGCTGAGGTTGACCTACGACGAACAACGTCAGAAGGCCAACCTGTTCGCCACCCTGGGCGAAGGCAAACCCGGTGGGCTGGTGTTGTCGGGCCACACCGATACCGTGCCCTGGGAAGGCCAGCATTGGCAGACCGACCCCTTGTCAGGCCGTGTGGCCGACGGCCGCCTGTACGGCCGAGGCAGCGCCGACATGAAGGGCTGGATCGGCCTGGTGGTGGCGCAAACCCAAGCCTGGCTGCAAGCCGATTTGCCGCACGCGCTGCACTACGCGTTCAGTTACGACGAAGAGGTGGGCGGCTTTGGCGTGATGAACCTGATCCAGGACCTGCGCGAGGCCGGCATCGCGCCTTCCCTGTGCATCGTCGGCGAGCCCACCAGCATGGTGCCCGCCATTGCCCACAAGGGCGTGCACCGCTGGCGCTGCTGCGTGCGCGGCAAGGCGGCGCATTCTTCGCTGACGCCGATGGCCGTGAATGCCATTGAAGCGGCGGCGCGGGTGGTGGCGCACATCACGGCGCTGGGCGACGAACTGCGCGCCACCGAACCCCGCCAGGCCGGCTTTGACGTGCCCTGGTCCACCAGCGCGGTGTGCCGCATCGAAGGCGGCATTGCCGACAACGTGGTGCCTGAGGAATGCCGCTTTCACTATGAATTCCGCGACCTGCCGGGCGCCGATGCGGCCGCGCTGCAGCGCCGGGTGGTGGC
>JAYTVT010000056.1:0-64665 GCA_043743835.1 Betaproteobacteria bacterium
CGGGATCGAGGTGCTGCCCGGCAGCGCCAGGCCCAGGGCCTCGACGATGGCCGTCATGGTGCTGGCGGTGCCCATGGTGTTGCAGGTGCCGGGCGAGCGCGTCATGCGCGACTCCAGTTGCACCCATTCGGCCTGATCGATGCCGCCGGATTGCAGCTCGTCCCAGAACTTGCGCGTGTGCGTGCCGGCGCCCACCGCCTGGCCGCGGTGGCGGTCATTGAGCATCGGCCCGGCCGGGCAAAACAAGGTCGGCAGCCCCATGCTGATGGCGCCCATCAGCGTGCCCGGCGTGGTCTTGTCGCAGCCGGCCAGCAGCACCACACCGTCCACCGGGTGCGAGCGCAGCAGCTCCTCCACCTCCATCGACAGCAGGTTGCGGTAGAGCATGGTGGTGGGCTTGACCATCACCTCGCCCAGGCTCATGGCGGGCAGCTCAAACGGCATGCCACCGGCCAGCAGCACGCCACGCTTGACCGACTCGGCACGCTCACGCAGGTGGGCGTGACAGGGCGACAGATCGCTCCAGGTGTTGACGATGGCCACGATGGGCCGGCCCACCACGTCTTCGCGGCGCAAACCCATCTGCTGCATGCGCTGGCGGTGCGCAAAGCCGCGCATGTCGTTGGCGGCAAACCAGCGGCTGCTGCGTAGGGGTGCGGGGGGGCTTGTCATGCAGGCGTGAGGGCTCAGTGTTACCGCTAACATTAGGCCTGCAGGATACCGGAGTCTATTGAGACTAACCCGGTGCCGCGCCCGCGTTAGGCTCTGCCCCCATGGCCACCAAGTCCACCGACGGTTCTTTGAACTCCACGCCCGCCCGCCAGGCGCGCCGTGGTCACGGGCGGGTGACGCTGCAAGACGTGGCTGTTGCGGCCGGCGTCACGTCCATCACCGTGTCGCGCTTCCTCCGCGAGCCAGGCGTGGTGGCACCCGACACCGCCGAACGCATTCGCACCGCGCTGGCACAGACCGGCTATGTACCCAACAAACAAGCCGGTCTGCTGGCCAGCGGTGTCAGCAACATCGTGGCCGCGCTGTTGCCCAACCTGGCCAACTCGATCTTTGCCGAAACCGCCCAGGGCCTGAGCGACGGCCTGCAGGCCGCCGGCTTTGAGCTCTTGATCGCCAGCACCGGCTATTCGTTGGAGCGCGAAGAACACCAACTGCGCGCGCTGTTGGGCTGGCACCCGGCCGCCGTGGTGGTGACGGGCCGACGCCACTCACCGGGTGCATTGAAACTGCTGGCCAACGCCAAATCCGCTGGCACACCGGTGATCGAAATCTGGGACCACCACCCGCCCGAGCCCGGCGCCCGGCGCACCAGCTTCACCCAGATCGGCTTCAACCACGACCAGGTGGGCAGCGCCATGGCCCAACATCTGCTGGCCGCAGGACATCGGCAGCTGGCCTATGTCGACAGCGGTGTGGCCGAGGACTACCGCGCCCACGAACGCGGCCTGGCTTTTGCAAAGGCTGCGCGCGATGCCGGTGCCCAGGTGATGGTGCTGGTAGCACCGGGGGGCGACGCTTTCGACGCCGGCCGCCAGGTGCTGGGTGAGCTGATGCGCGCCGGCCCGCCCACCATCACCGCCGCCGCTTTTGCCAACGACCACATCGCCAGCGGCGCGCTGCTGGAAGCGGCACGCCGCCAGGTTGAGGTGCCCAACCGCCTGGCTTTGTTGGGCTTCGGCGACTTTGCCATTGCGCGCCAATTGAGTCCGGCCTTGAGCAGCGTGCAGCTTCCCCGCCATGCCATTGGCGCAGAAACCGCCAAGTCGCTGTTGGACGCGCTGCGCCACGGCAAGGCCGCCGTGCCAGTGGCCTTGCCTTGGGCGCTGGTGGCCCGGGGCAGCACTGGCAGCCGTAAGATCGCTGCACTTGGAGCACCCATTGGCAAACCCTGATTCGAATAGACCGTGGCGCCTGAGACTGGTGGTGGAGCTGGTTGTCGCATGCGTGGCTGCGCCGGCGCTGGCGCAAAGCACAGCACCCATCCGCATTGGCCTGATCGCGCCACTGACGGGCGGCTCATCCGATTTCGGCAACAGCGTGCGCCATGGTGCGCAGATGGCGGTGGCCGAGATCAACACCGTGGGTGGTTACCTGGGCCGGCCTTTTGAGCTGGTGGTGCGCGACGACCAAGGCAACCCCGACGAGGGTCGCACCGTTGCGCAAGACCTGGTCCTGAAGGAGAAGGTGGCCTACACCATCGGCTTTTGCAACACCGGTGTGGCGATGAAAGCACTGGACATCTTCGAAAGCGCCAAACACCTGCTGATGGTGCCGTGCTCGACCGGCACCGCCCTGACCCGCAAGACACCACCTACCCAGAGCGTCGTCTTCCGCCTGGCGCCACCCGACCGGGTGCAGGCACCTTTCCTGGTGCAAGAGGTGGTGGACCGGCGCAAATTCACCAAGGTGGCCCTGTTTGCCGACCGCACCGGCTATGGCGACGGGGGCTTGAAGGACCTGACCGAAGAACTCACCAAGCGCGACTTGCAGCCTGTGCACGTGGCACGGTTTGATCTGGGTGTGCAGTCCCTGGTGGACGAACTTCAGGCCGCCCGGGCCGCGGGTGCAGAAGCCATCATCAACTACACCGTGGGGCCGGAACAGGCCGCTACGCTGAAGAGCCGCGCGGCCATCAATTGGCGAGTGCCCTACTTCGCGCCCTGGACCTTGAGTTTTTCCAGCGTGCTGAAAGCCGCCGGGCCAGCGGCGCTCGAGGGCACGATGATGACGCAAAGCATCATCCAGGACAGCGCCAACGAACGGCGCTCGTCCTTCATCGCCCGCTATGCCAGGCACTCGAAGGAACGGCCCATCGGCAGCCTGATGGCTGCAGCGCAGAGCTACGACGCCGTGCACCTGATGCTGAGAGCTCTGTTTCAGAGCAAAGGCGACACCACCGGCCCAGCTTTGAAAGCGGTGCTGGAAGACCTGGACGGCATCTACCGCGGCGTCATCACGACCTTTGACAAGCCCTTCTCCAAGAACGACCACGACGCGTTTTCGTCGCGCATGATCTGGCTGGGCGAGTGGCGCTCGGGCAGCATCGTCTACCACTACCCGGGTGATGCCAAGCTGTCTTCGGTGATGCGGCGCAAGAGCGAGAACTGATCGCGCCGGTCCCATTCGAGGGCTGCAGCAGCAGCTCTTAACCGGCTGCCCGACCCACCCTGGGCGCAGCCCCGGTCGACTCGCGCACCACCAGCTCCACTTCAACCTCGGTTGCGGCCTGCACTGGCGCTTGCTCCAGGGCGGCAATCACGCGGTCGGCCACCGTGTGCCACAGCAACTGGGTCGGTACGTGCAGGGTGGTCAGGGAAGGCTGGATGTGGCGCGCCATCTCCAGGTCGTCAAAGCCCACGATGGACAAGGCCTGCGGCACCGCGATGCCCAGCTTCTGCGCTTCGAGTAACGCGCCCATGGCCAACACGTCGTTGCCACAGACGATGGCGGTGGGTGCGGGCTTGCTCTTCATCAGCACGCGCAAGCCTTCTCGGGCTTCGGCCAGCCCATACGGCCGCTCCACCAGGTGCTGCGGCGCCAGCGAAAGACCAGCCTTCTTCAAGGCTTGGCGAACGCCGTCGATGCGCGCCGCCGCGCGGTCGTTGCGGTTGGAAATGCCGGCCAGCATGGCAATGCGCCGGTGGCCCAGGTCCAGCAGGTAGCGCACCGCCTGGCCCATGGCGCGGGCGTTGTCAAAACCCACGCTGACCAGGCCCGGGGGTGCCGGGTAGGTCATGGTGTGCACGGTGGGCAGCTCGCGCTGGCGCAGCATGGTCAGCAGCTCAGGGTTCTGGCCCACACCCACCAGCACCAAGGCGTCGGCACCGCGGGTGACCAGGTTGAGCGCCTGCTGCGCTTCGGTGTCGGGGTTGTAGCCGCTGGTGGCAATCAACAGCTGCAGGCCGGCATCGGCCAGCCGCTGCTGCAGCGCGTCGATGGCTTTGGCAAAGATGGCGTTGTCGATGGTGGGGAACACTGCGCCCACGGTGCCGCTGCGCTGAAGTTTCAACGCGCGCGCGCCCGCATGCGGTACATAGCCCAACTGGGTGATGGCCTGCAACACCCGCCCTCGCAAGGGCTCGCGCACCGAGTCGGGCTTGTTCAACACCCGTGACACCGTGGCCGTTGAGACGCCAGCCGCGCGCGCCACGTCATCGATGTTGGGCAAGGCGATGTCGCGCGGAATCATGCTGCGCAATGTAAGCGTTTTCTCAAGCCTCGGGCTGCACCGACGGCCTCATGCAGCGGGGCTTTTGCAGGGTAATCACCAAACCGCCGCTGCTTGACGCACGCACCCGTCGGTCCCAATATCACGTTGTTCTGAAATCGATTACAAGTTGTTTGGACCGATGCAGGTGCAAGCCTTCGCTTCGGACAGCACACCCACACCGGCCACCCACCGCTACCGTGTCCACGCCCCAGTCCTCGCCACATCCTTTGCTGAAGCTGGGCACTGCCTTGGGCGCGCTGGTGGCGGTGGTGGTGCTCTGGCACCTGCTCACGGCTGTGTGGGGCGTGATCTCAGCAGCGCGTTTTCCCAACCCCATGGAAGTGGCCCTGGCGCTGAAGCAGATCGCAGTGGAGGGCTACAGCAACGGCCGTCTGCACCAGCATGTTCTGACCAGCGTGCTGCTGGTCAGCATGGGTTTTGTGGTGGCCTCGGGCATAGGGGTCACCTTGGGGCTGGCCATGGGCGCCAGCCGCACCGTTGAAGCGCTGGTCAACCCGGTCTTCCTGCTGTTGCGGCCCATTCCACCGCTGGCCTGGATTCCATTGGCCATCGTCTGGCTGGGCCTGGGCAACTCGGCCAAGATGATGGTCATCTTCTTCGCGGCGTTTGTGCCCTCGGTGATCAACAGTTACGCCGGTGTGCGCCAGATTGACAAACCGGTGTTTGAAGCCGCCGCCATGCTGGGCGTAAAAGGCTGGCGCTATTGGCGCGAGGTGCTGATTCCCGGTGCGCTGCCCAGCATCTTCACCGGGCTGCGCTTGTCGTTGCAGGCTTCGTGGACCACCCTGGTGGCCGCCGAGCTGGTGGGCGCAGTGCATGGCTTGGGCCAAATCCTGAACCAGGCCAGCCAGGACATCTACCCCGCCATGATCCTGGTGGGCATGATCAGCGTGGCGCTGTGCGGTTGGCTGATGACCCAGGCGCTGGGGTGGCTGGAGCACCGCGTGATGCCCTGGAAGGCCCACTGATGTTGCAGGCCAAACTGCCCACCGCGCGCACCGCCCAGCTGACTTTGCTGGGCACCGCCGCCTTTTTGCTGTTGTGGACGCTGGCCGCACTGTCGGGCATCACCGCGCGCAATTTCCTGCCCACGCCATGGGACGTGGTGCAACGCTTTGCCCAGTTGGTGGTGGAGCCCTTTGCCGGCTTCACCTTGTTCCAGCACCTGCTGTCCAGCTTCCAGCGTTTTGCCACCGGTTTTGTGTTGGCCGTGGTGGTGGGCATTCCTCTGGGCTTGCTGATGGCGTGGTTTGTGTGGGTCGACCGCATCGTCTCGCCCGCCTTTGACGCCGTGCGTTTTGTCGCCCCCATCGCCTGGGTGCCTTTTGCCGCACTGTGGTTTGGCACGGGCATTGGCGGGCCGGTGTTGATCATCTTCATGGGCGCTTTTCCGCCGGTGTTGATCAACACCTACCGCGGCGCCAAGAACGTCGACCGCAAATACATCGAAGCAGCGCAGATGCTGGGCGCCAGCCACCTGCGCGCCATGACGCAGGTGCTGCTGCCGGCGGCCGTGCCGTCCATCGTGGCGGGGCTGCGCATCTCAGCCGGGCTGGGCTGGCAGTCGCTGGTGGGGGCCGAACTCATCGTGGCCAGCAGCGGTGTGGGCTACCTGATGGTCAAGGGCCAGGCCTCGGTGTCTACCGCCACCGTGATGAGCGGCATGGTGGCCATTGGCGTGGTGGGCGTGCTCATCGACATGGCCCTGCGCCGGCTGCAGCAGACCATCGAAACCCGCCGCGGCTTGTAAAGCAAGCACCGCAGCAAGTACTTCAGGAACCAGCCCCTTGGCCACCATCAACTTCTCCGGCGTGGAACGTGTGTTTCACCAAAATGGCAAGGCCTTTGTGGCTTTGAAGGACGTCAACTTGGTGGTGCAGGACCGCGAGTTCGTGGCCATCGTCGGGCCTTCGGGCTGCGGCAAGACCACCTGCATGCGCATGGCTGCAGGCCTGGAGCACCCCACGGGCGGCACCGTCAGCGTCGACAGCGAAATCGTCACCCAACCCGGGCCCGACCGCGCGGTGGTTTTTCAGGCCTTTGCGCTGTTTCCCTGGAAGACGGTGTGGGACAACGTCGAGTTCGGGTTGATCTCGCTGGGCGTGGACTCGGCCGAGCGCAAACGCCGCATTGAGCACTACATCGGCCTGATGGGTCTGCAGGGCTACGAGCAGGCCTATCCGCATCAGCTTTCGGGCGGCATGCAGCAGCGTGTGGCCATCGCCCGCGCTTACGTGCTGGATCCCAAGGTGCTGTTGATGGACGAGCCCTTTGGTGCGCTGGACGCCCAGACCCGCGTGGTCATGCAAGAAGAACTGGTGCGCCTGGCGCGCCAGCACCCACGCACGGTGCTGTTCATCACCCACGCGGTGGAAGAAGCGGTGTACCTGGCCGACCGCATCGTGGTCATGACCGGCCGGCCCGGCACCATCCGCGAAATCATCGATGTGAAGAGCATCCGCCAGCAAGAAAACTGGGACCAGCACGCACGCATTGAAGACGTGATGGACCAGCCCAGTTTTGTGCACCTGCGCTCACATGTGTGGAAGCTGCTGCGCAGTTCGGGCGCGGCGGATGTGCACTGATCATCCAGAGCGCACACGCACGGTGCGCAAGACTTTCAACGACGCTGACCACGCCATTCACTTTCCCCGTCCCACCCAAAAAACCGTTACAGGAGACACACGATGAAGATCAAGCTCACCCTGGCCGCTTTGGCCACCAGCCTGTTGATGGCCCCAGCCGCCCATGCGCAGGCCGTTGAAGAAATCAAGGTCAGCTACCAGCCCGCGCTGTACTGGGCCCTGCCCTTTTTCGTGGCCACCGAGAAAAACTGGTGGGCCGAGGTGGGCTTGAAGCCCGTCTTCAGCACCTTCCCCGCCGGCGTGCCGCAAATTGCCGCGGTGGCCAGCAAGAGCTGGGACGTGGGCGGCACGGGCTCGGTGCCCGCGGTGCTGGGCCATGTGCGCTTTGGCATCAAGACCATCGGCGTGACCAACGACGAATCGGCCGGCAACGCGCTGCTGGCGCGCAAGGAAGTGGCCGACAAGTTTGCCAAGGACCCAAGCAGCATCAAGGGCCAGACCATTTTGCTCACCGCCAACAGCACCGGTGACTACGCCGTGCAGTCCTGCCTGAAGAAGTGGGGCATCAACAAAGCCGACGTGGTGCTGAAGAACATGGGCCAGGCCGAGATCATTTCGGCGGTGTCCAGCAACAACGCCGACCTGGCCGGCCTGTGGGCGCCCAACATCTACACGCTGGAAGAAAAGGCCGGCGCCAAGGTTCTGTGTTCAGGCAAGGAAGGCGGCGCGATGGTGCCGGGCGCCTTGATTGCCCGCGGCGAGTACGCCGAGCAAAACCCACAGAACGTGGCCAAGTTCCTGGCCGTCTACCTGCGCGCCTGGAGCTGGATGAACGCCAACAAGCCGGCCGCCATCGAGATGATGAAGAAGTTCTACGCCCAGGGCGGTGTGGCGATCAGCGACGCCTCGATGATGAAAGAGTTTGACACCCGGCCCACCTTCACGCTGGCACAGCAACTGTCGGCCATGGACCGTGCCAAAGGCACTTCGCAGATGGACGGCTGGTTTGACCAGATCGCCACCTTCATGCGCGGCACCGGCGCCCTGCAGACCACACCTGCAGCCAACGAGTACGTCACCGACGCCTTCATGAAGCGCGTGCAGGCCGACGCCAAGCTGCGCGAGTTCGCCAACAGCAACAAGTAAGCCCAGCCCACCACCCCAGAGAGAAGCAGCATGCCCATCACCTACCTGAAGAAGGCGAGCAAGACGCCCGAGACCGAAACCGCCACGGCTCAACAGGTGGTGACGGACATGCTGGCTGAGATTGGTCAGCACGGTGAAGCCGCCGTGCGGGCCTACGCCAAAAAACTGGACCAGTGGGAAGGCGACATCGTGCTGACCCCGGCCCAGATCAAGGCCCGCGCGGCCGAGGTCCCTGCCCAGGTGCGCAAGGACATCGACTTTGCCATCGAGCAAGTCAGCAACTTCGCCCACGCGCAGCGCCAGTCGCTGCAGGAGTTCACCGTGGGGCTGCACCCTGGCGTCACGGCCGGCCAACGGGTCTTGCCGGTCAATGTGGCTGGCTGCTACGCACCGGCTGGGCGTTATGCCCATATCGCATCAGCCTACATGGGCGTGGCCACGGCCAAGGCCGCTGGCGTGAAAACCATCATCGCCTGCTCGGGGCCGTTTCGCGGCGGGCCGATGCACCCCTATCTGCTCTATGCCTTCAATCGCGCCGGTGCCGACGTGATCATGACCTTGGGCGGCGTGCAAGCCATTGCCACCATGGCCGAAGGCTTGTTCACGGGCAAGCCCGCCGACGTCATCGTGGGCCCGGGCAACAAGTTTGTGGCCGAAGCCAAACGCTCACTGTTTGGCAAGGTGGGCATTGATGTCTTCGCCGGCCCGTCTGAAGTGGCCGTGATCGCCGACGACAGCGCCGACCCCGAAATTGTGGCCAGCGACCTGGTGGGCCAAGCCGAGCACGGCCATGAGTCGCCAGCCTGGCTGTTCACCACCTGCAAGCCGTTGGCCGAGGCAGTGATGAAGCGTGTGCCCGGACTCATCGCCACCCTGCCGCCCATCGCGCAAGACGCGGCGGCCTGCGCCTGGCGCGACTATGGCGAGGTCATGGTGTGCGACACCCGCGAGGAAATGGCCGCGCTGTCCGACCGCTACGCCAGCGAACACCTGGAGGTGCACACCCGCGACCTGGAATGGTGGCTGGCCAACCTGACCTGCTACGGATCGCTCTTCCTGGGCGAAGAAACCACCGTGGCCTATGGCGACAAGGCCAGCGGCCCCAACCACGTGCTGCCCACCAAGGGCGCGTCACGCTACTCAGGCGGCCTGTCGGTGCACAAGTTCATGAAGACACTGACCTGGCAGCGCATGACCCGCGAAGCCGCACGCGACATTGGTGAAGTCACCGCCCGCATCTCGCGGCTGGAAGGCATGGAAGCGCACGCCCGCACGGCAGACGATCGGCTGGCCAAGTACTACCCTGGCCAGCAGTTTGTGCTGGGCAATCCGGTAACGGCGTGAGAGGCCCTCAGCGCAGACCTTGCTGCGACCTTCAGGGCACCCATTTTTTCCCCTTGCCATAGCGCCGCCCATTCCCCCTCACGGCCACGCCGACCATGAAACTCGCCGCTCTCTTCGACCTGCAGGGCCGCCGTGCGCTGGTCACCGGTGGCAACTCGGGCATCGGCGAAGCCATGGCCCATGCGTTGGGCCTGGCCGGCGCGCAGGTGCTGTTGGTGGCCCGGCGCGACGCCGAACTGCAAGCGGCCGCACAACGCCTGCAGACCGCAGGCATCCAGGCCCAGACCCTGGCCGCCGACCTGAGCGATGCACCTGGCCTGCACCGCGTGGCGCAAGCCGCTGAAGAACAGCTGGGCGGCGTCGACATCCTGATCAATGCCGCTGGCGTCAACCTGCGCCAACCCTTCGGCGACGTGACACCCGAGTCCTGGCAAACGCAGATCGCGCTGCACCTGAGCGCGCCTTTCTTCCTGACCCAGGCGCTCGCCCCCGGCATGGCCGCGCGCGGCTGGGGCCGCATCATCAACATCGCTTCACTGCAAAGCTGGCGTGCTTTTCCCAACAGCGCACCCTATGGCGCCGGCAAGGGCGGCGTGGTGCAGCTCACGCGGGCCATTGCACAGGAGTGGTCTTCCAAAGGCATCACCTGCAACGCCATCGGCCCCGGCTTTTTCCCCACACCGTTGACGGCAGCCGTCTTCAACAACCCGGAGCTGGCCGCGCGCAACGCCGCACAAACCTGCGCCGGCCGCAATGGCACGCTGCAAGACCTGTATGGCGTGACGGTGTTCCTGGCCAGCGAAGCTTCAAGCTACATCACTGGCCAAACACTGATGGTGGACGGCGGCTTCACCGCCAAGTGATGGAGCCCCCAAGCTCGCTGCCGCTCGCTACCCCCCGAGGGGGCCGTCCGCCTGCGGCCCGGCAAAGCCGGTTCCGCGGCGGGAAGCTGGATAGAGGATGAATCACACGCTATGAATGCTGCCTCTTTAGACGCCTTCTGGATGCCCTTCACGCCCAACCGGCAATTCAAGAGCGAACCCCGCCTGGTGGTCTCGGCCGAAGGCCTGAACTACCGCACGGCCGACGGACGCGAAGTGATGGACGGCACGTCGGGCCTGTGGTGCGTGGGCGCCGGCCACCGCCACCCCAAGATCGCCCAAGCCATGAAGCGGCAGATCGACACGCTGGACTTTGCGTCCAACTTTCAGGTCGGCCACCCGGGTGCCTTCGCACTGGCCGAGCGCATCGCGGCGCTGGCACCACCGGGCATGGACCGCGTGTTCCTGGTCAACAGCGGCAGCGAGGCCTGCGACACCGCGATGAAGATTGCCTTGGCCCACGCCCGCGCCCGCGGTGAAGGCCAACGCCAGTTGTTTGTGGGCCGCGAACGCGGTTTTCACGGCGTGGGCTTTGGCGGCATTTCGGTGGGCGGCATGCTCAACAACCGCCGCGTTTTTGGCAGCGCCATGCTGCGCGCCGACCACCTGCGCGCCACCTGGGACCCCGCCTGGAACGGCACGCCACAAGCGTTTGTGCGCGGCCAGCCCACCGCCGGCGCACAGATGGCCGACGAGTTGGAGTCGCGCATCATTGCCCTGCACGACGCCAGCAACATCGCCGGCGTGATCGTTGAGCCCTTTGCCGGCAGCACCGGCGTGCTGGTGCCCCCCGTGGGCTACCTGCAGCGGCTGCGCGACATCTGCACCCGCCACGGCTTGCTGCTGATCTTTGACGAGGTCATCACCGGTTTCGGCCGCCTGGGCTCGATGTTTGCGGCACAAGCCTTGGGCGTGGTGCCCGACATGATCTTGTTTGCCAAGACGGTGAGCAACGGCGCTGCGCCGCTGGGTGGTGTGATCGTCAGCCGCGCCATCCACGACACCTTGATGCACGGCCCTGGCCACCTGTCAGAACTGATGCACGGCTATACCTGCTCGGGCCACCCGCTGGCCTGCGCTGCGGCGCTGGCCATGCTGGACGTGATGGACGAGGAACAGCTGCCCCAGCGTGTGCGAGCACTGAGCCCGCATTTCGAGGCCGCTGTGCATTCGTTGGCCGACGCCCCCGGTGTGGTCAGCATCCGCAACATCGGCTTGGCTGCGGGCATTGAGCTGGCACCCAACGCGGGCGCACCAGGCCAGCGTGGCAACGCCACCCAGGTGGCGGCCTTCGACCGTGGCCTGCTCACCCGCGCCCCTGGCGACACGGTGGTGCTGGCCCCGCCCTTCACCAGCAGCGCACAGGACATCGACCGCATGGTGGACCTGTTGCGCGCCGCCATTCAAGACAGCCACAGGACAGCCACATGAAAGCCCTGGTCTACACCCAGCCCGGTGAACTGCAGTTGCAGGAGCGACCCATGCCCGAGCTGGTGGCGGGCGACGTGGTGCTGAAGATCGAAGCCGTGGGCATCTGCGGCTCAGACATGCACGCCTGGCATGGTCACGACCCGCGCCGCAAGCCAGGGCTGGTGCTGGGCCATGAGTTTGTCGGCAGCATCGCGCAGACTGCGGCCAACGGTTTCGATGTGGGCACCCGCTGGACCGGCAACCCTCTGATCACCTGCGGCGTGTGCGACTACTGCGTGCAGGGCCGCAACAACCTGTGCAGCAACCGCACCATGGTGGGCATGACCCGGCCCGGTGCATATGCCGAGTACATGAGCATTCCGGCGGCCAGCTTGATTGCCATGCCGCAAGACATGCCAGCGACGGCCGCCGCGCTGACCGAGCCCGCGGCCACCGCCTGGCATGCCATCAATTTGTCGATGCGCGCCCTGCTGCGGCCCTTGCACGAGTGCAAGGTGCTGATCATCGGCGGCGGTGCGATTGGCATGCTGGCGGCGCTGCTTCTCAAGCACCTGGGTGTGCAGCAACTGACCGTCACCGAACTGAACCCCTTGCGCCGGCAGACCCTGCAAGACGAAGTGGGCTGCGCCGCGATCGATCCGCGCGAGCAGCCACTGGCCGAGTCCGCTTTTGACTACGTGATGGACGCTGTGGGCAGCAAGATCACGCGCCAGCAGGCCTTTGCCAGCATCCGTCCGGGCGGCGTGATCATGCACATCGGGCTGCAAGACTGGGCCAGCGAAATCGACATGCGCAAGCTCACGCTGGCCGAGATCACGCTGCTGGGCACCTACACCTACACCACCGCCGACTTGCGGGCCACCGTGGACGCGCTGCACCGCGGTGTGTTTGGAAACCTGGGCTGGGTTGAAGAGCGCACGCTGGCCCAAGGACCGCAAGCGTTTGTGGACCTGGACCAGGGCAAGAGCGCATCGGCCAAGATCGTGCTAACGCCTTGATGCCTGGGCGTCTTTCTGCGCTGAAGCACTGAAGCACTGATTCATCGCAGATCGTCCCGCCGCACTCCTCACTCAACGTCCACATCCAGGAGACCCTCATGGTCCGTTTCTTTTCGGCTTTGGCACTGTCTCTGTTGACCAGCACAGCCGCCCTGGCCCAAGCCGCCTACCCCGCCAGACCCGTAACCCTGGTGGTGCCATTCCCCGCCGGTGGCGCGCTCGACCTCGTGGCCCGCGCGCTGGCCGAAGAGATGCGCAAGCACCTGGGCCAAACCGTGATCGTCGACAACCGCGCCGGTGCCGGTGGCACGGTGGGATCGGCCCAGGTGGCGCGTGCGCCCGCTGACGGATACACCATCCTGCTGGGATCGGTGGCCACCCACGCCATTGCACCCGGCGTGTATCGCAACTTGACTTACGACGCGCTGAAAGACTTCGCACCCATCACGCAAGTCACCGCATCACCCTTGCTGCTGGCCAGTTCAGCCACACTGAACGTCAAGACCCTGCCTGAACTGTTGGCTGCAGCGCGCGCCCAACCGGGCAAGCTGAACTACGCGTCCACCGGCAACGGCACCGCCGTGCACCTGGCCGGCGCCATGCTTCAAACCGCCGCCCGGCTGGATGTTGTTCATGTGCCTTACAAAGGCGGCCCGCAGGCGGTGAACGCACTGATCACGGGCGAGGCCGCCTTCATGGTGGTCAACGTCGAACTGGTGCTGCCGCAGGTGCAAGGCGGCAGGGCTCGCGCATTGGCGGTCACCGGCAAACGCCGCTTGGCTGCGCTGCCCGATGTGCCCACCATGAGCGAGGCCGGGCTGGGCGACGTCGACGCCACCACCTGGTTCGGGCTTTTTGCACCCGCAGGTACCCCAAAAGAAATCGTCGCTCGCCTGCAGCGCGACGCCGCCACGTCGCTGCGCACGCTGAAGGACTCTTTTGCCAAGCAGGGCGACGAAACCGTGGCTTCCACACCCGACGAGTTTGCTGCCCACCTGCGCGCCGAGCACGCCAAGTGGGGCAAGCTGATCAAGGACCTGGGCGTGAAGATCGACTGAGGCGGTTGTATGCCCAGTCAGCCGTTGCTGATTCGGATTCCACACGGCCTGAGTTTCCCGGTGCCGGGTAGCGCCTCGCATTGGGAGACGTTTTCCGCACTCAGCAAGGAGCTGACATGAAGCGCCCCAACATTCTGTTCATCATGGCCGACCAATTGGCGGCCACCGCCCTGGCGGCCTATGGCCACCAGCTGGTCAAGACGCCCCATCTGGACCGCCTGGCAGCACGCGGCACTGTGTTTGAAAACGCCTACTCGCCCAACCCCATCTGCGCGTCGTCACGCTTTGCGATGATGTCGGGGCAGCGCTCCTCACGCATCGGCGCGTTTGACAACGCAGCTGAATTCCCGGCGTCGGTGCCCACCTTCGCGCACTACCTTCGTTCACTGGGGTACCACACCTGCCTGTCGGGCAAGATGCACTTTGTCGGCCCCGACCAGTTGCACGGTTTTGAAGACCGCGTGACCACCGACATCTACCCGTCTGACTTTGGTTGGACGGCCGACTGGCAACGCAAGATCGAGCCCTATGCGCCCAGCCAGATGAGCATGCGCGGCATCGTGGAGTCGGGCCTGTGCGTGCGTTCGTTGCAGATGGACTACGACGATGACGTGGCCCACCAGTCGGTGCAGTGGCTTTACGACCACGCCCGCCGCCCGCAGGCCGACCCCTTCATGCTGGTGTCGTCGTTCACGCACCCGCACAACCCCTTCACCATCTCGCGCGAGTACTGGGACCTGTACCGGCACGACCAGATCGACATGCCCGCCGTGCCCTTCATACCCTTTGAAAAACGCGACCCCTGGAGCCAGCGCTACTACCAGCTGATCCGCCAGGACGAGCACCGCGTCACCGACGAGATGATCCTGTCGGCCCGCCACGCGTACTACGGCATGGTCAGCTACATCGACCACAAAGTCGGCTTGCTGCTGAACACCCTGGAGCAAACCGGCACGCTGGACAACACCGTCATCGTCTTCACCGCCGACCACGGCGAGATGCTGGGCGAGCGCGGCATGTGGTTCAAGTTCAACCCCTACGAGCAGTCGATCAAGGTGCCGCTCATCATCAACGCCCCGGGCGCACCCGCGGCGCGACGCGTGGGCCAAAACTGCTCGCTGGTCGACCTCTTGCCCACGCTGCTCGACCTGGCCACCGACGGCCAGCCGCCAACCCTGGCCGACCCCATCGACGGCCGCAGCCTGAGCCCGCTGCTGCATGGCAGCGACCCAGCCTGGACCGACGAAGCCTTGATCGAATTCACCGGCGAAGGCGTGCACGCACCGGCACTGATCTTGCGCCAAGGTCACACCAAATACGTCTACTGCGAAGGCGACCCGGGCATGCTGTTCGACCTGAAGAGCGACCCATCCGAGCTGCGCAATCTGTGCCAAGACCCGGCCCACCAAGCCCTGGCCCAGCGTTTTGTGGACGACATCGAACGCCGCTTCGAGCCCGAGCGCATCAAACGCGAAGTGCTGGCCAGCCAACGCCGCCGCTTGTTCCTGCACACCACGCTGATCAAGGGCACGCACACGCCTTGGGACTATGAAGTGCGCAAGGACGCCTCCAAACAGTACGTTCGCAGCGTGGGCAGCACCAGCACCACAGCCACCAAAGCCAAGGCGCGTTACCCGTTTGTGCCGTCGGCGCCGCCGGACACGCCACGCAAGCCCAGCTAGACCTGACCGCCGCCCGCCAACGCAGGTTTGCCAACGGCCGGCACGGTGACGCGAAAGTGCCACGCCACAAAACCCGTGCCGACCAGTTGGGCCGCAGCGCAGAAGTAAAAGGGCAGCCCCATGCGCCAGTCGCCTTGGGGCAGGTGCGAGACCATGCCCAGCAAACTGGCGCTGATCACCGGCGCGATCACCGCCATCAGCGTGTTCACTGCCGCGAGAGCGCCCATCGTCTGGCCCTGGTGGCGCGCGTCGGCGGCATTGGACACCAGGCCCTGAACCACCGCGGCCGCGCCGCCACCCAGCAGGCTACCGACGACGATGACGACGAACATCATCCAGCCTTCGGTCACGGCGCCGAAGGCCAGGTAGGTGAGCGTCGAAGCCATCAGGCCACCCACCGCCAGGATCCGCGCTGACAGCAGCCGCAGCAGATGCTTGAGCAGGAAACCCTGCACCAGCACCGACGACAGGCCCACGGTGAACAGCGCCAGCCCGTTGTCCCGAGGACCCCAGCCGAACTTGAACGTGGTGTAAAGCACAAAGCTGTTGAAGAGCGTGGCCTGCGCCAACCCGGCCAGACCGATGACCACGATCAGCGAACCCACGCCCTGCAGTTCCCTGAGTCCCGCCAGCGCGCCCAGCGGGTTGGCGCGGCGCCAATTGAAGGGCTTGCGCTGTTCGGGCGGCAGCGACTCGGGCAACACAAAGTAGCCATAGATCCAGTTCAGGGCGGCCAAGCCGCCGGCCACAAAAAACGGCAGCCGCAGATCGATGCCGCCCAGGTAACCGCCCAGCGCCGGCCCCAGGGTGAAGCCCAGGCCAAACATCGCGCCCACCAGGCCGAAGCGCCGGGCGCGATCCTCTGGCGCCGTGATGTCTGCCACGTAAGCGTTGGCCACTGCGGCGTTGGCGAGCATCGCGCCGCTGAGCACCCGAACCGCGATCAACATCCACAGCGCCGTGGCCAATCCCGTGACGATGAAGCTCAGCGCCAGGCCACAGAACCCCAGCAGCAGCAGGGGCCGTCGACCAAACTGGTCTGACAGCGCGCCAAGGACAGGCGAGGCGAAGAAGTTGGCCACCCCGAAGCTCAGGGCCACGGCACCGAACCAGAACGTCTGTTCTGTGGGTGAAGCAGTAAAGGTGCCGACCAGCGCCGGCAACACCGGCACGATCAAACCGATCGATAGCATGTCGATCAGAACCGTCAGCAGGATGAAGACCATGGCAGGCTCCCGTTGCCTGTGCGTTGGGCTGGCCAAGGCCGGCTGCCCGGCAGCCTGCTGGGTTGACAAAGGATTCACAACATCTCCAGGGTTATCAAGGCACTGCGCTCGCGTTCTTGCGGCAGGAACCAATCGGTTAAACCGTTGCTGGCGTTCCGCCGTCTGCCGGGTCGGCAGGCATCGCGCGGCCGGCCAGTTCCAGCAAGTGCGCCCGCACGTCTGGCGGCCACCGGGCAACTTCAACTCTCAGGCGATCCAGCTGACCCGCGAACAAGGCGCGCGATGCTTCCTCGAAGCCCTTCTGGTTGCCAGCCAGCGCGTGCATGAAACGGTAGGCCGATTCGGTGGCCACGCGCCTGCGGTCCGACTCGGCGCTGGCGCGCTGAGCCTTCTCGACAAGTTTGCGCAATGCCACCGATGCCCCGCCGGGTTGCGTGCCCAGCCAGTCCCAATGGCGTGGCAGCAGCGTGACTTCGCGTGGCACCACGCCCAGCTTGGGTCGACCCGGGCCGCGCGGCAGCGCTTCGGCTGCCGCTGCGCTCGGCGCAGGGGCCTCGGCGGCGGGCGACGGCAAGCGCTTCAGGATGCTGGCAAGCGAGCCGCGCAGATCGACCTCCACAGGATGACTCGTGTGGGCGTCCAGAACGAGGACGGACACATCGGGCTCGCGGTCGAGAAGAGACTTCACGCGGGTCGCCACGTCCTTGGGCTCGCCGATGGCGACTCGCTTGTTGTTGGCAAAGGCGATCCAGGTTCTGCTGTGTGTTTGGTCCATGGTTCTTATTCATCCGGGTAAAACAATAATATACCCGGGCAAAATAGATCCGTCAATAACACCCGGATAAATTTGTACGTTCGCTTCTCGGTCAAAGCAAACAGGGCTGTCAACGGAGCCAGCCCGTTGCCGTGCTGCAGCCGAGCCGCACAGTGCACTTCTCTGCGGCATTCATCCGCGCAATCCCGTAGCCACCACCCCGTGTTCAGGGTTCACACTCCTTCTCGCGATGTCGCTGCCCACACCCTTCTCGCCTGCACCGCCACCGACCCCAAGTGCCGATACCAACGAAAGCACCTTGGAACTGTCGCTGCAGGCGCTGCACCCTGGAAACTTCGCGCTGGTGATGGCCAGCGGCATCCTGTCGCTGGGTCTGCGCCTGCACAGTTTCGAGCGGCTGGCCGACGCGCTGGGCGTGGTGGCTGTGTTGGTCTGGCTGATGCTGCTGGGCCTGAGCGCCTTGCGCCTGCTGCGTCACGCGGCGCTGGTGCGCATCGACCTGCTCAACCCGCGCATGGTGTTTTCCTACTTCACGCTGGTGGCGGCCACCAGCATCGTGGGCCTGCTTTTGCATCAGCAGGGCCAGACGCGGTGGGCTCTGGCCTGCTGGCTCCTGGCTTTTGCTTCCTGGTGCCTGCTGCTGTACTTGGCCTTCAGCGTGCTGACTTTTCTAACGCACGAAAACAACGTGAACATCGTCCATGGGGGGTGGCTGATCGCCATCGTGGGCACGCAATCACTGGTGCTGCTGGGTGGTCGGCTTGCCCCCGAACTGGATGCCTGGTCGGTCTACATGGTCTTTGAGGTCTACATGCTGTGGGGGCTCGGGCTTGCCTTTTACGGTGTCTTTGTCACGCTCTTTTGCTACCGCATCTTTTTCCTGGCACTGAAACCGCATGACATCGGGCCGCTGCTGTGGGTCGTGATGGGTGCGGCCGCCATCAGCGCCAACGCAGGCACAACCTTGCTCACCGAAGACCCGCACCTGCCCTTTCTGATGGCGCAACGGCCTTTCATCGATGGCATCACGCTGATGATTTTTTCCTGGGCAACCTGGTGGATACCGATGCTGCTGCTGTTTGGCCTGTGGAAGCATGGTGTCAACCGCCTGCCGCTGCGCTACGAACCCGCGCTGTGGAGCTGCGTGTTTCCGCTGGGCATGTACGCCGTGGCCAGTGGACGCCTGGGGCTGGCGGCAGATTTCCCGCCCTTGCATTGGATTTCTCAGGGTATGGTCTGGGTCGCGCTGGCGGCATGGCTGGTGGTGGTGGCCGGTTGGATGCAGCAGCGCCTGTTACCCTGGTTGCGCCGGTAAATCGTTGCAGGGCGCTCCTTGCGGGTCGCGATGGAAGTTGCGCGCCTGATCTCACTGGACGCGTTGCGCAACGACGTTGATCGCTCCCCCACACCGTGGGTGAAACGCGTGGTTGAAGCGAACGACACTGGTCAACTCGTCGGTGCGAGCTGCAGTTGACACGGTGGTCAAACAAACGCTTGAGCAGCTTGGGCTGTGCGGCCAGCAGCAGGCGCAGGAAGCCCTGGGCCAAGATGCCGCACTCGAGGATGGCGTCAACCTTGTCTTTGACGAATTGCGGCAGGTCGGCCCCAGCGACCACTGCTGTCTCGGCGATGAAGGCAGCGACGTGCTGTTGCACCGATCTTTCGGACCCGCGCGAAGTCAGCGAAAAAATCCGGTCAAGCCGACGAGCTGAACCACTCTGACCAGTAGTCCAAGCAGGCCTTGATCTTGGGCAGGCGCTGGCGCGTGGTCGCGGTGATGGCATAGATCGCACTGGGCTGCGCGTCGACAAAGCTGGCCAGCACGGGAAACAGCCGACCCTGGCGGACCAAGGGCTCGGCCACCACGGTGGCCAACCTGCCGATGCCCAGGCCGGCCAGCACCATGTTGGCCGCCAAGCCGGTGTCGTTGGCCCGCCAGAAGCCGTCAGCGGGAGTCTTCAGCACCTGGCCATCGATGACAAAGGGCCAATGGTTGAGATGCGTAGCGGCGCTGTTGGTGACCAGCCGGTGCTGTCGCAATTGGTCCGGGTGAGTGGGTGTCCCGGCCAAGGCCAGGTACTCAGGCGCAGCGTAGAGCGCGCGGCCCAGGTGGCCCAGCGGCCGCGCCACCATCGTCTCAGGCAAGGTGGCCTGGGTGCGGATGGCGATGTCGATGCCACTGCGGGCCATGTCGACGATCAGGTCACTGACCTCCAGTTCGACCCGCAGCAGCGGATGCCGCTGGATCAGCCCGGCCAGGCTGGGCAGCAACTGGTACTGTGCGATGACCGTGCTGGCCGAAACACGCACCGGTCCGCTGGGTTCCTGCGCCTGGCTGGCGAATTCACCTTCCAGCTCCTCCACGGTGGCACCAATTCGGCGGCAATAGTCGAGGAAGGTCTCACCCTCGGCGGTCAGCGCCAGCGCGTGCGTTGAGCGGTGAATCAGGCGCGCGCCGCAGGCCTTCTCGATTCGCGTCAACGCCCGCGAGACCTGACTGACCGGCACATCGCGTTCGCGGGCCACAGCCGAAAGCGTGCCCAGCGAGGCCACGCGGGCAAACAGCTTGAGGTCGTCAAAGCCCAGATCGTGCATGCGGCCCATGGTACGGCCTGGCGGGCCATGGTTTTGCGCGGCGCGCAAGGCGCATTTGCGGCGGCCACAGTTTCCCCGTTTGTGTGCGCTGCCTACAGTCACTGCACACCCACCCAAGGACATCCGCATGAACACCGAACACTTGCACACACAGCTCTCACCCACCGACTTTGCAGCCTTCAGGGAGGCCGCGAAACGGGGCGCGCTGAAAGCCCGGCAAGAGATGCAGGACCAGTTCTGGGCGACGCTCGGCGGTGGCTTGATGACGGGCTCTCGCGCCCTGTGGTCAACCCTGTCGCAAGCCCGCCGTGTGGCCTTCGGCCGTGTCAGTCACCGCACCGGATACGGATGCAAAGCGCTAGGTGGGGCGCATGCCACCGATGCGGGAAGTCGAACCCTGGGTCAATCGGTGGTCGCGTCATCGCCAAAGGCTTGAGTCAAACGCTCCAAGGCATCGGCCATCAGCGCAATGTCGTCAGCGCTCAGCACCGCTTCAATGCGCGCATTGACCTGCCGGATGATGGGCTGCACCTTGCTCAGCTGGCCAAGGCCCTGCTCGGTCAGCGTCAGCACCCAGGCGCGTGCATCCGTCGGGTCGTGCCCACGGGCCACCAGGCCCAGGCTCAACAGGCGAGTGACCATCGCCGTGACGGCCGACTCGTTCAAGCCCAGCTGACCCGCCACCTCGCGCTGGCTGATCTGACCGGCCTGCTTCACGATGGCCAGCACGCCGGCCTGCGCGACGGTGACGCCCGCGCGTGCAGTCACTTGGGCATCCACAGCGCGCTGCATCACCCGTGATGCCTTTTGCAGGCGGTGGTAGAGGCGGGCTTGATGGGCAGTTGTCATGAAGGTGGCATGTCAGTGAATCTGCCTGGTCCGTACGACAGACCGGGCACTTTCTGCAGGCGCGTGCCCCACGACCCGCTGCGGATGACCGCTGGTTGACCCTGCTTGGTGCACGATCATATACTTCACTATCAAAGTACTTTCAAATTCACGGGCTGGGCGGTTTCAGGCCAGCTCCAAGGAGTTGGGCGTGGACCAAGATGGATTCGAACACACCGACCGTGCCATCCGCCAGGCGCTGGCGGCGCAGGGTTTCATGCGTCTGGTGGGCGCCGAGGTGGCCGAGATCACCCCAGGCCGGGTGGTGCTGGCCCTGCAGCGGCGTGACGAGGTGCTGCAGCACATGGGCTATTTTCACGGCGGCGCGATCGCCTTTCTCATCGACAACGCCACCACCTGCGCTGCGGCCACCTTGGTAGACCGGGCGCAGCAGAGTTGCCTGACCGCCGAATACAAGCTGAACTTCCTGTCTCCGGGCGCTGGCGACCGACTGGTTTGTGAGGCGCAGGTGATCAAGCCCGGCCGTGCGATAACCGTGGTCGAGGCCAAGGTCTACAGCGAGCCGGCTGACGGCTCGGCAAGAAAGCTCTGCGCGGTGGCCTTGGCCACCATTGCCATGGTGATGGTGCAGCCCAGCGCCAAGGCGGCATAGGACTTCACGCCTGACACGCTGGCAACGATTTTTCAGCCCTTGGCGGTGCTGGCCGTCGGCCTTGTTACCTGGCTGGCTTTGGTTCGCCGTCTCGTGCACCACTGAAACCGCGGTTGGCAGCGAACGACGTCTGTCCGACACGGACGAGGTCTTCGGCAAGGCGTGAGAAGAACTGCGTCTCCATGTCAAGAAATCGTCACATTTCCCTTCTACCATCTGACATCGGTGGAACAGTCATCTGCCTGGCCGACCCGACCAAGCCACGCAAGGAAAGCAATGAGAGTTGGCATCAACGGCATGGGCCGCATCGGCCGTCTGGCCCTGCGCGCCGCCATGGGCGCGGCCGACAGGCCGGCCGACGACCCACGCGCCCACCACCGGCTGGACGTGGTGCACCTCAACGAAGTCAAAGGCGGGGCCGTGGCCACCGCGCACCTGCTGGCATTTGACAGCGTGCAGGGCCGCTGGCGCGAGCACATCGAAGCTGAAGACGAAGGCCAGGTGCACATCGGCCAGCGGCAGCTGGGCTTCACGTCGCACGCAACGCCCGCCCAGATCCCCTGGGGCGACTTGGGCGTGGACCTGGTGCTGGAATGCACAGGCAAGTTCCTGACGCCCGAAACCCTGCAAGGCCACCTGGACCGCGGCGCCAAGCGGGTGATTGTGGCAGCGCCCGTGAAGGTGGGCGGTGTGTTGAACATCGTGGTCGGCGTCAACCAGCACCTGTACAACCACACGCAGCACCGCATCGTCACCGCCGCCAGCTGCACCACCAACTGCCTGGCACCGGTGGTGAAGGTGGTGCACGAGGCCATCGGCATCCGCCACGGCCAGATCACCACCATCCACGACCCGACCAACACCAACCTGATGGTCGACGCACCGCACAAAGACCTGCGCCGTGCGCGCAGCGCGATGCTCAGCCTGTCGCCCACCACCACCGGCAGCGCCACCGCCATCGCACTGATCTACCCCGAATTGAAGGGCAAGTTGGACGGCCACGCGGTGCGCGCACCCGTGCTCAATGCGTCCCTGACCGACTGCGTGTTTGAGCTGAAGCGCGAGACCACGGCCGCTGAAGTCAACCAGCTGTTTGCGCGAGCCGCTGCAGGGTCCTTGGCCGGCATCCTGGGGTATGAAGAACGGCCGCTGGTCAGTGCCGACTACGCGCGCGACACCCGCTCGTCGATCATCGACGCGCTGTCGACGCTGGTCACCGACGGCACCTTGCTCAAGGTCTACGCCTGGTACGACAACGAGATGGGCTACGCCTGCCGCATGGTGGACCTGGCCTGCCACATGGACAGCCTGGGTCTGTAGGGTCAATGGCACGGTCTGCGCCGCTGGCACCAATCCCGTCGCCGGCAGGCGCACCCCGCGACGGCGCACGCCACTACGCCATCGTCACCGCCGCCTACTGGGGCTTCACGCTCACCGACGGCGCGCTGCGCATGCTGGTGCTCTTGCACTTTTACCGGCTGGGCTACTCGCCGTTTGCGCTGGCATCGCTGTTCTTGCTGTACGAAGCCATGGGGGTGGTCGCCAATCTGCTGGGCGGCTGGCTGGCCACGCGCTATGGCATCCAGCGCATGCTGGTGGTGGGCCTGGCCACGCAGATCACCGGCTTTGTGCTGCTGTCGCAGTTGTCGCCCCATTGGACGGCTGCAATGTCGGTGGCCTGGGTGGTGCTGGCGCAAGGTGTGTGCGGCGTTGCCAAGGACTTGACCAAAACGTCGACCAAGTCGGCCATCAAGCTCACCGCGGGCAGCGCTCAAGGCCAGTTGTTCAAGTGGGTGGCCTGGTTCACGGGCAGCAAAAACGCGATGAAGGGCCTGGGCTTTTTCCTCGGCGGGCTGTTGCTCGACCGGCTGGGCTTTCAGATTTCCTTGTGGGCCATGGCCGCTGTGTTGGGCCTGGTGCTGATGGGCGTGGTGCTGTGGGTACCCCCGCTGATGGGCAAGGCCAAGGGCTCGAAAACGGCCAAGGAACTGTTCGCCAAGAACCGCGCCATCAACCTGCTGGCTGCCGCGCGGGTGGCCTTGTTTGGTGCGCGCGACGTGTGGTTTGTGGTGGGGGTGCCGGTGTTCCTGTATGCGGCGGGCTGGTCCTTCACGATGGTGGGCGCTTTCCTGGCGATCTGGACCATCGGCTACGGGCTGGTGCAGGCCTTGGCACCGGCGCTGGTCAGGCGCAGTGCAGATGGCCTGGGCACCGAAGTGCCAGCGGCGCGCCTGTGGTCGGCGCTGCTGGCCGTGGTGCCCCTCGCGCTGGCCGTCGCCGTGGCGTTGAAGGTGCCGCAACTGGAATGGGTGGTCGTGGCCGGCCTGGGCGTTTTTGGCGTTGCCTTTGCGGTCAATTCATCGGTTCACTCTTACCTGATCCTGGCCTTTGCGGGCTCGGAGAAAGCGGCCGAAGACGTGGGCTTCTACTACGCCGCCAACGCGCTGGGGCGCTTTGTTGGCACGCTGCTATCGGGCTTGCTCTACCAATGGGGTGGCTTGCTGTTTTCGCTGAGCGCATCGGCGGCCATGCTGGCCTGCTGCTGGCTGATCACGCTGGCCTTGCCGATCCGCCTCATGGCACCCCCTTGCCAAAAGAAGACCGATCTGGCCTAAAGCAAGCGCTCGTCCACCAACAGCGACTGCAGCCACAGCTTGAACCGCAGCCAGGCGTTGCTGCCGGGTTCTTCGGTGATGACCTGGGGCAGGCCCTGGCTATCGCGTGACAACCACTCCACACTTTGCCCGTCAGCGCCCAGCCGAAGCCGGTAAAGCAGACCCGCCCGCTCGCCTTCCAGCGCCAAGCGCAGCTCAGCGGCCAGGGCGGGGCTGTCGATGGCCACGGCCATCTCGGTGTTGCCCACCGCCGAGCGGCTGTCCAGGTTCACCGAACCGACCAGCAGGTGGCGCCGGTCCACCAGCGCCACCTTGGCGTGCAGACGCGGGGTCGAAGCGCCAAAACGGCCAAAGCCCAAAGAGCGCTGCACCGCCACCGGGCTGAACTCCAGGATCTCGACGCCCAGCCGCAACATCGGCACGCGGTAACTGCTGTAGCGGTGGTGCACCAGCGGCTCGTCGGTGGTGCCCAGCGAATTGGTGTAAAGCACGGTGCGCCCACCGGCCGCGGCCGCCGCGCTCATCATCGCCATGCCGATCGGCCCGGGCAAGAAGTAGGGCGAGACGATGTGTACTTCTTGCTGGGCCTTGCCAATCACGCTCAGCATGCCGGCCATGGCGGCACTGGGGTCCTTCAAGATCTCGTGCGACAGGGCCTTTTCGGGCGGGTCTGCAAACACCAGAGCCGTGGCGTGGTGCAGCGTCAGCCAACCGCGCTGAAACTGCTGCTCCACCGATCGATGCCCCGCCGGGTCGGTCTCGTAGGGGGCCGGCGGTGGCAGCGCAGCGCCCACGTCGGCGTCAAAGCGCTCGCGCGCGGCCGCAGCCTGTGGCGCCGGCCCGCCCTGCACGGTCAGCAAAGGCCAGGCGGCTTCGCTGTTCCAGTAACGGTCAAACACCGCTGACAGGTCTTGCACCACCGCGCCCGTGCCCAGCACATCCAGGTCAATGAAGTTGGCTTCTGAGTGGCCCATGAAGTATTCGTCGGCCACGTTGCGCCCACCAAACACCGCCATGGTGTTGTCGGCCAACAGCAGCTTGTTGTGCATGCGGTGGTTGTGGCGCTCAAACGCGCCCGACGACAGCAGCAGCCGCAGGATGGGTAGGCCCGAGCGCAAGGGCAGCGGGTTGAACAGACGCACCTGGACGCTGCTGTGGGCGGCCAGATCGGCCAACAACGGCAGGGTGGGGCCAGCGTGGAAATCGTCGACCAGCAGCCTGACACGCACGCCACGCTGCGCGGCGTCGCGCAGCTCGCGCAACAAGGCGCGGCCTGCCACATCGTGGTGGATGTGATAGGCCTGCAGGTCGATGGAACGCTGGGCCCGGCGAACCAGTGCCATGCGTGCGTCAAAGGCAAACTCACCCGTGGGCAAGAGCCTGAAACCCGAGGGCGCGGTTTCGCCGCTGGGGCGACTGGCAGCAGCCAACCCGGCCAGTGACGTGTCACCTTGGTAGGCAAGGGCTGACGACGACTCGACCACACCGCGCGGAGGCAAAGCAGCACAAGCGCCCAGAAGGCCGGCCAGGCTGAGCAGCAGCGCGTATCGTGTCCATCGGGTCACGACGTTGACCACAGGCACGCGCAACTTGCATGGGTTGGAAAGCATGCAACAGCTTAACCCGGCCTGACGCACAGGGCGCCGTTTGAGCGCCACTGGGGCCAAACGCCGACAATGGACCGCAGCAGCGGCGCCCGTCAGGAGTCAGACCCCATGTCCGTTCTCGATCCGTCACTCATCACCAGCTGGCATGCCCACATCTACTTCGATGCCAGATGCCGCGATGCCGCCTGGGCACTGCGCGAGCGCATCCAGACCGCTTTGAACGGCCTCTTCGAGATGGGCCGCTTTCATGAAAAACCGGTCGGGCCACACCCGATGTGGAGCTACCAACTGGCCCTGCCCGCAGCCCACTTCGCAGTGGTGGTGGGCTGGCTGACACTCAACCATGGCGCCCTGGATGTCTTCATCCACCCCAACACGGACGACGAGCTGCGCGACCACCGCGACAGCGCCTTGTGGCTGGGGCAGTCGCACACGCTGAACCTGGACGCGCTGTCGGCCTGACCAGCGCTGCCCATTCAAGCCGCGCTCAACGCACCGGCCGGATGCGGTAGATGCCGTTGTTGCGGTTGGCGCTGAAGTAGATGCTGCCGTCCGGACCCACATCCACGCCAGTCGCCACATAAGGCGGTGGCATGCCAGGGCCACCACTCAAGCCGATGGGCAGCTTGTCGGCCACGGTGCGCAGTTTGCCGGTGGCGGGGTCAACCTCGGTCAGCCGCGCCAACGCGCCTTCGGCCACGATGAAGGTGCCCCAGGGCGTTTGCGCCACCCCTTGTGGCAACGCCAGCCCGCTGGCCACCACGGTCTTGCTGCCATCGGTTAGCTTGATGCGCACCAAGTTACCGGCGGCCTCGGTGACATAAAGGTCGCCGTCTCGGCCTAGCGTCATCTGAACCGGCCCGCCCAGGCCGCTGACGATTACCTTGCGGGTCTTGAAGTCGGCACCGCTGGCTTGGGTGATGTTGCCCGTGGCAATCTCGGCCACCAGCACGCTGCCGTCGACCATGGGCAGTGCGTCGTAGGGCGCTTGCCAGCCGTGGGTCATGGCCAAGGTCTTGCCGCTGCTGCGGTCCAGCACCTGCACGCTGCCGGTGAACCAAGAAGCCATGGCCACCAGCTTGTCGCTGACGCCCAGCGCAAAGGGGTACTCCATGTCCACGCCGGTGCCATGCATGCGCTTGATGTCACTCACCTTGCCGGTGGTCAGGTCCACCTGGCGGTAGGCGAAAACGTCGGCCACATAGAGCGTGTTGCCCAGCAGCTTGACGCCTGAGGGCACCGCCACTTTGCCGCTGGTCAGGGTGCGCACCGCGCCGGTGTTGGGGTTGACGGCCTGGACCGAGTTGTCGGCCATGTTGGACACATAGACCGTGCCGTCGGGGGCCACCGCCAGGTTGTCCAGTGCGGTGTTCAGCTGCGCCACGGTGCTGCGTGCGCCAGTGGCCAGCGATACGCGCGCCAGCTCACCGGTGGCAGTGTCGATCACATACACATTGCCCTTGCCGTCCAGGTTGGCAGCGGCCGGTGTCTTGAAGCTGTTGTTGATGACGGTGACCGCGCCATTGGCCGGGTCGACCTTGACCACGCTGTTCTTGAACCACAGCGGGCCATAGATCATGCCGTCGGGGCCCACCTCAAAGCCGTTCAGGCCGCCCAGGTCCTTGGCGATCAGGCGCGGTGCGGCCACGCCCTTGGGGTCCAGTTCCCACAGCGCGTCGCCCAAAAAAACCTGGGTGGCGTAAAGCTTCCCGTTCCTGCGGTCAAAGTCCAGAGAATTCAGGCCCGGCAGGCCAGACGCCACCACCCGCTGCGGCGCACTGTCGTTGTCGCGCACGCGTACTGCGCCGACGAGGTAGTTGGTCCAAGCCATTTCACCGTTAGGCCCGATGGCGATGTCATCGGCCTGGCCTTCGGGGCCACCGACCAACACCTTGGCGGCGCCCGTGTTGCGGTCAACTTCCCAGATGGCGTTGCCCACCACGCTGCCGGCCAGCAAGCGGCCCTGCTTGTCCACCGCCAGGCCATGCACGCCAGTGAAGCTTGAAGGCGCCACCACCACTTCCGGCGAGCCCCAGGAGGCAGTCGGGCCTGGCGGGGTGGTGGTGCAGGCCGTCAGGCCCACCAAGGCCAGCAAGGCCAGGGCAGCACTGCCCCTTGTGAACAACAAACGAAGCATGAAGGTCTCCTGAAAAAGTCGCCAGCCTGAAACGGCCGGTCTGCGCAGCGACTGTACGCCTTGGCTGCCGGGCAAACACAGCCCGCCCGGCTGGTGCCGCCCGTGGCAGGCTTGCGCCGACCTCTCTTGGCCAATCAGGGCGTCGGGCGGGCGATCAGCGGGGCAGGCGCGTCAAACTGGCGCATCCAGGAAATGCCAGGAACCACCTCCTGCTTCCAGTCCTGGGCAGACTCGCCCACGCAATAGACTGCGGCGAACAAATGGTTGGCGATATGGCTGCGCTTATAGCGTACGGCAACTGGCGCGCTGTCGGTACGAAGCACACAAGGCGTGCTGCGCATGCGCGGCGCATTGATGACGTGGTCCAACGGCCCCTTGACGGGTCGGCCCACCTCGTCGTAGGTCACGGTTTGGGCGGCTCGGTACAGCAGCAGCCGCTCGGCCCGCTGCAACGGGTTGGCCACATCCTCAACCAAAGGGAACAGGCTTGCACGCACGGCCTGCACCAAGAACTGCCGGTATCGGCCGTCGGCCCACCATTGCACGAGTTCTGGCCGCGGCAGGTCCGGTGATTCAGGCCCCATCACCTGGGTGTTCCACTCGGCCAGACGTTTGCCCTTGGGGTCGAACAGCATGGCCGCGGCCTGCACATAGGTCTTGCCTTGAAGGCCACGAAACAAGGGCAAGACCCTGACGAACAAAGTCGCCTCGTGTTCGGTTCGTTTGGCACGCTCGACCAGGGGTATGAGCGGGTCGGGGGCCTGCGGCAATACGGGCCGCCCGGTCATGGGGTTGACGGCAGGTTCTTCAGGCACTGGTTCTGGCTTTGGGAAGGTCTCCTCACTGGCCACCCACTTGGGCCCACCCACCGGGGTCAACTGCCGCAGCTGTTCGAACACCGTGGCCCGCAGGTCCACGTTCTGAATCGCTGCACCCACCGGGCCCGCCGCCTCGCGCGCCGTCTCAGCCGCGGCCGCCTCGATGGCGGATACCACAGCACTGGCCACCAGGTTGATGCCCAGCGCCGCACCAAAACTAACGCCCGGGCTGACCACCAAAGGCAGGGTCGCGCTGCCGCCAGGGGCTGCCGGCCCAAACACCAGCCTGCCGCTTTGGCGGTAGGCGAAGTTGCTGGGTGGTACCTCGACGATGACTTCGACGACGCGCAGAGCCGGCAATGGCGGCTCTTGGGCGGCACAGGCCTGCGCAGCGGTCAGCGCGACCACGAACGGCAGCACTTGGTGTAGACCGACGGCCCTGAATGGCAAATGCCACACCTTTTTATCGGTAGCTTTCATCAATTCACCTCCCAGCTGAGCTGTTGTTTCCGCATCCTGCCACAAGGGCATACGGGTCAGCAGGTGCATCTTCTAGCTTGCCGACGCTCTCCTGTTCTTTGACCTTCTTTTGAGCAAGCCCTGCGAGAGGGCACCGTCATGCCATGCGTTTCCATGGACCAGAGCGTGCGGTTGCGGCTGGTCTTTGGAAGCCACTTCCGCCGGCCGTTCGCCAACACCCGCATGGCGCCTGCGGGGCCGCCAACAACACCGCGAACCGTCAAACTAGATCGGCCTTGACAACAGGTTGACGTAGTCGTGCTGGCCCGTGACCACCGTGCTCACGCGCCACTCCACCGGGTGGCCGCCCAGGTCTAGCGCCACCCGCCGCACCTGCAACACCGGCTGGCCCTGCGGCACCCCCAGGACCCGGGCCGCAGCGCGGTCGGCACCCACGGCGCGCAGGCGCTCGAAGGCGCGCACCACGGTGATCGCAAACTCACTTTGGTACAGGTGGTAGATGGTGCTGGGCCGCTCGCGCCAGCGCTTTTCGGTCAGGCCACGAAACAGCGCCGCCGGAATCACCAGCCGGTCGTGCACCACCGGGCGGCCCTGCAGGCGCAGGCGGTTTTCGATCTGCAAAGCCGGCTCTCCAGGCTTGAGGTTGAGGGCCACGGCTGCGTCGTCATCGAGCCGGATGCGCTCAAACGACACCAGTTCGACCTCGGGCGCCTGGCGCAAGCCGTCGCTGCGTTCGACGTGGAAAAACTGGAACAAGAAGCGGTCGCTGGTGTGGGTGGCCACAAAAGTGCCGCGGCCCTGTCGGCGCACCAGGATGTGCTCGGCCACCAGGTCGTCCACCGCGCGGCGCAGCGTACCCACCGAAACACCGAACTCAGCGGCCAGTTCGGTCTCGCTGGGCAAGGCGTCGCCCGGCGCCACGGTGCCAAGCTCGATGCTCTTGAGCAAGGCGCGCTTGACGGCCCGGTACAGCGGCATGCCGGCGGCGTCGGGCGCGATGGTTTGCATGGCTACCCGCGGCGCAGGTGCGCCAGTGCGAGCAGCCGGCGCCACGCGATCGGACGCACTTGCAACAGAACTGGCAGCCATACGGGACATGCAGCGATTAGAGCGCAGCCCTCCGATTCATTCAAGTCATATAGATGACCTGTTTGACGTAGCTTGATGACCCCCAGATACTGCGCTTCCCGGTTTGCAGACGGCCGGCCCAACAGGAGCACAAGGATGATTCATTTCGTGTTGCACGACGCCCACGACAGCGTGGCCGTGGTGGTGGTGGAAGGCGTGAAGGCCGGCATGGCCCTCAACGGCTGGATCATGGACGAAGACAAGATGATGGCCGTCACGGCCCTGCAAGACATCCCCATTGGCCACAAGGTCGCGTTGCGGGACCTGTCGGTGGGCGACACCGTCATCAAGTACGGCATCAGCATGGGCAAGGTCGTAGCGCCCGTCAAGGCCGGCCAGCACGCCCACGTGCACAACATCAAGACCAAACGTTGGTGAACTGACCACCCCCGTAGCGGCTGCCGCCGCTCCCCCTCAAGGGGGCGCCCCCAGCGGCCGGGCAAAGCCCGTTCCGCGGCGGCCGCTTGATGCACCTTACGAACACTGGAGAATTTTCATGTCCGTC
This sequence comes from Betaproteobacteria bacterium, assembly GCA_043743835.1. Lineage (GTDB taxonomy): Bacteria > Pseudomonadota > Gammaproteobacteria > Burkholderiales > Burkholderiaceae_C > Rubrivivax. The sequence continues at coordinate 30,756 of JAYTVT010000056.1, forward strand.
ATTTCGAAAGACACCACCTTCTTGGGCTACCGCCGCGAAAACGGCCGGGTCGGCATCCGCAACCACGTCATCATCCTGCCGTTGGACGACCTGTCCAACGCTGCCGCTGAAGCCGTGGCCCACAACATCAAGGGCGCGATGGCCATTCCGCACCCTTATGGCCGGCTGCAATTTGGCGCCGACCTGGAACTGCACTTCCGCACCCTGATCGGTGCCGGCTGCAACCCCAACGTAGCGGCCGTGGTCGTGATCGGCATTGAAGACGGCTGGACCCAGAAGGTGGTGGAAGGCATCAAGACCACCGGCAAACCGGTGGTGGGCTTTGGCATCGAAGGCCACGGCGACCACGACACCATCATGCGCGCCAGCAAGGCCGCGCGTGAATACGTGCAGTGGGCCAGCGAGAAGCAGCGCGAGGTCTGCCCCATCCACGAACTGTGGGTCAGCACCAAATGCGGCGAGAGCGACACCACCAGCGGCTGCGGCGCCAACCCCACCGTGGGTGATGCATTCGACAAGCTGCACGCACTGGGCAGCACGCTGTGCTTCGGCGAAACCACCGAGCTGACGGGCGGCGAACAGATCGTGGCCGCGCGCTGCGCCAACGACCAGGTGCGTGAACAGTTCATGTTCATGTTCAACCGTTACCAAGACGTCATCAACCGCCACAAGACCAGCGACCTGTCGGACAGCCAGCCCACCAAGGGCAACATCGCTGGCGGCCTGACCACCATCGAAGAAAAGGCGCTGGGCAACATCCAGAAGATCGGCAAGAAGTGCACGGTTGACGGTGTCATCGACAAGGCCGAAATGCCCACCCACCCGGGCCTGTGGTTCATGGACTCGTCTTCAGCCGCAGCCGAGATGGTCACGCTGTGCGCCGCCTCAGGTTACGCCGTGCACTTCTTCCCCACGGGGCAAGGCAACGTCATCGGCAACGCCATCGTGCCGGTCATCAAGATCTGCGCCAACCCGCGCACGGTGCGCTTGATGAGCGAACACGTGGACGTTGACAGCTCGGGCCTGCTGCAGCGCGAGATCACGCTGGACCAGGCCGGTGACAAACTGCTGGAGTGCATGCTGCGCACCGCCAACGGCCGCTTCACCGCAGCCGAGGCCTTGGGTCACCGCGAATTCGTGATGACCCGCCTCTACGAATCAGCCTAAGCCCGCAAAGCAGAGAGAAGACCATGGCGCGCATCGTCATCACTGAATTCATGGACGAGCGCGCGGTGGCGCAGCTTCGGGCTACACACGACGTGTTGTATGACCCCAAGCTGGTCGACGACGGCCCGCGGCTGCTGAGCGAATCGGCAACGGCCGACGTCATCGTGGTGCGCAACCGCACCCAGGTGCGCGGCGCACTGCTGGCCGCGCTGCAACGCTGCAAGGTGGTGGGCCGGCTGGGTGTGGGGCTGGACAACATCGACGTGCCCGGCTGTGAACAGCGCGGCATGCAGGTGATTCCAGCCACCGGCGCCAACGCCTTGAGCGTGGCTGAATACGTGGTGGGCACAGCCATGCTGCTGCTGCGCGGTGCCTACCAAGCCACCGGCGCCGTGGCCGACGGCAAGTGGCCACGCAACGCCCTGTCCAACGGGCGCGAAATCGCTGGCAAGACCTTGGGCCTGGTGGGTTTTGGTTCGATTGGCCAACTCACCGCCAAGCTGGGCCAGGGCCTGGGCATGCAGGTGGTGGCCTTTGACGCCATGATGGACAGCGACCACCCCGCGTTTGCCAGCGGCGGTGTGCGCTGCGGCGGGCTGGACGAGGTCATCGCGATGAGTGATGTAGTCAGCCTGCATGTGCCGCTGGTGGACAGCACACGCGGCCTCTTCAACGCCAGCCGCATCGCGGCCATGAAGCAGGGATCGGTGCTGATCAACACCGCGCGTGGTGGCATCGTGGACGAAGTGGCGCTGGCCGCTTCGCTGAAAGCCGGCCACTTGGGTGGTGCGGCCATCGACGTGTTTGACGTCGAGCCCGTGCCAGTCGCAGCCCACTTTCAAGGCTGCCCCAACCTGGTGTTGACGCCACACATCGCTGGCGTGTCGGCCGAGTCCAATGAGCGGGTGAGTTTTCTCATCGCCGCCAAGGTGCTGGAGGCGCTGGCATGAAGCTGCCCACCGCTGAAGTCGAGCAATTGGTTTCGCGTGCCTTGCAAGCCGCCGGCGCCGGCCGCGTCATGGCCGACAGCACCGCGCGCGCGCTGGTGATGGCGGAAGCCCAGGGTCAAGCCGGCCATGGCCTGAGCCGCGTGGCGCAGTACAGCACCCACCTGCGCAACGGACGCGCGGTGGGCTCGGCGCTGGCCAAGGTGCGCCACCGCAGGGGCAGCGCACTGCTGATCGACGCCGACGAGGGTCTGGCCTTCCCAGCCTGCGACTTGGCCATTCGCGAAGCCATCAACACCGCGCGTGCACAAGGCGTAGCGGTGGCCGGCGTGGTGCGCAGCCACCACTGTGGCGTGGTGGTGGACCACCTGCGCGCCGTGGCCGAAGCCGGCATGGTGGGCCTGGGTTTTGCCAACTCACCTGCTGCCATGCCGGCAGCTGGTGGCAAGCATCCGATCTTTGGCACCAACCCGGTGGCCGCCGTGTTTCCGCGCCGCAACGCGCCGCCCCTGATGATCGACTTGTCCTTGAGCGAAGTGGCGCGCGGCAAGCTGATGGTGGCGGCCAAAGAGGGCCGTAGCATTCCGGCGGGCTGGGCGCTGGATGCCCAGGGCCAGCCCACCACAGACGCAGCAGCGGGTCTGGCGGGCTCCATGCTGCCGGTGGGTGCAGCGTCGTCCACCAAAGGCGCTATGCTGGCGCTGATCGTTGAACTGCTGGTCACCGCCGTCATCGGCGCCAACTACGGCTTTGAAGCGTCCAGCTTCTTTGTCGATGAAGGCAACCGACCCGGCATCGGACAAGCCTTCATCGTCATCGACCCCGGTGCGCTGGCCGGCCGCGAGGCCTTCCTGGACCGCATCGAGGTGCTGGTGCATGAGATGCTGCTCGACGACGGCGTGCGCCTGCCGGGGGCTCGCCGTGAAGCCTTGCTGCAAAAGGCCCTTAGCGAGGGGCTCGAAGTCCCCGACGCGCTGGTTTCGGCCTGGCGCGCCAGCTGAGCCTTCTCGGGGGCCCGCAGCTTGTTCGGTTGAGGCCCTTTCGAGCTGACTTGCAACTGCATCACCGGTACAGCATCGGGTAAGCACGATAGGGGTACAGGACCCAAGCTGGCCATACTGCCCTCCCGCGCGTCGCCGGCCATCATCAGCGGGCGAATACATCGCCTCAGCGCGCGCCAACCAGGAGTTGCCCATGCTGAATGTCACCTTGCTGCTCGTTGTGCTGATCGTCGCGCTGCTGGCCTATGCCGCCACCCGACCCAACAGCTTTTCAGTGCAGCGTTCCATCCGCATCAACACACCGGCCGAAGCGGTCTGGCCTTTGCTCACCGACTTCCACCGCTTTCCCGAATGGTCGCCGTGGGAAAAGCTGGACCCTGGCATGCAACGCACGCACAGTGGCAGCGCCAACGGCGTGGGTGCCGTTTATGAGTGGAATGGCAACAACAAGGTGGGCGCAGGCCGCATGGAAATCACCAAGGCCACGGCGCACACGCTGGTCAGCATGAAGCTGGACTTCTTGCGCCCTTTCAAAAGCTCCAACGTAGCCGATTACGCCTTGACCCACCAAAGCGGCGCCACCGAAGTGACCTGGGTCATGTCGGGCCCGGCCACCTTCATCACCAAGCTGATGGGCGTTTTTGTCAGCATGGACAAGATGGTCGGCAAGGACTTTGAAGAAGGCCTGGCCAAGATGAAGACGGTGGCTGAAAAGGGCTGATCAAGGCGGGGGTGACCCGCCATTGCCGTTGGCGGCGTCAGCGCTGTCGGCTCTGAGCTGCACAACGCGCTGTCGTCAGCTGGCCGCGTCGTTGGCAGCAATGCCACCCATGCGGTGCACGCTGGCACTGGCCAAACCACCGCCCACCGTGGCCACCGAGCCGGCCTGTGCACTGGCGCGCAGCAGCAGGCTCTGGGCATCTTTGCCGTGCTCCGGGTATTGCGCCAGCCCGACAGCCGCCGCCACGTTGCACGGCTGCCCCGACACCAGAATCGGTTGCTGCAAGGCCTTGACCAACTTGGCCGCCACGCGTTCACCGTCGGTCTTGGCTTCCAGGCGACCCAGCAGCACGCCAAAGGCATCCGGCCCGATGGCGGCCACCACGTCGCTGGCGCGCAAACCAGCCCGCAGCCGCACCGCCACCTTGCGGCGCAGGATGTTGCCGGACTCCTCGCCCAACTTCGCTGCCGCCTGGGCAAAGCCTTCCACCCGCAGCACCAGCAACACCATGGGCGCTGGCTCGCGTTCACGCAGCGCCAGCAGCTGCGTCATGTGTTCCAGCAACTGCGCCTGGTGTGGCAGGCCGGTGGCTAGGTCGGTGGCGTAGGCGGTGCGCCCAGCGCGCTCCAGCCGCTTGCGATCCACGGCGTGGCGGATGGCGCGTGCCACCTCGGAGGCAGGGTTGTCGTTGATGATGGCTTCCACACCTTGGCTCAGCAACACCGCTTCGGCGGCAGCATCGGCCAGCGGTGCCAGCACGACCACCGCTCGCTCGAAGGCGGCCTGGGTCAAACCGGGGCGCCCGGCACAGTTGCGCAGGTCTTGGGGTGTGGCCGCATGGATCAGCAAGGCGTCGTGGTCTTGTGCGTCACCCAGTGGGTGCTCGGCATCACAAACCAGACCCTGTTCGCTCAGCCCGGCCAGAAGACCTGCAGGCAAGGGGCCGACACAGCGCACGGACAAGGGCTTCATGGACATGGCCCGATCATGCCGCAAACGACAGGCCAAACTGCCGACGGCCACTGGGCTGTCGACCATGAAAACGGGGCCCGTTGCGGGCCCCGTGAACCAGATTGCTGGAGCGGGTGAGGGGAATCGAACCCCTGTATGAAGCTTGGGAAGCTGCCGTTCTACCATTGAACTACACCCGCGGCGGAAGCGATTCTATCGCCCGACCGGGTCGGTTTTTCAGGTCGGCGCTTCAGCCCATCGGCAGGTCCGAGACCTGGGCCGACAGTAGGGTCTGGTAGTCAGTCCCCGTCGTCAACTACAACATTCACCACAGCCTCCACGGCACCCGCATGGTGGGATGGCGGTCTCGGTCAGCGGGCAGTCGTCCGTGTCGCGGGGGCGACAACTTGATGCGGGTTGGGCCGTATGGGCGAGCCCATCCCTCTCCGTAGGATGGCAGCACCAGCGGTTGGCATCGGCTGCAATCCACCCCTCAGGAGACAAGACATGCCCATTTTTAGACGCCCACTCGCGCTGGCGGTCAGTGCCATCGCACTGGCCGGCCTCGCCAGTCTGTCCGGCTGTGGAAACGGCGACGATCGCGAACCGCTGCAACTGCGCACCGTGAACAACCGCGCCGACCTCGTCAGCGGCGGTGACGCCATGATCGAAATCGTGCTGCCCGTTGGTGCAGACACACGCGGCCTGCGCGTGAGTGTGGGCAGCGTCGACCAGAGCAGCGCCTTTCGCACGCTGGCCGATGGCCGCGTGGTTGGCGTTGTCACCGGCTTGGCCGTGGGCGCCAACACGGTGCGCGCCGAAACCGACAGCGCCAAGCCCGGCCTGCTGCAGGTCACCAATGCACCGCGCCACGGCCCCATCATCAGCGGTGCGCTGAGTCAGCCTTTCTACTGCGCCACGCCAACACAGACGGTGGTCAACGGCAATGTGCCGGCCACCAACGCCAGCGGCCTTGGCGGCGCGCCAGACGCCAACTGCAACATCGCCACCGAGGTCAAGCTCTACTACCGCACGACCACGGCCGGTTGCAGCTTTGCACTGCCCGACCCGACGGCATCGATGTCGGCCACGGCCACCACCGTGCCGACGGCGCCCACGCCGCCCGCCAACGCCTGCTTCAAGCCCTTCACAGCGGGCAGTTCACCTGCCGACATGGCCACCGTCACCACCGATGCCGGTGTGCGCGCGCCTTACATCGTGCGCCTGGAGCGCGGCACCATCAGCCGCGGCATCTACGACCTGGCGGTGCTGCACGACCCGGCTCAGACCGTCAGCGCGCTGACCCCGCCGACGGCCTGGAACGGCAAGCTGCTCATCAACTTCGGCGCCAGCACCGGCCAGCCGCGGCGCCAGGCCCGGCCCGCCACCGCCTGGAGCGGCAGCGACGCGCAGATCGCACGCGGCTACATGGTGCTGCAGCACAGCATGCTGGATTCGGCACGCAATTCCAACCGCGTGCTGATGAGCGAAACCGTGATGATGATGAAGGAGCACATCGGCGACACGCTGGGGCCCATCCGCTTCACCATCGGCTCGGGCTGCTCGGGCGGATCGATCAACTCCAACATGGCCGGCAGCATCCAGCCGGGCTTGCTGGACGGCATCACGACCACCTGCACCTACCCGGATTCCGAGACCACCGCCATCGAGGTGGGCGATTGCGTGGGCCTGGTCGAGGCCTACCAGAAGCCGGAATGGCTGGCGCTGATGACGGGGCTGACCCAAGGCCAGATCAACACGCGCAAGGCTGCGATCAACGGCCACCCCGACCAGAGTGCCTGCCATGCCTGGTTCAATGCCTTTGGCAGCAACGCCCGCGCCGGGGTCTACAACCAGCGCGTGGTCAGCAACAACGTCACGGGCGCCATCTTCCAGCAGCCCACGGCCACCAACAACTGCGAGATGCCCAACAGCGCGGTCTATGACCCCGCCAACGCCACGGCCACGGCCGCGCTGCCACGCTGCAACGCCTGGAGCTGGGCCGAGAGCATCTGGGGTCGTGTGCCCGGCTCTTCGGCAGGCCGCGACACGCGCGACAACACCGGCGTGCAATTCGGCCTGAAGGCGCTGCGTGACGGCGTCATCAGCGCAGAAGAATTCGTCACGCTCAACACCATCATCGGCGGCACCGACGGGGATTTCAGCCCGCGTGCCGCGCGGGCCGTTGCCGACCGCGCACCACTGGAGATCGCCTACCGCGCCGGCATCGTGGGCAGCGGCCGGCAGTTGTCGAAGTTGGCCATCATTGACATGCGCGGCTGGGACGACTCCAACATCACTGTGCCACCGGGCAACACGCCAGGCACCATCCCCATCCACCATCAGTGGTACAGCTTTGCACTGCGCGACCGTATCGTGGCCGAGGGCGGTGGCGACGCCAACAACCAGGCCATGTGGCGCTTTGCGCGCACCGGTCTGGCGCCCCCCGGGACGATGTCCAGCGACGCCTTCCTGGCCATGGACCAGTGGCTGACGACGCTGAAGGCGGACACGGGCAGCCGGACCTTGGAGGCCAAGGTGCGTGCCGCGCGACCGGCCAGCACAGCCGACTTCTGCCTGCTGCCCACCGACGCCACGCAGACGGTGAAGGTGACGAGCCAGGCCAGCTGCGATGCGGATCCCTTCCTGAATCCATCGCTGTCGCCGCGCCAGGTGGCCGGCGGCCCGCGTGCAGAGAACGTGCTGAAGTGCCAGCTCAAGGCCCTGGTGCGCACCGACTATCCTGCCGGCACCTTCACTGACCCGCAATGGGCGCGGCTGCAGGCCGTCTTCACCGATGGCGTGTGCGACTGGAGCAAGCCGGGTGTTGGGCAGCAAACCGCCGCCAGCCCGCTGACCTTTGCCGCTGGCCCTGGCGGCGCGGCGCTGCCGGCCGCGCCGGTGACAACGCGGCCCTGAGCGGCAGCTTCCCGGTTGGCACGGTTCCCCGCTGAGCAAGCCTTAGCGGTGACCGGTCGGCCCAGGGCAGCGAACAGCGCCTGCTGGCGCGGCGCCCCTCCTGCTTGACCCTGGTCGGCAGCAGGGGCGCCTTTCCTTGTGCAGGCGGCGAACCCCGCGCATTCGAAGGCAAAATAGCGCTGGTCGCCAGGGTGCGACGCCCACCGTGCGAGCCCACCGACCTAGATGCGCCAGCACAGCTACCCCCCATGCCCTGCGCAGGCCTCAACCGGCCAGTCTGGCTTTGCCAGTCTTGCGCACAACCTTGAGTTGTGCCGCGCCAACGGGCTGACCGTTGCCACAGCGCCAGACCGCTGTTGCGATGGGCCAGCCCCGCCCGCAAGCCGGGCCCCCATCCACGGCCGCGCCACCGCGCTGCTGCCCACGAATCCGCCGCTTTCGACCTTTAACTTCCGGAGTTGACCATGAGCCAAGCACTGTTGGGATACCGCATCCTGGATTTCACCCACGTTCAATCGGGCCCCACCTGCACGCAGCTGTTGGCCTGGTTTGGCGCTGACGTGATCAAGGTCGAACGCGCCGGTGAAGGTGACGCCACACGCGGCCAGCTGCGCGACATCCCAGGCGCCGACAGCCTGTACTTCACCATGCTCAACCACAACAAACGCTCGATCACCATCGACACCAAAAAGGCCAAGGGCAAAGAGGTGCTGGAGACACTGATCAAAACCTGCGACGTGCTGGTGGAGAACTTTGCGCCCGGCGCACTCGACCGCATGGGCTTCACCTGGGAACGCATCCACGAGCTCAACCCGCGCATGGTGGTGGCGTCCGTCAAGGGTTTTGGCCCGGGGCGCTACGAAGACTGCAAGGTTTATGAAAACGTGGCCCAGTGCGCCGGTGGCGCAGCATCCACCACCGGCTTTGACGATGGCCCGCCGCTGGTCACGGGTGCGCAGATTGGCGACAGCGGCACCGGGCTGCACCTGGCGCTGGGCATCCTGGCTGCACTTTTGCAGCGCGAGAAATCCGGCCGCGGGCAAAAGGTGCTGGCGCCGATGCAAGACGCCGTGCTCAACCTGTGCCGGGTGAAACTGCGCGATCAGCAGCGCCTGGAGCGCACGGGCACGCTGCACGAGTTTCCGCAGTACCCCGACGGCCAGTTTGGCGACGCCGTGCCGCGCGCGGGCAACGCCAGTGGCGGCGGCCAGCCAGGCTCCATCCTGAAGTGCAAAGGTTGGGAGACCGACCCCAACGCCTACATTTACTTCATCACCCAAGCCGCCGTGTGGCCCGCCGTTTGCAAGGTCATTGGCGAAGAAGGCTGGATCACCGACGAAGCGTTTGCAACACCCGCAGCACGCCTGCTGCACCTGAAGCCCATCTTCAAGCGCATTGAAAAGTGGACCATGACCAAAGACAAGATCGAGGCCATGGAGATCCTGAACCAGTACGACATTCCCTGCGGCCCCATCCTGTCGATGAAAGAAATCGCCGCCGACGAATCCCTGCGCGCCACCGGCACCATCGTCGAAGTGGACCACCCGGTGCGCGGCAAGTATCTGTCGGTGGGCAACCCGATCAAGATGTCGGACAGCCCCACGGTGGTGACCCGTTCACCGCTGCTGGGCGAGCACACGCTGGAGGTGCTGGCGCAGCTGGGCTACAGCGAGGCCCAGATCGCCGAGCTGCGCGCCGACAAGGTGATCTGAACATGAAGGTGGCCATCAAGGGCTCCCGCGCCATGGGCGGGCTGGACGGATCCAACGGCGAACGGCTGCAACGCACCGCCGGCTGCTGCAACCGCGCCGACTTCAAGGCACCGGTGCTGGACAACTTCCGCGCCGAAATCCGGCAGGCTGGATGATGACCGACGACCCGCAAACGCCGGCACCGCTGCCGACCCCGACCCCAGCGCAACCACGCGGCCCGATCCGCAGCTTTGTGCTGCGTGCCGGCCGAATGGGCCCCGGTCAGCAACGGGCGATGCAGGAGCTGGGCCCGCGCTTTCTGGTTCCCTTCGCACCGCAGCTGCAAGACTGGGACGCCACTTTTGGCCGCCAGGCTCCGCGCGTCATGGAGATCGGTTCTGGCATGGGCACCGCCACCGCCACGGTAGCGGCCGCCCAACCCGACACCGACTTCATCGGCATCGAAGTGCACGGCCCCGGTGTGGGCGCCCTGCTCAAGCTCATCGGCGAGCAACAGCTGAACAACGTGCGCGTGATGCGCCACGACGCGGTGGAGGTGTTGGCGCAGATGGTGGCGCCGGCTTCGCTGGCCGGCGTGCACATCTGGTTTCCCGATCCCTGGCACAAGTTCAAACACAACAAACGCCGCTTGATCCAGACGCCCTTTGTGGCCCAACTGGTGCGGCACCTGGCACCCGGCGGCTACCTGCACTGCGCCACCGACTGGGAGCCGTACGCGCAGCAGATGCTGCAGGTGTTGGAAGCCGAGCCCGGCTTGCTCAACACCTGCGCGGGCTTTGCGCCCCGGCCTGACTGGCGGCCACTGACCAAGTTTGAAAACCGTGGCCTCAAACTGGGCCACGGCGTCTGGGACCTGCTCTACCGCAAGCGCAGCTGAACCTCAGTTCACCCGTCCTGGGTCAGGCGGCCCAGGTCACCCAGCCGAAGTGGGCGGTGGCCAACACCACGCAGCCAAACACGATGCGGTACCAGGCAAAAACCGTGAAGTCGTGCGTGGACACATAGCGGATGAGCCAGCGGATGCACACCAAGGCGCTGAAAAACGCCACCACCGTGCCCACTGCAAACATCGGCAGGTCGCCCGCGCTCAAGGCGTGACGCTCTTTCCACACCGAATAGGCACCCGCCGCCATCAGCGTGGGGATGCCCAGGAAAAAGCTGAACTCGGTGGCGCACTTGCGCGAAAAACCAAACACCATGCCGCCAATGATGGTGGCGCCCGAGCGGCTGGTGCCGGGGATCAGCGCCAGGCACTGCATCAGCCCAACCTTCAAAGCGTCCAGCGTCGACATCTCGTCCACCGATTCAATGCGCGCCCGGCGTGTGCCTTCGGTGTCGCGTGCGCCAAAGCGCCGGCGGTGCCAAGCTTCCACGGCCAGGATGATGAAGCCGCCCACCACAAAGGCCAAGGCGACCGGCACCGGGTGAAACAGATGCGCCTTGACCATCTTGCCAAAGGCCAGGCCCAGGATGGCCGCCGGGATGAAGGCCACCACCAGGTTGCGCACAAAGCGCTGGGCCACAGGGTCATGCGTGACACCCCGCACCGTGCCCAGCAGGCGCTGGCGGTACTCCCAGATCACCGCCAGCATGGCGCCACTTTGAATGGCCACGTCAAAGACCTTGGCCGCTTCACCGGTGAAATTGATCAGCGAGCCGGCCAGGATCAGATGGCCAGTGGAAGAGATGGGCAAGAACTCGGTCAAGCCTTCGACCAGGCCCATGACAACGGCCTTGATCAACAAAATGGGGTCCACAGCGAGGGCTTTCGGGTCGGGGTGAGGGTGGCGAGGGCGGCGGATGATAGCCAGCCTTGGCAACGCTTCTGACTTCAGGCTGCGCTATCTGGCCCGGAATGGACGCAGCCACACCCACTTGTGTGCGCTTTCTGCGACTTGACCGCGGGCTGTTGCCCCTCTAACATTACTGACCAGTCAGTCATTAACATGATCAACAACCCATCGACGGCCGAGCCAGGGCCCCGGCAGCGCCGCAAAGAAGCCCGTCCGCAAGAGCTGCTGGACGCGGCTTTGGAACTGTTTGTCGAAAAAGGTTTTGCCGGCTCACGCGCCGACGAGGTGGCCCAAAAGGCCGGCGTGTCCAAAGGCACCCTGTACCTGTACTACCCCAGCAAAGAAGAGCTCTTCAAGGCGGTGGTGCGGCACAACCTGTCCAGCCTGATTGCCGAGGGCGAAGAGGTGGCGGCCAGCTTTGAAGGCAGCAGCAGCGACTTGCTGTCCTTCTTGCTGCACACTTGGTGGGACCGCGTGGGCAACACACCCGCCGCCGGCATTCACAAGATCGTGCTGGCCGAGGTGCGCAACTTCCCGGAACTGGCGCAGTTCTACACCGATGAGGTTCTGATCCCCGCGGACCGCCTGTTTGGCATGTGTGTGCAGCGCGGCATCGACCGGGGCGAGTTCCGACCCATGCCCTTGCACGAAGTGGCACTGGCCCTGATGGCACCGGTGATTTTCATGGCCATCCACCGCCACTCCTTTGGCGCCTGCCCCGTGCACGGCGTGGAAGTGGACCCCAGCACCGTGCTCAACGTGCACCTGGAATTGGTGTTGCGCGGCCTTGAAATCAGAAGCAGTACCCCATGAAGCGTCAAAGCAAAATCTGGATCGGCTTGATCGCCTTGGCTCTGCTGGCGGCCGGGTTGTGGGGGGCACGCTCCCTGTCGGCGCGCAAGGCCGCTGGTGCGGCGGCAGCCGCCGCACCAGCGGCCAGCAGCGCCGGGCAAGCCCTGGAACTGACGGCAGGCGACATCACCACGGCCACCAGCGCTGAGCTCAGCACGGCCTTGGCCGTCACCGGCAACGTCAGGGCCGTGCAAAGTGCGGTCGTCAAGGCCCGCGTGGCCGGAGAGATCAAACGCCTGACGGTGCGTGAAGGCGACCGCGTCAGCGCCGGTCAACTGTTGGGGCAGATCGACGCCACCGAATACCAGTGGCGTCTGCGCCAGGCCGAAGACCAGGCGCAGGCCGCGCAGTCCCAGCTCGACATCGCGCAAAAGGCGCTGGACAACAACAAGGCGCTGGTCAACCAGGGCTTCATTTCGCGCAACGCGCTGGACAACTCGGTCAGCAGCGCCGCCGGCGCCACGGCATCGCTGCAGGCGGCGCGTGCCGGCGCAGAGTTGGCCCGCAAGGCGGTGGCTGACAGCGAGATTCGCTCGCCCATCGCAGGGTTGATTGCGCAACGCCTGGCTCAGCCTGGCGAACGCGTGGGCATCGATGCTCGCATCTTGGAAGTGGTGGACCTCAGCCGTCTGGAGCTGGAAGTCGCGGTGGCGCCAGAAGACGTGGTTCAGTTGCGCCTGGGCCAGACGGCACAGGTGCAGGTGGACGGCCTGCCACAAGCCTTGCCAGCCCGCCTGGTGCGCATCAACCCCAGCGCCCAAACCGGTACCCGTTCGGTTCTGGCCTACCTGGAGTTGCCAGCCTCGGCGCAAGCCGCTGGTCTGCGCCAGGGCCTGTTCGGGCGGGGCCAGGTTGAACTGCTGCGCAAGCGGGCGCTGGTGGTGCCCGCCAGCGCACTGCGCTACGACCAGGCCAAGCCCTATGTGCTGGCCGTGGTCGACAGCAAAGCCATTGTCCGGCCGGTGAGCGTTGGCAGCGCAGGCAGCGTGCTGTTGGACGGCAAGAGCGAAAACGTCCTGGAGATCACCGCCGGTCTGGATGCGGGCAGCATCGTCTTGAGGGGCACGGTGGGCACGTTGCGTGAAGGCACGCGATTGAAGTTGCCCGGTACGGGTGCAGCCGCAGCCGCAGGTGCTGGTGCTGGTGCTGGTGCTGGCGCTTCCGCTGCGGCCCGCTGAGAACGCAGACCATGTGGTTCACACGCGTTTCCATCGCCAACCCCGTGATGGCCGTCATGGTGATGCTGGCCTTCGTGGTGCTGGGCCTGTTCAGCTACCAGCGCCTGAGCCTGGACCAGTTTCCCAACATCGACTTCCCGACCGTGGTGGTGTCGATGGACTACCCCGGCGCCAGCCCCGAAATCGTTGAGGCCGAGGTCACCAAGAAACTGGAAGAAGCCGTCAACACCATTGCCGGCATCAGTGCCCTGTCGTCACGGTCTTACGAAGGTGTCTCGGTGGTCATCATCGAGTTCAACTTGGATGTTGACGGGCGCAAAGCAGCCGACGATGTGCGCGAAAAGGTTTCGCTGATCAAGCCCTTGTTGCGCGAAGAGGTCAAGGACGCCCGCATCTCGCGGTTTGACCCTGCCGCTCAGCCCATCTTCAATGTGGCGGTCTTGGCACAGGACATCGCCGGCAAAGGCGGGGCAGGCCCCGCCACCACCCCGCAAGAACTGACCACCTGGGCCACCCAGGTGCTGCAAAAGAAGCTGGAAAACGTGCGCGGCGTGGGTGCGGTCAGCGTGGTGGGCGGCGTACAGCGCCAGATCGCCATCAACTTGAAGCCCACCGCGATGGAAGCCCTGGGCGTCAGCACCGAGCAGGTGTCGGCTGCGCTGCGCAGCGAAAACCAGGAGCTGCCGCTGGGCAACCTGCGCTCGGCCGAGCAAGACCGCGTGGTGCAGATCAACGCCCGCCTGAAAACGCCGCGCGATTTTCGCGACATCGTGGTGGCGCGTAAGGCCAGCGGATCGGTGGTCAAGCTGTGGCAGGTGGCCGATGTGTCCGACGGGCCGCAAGAGCAGGAAAGCCTGGCGCTGTACAACGGCCAGCGCACGGTGCTGCTCAGCGTGCAAAAAAGCCAAGGCGAAAACACCATTGCGGTGGTGGACGGCCTGCAGCGGGCGCTGAAAGAGGCCAAGGCCCTGACGCCGCCGCACATCCGCACCGAGGTCAACCGCGACAACTCGCGCAGCATTCGCATCAGCGTGGCCAATGTGCAGCGCACCTTGATTGAAGGCGCAGTGCTGACCGTGCTGATCGTGTTCTTGTTTCTGAACTCGTGGCGCAGCACCGTCATCACCGGCCTGACCTTGCCCATCGCGTTGATCGGCACCTTTTTGTTCATGTACATCTTTGGCTTCACCATCAACACCATCACCTTGATGGCGCTGAGCCTGTGCGTGGGCCTTTTGATCGACGACGCCATCGTCGTGCGCGAGAACATCGTGCGCCACGTTCAAATGGGCAAGAGCGCCCACGACGCCGCGCTGGAAGGCACCAACGAGATTGGCCTGGCGGTGCTGGCCACCACGCTGTCCATCGTGGCGGTGTTCTTGCCCATCGGCTTCATGGGCGGCATCGTGGGCAAGTTCTTCCACGAATTTGGCATCACCATCGTGGCGGCGGTGCTGATCAGCATGTTTGTCAGCTTCACGCTCGACCCCATGCTGTCCAGCGTTTGGCACGATCCGCAAGCGCATGGTCGAAAAGACGGCCCTCCGGTCACGCTGTATGACAAGACGCTGGGCCGCGTGACCGGCTGGTTTGATGCGCTGACCGAAAAACTCTCCGGTGGCTACCAGGCCTTGCTGGCGTGGTCGCTGGTGCACAAAGTCAAGACGGTGCTGATCGCGCTGGCTACTTTTGTGCTGGCCATCGTGCTGTTGGGCGCGGTGGGCAAGGAGTTCGTTCCCAAGTCGGACTTTTCTGAAACACAAATCAACTTCTACACACCGGTGGGCTCTTCGCTCGAGGTCACCGAGTCGCGTGCGCGCCAGATCGACGCGGCCCTGCGCGAAATGCCCGAAGTGCGCCACACCGTGGCCACCATCAACAGCGGCTTTGCTGCGGGCAAGATTTATGGCTCGGTGTACGTGCGCCTGGTCGACCGCAAAGACCGCCGGCTCAGCGTGGCCGACCTGGCGGTGCCCATGCGTCAGCGGCTGGACCGCATTCCCGGCATCACCGTCACCAACATTGGCGCCACCGACCTGGGTGGCAGCAAGAGCATCACGTTTTCGGTGCAGGGCTCGGACCTGGGCGAACTGGAACGCATCACCCGCCAGCTGATGCCGCGCCTGCGCGACATACCCGGCCTGACCGACCTGGACAGCACCCTCAAGGCCGACAAGCCCACCGTGGCGGTCAACGTCAAGCGCGACGCGGCCGCCGATCTGGGCTTGAACGTCAACACGCTGGCCAACACCCTGCGTGTGATGGTGGCCGGCACTTCGGTGGGCAGTTGGCGTGCCAGCGACGGCGAAAACTACGACGTGCGCCTGCGCCTGGGTGCGCAAAACCGAGACAGCATGGCCGACCTGGCGAACCTGCCTTTGGTGATAGGCAGCAACACCGACGGCAGCGCGCGGGTGATCCGCTTGTCGCAGGTGGCCGACGTGAAGGCCGGCACCGGGCCCAACCAGATCAACCGGCGCGACCTCAACCGCGAGGTCAACATCGACGCCAACGCGCTCGGGCGCAGCAGCGGCGAAGTATCCAACGACGTCCGCGCCGTGCTCGACAGCGTGGCCTGGCCGCCGGGCTACCGCTACAGCTTTGGCGGCAGCACCAAGAACATGCAGGAGTCTTTCTCCTACGCCGTGGGCGCCCTGGCGCTGGCGGTGGTGTTCATCTACATGATCCTGGCCAGCCAGTTCAAGAGCTTCTTGCAGCCGCTGGCTTTGATGAGCAGCCTGCCGCTCACCTTGATTGGCGTGGTTGCTGCCTTGCTGGCCTTTCGCAGCACCTTGAACATGTTCTCGGTGATCGGCATCGTGATGCTGATGGGCCTGGTCACCAAGAACGCCATCCTGTTGGTGGACTTTGCGATCCGCGCCCGCGCCGACCAAATCTTGGCCGATGGCACCGTGCGGCCCGGCCTGGACCGCTCCGCTGCCTTGCTCGAGGCTGCCAAGGTGCGTCTGCGGCCCATTTTGATGACCACGCTGGCGATGGTCTTTGGCATGGTGCCGCTGGCCTTTGCGCTGTCGGAAGGCTCCGAGCACCGGGCGCCCATGGGGCAGGCGGTGATTGGCGGTGTCATCACGTCTTCTTTGCTGACGCTGGTGGTGGTGCCGGTGGTGTACTGCTGGTTGGACGACTTGGCCCAGTGGGCCCGTCGTCGTTGGAGCGGGCGCTCAGCGGATGTTTCCAACCCGCCAAGCCCAGCCAGACCGCTTGCGCCGGATCAGGCCGGCGTCAAGGTCACGCCCTAAAATCAGCAGGCTTGGCCCCAACCCAACCCCCACCGCCGCACCATGAACACCGAAATCGCCCGCTTCAACATGATCGAACAGCAGATCCGCCCCTGGGACGTGCTCGACCAGTCCGTGCTGTCGTTGCTGGCGGCGGTGCGCCGCGAGGACTTTGTGCCGCCGCACCACCGGGCGCTGGCTTTTGTCGACACCCAGGTGCCTTTGCTCGAGGGCGACGCCCTGGGGCCTTGCATGCTGGAACCGAAGGTCGAAGCCCGCCTGTTGCAGGCCTTGCAGGTCCAGCGCCATGAAGTGGTGCTGGAAGTGGGCACCGGCTCAGGCTTCATGGCCGCGCTGCTGGCCCACCGGGCGCTGAAAGTCATCACGCTGGAGTGCCGCGCGCCTTTGGCGCAGATGGCCCGCGACAGCCTGGCCCGCAACGGCATCGTCAATTGCAGCGTGCGTGATGTCAGCGCTGAACAGGGGGCTCTTGGCCTGACCAGCGAGGGTCCGTTTGACGCCATCCTCTTGTCGGGGTCGGTGAGTGCGGTACCCCAGGCACTGCTGCAACAGCTCAAGGTTGGCGGCCGCCTGGCCGCGGTGGTGGGCGAGCTGCCCATCATGCGCGCGCGCCTGTTCACCCGGGTGGGTGAGTCGGCCTGGTCCGAAGCCGACCTGTTCGACACCGTGGCACCCCGGCTCGAAACCTTCGGTGAAGCCACGCGCTTTCACTTCTAGGCCTCAGCCTGCAGTTTCATGCTGTCGCTGAATGTCGATCAACTGCAGGACTTTGTCGCCACGCATCCTGGCGTCCTGCTGCTCGACGTTCGCGAAGCCTGGGAGGTGCAGCTGGCCCGCATCGACCTGGCCGGTGCCAGCGCCATCCACATCCCGATGAACCAGGTGCCCCAGCGCGCGGACGAACTGGCCGGGCTGCAGCCCATCGTCTGTATTTGCCATCACGGCGCCCGCAGCGCGCAGGTCGTCGCATTCCTGCAGCGCCAAGGGCAGGCCCAGGTCTATAACCTCGCCGGCGGCGTGGACGCATGGTCCACGCAGGTCGACCGTGCTGTGCCGCGGTACTGAACGCCGCACCCCAGAACTCACTCAAGGAAACCCGCATGCGCCCGATCTGTTTTCAAAGCCGCCGTTTGGCCCCAGGCAAACTGGGGTGCCTAACGGCCCTGGTACTGGCTGGCCTGCACGGCATGGCGGGTGCGCAAAGCCTGCAAGAGCTGTACGAAGGCGCTCGCGCCTTTGACGCCACCTACCTGGCGGCCAAGGCCAACTTCCAATCGGTCGAGTTCCGCGCCGCCCAGAGCGACGCGCTGAACCGCCCGTCCTTGGCAGCCACGGCCGGTGCCAGCACCGCACAGACCGACACGCCCACCACCAGCGGGGCCAAGTCGACCCACTCGGTCTCGGGGGCGCTGAACGGCCGCTACCCGCTGTTCAACCGCGCCAATGGCGTCACCATCGAGCAGGCGCGCAAGTCCTTGGTCGTCGCCCAAGCCGACCTCGACGCCGCCGAACAAGACCTGATGGTGCGCCTGTCGCAAGCCTACTTCGACGTGCTGTCGGCGCAGGACACGCTGGCCACCACCCGCGCCAACAAAGCGGCCACCGCCGAGCAACTGGCCTCAGCCAAGCGCAACTTTGAAGTGGGCACCGCCACCATCACCGACACCCGCGAAGCGCAGTCCCGTTTTGACCTGGGCACCTTCCAGGAACTGGCCGCTGAAAACGACCTGCGCACCAAGCTCATCGCACTGGACACCTTGGTGGGCAAGACCAACGTCGCGCCCAAGCCTTTGCTGGTGCCGGTGGTGTTGCCGGTGCCGATGCCTGCCAATGCCGAAGAGTGGGTGACCGTGGGCGACCAGCAGCACCCCACCGTGCGCCGCGCCCGCGCGGGCCTGGACGTGGCCACACTGGAAATTGCCAAAGCCCGTGCTGCCGAGTCACCTACCGTGGACGCCGTGGCGTCCATCAGCGGCTCTGACGCCCGTGGCACGCTGCCCCAACTCAGCCGCAGCGTGGGCACGTCCACCGTGGCCAGCATTGGCGTGCAGATGAACTGGCCGCTGTACACCGGCGGCGCCACCCAAAACCGCATCAAGGAAACCCTGTCCCTGGAAGACAAGGCGCGCAACGACCTGGAAGCCGCTCGACGCGGGGTCGCGCAGAGCACGCGGGTGGCTTACTTTGGCGTGCAGTCAGGCCTGGCCCAAGTCAAGGCGCTGGAAGCGGCCGAGGCCTCCACCAAGCTGCAGCTGGAAGCCACGCAGCTGGGCTACAAGGTGGGCGTGCGGGTCAACCTGGACGTGCTCAACGCCCAGACCCTGCTTTTCAGCACCCAACGCGACCTGTCCAAGGCCCGTTACGACGTGCTGGTAGGCAGCCTGCGCCTGAAGCAAGCCACTGGGCAACTGGCGGCGGCGGACATCGAAACGCTCAACCGTCTGCTGGCCAAGTAAACGTTTCTTCACGCGGCAGCCATGCCGCGTGACAACAAATCCGTCAAACTGCTTGGCATGGAATCCATGCCGCGTTCTGACGTCAAAGCCGCCCTGGCCGCTCACCGCTTTGGTCTGGGTGAACCGCAACTGTCGGTGGTTGGCGGCGATGCCGCAGCCTGGTTGACCAGCCAGATCGGGCCTGCTGAAGCCCAGCGTGGCAACGGCTTGGCCACCGGCGTTGAAGGTCTGAAGCGTTTTGCCGAGTTCCTGCGCGACCTGCGCCAGCCTGCGGCCATGGCAGCCAGCGACACGGCGATGGCCGCCGCACCGGCCGCCGCACCGGGCACCAGCGCCGACCTGCGCCCCGCTGAACAGCAGTTTGGTGAGCACTTCCGCCAGATCGTGCAAAACGACGTGCGCGCCCGGCTGACCACTGCCGCACTCAGCACCCAGCCCTTCAACGAACGCCTGGCGCTGTTCTGGGCCAACCATTTCACCGTCAGCATGGCCAAGGCCAGCGCGCGCGGCATCGTGGGGGCTTTTGAGCGTGAAGCCATCCGGCCTCACATCGGCGGCAACTTCGAAACACTGCTCAAGGCCGTGGTGCACCACGCGGGCATGCTGCGTTACCTGGACAACGACAACTCAGCCGGCGCCGACTCACCCTTTGTGCGCCGCCAGACTCAGCGCGCGCGCAACACCAACGCAGCACCGCCGCGCATCAGCGGCCTCAATGAGAACCTGGCTCGCGAGGTGCTGGAACTGCACACCCTGGGCGTGGCGGGTGGCGGCACAGCCTATGGCGGGTGGGGCGGCTACACCCAAGCCGACGTGACCGAATTCGCCCGCGTGCTGACCGGCTGGCGCGTGCCCTTGCGCGACATGATCGACGCCGCACCGGGCAGCGCCAGCACCCGGTTTGACGCCAGCTGGCACCAGCCCGGCGCCAAGACCGTGCTGGGCAAAAGCTACGCGCAAGGCCCCGAAAGCCTGGACGCCGTGCTGCACGACCTGGCACTGCACCCCAGCACGGCGCGCTTCATCGCCACCAAACTGGCGCGCCACTTCGTGGCCGATCAACCTGCACCGGCCTTGGTGGCGCGGTTGGAGGCCAGCTTTCGCAGCAGCGGCGGTGACCTGCCCAGCCTGTACCGCACGCTCATTCAATCACCAGAAGCCTGGGCACCGCAGGCCGTCAAGCTCAAGACACCGGAAGAGTTTGTGCTCAGCACCGTGCGTCTGCTCAAGTTGGGTGACCAAGCCTTTGAGCGCAACCCCGACGGCGGCATTGGTCCTTTGGGTCAGCGCGTGCAAGCCGCGCCTTCGCCAGCCGGCTGGCCCGACCGCGCCGAAGAGTGGCTGGGCCCCGACGCGGTGTGGAAACGCGTTGAATGGGCCACCCGCGTGGCCAACCGCATGGGGCGCCAGCTCGATGCCCGCCAACTGGCGCAGGCCAGCCTGGGGCCACTGCTGCAGGACGACACGCTGCAGCAGATCAACCGCGCCGCCGACGGCCCACAGGCCTTGGCGCTGCTGCTGCTGTCGCCCGAGTTCCAGCGCCGCTGATGCGCGCAGCCCAACGCCGACTGGACAAATCCATCATGAACAAGCGCCGCCACCTCTTGCAAGCCCTGTGCGCCACCTCGGCCACCGGTTTGCTGTCGCCTTGGGGCTCCTTGGCGCTGGCAGCCAGCCCCGCCAACGCCGCACACAGCAACCGCCTGGTTTTTGTGATCCTGCGCGGCGGCATGGACGGCCTGACTGCCGTGCCCGCCGTAGGTGACCCGTCCTTTGCCGACGCCCGCGGGGCGCTGGGCATGTTCGCGTCTGAGCCCTTGAAGTTGGACAACACCTTTGCCCTCAACCCCCTGTTGCCGCAGCTGCACGGCATGTACGGTCAAGGCGAATTGGCGGTGCTGCACGGGGTGGGCCTGCCCTACCGCGAACGTTCGCATTTCGATGCCCAACAGGTGCTGGAAAGCGGCGGCCAGCGGCCCTATGAGCTGAGCACCGGCTGGCTGGGCCGCGCGGTGGCAGCGGCCAGTGGCAGCGCACAGCCCCTCAAGGCGGTGGCGCTGGAGACCGCCGTGCCCTTGGTGCTGCGTGGCCCCGCTGAAGTCGACACCTGGGCCCCCAGCAACCAGCCCGAACCCAGCACCGACCTGGTGTCGCGCCTGGAAGCCCTGTACCGCAGCGACCCCGCACTGGCCCAGGCCCTGGGCCGCGCCCGCACGCTGCGCGCCGAGCCCGGCATGGCCGCCAACCCGGCCAACAGCATGGGCGGAGGTGGCCGCGGCGCGGCGGTGCTGCTGGCGCGCAAGGCCGCCGAATTCCTGCAGCGCGGCTCGCAGGTCGCGGTGATGGAAATGGGCGGCTGGGACTCGCACACCAACCAAGCCCTGCCCAATGGTGCCACGTCCAACAACCTGCGCACGCTGGACGCTGCGCTGGCGGCGCTGCGTGAAGGCCTGCAGGCGGGCGGCACCTGGGGCCGCACCGTGGTGCTGGTGGCCACCGAGTTTGGCCGCGAAGTGGCCATCAATGGCAACCAAGGCACCGACCACGGCACCGGAGGCGCTGCCTTCGTGCTGGGCGGCGCGGTCAAGGGCGGACGGGTCTTGAGCGACTGGCCGGGCCTGGCCAAAAAAGACCGCTTCGAAGGGCGCGACCTGAAGGTGACAAGCGACATCCGGTCGGCCATCCGGCCCTTGTTGACCGACCACCTGCTGGTTTCACGAAGCGCAACCGACCGAGACGTGTTGCCGGGCAGCGCGGGGCTGAAACCGCTGGATCTGCTCAAGGCCGGCGCTGCCTGAGGGCTGTTGCCCGCCCCACGCCAGCGCTGCTGGGTGGCTGCGCCACCCAGGCTGTTGGCCGCCGATCAAGACTGCCAGTGGCGTCAATCCGCCTTGATGCCGTTGTCGCGCACGACCTTGGCCCAGATGTCGATCTGACCCTCGATGAACACCTGCGCTGCGGCGGGCGAGGTGCGTGTGATGTCGATGCCCTGCGCCGACAACTTGTCGCGCACATCGGGCTGGTCCAGCACCTTGTTGATGGCCTCGTTCAGGCGCAGCACGATGTCTGCAGGTGTCTTGGCCGGGGCCAGCACGGCCCACCAGGCGGGCGCGTCAAAGCCGGCGTATCCACTTTCAGCCACCGTGGGCACGTCGGGAAGCTTGCTGGAACGTTGTGAGGTGGTCACCGCCAGCGGCCGCAGGCGCTTGCTGTCCAGATGCGGCTTGGTCAGGAAGACCGAGCCGATGCTGAGCTGCACATGACCGGCCAGGGCGTCGTTCATCAAAGGGCCACCGCCGCGATAGGGCACATGCACCAGATCCAGGTTGTCGCGCTTGGCCAGCAGGGCCATCGCCAGATGGCCCAGGCTGCCTGAACCGATGCTGCCGTAGGTGACGTTCTTCTTGGCCTTGGCTGCCGCCAGGACATCGGCAAAGGTCTTGAATCCGGAATCAGCGAAGGTCGCCAGCACCATCGAGCCGGTGCCCACCAGGGCCACCGCCGCCAGGTCCTTGCGCGTGTCAAAGGCCATGCTGGCTTGCAGGCTGGGGTTGACACCGTGGGTGTCGAACACCACGGCGAAGGTGTAGCCGTCAGGCGGTGACGCCGCCACCATCCCGGTGCCGATGGCGCCCGAAGCGCCACCTTTGTTGTCCACCACCACGGTCTGGCCCAGGGTCTGCTGCAGAGCCGGCGCCAGGATGCGCGCCACCTGGTCCACCGACCCGCCCGGCGGGAACACAGCCACCAGTTTGATGGGTTGCTTGAGCGGCCAGGCCTGGGCCCAGCAGCCGGTGTGAAGTGCCAGGGCCAAGACCGCGACGCAGGTTTTGAGTAGGTGTTGCATGCGTCGAGTGTGGCGCAGCCTGGCCATGCACGACAGCAGGGAAACACGCAGCCGCACAATGCCCGCACCCCGCCACACACCCGCTTGCACCCATGGCCCACCTGCCCTATGCCGACCTGACAGCACCCGAAGCCCAACCCTTGGTGCAAGACATCGTGGCCCAGCGCGGCAGCGTCTTGCACCTGTACCAGATGCTGCTGCACAGCCCACCGCTGGCCCAAGGCTGGTTGGGCTATCTCACCGCCGTGCGCCAACAGCTGTCGCTGGGCGGCGCGCTGCGCGAGCTGGTGATCATGCGCGTGGCCCAACTCAACGGGGCGCCCTACGAAGCGCAGCAACACGCGCCCCTGGCCTTGCAAGAAGGGCTCAGCGCAGCCCAGCTGCATGACTTGCCCGAGTGGGCAAGTTCCAGCCTTTTCAACCCTTGCGAGCGCGCTGTCTTGCAGCTGTGCGACACCATGACGCGCAGCGTTCAGGTTCCCAAGCCCATGATCCAGGCGGTGCAGGCGCACCTGGGCGAAAGACAAACGGTCGAGCTGGTGGCCACCATTGCGGCCTACAACATGGTGTCGCGCTTTCTGGAAGCACTGCACATCGTTGGGGACGATGCGCGTTGACCTTGGGGTCTGACGCTTGCATGCCCTGCCCGGCGCAGGCTCAGGGGGCCCGGTCGCCCAACTGCGTCAACACAGCCGCTGCCATGCGCAGCGCTGCGCCGCGGTGCGCACCGGCAAACAGCAGAGCATGCTCGCGCATCTGCAGGCGCGCGGGGCTCTCTACCAGGCTCAGTGCTTGCTTCACGGCCGCACCCAGATCCGACACGCGAACGGCGGCGCCGGCGGCCAGCGCCAGCTCAGCCGCCTGCGCGAAGTTGAAGGTGTGCGGCCCCATCACCAAAGGACAGCCGCAGGCCGCCGCTTCGATCAGGTTCTGCCCGCCCAGTGGCGCAAAGCTGCCACCCAGCAGCGCAACATCGGCCGTGGCGTAGTAGGCCGGCATCTCGCCCAGGCTGTTGCCCAGCCAGACATCAACACCTTCGCCCGGCGCGTGGCCCGCGGGCCACTGGCTTCTGCGCGACAAGGTCAAACCCGCCTGGGCCACCAAGCCTGCCACTTCGTCAAAGCGTTGTGGGTGGCGCGGCACCAGCAGGAGCAACGGGCGCGGTGCAGGCAGCGCCAGCCACGCCGCCAGCAAGGGTGCTTCCTCGCCCTCTCGGGTGACCGCGGCCAGCACCACGGGTCTGCCGGCCTGCCGGCGCCAAGCGTGGCCCAGGGCCAGCAGCTCAGCCCGCGGCGACATGTCGAACTTCAGGTTGCCCAGCACCTGGACACCATGCGCGCCCGCAGCCCGCAAGCGCACGGCATCGGCTTCGGTTTGTGCCAGCACCTGCGTGAACGCGGCCAGGGCCGGGCGCTGCAGGGCCGACAAGCGCTGCCCTTTCGCCGCGCTGCGTTCAGACAGCCTGGCGTTGGCCAGCACCAGCGGCAGGCCTGCAAGCTGCGCCTGATGCAAGAGGTTGGGCCAGACCTCGGTTTCCATCACCACGCCAGCCACCGGCTGGTGGTGGCGCAAAAACCGTCGCACCGCGCCCGGTGTGTCGTAGGGCAACCAGGCCTGGGCGTCGCCGTCACGCAGCAGTGCCAGCCCTGCTTCGCGGCCGGTGGCGGTACCGTGGGTGAGCAGCAGGCGCAGGCCTGGCTGCTGCGCACGCAGAGCCTCGATCAAGGGCGCGGCCGCGCGCGTTTCTCCCAGCGAGACGGCATGCAGCCACAAGCGGCCGGGCGCTGCCGATGCGGCGCCAAAGCCCAGCCGTTCACCCCACCACTGCCGATAGGCCGGCTCGCGCGCCCCACGCCACCACAGCCTGGCCAGATAGACCGGCAGCGCCAGTCGCAACAGCAGCGAGTAGGCGCTGCGCGCCAGCCAGTTCAACATGCAACGGTGCGCGCGGTGCCAGAGCTGCTCAGTGCGCCGCCGCGCCCACCTGCGCGTCGGGCTTGACGCTGCGTAACACCGCCATGAACTGGTCTTGAATGCGGTGCAGCGCTTGGTCGGTGTGGCCTTCAAAGCGCAGCACCAGCACCGGCGTGGTGTTGCTACCGCGGATGAGGCCAAAGCCGTCGGCAAAGTCCACTCGCAAGCCGTCAATGGTGCCCACCTCACCGCCTTCAAACTTCAGCCGGCCGTCGGCCACACGGGCCAACAGCTCGGCCACCACGGCGTGGTGTTCGCCTTCGGCGCAGGTCACGTTGAGCTCAGGCGTGCTGAAGCTGGTGGGCAGTGCGTCCAAGAACGCACTGGGGTTCTTTTCGCGGCTCAGAATTTCCAGCAGGCGGCCAGCGGTGTACATGGCGTCGTCAAAGCCATACCAGCGTTCACCAAAAAACAGGTGTCCGCTCATCTCACCGGCAAAGGGCGCGCCCACTTCCTTGAGCTTGGCCTTGATCAGCGAGTGCCCGGTCTTCCACAGCAGCGGCTTGCCACCGGCCTTGCGGATGGCCACCGGCAAGCGCTGGCTGCACTTGACGTCATAGATGATGGTGGCGCCCTTGTTGCGCTTGAGGATGTCGCGCGCAAACAGCATGATCTGCCGGTCGGGGTAAATGATGTGGCCCTGCGCGGTGACCACGCCCAGGCGATCGCCGTCGCCGTCAAAGGCCAAGCCCACTTCTGCGCCGGTGGCGCGCACCACCATGATCAGATCAGCCAAGTTCTCGGGCTTGCTGGGGTCGGGGTGGTGGTTGGGAAAGTCGCCGTCGACTTTGCTGTACAGGTCGATCACCTCGCAGCCCAGCGCGCGCAGGATGGCCGGTGCGCTGGCGCCAGGGATGCCGTTGCCGCTGTCGACCACCACCTTCATCGGCCGGGCCAGCTTGCAGTCGCTGGTGATGCGCTGCGCATATTCGGCACCGATGTCCATCCTGGCGCTGCGGCCGCGTTTGACGGTGTAGGTCTCGGTTTGAATGCGGGCCTTGAGCTTCTGGATGTCGTCGCCGTAGATGGCGCGGCCGCTCATCACCATCTTGAAGCCGTTGTAGTCCTTGGGGTTGTGGCTGCCGGTGACCTGGATGCCGCTGGTGCAGCCGTGCTTGGCACGGGTGGCGGCCACGTAGTACAGCATGGGCGTGGTGACCATGCCGATGTCCACTACGTCCAGACCGGTGCTCTTCAGGCCGCGGATCAGCGCCGCGGCCAGGCCGGGGCCCGACACCCGACCGTCGCGCCCCACCGCCACCGCCTTTTCGCCAGCGGCCACGGCTTCGCTGCCAAAGGCCCTGCCCAGGTGCTCAGCAAAGGTCTCGTCGACGTTTTTGCCCACGATGCCGCGGATGTCATAGGCCTTGAAAATGGTCGGATCAATCTGCATGGGTGCTTCACACTGAAGTGGGATCGGGCGATTGTAGGGAGCGCCCTGCTCAGGGCCGCCACCGTTGGCGCCGCGCGGTGGCCAACGGGGCCGCCGTGCTGGCCATCCGTCGCCCAGGCCCGCCGCCTGCACCCTGCCGCTGCCTAAACTGCGCCGCATGAACATCGATCGCACCCTGCTCAAGGCCTCGTGGCAATCCTGGATCAGCAACGACAACCGCGAACGCGCCGGCCCTTGGTGGTTGCAGTGGCTGTGGACGGTGGTCTTCGCCGCCGTCATTGCATTGCCGTTCACGGTGCTGGGATTTACCACCTTTGCCAGCAAGGCTGGTTGGGGCAGCCTCGAGCACTGGGTCTTCTGGTACGGCAAAAACCTGGTGGTCACGCTGACCATCAGCGTGCTCATCCACCTGATGTTCGATGGCCTGCGCGCGGTCTGGGCCACGCCCCGGCGCATCGCCAACTGGCAGGGCTGGCAGCGCAGCCTGTTCTTTGCTGGCATTCCCATGCTGGGCGTGGTGCTGGGCTGGCCACTCGGCGCATCGCTGGCCGGGCTGGACATCCAACGCTGGATTCAGCACCGCGGCGGTGACGTGGCCATCGGCAGCAGCGTAACGGTGGCGCTCTTGACCACCTTGCTGCTGCATTTCTGGTTCTCCGCCAAGGCGCGCAGTGTTGAAGCCGAGCGCCGGGCCACCGAATCACAACTGCGCCTGCTGCAGGCACAGATTGAGCCGCACTTTCTCTTCAACACGCTGGCCAATGTGCAAAGCCTGATGGACCACGACCTGCCCAAGGCCAAGCAGATGTTGTCGTCCTTTACCGACTACCTGCGCGCGTCGTTGACCACGTTGCGCAGCGAAAGCAGCACGCTGGACCATGAACTTCAGCTGGCCCAGAGCTACCTGCAGCTGCTGCAGGCGCGCATGGAAGACCGCCTGCAGTTCAGCATCCAGGCCGATGGTGCAGCCCGAGCGCAGCCGCTGCCGCCTCTGCTCTTGCAGCCCTTGGTGGAAAACGCCGTGGTACACGGCCTGGAGCCCAGCATCGCGGGTGGCACCGTTCGCATCACGGCCGGTGTCCAGGGCGCACAACTGGTGATCGAGGTGCACGACAACGGCCTGGGCCTGGACGCGCCATCCCGGCGCGGCAGCAAACCGGGTTCGGGCGTGGCCTTGAGCAACATCCGCCAGCGCTTGAGTGCCCGTTATGGTGACGCCGCCACCCTGAGCGTGACCGCCGCCAACCCAGGCACACTGGCCCGCGTCACCCTGCCCTTGGCACCCGCCTGACCATGACCACCGCCCTGATCGCCGACGACGAGCCCCACCTCAGCCGAGCGCTGGCTGCCGAGTTGCAGCGCCTGTGGCCCGAGCTGGAATTGCTGCACGTGGCGCGCAACGGCGTGGAAGCCGCCGAACGCATCGCTGCGCTGCAACCCGACCTGGCCTTCCTGGACATCCAGATGCCGGGGCTGACTGGCCTGGAGGTGGCGCAGGGCATCGAAGGGCGCACCCGCGTGGTCTTTGTGACCGCGTTTGATGAATATGCGGTGCAGGCCTTTGAGCACGAGGCGCTGGACTACGTGCTCAAGCCCGTGAAGGCCGACCGCCTGCAGCGCACCATCGAACGTGTGCAGCGCAGCCTGGCTGAGCCGAAGGGCGACGACGGCGCCTTGCTGGCCGCCTTGCGCAAGCTGGTGCCCGACCTGGCCACCGCCGCTGGCGGCGCCAAGCCGGAACCGCTGCGTTGGATACGCGCCAGCAGCGGCGAACTGACCCATCAGGTGGCCGTGCAAGACGTGCTTTTCTTTCGAGCGGATGACAAGTACACCTGCGTGCAGACAGCCACTGCGGAGCACTTGATCCGCCTGCCCATCGCAGAGCTGGGCGCGCAGCTGGACCCAGCGCAGTTTGTGCAAGTGCACCGCAGCACCATCGTCAACCTGGCCTTCCTGGCGGGCACGCGAAGAGACGAAGCCAGCCGGCTGTTTCTGCGCATGCAGGGTCATGCCCAAGAGCTGCCGGTGAGCCGGGCCTACGTGCATCTGTTCAAGGCCATGTAGCAGGCCGGGGCTGCTGACGCTGCGTCACCCAGAGCGGACAGCCTCTGTCCCGAACGGGTTCCGTTCTTGGCCGCGGGCTAGACTTCGCGCCCGCGCCTGCCCAACACGCTTGGCACGCCCTTTGCACGACACCCCAACCGCATCCGCGACCGCCGCCGCGGCCAGCCCGCATGAGAACCTTGCTCGACTTCTTGCCCTTGATCCTCTTCTTTGGCATGTTCAAGTACGCCGAAGGGCATGCCGATTGGGCTTCGCACTTTGCCACCGAGCACTTCGGCTTCATGGTCTCGGGTGGCGTGGTGGGCCCGGCCGAGGCACCGGTGCTGCTGGCCACGCTGGTGGTAGTGGCGGCCACCGTCTTGCAGATCGCCGCGCTGCTGGCGTGGCGCCAAAAGATACACCTGATGTTGTGGGTGACCTTTGTTTTGGTGCTGGTGCTGGGCGGCGCCACCATCTGGTTCCACAACGCCACCTTCATCAAGTGGAAGCCCAGCGTGCTGTACTGGGCCATGGGCCTGGCGTTCTGGGTCAGCCAGCGCTTTTTCCACAAGAACCTGCTGCAGGCCACCATGGGCGAGCAGTTGCAACTGCCGCCTGACATCTGGCGCCGGCTGACCCTGGCCTGGATCGCCTTCTTTGGCGCCATGGGTCTGATCAACCTGGCCGTGGCCTACAACTTTTCAACCTCCACCTGGGCCACCTTCAAGGTCTTTGGCGCGACAGGGTTGATGCTGGCTTTTGTAGTGGCACAGGGCTTTTATCTCAGCCGCCATCTGCCCCCGGAAGACGAGGCCAAGGTGGCCGCGGCCAAGGCCCCTGACAGACCTTGATCCCCAGGCACCACGCCTTGCTGATGCATCAAGGCCTGAGCGTCGACAGTCGCTTGCTCAAGCCAGTTGGCTGAGCTCAAGATCGCGCCGCAGCGGCGCGCAGCTTGTCTTTCTTGCTCATGCGCTTGCCTTTGATGCCACCTTGGGGATCAGCAGGCATGGTTGGCAGCACCGCGGGTGGCTCAAAACCAGCCAGCACCTCGCGTGGCACGCGCTGCTGTTGGCGTTTTTCAATCAAACGAAAGTGCGCCTCGCTACCCGGTGCATCGGCCAGCACAAGGCTCACCGCCACACCTGCCGCACCCGCACGCCCGGTGCGGCCGATGCGGTGGGTGTAGTCGGCCGCCGAGCGCGGCAGGTCCAGGTTGACCACCGCGTCCAGCGCCGGCACGTCCAGGCCACGCGCGGCCAGGTCGGTGGCCACCATCACTTGCAGCAGGCCAGCCTGCAGATCGGCCAGCACCTGGGCCCGGCGACCCTGGCTCAACTGGCCGTGCAGCGCCGCTGCTGACAAGCCGGCCTGGCGCAGTTTGTCGGCCACGTGTTCGGCCGCATGCTGGGTGGCCACAAACACCAGCGTGCGGGGCCACCGGTGGGTGCTGATCAGGTGGCGCAGCAGCGGTGTGCGGCGCTGGGTTTCAACCACGATGGCGCGTTGCAAGATGGTGGGGGTGCTGGAGGCATCTGGCGCAGCCTCGCCAGCAACCGGGTGGTGCAGTTCGGGTGGGGCGACAGCGGCGGCGGGCTGCGCAGCCACGGGCAGCGCGTCGACCGTCACCTCCAAGGCCCGGGTCTGCACCGCACGGGCCACCGCACGCACCGCGTCAGGCAGCGTGGCGCTGAACATCAAGGTTTGGCGCGGGCGTGGCAGCAGCGCCAGCACACGCCGCGTTTCGTCGGCAAAACCAGCGTCCAGCAGGCGGTCGGCCTCGTCCAGCACGACCACGCTCAGGTCAGCCAGGCGCAGCGCGTTTTGCCGGCTCAGGTCCAGCAAACGGCCCGGTGTGGCCACCACGATGTGGGCACCACCGCGCAGCGCCATCATCTGCGGGTTGATGGACAAGCCACCCACCACCACCACCGTCTTGAGCTGCGGCGCCAGGGCTTGCGCGGCAGCGCCAATCTGTGAAGCCAGCTCGCGCGTAGGTGCCAGGACCAGGGCGGCCAGCCGGCGTGGGCGCTCTTCTTCAACGCCCGGTATCAGCAGCAGGCTGTGCAGGATGGGCAGCACAAAACTGGCCGTCTTGCCGGTGCCTGTGGGTGCCTGCGCCAGCACATCACGGCCTTGCAAAATGGCCGGCAACACGGCGCGCTGCACGGGGGTGGGTTGGCGCCAGCCAGCCTTCGCAGCAGCCAGGGTCAGCGGGGCTGAAAGACCCAGATCGGCAAAGCTGAGATCTGGGTCTTGGCCCAGGAGCGCGGGCTTAGCTTCGGCGTGAACCAAGGGTGCAAAGGGTTGCAAATCGGGCTCAAGGGCGGTCTGGGACATGCGCGACAGGATAGCCTGCGGGCAACGCCTCTCACAGATGACACCCTCCTTCAGCCCCCGACGTTTGTTGTGCAGCCAGTGTCAGCGGCCGCTGCGCACCTGCCTGTGTCACTGGATCAGGCCCACCGTCAACCGGGTCTCGGTGCTCGTTTTGCAGCACTCGGCCGAGGTACATCACGCCAAGGGCAGCGCCCGCTTGCTGAGCTTGAGCCTGACCGACTGCTCGTGCCGGATGGGCGAACGGTTTGACCCGATAGATCTGCTCGCAGGGTCACTCGACGGCACCGCCCTGCTCTACCCCGCGGCGCCCGGTGCGGCTGCTGAAGCCAGCGCAGCAGCCTGTTCAGCCACGATTCACCGCCTGGTGGTGCTGGACGGCACCTGGCGCCAGTCACGCAGCCTGTTGCGCCAAAACCCTTGGCTGCTGCAGCTACCGCGCTTCACGCTGGCCAGCCCGCCACCTTCGCTCTACCGCATCCGCCAGCCCCACTCGCCCGAACAGCGCAGCACCCTGGAAGCGACGTGCCTGGCCTTGGGCCAGTTGGAGTCACGGCCTGCGCACTACGAACCGCTGGTGCAGGCTTTTGCGGCCTGGACAGCCGACGCCCTGGCCCGACGGACCTGGGGCTCGTCACCACCATCGGCCTGATCTGGCGACCGCCCAAGGGCGGCAGGCTGCTCAGCGCTTGTGAGGTGCAGCGGTGCGCCCAGGGCGGTATTGCGGCGTCCCTGTGCGGACCTTCCGCGGCCCTTCGCCGGCCTTCAGCCTTTGGTGATGCGAAAGCCCGCGTCCAACAACAACACCTCACCGGTGGTCTTGGCCGCACCCGCGCCCAGCCACCAGGCCGCATCGGCCACGTCTTCAGGCGTGATGGGCGCTCCCAGCGCGGCGGTGTCGTTCCAGGTTTTGAGGTGGGCCGCATAGCGCTGCTCGCCCATGCCCTGTTGCAGCCAGCTGGAGTCCACCAGCCCTGGCGCGATGGCATTGACTCGGATGGCCGGCCCCAGCGCCCGCGCCAGACCCACGGTGAGTGCGTTCAGCGCGCCTTTGCTGGCCATGTAGGCCAACGAAGACCCGCGCCCCATCATCGACGCCACCGACGAGATGTTGACAATGCCCGCACCCGGCTGCGCCTGCAGCAAGGGCACCATGGCGCGCGACACCTGGTAGGCACCCACCACATTGACGGCATAGATGCGCTGGAAGTCTTCGGCATCCAGCCCGTCCAGGTTTTTCAGCGCCACGAACTTGGTGGTGCCGGCGTTGTTGACCAGCACGTCGGCGCGCCCAAAGCGGGCTTGGGTCTCGGACGCCAGGCGCCTGGCATCGGCGTCACTGGACACATCCGCCTGCACCAACAGCGTCTGCGCACCCAGCGCCTGGCACTCGGCCGCCACCGCCTGGGCTGGGGCCATTTGGCGTGAGTAGTTGATGACCACGTCCCAACCCTCCCGCGCATAACGCCGCACGGTGGCGGCACCGATGCCCGAAGACGAACCGGTGACCACGCAGACCTTGCGCTGATTCATGGCGTTGTGCTCCTGATGTGTTGAGACGCATGCTAGCCGTGGCCCAAGGGCTGCAGGAAAGCAACCCGGATGCACAGGTCCGAAAACGGCCAGTCGGAACGGAAGGCGTGCCTATGATCCACCCATGGTCCTTGACGCCGACTCCGCCTACCTGGCCCTGAAAGCCCGCGACGCCCGCTTTGACGGCCGGCTGTTTGTGGGCGTCACGTCCACCGGCGTTTACTGCCGCCCGGTGTGCCGTGTGCGCACACCCATGCGCCAGAACTGCCGCTTTTTTGACACCCGCGCGCAGGCCGAGGCCGCCTCGTTTCGCCCCTGCATGAAATGCCGGCCCGAGATCGCGCCGGGCTTGTCGCTGATGGACTCATCGCGCTCGCTGGCCGACACCGCAGCGCGCTGGATCGAGCATGCCGTGCACAGCGGCGAACCGGTGGTGTTGACGCAGCTGGCGGCCAAGCTGGGCGTGACCGACCGCCACCTGCGCCGCATCTTCCTGGCCGCCCATGGCGCCGGGCTGCTGGACTACTTCACCACCCAGCGCCTGTTGCTGGCCAAGCAGTTGTTGACCGACACCCAGCAGCCCATCACCCAGGTGGCCCTGGCCAGCGGTTTTGACAGCCTGCGCCGCTTCAACGCCGCCTTTGCCGAGCGCTACCGCTTCAACCCCACGCAGCTGCGCAAGAGCAGTGCGGCAGGCCGGGGCGGCAGCACCAAGCAGCCAAGCCGTGTTGGTGCATCGTCCAGCACTTCACCTGGTCAGTCCGATCCGCAGTCAGACGGGTACGCCGCGCTGCGCCTGGCCTACCGCCCGCCTTACGACGTGGCCGCGGTGTTGGCGTTTTTTGGCCAGCGCGTGGTGCGAGGTGTCGAAGAGGTTGAAGACCTGACCCTGCGCCGCACCGTGGGCTGGCAGCACCGTGGCCAGCGGGTCACCGGCTGGATCAGTGCCCGCTTTGTGCCGGACCGCAACGAAGTGCATGTGCAGACCTCGACCAGCCTGACACCGGTGCTGGGCGCGGTGATGCAAAGGGTGCGCCACACCTTGGACCTGGACGCCGACCCGTCACTCATCGACCCGGTGATGGCCCTGCTGCCCGTCCCCTTGCGGCCCGGCACCCGCCTGACCGGTGTGATGGACGGCTTTGAAGGCGCTGTGCGGGTCATCCTGGGCCAGCAGGTCACCGTCAAGGCCGCGCGCACGCTGGTGCAGCGGCTGGTGGACCGTTTGGGCGAGCCCATCCAGACGCCGTTTGATGCCTTGACGCACGTCTTCCCCAGCGCCCAGGCCGTTGCACGGGCCGACCCTGAAGTGATCGGCAAACTGGGCATCGTGCGCCAGCGGGTCAAGGCCCTGCAGGCATTGGCAGCGGCGGTCGCCGATGGCCAGCTGGAGTTGCACCGCGGCGCCCCGGTGTTGGCCACCATGGACGCCCTGCGCGCCCTGCCCGGCGTGGGCGAATGGACGGCGCAGGTCATCGCCATGCGGGCCTTGGCCTGGCCCGACGCCTGGCCGGCCAGCGACATCGGCCTGATGAACGCGCTGCGCTCGCGCGACATCAAGCACATCACCGCACTGGCTGAGGCCTGGCGCCCCTGGCGCGCCTACGCCGTGATGAAGCTGTGGCACCAACTGGAGAACATCGCATGAAGCACGCCCTCACCGGCATCGGCATTGAAGCCATGGCCGACATCGACACGCCGTTGGGTGCGATGACGGCACTGGCCACCCGCAACGGGTTGGCCGCGCTGTGGTTTGACGCCCGCGAACGTTGGGCCGCGCAGTTGGTGGCTGCCGCTGAAGATGCGCAGCATCCGCACATTGCAGC
>JAYTVT010000057.1:0-17994 GCA_043743835.1 Betaproteobacteria bacterium
CAGCGTGTGGAGCGTGCAGTTCACGGGTGCACGGATGCCGCCCGGGGTGATCATGCGGCCGTCTCGCTGCTCGATATCACCCCGGCCTCAGCAGCCAGCCAGTGTTGAACCGGCAGTGGCAGCCCGCTCTGCACGAACTCGCGTCCGAGCTTGGCGTAGGAGCGCTGGTTCGAAACCAAACCGTCGCGGCTGACGGCAGCGCCTTTCATGTAGCCGGCCGCACACAGCGTGCCGTCCTCCCGCAGGAACTCGAAGCGCATGTAGTTCCAAGCATGGTCGGCCCCCGCGAGCGCGAAGCGGAGGCGGTAGCGCTGCCAGGGCTTCAGACCTTTGCGGTAGGTGATGAAAGCGCCGCCCGACATGGGGCGCCAGCCGGCCTTCAGCATTGCTTTGGCAAAACCACTGCGCACGAAGTACTCCACCAGCATCAGGTCGACGATGGTCAGGTAGCGCCCGTTGTTCATATGGCCATTGATGTCGAGGTCGTTGGGCAGCACCCGCAGCCGCCGCTCGATCCAGTCGCCGGGTTCGATCGGCAGCAGGCGGGCCGATCGCATCAGAGCCCAGAGCAAGCGCAGGTAGAGGTTCATGGCGGGTCCATAATTGGTTCGATAATGAACAGTATAGTTCGAAAACGAACCAAATGAACAAGCCTCCAAGGTCCTCTTTGGCGCCAGCGGCTCGCAACCGCGAGCCCAGTGCCGATGTCAGCCGCGACGTCGACGCTGTGCGTTCTTGGCTGTCGGTCGTGAGTGCATACCACCTGTGCGACGCGTTGATGACGCGGCGTCTGGCCGAGTTGGGGGTGCGCACGCCCGAGCACGAGATTCTGGCCAACCTGCGCCGCGAACCCGGCATCACGCAGCAGGTGCTCGCCTCACGCTGCTTCTCGGCCAAGAGCCACATCAGTGCGCTGCTGACGATGTTGGAAGGCCGCGGCTGGGTGCGGCGCGAGCCCGATCCGACCGATGCGCGCGCCAAGCGCTTGTTCCTCGCGCCGCAGGGCGAGCGAATCGCCGCACGGACCGCAGTGGTTCAGGCAGAAGTGGTGGCGGCGATGATTGACGGTGAAACGGATGCGGCGCTGCGTGAGGTGACAGAGGCGATGAAGCGGGTTGGGACGCGGCTGAAAGCGCAACTCGAAGGGTGAGGCTTGCCCGATCCTCCTGGGCGGTGGTGGATGAAAAGAGTGCAGCAAGAAATCCGCTCGCTCCAGAGCTGTTTTGTGCTGCCGGGCAGGAGAAAGTCTGAACTGAGACCGTCCCCGTGCCTGTCAGTCAAGTGGGCGGGGCGCGCCCGATAACACTTCCGCGTACGACCGGCGCTTTGTTTTGCACATACCTTTCTGCTGGCGCCGCTGGCACTTCCCGTCTTTCAGCGTTCTTCAGCGGCGACTGGGCACCTTCGGGCACCATGGCCGTGGCCCGCGCAAGTCGAAGTACATCGGGAAAGCCCTGATTTCAGGCATTTACTGCGTTCGTTAACGTATGCGTTAATGAATGCGATCAATCCATCTCCGTTGGTGAGCCTCTCTGGCCTGGGGTGGCGCGGGCACGGTTTGAGCCGCCCGGAATGCGTTTTGGCCACTTCGACTGGCGACCTCTTCACCGCCGATTGGCGCGGCGGCGTGGCCCACACTCGTGCTGACGGCACGCAGGCGCTGTACACCGGTGCCTACCCTGGCGGCGGTGAATTGCGACCCAATGGCATCGCCATGCAAGCCGACGGCAGTTTCCTGGTGGCACACCTGGGTGCCGAGCAGGGTGGTGTGATCCGTCTGACGCGGGACGGACAGTCCGAGCCTTGGTTGATGGAAGTTGCAGGGCAGCTGCTGCCACCGACCAACTTTGTCTTGCCCGACACCGACGGCCGCACCTGGGTCACCGTCAGCACCCGCCGCACCCCCCGTGCGTTGGGTTATCGACGCGACGGCGGCGACGGGTTCATCGTCCGTGTCGACCGTCGAGGCGCCAGCATCGTGGCTGACGGCCTGGGCTACACCAATGAAGTCGCGGTGCACCCCAGTGGCGCCTGGCTCTATGTCAACGAAACTTTTGCCCGCCGACTCTCGCGTTTTTCACTGCATGCCGATGGACGCTTGGGTGACAAGCAGGTGGTGGTCGAATTCGGCCCCGGCACCTTCCCTGACGGCCTGGCCTTTGACGAAGAAGGCGGCGCCTGGGTGGTCAGCATCGTCAGCAACCGCCTGATCCGCGTGGCCCCCGATGGCCAGCAAACCTTGTGGCTGCAGGACGCCGAAGAAGACCACCTGCGCTGGGTGGAGGCGGCCTTTGAGTCGGCCACCATGGACCGCCCGCACCTGGATGGCATACGCAGCGTAGCGCTGAAGAACATCTCCAGCATCGCCTTCACCGGCGCCGACCGCCGCACCGCGGTCTTGGGCTGCTTGCTGGGCCAGCAACTGGCTTGTCTGCCGTTGCCGGTGGCCGGCGTCGCCCCTCTTCACTGGAACTACGCATGACCGCACAAGGCTTGCACACGGCCTCGTTGGTCGATGCCGCTTACGAGTTGATCCGTCGGCGCATCCTGGACAACGTCTGGCCGCCCGGCCACCGTGCGCTGGAGCAAGAAGTCGCGCTGGCCCTGGGCATGAGCCGCACGCCCGTGCGCGAAGCTCTGGTGCGCTTGCAAAGCGAAGGCCTGGTGGAGGTGGTGCCGCGCCACGGCATGCGCGTGCTGCCCGTGTCGCCCAACGACATGCGCGAGATCTATCAAATCCTGACCGCGCTGGAATGCATGGCCGCCGAAATCCTGGCAAGCCGTGGACCGTCGGATGCCGAGTTGCAGCCCTTGGTAGACGCCACCAACGCCATGGACCGCGCCTTGGCTGTGGACGACCTGGACGCCTGGGCCGCCGCCGACGAATCCTTCCATGCCCAACTGTTGGAGTTGGCAGGCAACCGCCACCTGCAGGCCACCGTGATGAACCACTGGGACCGCGCCCACCGCGCCCGCATGTTCACGCTGCGCCTGCGGCCCAAGCCGGTGAACAGCACGCGCGACCACATGCAACTGGTGGAGCGCCTGAAAGCCGGCGACGCCGAAGGCGCGTCACGCGTCAACCGCAGCCACCGCGAACGCGCGGGTGCCGAATTGCTGGCCCTTTTTGAGCGCTACAAGCTGGCGCAGATGTGACCCAGGACCACCCAACACCATGAATGCCACTTTGAAAAGCTACGACATCGCTGTTCTGCCCGGCGACGGCATCGGCGTTGAGGTCACAGCCGCTGCATTGGCGCTGTTGACCGCGCTCGAGCCCAAGCTGGGCCGCCGCTTTGTCTGCACCCCGCGGCCCGCTGGTGCGCAGCACTACCTGGACAGCGGCGACAGCCTGCCCGCCGCCACGCTGGACGCCTGCCGCAAGGCCGACGCCATCCTGTTTGGGGCCATGGGCTTGCCGCATGTGCGCGGCGCCGATGGCACCGAGATCATTCCGCAGCTGGACATTCGCTTTGCGCTGGACCTCTACGCCGGCGTGCGTCCCATACGCACCTGGAAAGGTCTGCCGGTGCCACTGGCCGACCCCCGTGCGGCGCAGATTGACCTGGTGTTGGTGCGCGAAAGCACCGAAGGCCTGTTCCACGCCCGCGGCCGGGGCCGCATGGAAGGGCAGGGCGACGCCGCTTGCGCTTACGACACCATGAAGATCACCCACGCCGGCACCGCGCGCGTCTGTGACTTTGCTTTTGAGCTGGCCCGCCAACGCAAGGCCCAGGGCAAACGCGGCCACGTGACCAACGTCGACAAAGCCAACGTCTTCATGTCGATGGCCTTCTGGCGCCAGGTTTTCGAAGAACGCGCCGCCCGCTACCCCGAGATCACCACCGACAACGCCTATGTCGACGCCATGGCGCTGAACCTGGTGATGAAACCCTGGCAGTGCGATGTGCTGGTCACCGAGAACATGTTTGGCGACATCTTGTCGGACCTGATCGCGGCCTTGGTGGGCGGCATGGGCATGGCGCCATCGGCCGACATCGGCCAGCACCACGCGGTGTTCCAGCCCGCACATGGCACGGCGCCCGACATTGCGGGCAAGGGCATCGCCAACCCCAGCGCCATGCTGCTGTCGGCGGCGATGATGCTGGACTGGCTGGCCGTGCGCCACAGCGACCCCGTGCTGGCCGACGGCGCCCGCGCCATCGAATCCGCACTGGAGGCCGCGTTTGTCAGCGCAGCCGTGCGGCCCTATGACTTTGGTGGCAAGAGCGGCACGGCCGACGTCACCCGCGCGGTGCTGGAGCGTTTGTGACACCAGCCCGCATCGCCGTGGTGGGCGCCGGTTACTTCGCCCAGTTTCACCTGGAGGGCTGGCGCGACGCCGGTGCCCAGGTGCTGGGGCTCTGTGACCTGGACGCCGAGCGCGCCCGTGCGCTGGCAGGCCGCTTTGGTATCGAGCACGTCTGCACCGATGTGGAAGCACTGCTGGACACCACGCGGCCCGACGTGGTTGACGTGGTGCTGCCGCCAGCAGCCCAATTCAACGTGGTAGCGGCCACGCTGGCGCGCCAATTGCCCACCATCTGTCAAAAGCCGTTTGGCCGCAGCTGGGCTGAAGCGGTGGTGATGGCGGACCTGTCAACGCGGCACCGCACGCCCTTGGTGGTGCACGAGAACTTCCGCTTCACACCCTGGTTTCGTGAATGCAAGCGCCTGATCGACGCCGAGCACTTTGGGCGCGTGCTGGGCATCAGCTTTCGCTTGCGGCCCGGTGATGGTCAAGGCCCGCGTGCCTACCTCGACCGCCAGCCCTACTTCCAGCAGATGCCGCAGCTGCTGGTGCGCGAAACCGCGGTGCACTTCATCGACACCTTCCGCTACCTGTTGGGCGAAGTGCGTGCGGTCACGGCCCGCCTGCGCCGGCTCAACCCGGTCATCCTGGGCGAAGACGCTGGCTTGATCATCTTTGAGTTTGACGACAACCGCAGCGGCCTGTTCGATGGCAACCGCCTGAACGACCACGTAGCGCAGAACACGCGCCGCACCCTGGGCGAAATGTGGCTGGAGGGCGAGGCCGGCGTGTTGCGCCTGGACGGCGACGCGCGCCTGTGGTTCAAGCCGCAGGGTGGCATGGAAGCCGAGCACCTTTATGACCGCGGTGGCGTGGGTGCCTTTGGCGGCGCCTGTACGCAGTTGCAAAGCCATGTGCTGGCCCATCTGAGCAACGGTGCAGCACTGGAAAACGCAGCCCACGACTACCTTCCCAACTTGGCGGTGCAGGCCGCCATCTACCAGTCACACACCAGCGGCCGCCGCGTGGTGTTGGCCGACTTCAACCCTGCACACGATTGACCCCAGGAGACAACATGTTCAAGACCACCTTCATCGCCGCCGCATTGGCCCTTTCGTTGCCCGTCACGGCACAAACCGTGCTGAAATTCAGCCACACCGATCAGCAAACCGGCGCCCGCCAAGCTGCTGCACAGATCTTCGCCAAGAAGGTCGAAGAGCTGACGCAAGGTCGCTACAAGGTGCAGGTTTTTTGCTGCAGCCAGTTGGGCAACGACCCCAAGAACATCGAACAGCTGGCCTTGGGTGGCATTGACTTCACCGTGTCGGGCACCGGCAGCTACGCGCCGCACGTGCCCACCCTGAACCTCACCGCGCTGCCCTACCTGGTGGAGAACTATGCCCAGGGCTGGAAGCTGTATGACGAGAGCAAGTGGCTGAAGGAACAGTTTGACAAAGCACCAGCCAAGGGCTTTCGCTTTCTGGCGACTTGGGAGGCCGGCTTTCGCAGCATGACCACCAAGGAGCCCCTCAACTCGCCTGACGACGCCAAGGGCAAGAAGCTGCGCACCTTCCCCAACGAGATGATGCGTTGGACCCTGGAAGCCATGGGCTTCAACATCCAGATCATGCCGCTGCCCGAGGTCTACCTGGCCATCCAACAAGGCGCTGTCAGTGGGCAAGAGAACCCGGTCGACACCATCTTCTCCAACAAGTTCTATGAAGTGGCGCCCAACGTCACGCTGACCAACCACGTCTACAGCCCGATCCCGCTGGCCATCAGCGAAAAGACCTGGCAGAAATTCTCGCCGGCCGACCAAAAAGCGGTGACCGAAGCGGCGCTGATCGCAGCCAAGTTCAGCCGCAACATGATCGCCGGCAACGACGACAACCAGCTCAAGGAAATGGCGTCCAAGGGCGCCAAGATCAACGCCAAGCCCAACCTCGCGGCCTTCCGCGCCGCGGTGCAACCCGTGTACGGCAAGGCGCGCGAGAAGTACGGCGCGGATGTTGACGTCTTCCTGAAAGAGGCCGAAGCGATTCGCGCCAAGGCCAAGTAAGACCATGACCACTGCATCCCTTCTCAGCGCCGGGCCACCGGCTCCCTGGCCGATCCGCGCGGTGGGGCGCGTGGTGGATTGGGTCGTCATCGGCATCGGTGCCGTGATGATCGGCCTGGTGTTCTTCAACGTCTGCCTGCACGTGATTGGCAAGGACCTGGCCTGGGTCACCGAGCTGGGTGAATTGCTGATGGTCTGGGTGACCTTTCTGGGGGGCGCCTGCGCCGCCCAGCGCGGCGCGCACATGACCATCACCGAGTTCATCGACAAGCTCAGTGAGCCTCGCCGCCGCTGGGCCGACGCTGCCGTGCAGGCGCTGTGCCTGGCCATGCTGCTGGTGCTGGTGTGGTTTGGTTGGTCGCTGGTCAACACCAACTGGGGAAACCAGCTCACCGTGCTGGAGTGGCCGATGGCGCTGCAGTACATGGGCATGGCCGTGGGCTGCAGCCTGATGAGCCTGTTTGTGGCTTTTGATCTGTGGCAAGTGCTGGCCGGTGTGCCGCGCGGCCAGCGTTACCCTGCTGAGGACTGAACCATGTTGGCCTTGACGCTGTTTGGCGTGTTCTTTGTCATCGCGCTGGCGGGTGTGCCGCTGCTGTTTGCGATCCTGACCACCACCGTGGGCATCATCTGGGTTCAGGGCCTGGGTCACCCGCTGCAGACCATTTTTCTCAGCTTCATTGGCGGCGTGGAGCCCTTCATCCTGCTGGCGGTGCCGATGTTCATCTTTGCCGGTGAACTGCTGGCGCAGGGCGGGGTGGGCAAGCGCATCGTGGAGTTTGCGCGCGTCCTTTTCGGTTGGCTGCCAGGTGGCCTGGGCGTCGTGACGGTGATGAGCTGCACCCTGTTTGGCGGCGTGTCGGGCAGCGCCATCGCCGACACCGCGGCCATTGGTTCGCTGGTGATACCGGCCATGGTGGCGCGGGGCTATTCACGCGGCTTTGCGGCGGCCTTGCTGGCGGTAGCCGGCACCTTGGCCCTGCTGATGCCGCTGTCGATACCGTTTCTGATTTATGCCTTCATCTCTGGCGTGTCGATGCGCACGCTGTCCATGGCCGGCATGATCCCCGCGCTCTTGTCTGCGGTGGCGCTGATCGTGGTTTGCATGTGGCATGGCAAACGCACCGGTTGCGACAACGGCGAATCGCGCAGCACGCCGGCGCAGATCTGGGCCGCCACACGCGCTGCAGGCCCGGCCTTGTTGATGCCCATCATCATCATCGGTGGCATTTGGAGCGGGGTCTTCACACCCAGCGAATCGGCGGCCATTGCGGTGATGTACGGGCTGGTGGTGTCGCTGTTCTATTACAAGGACCTCAGCTGGCGGCGCATTCCGCAACTGCTGCTGAATGCCTTCATCACCAGCGCCACCGTGATGCTGGTCATCGGGGCCACGGGCGCCATGGCCTGGCTGATCACCGTTGAGCAGGTGGCCCAGCAGATGGCCGAGTGGATTCAGCTGGTGGCCACCGAGCCCTGGATGTTCCTGCTGATGTTCAACGTGGCGCTGCTGCTGCTGGGCATCTTCATCGAACCGCTGCCGGCCATGCTCTTGAGCGCACCGCTGTTCCTGCCGCTGGCCAAGCACTTTGGTCTGGACATGGTGCACGTGGGCGTGATGATGACGGCCAACCTGGCCATTGCGCTGTACACGCCGCCGGTGGGGGGCACGCTTTTTGTGGCGGCCAAACTGGCCAAGGTGGGCATCGGCGAGATCACGCGCCATCTGTGGCCCTTGATGGCGGCCACCTTCACGGTGGTCATGCTGGTGACCTACCTGCCGCAGTTGTCGCTGTGGTTGCCCCGCCTCATCGCGTCGTTCTGACCATGCAAGCCTTGGTGGTTGAATTTCGCATCCTGCCGGCCTGGGTCGATGCCTTTGCCGCGGCCATCGTTGAAAACGCGCTGGCCTCGCGGGAAACCGAGGCCGGCTGTCGTCAGTTCGACGTTTGCCGTGACCCGGCCAACCCGGCGCTGTTTTTTCTCTACGAGCTGTATGACGACGAAGCCGCGGTTCAGGCCCATCTGCAGTCCGCCCATTTTCTGCAGATGAACGCGCTGACAGCGGCCTGGGTGCAGGACAAGAAGGTCTGGCGCTACCAGCGGGTGGCGCCCAGCGCCAGCAGCTCGGGTGCAGCGACGTGATGCTGGGCTGAAGCTGGGTTGATGCCGCGCTGATGCTCGGTGTCAGCCTGCGGCACACTTGCTTATCTTGACCGACCCCGCATGCCCATGAAGACTGAAGCCAACGCACCGCCCCGAGTGGGCCTGATCGGACTGGGCGCGATGGGCTCAGGGATGGCGCAGTCGATACGTCGCGCTGGCTTGTCCCCGGGCGTGTTTGATGTGCGCCCCGGCGTGGCCCAGGCCTTTGCGCAGGATGGTGGCACGGCCCACGCCAGCGCCGCCGAACTGGCCGCGGCCAGCGACGTGGTGGTCTGCGTGGTGGTCAACGCGGCACAGACCGAGGACGTGTTGTTTGGCAGCGGCGGTGTGGCCCGGGCCATGCCCCGGGGCAGTACCTTTGTCATGTGTTCCACGGTGGCCCCCAACTGGGCGTCGGAACTGGAAGCCCGCTTGGAAGCCTTGGGTCTGTGGCTGCTGGACGCCCCCATCAGCGGTGGCGCGGCCAAAGCCGCCAGCGGCCAGATGACCATGATGACCGCCGGCCGGCCGCAGGCCTACGAGCGCAGCGCCGTGGTGCTGGACGCGATGGCCGCCAAGGTCTACCGCCTGGGCGAGCGCGCCGGTGCGGGCAGCAAAGTCAAGATCATCAACCAGCTGCTGGCCGGTGTGCACATTGCCGCAGCAGCCGAGGCCATGGCCCTGGGCCTGCGCGAGGGCGTCGACCCGGCGGCGTTGTATGAGGTCATCACCCACAGCGCTGGCAACAGCTGGATGTTCGAGAACCGCATGGCCCATGTGCTGGCGGCCGACTACACACCGCTGTCCAGTGTGGACATCTTCGTCAAGGACCTGGGGCTGGTGCTGGACATGGCACGTGCCAGCAAATTCCCGCTGCCACTTTCAAGCACCGCCCACCAGATGTTCATGCAGGCCTCCACCGCCGGTTTTGCCAAGGAAGACGACAGCGCGGTGATCAAGATTTTTCCCGGTATCCAGCTGCCGGTTGCCAAGCCTGAGGGATCGTCATGAGTTTGAAACTGGGCTGCGTAGCCGATGACTTCACCGGCGCCACCGACCTGGCCAACAACCTGGTGCGCGCCGGCATGCGCGTGGTGCAGACCATCGGCGTGCCCAGCCTGCCCATTGCCGATGCCGACGCGGTGGTGGTGGCACTCAAGTCGCGCACCTCGCCGGTGGCTCAGGCGGTGGCGCAAAGTGTGGCGGCCGCGCGCTGGCTGCGTGAGCAAGGTGCGCCGCAGATCTACTTCAAGGTGTGTTCCACCTTTGACAGCACGGCGCAGGGCAACATCGGCCCGGTGGCGTTGGCGCTGCTGGACGAGGTGGGTGATGACTTTGCGCTGGTCACACCAGCCTTCCCGGAAAACGGACGCACGGTGTTCAAAGGCCACCTGTTTGTGGGCGACCTGTTGTTGTCTGACAGCCCTATGCGCCATCACCCGCTGACGCCCATGACCGACGCCAATCTGGTGCGTGTGTTGCAAGCGCAGGCGGCTGGTGCCACGGTTGGTTTGATCGATCACCGCTGTGTGGGGCAAGGCGAGCAGGCAGTGCGTGAACGCATTCAGCAATTGCGGCAAACGGGACACCGCTTTGCCATTGCAGACGCGGTGTCTGACAACGAACTGCGCGTACTGGCTGCCGGCAGCCAGGGCTTGAGACTGGTGGTGGCCGGCTCGGGCCTGGCCATCGGCATCCCAGCTCTGCACGGTTTGCAGGCCAATCTGCAGGCTGCGAAGTTACCCGCTGCGCGCGGCCACCGCGCCATCGTCAGTGGCAGTTGTTCTGCGGCCACCAATGCGCAGGTGGCCCACTTCATTCAGGCCGGCGGCGCGGCCTATGGCCTGGACCCATTGCGACTGGCGGCTGGCCAACAGGTGGTGGCCGACGTGCTGGCCTGGTGCCGCGAGCGCCTGGGGCCCGCGCCGGTGCTGGTCTACGCCACAGCCCCGCCCGAGGCGGTGCAAGCGGTTCAGGCGCATCTGGGCTCGGAGCGTGCCGGCGCCTTGGTTGAAGACGCGCTGGCCGCCGTGGCCCAAGGGCTGGTACAGGCCGGCGTGGGGCAACTCCTGGTGGCCGGGGGCGAGACCTCTGGCGCCTGTGTGCAGGCGCTGGGCATCCGTCAGCTGCGCATCGGGCCGCAGATCGACCCCGGTGTGCCCTGGTGCCATGCGAGCGAGGCTGGTCTGCATCTGGCGCTGAAGTCGGGCAACTTTGGGGGCGTCGATTTTTTCAGCCGCGCTTTTGCGCTGCTGTAACGCGCCCTCAGTACCCAGCGATTGCACTCGTGGCACCCCCCGCTGCTCAGCCGGATTTCAACCCAACGAGGCCCGTCATGAACGAACAGGAACAGCGTGAAGAGATCTGCCGCGTCGGCCGTTCACTGTTTGATCGCGGCTACGTGCACGCCACCGCAGGCAACATCAGCGTGCGCCTGCCCCACGGCTACCTGATCACCCCCACCGACGCCTGCCTAGGCCACCTGGACCCGGCACGGCTGGCCAAGCTTGATCTG
The DNA here is from genome assembly GCA_043743835.1 of Betaproteobacteria bacterium. Lineage (GTDB taxonomy): Bacteria > Pseudomonadota > Gammaproteobacteria > Burkholderiales > Burkholderiaceae_C > Rubrivivax. Next base: position 10,972 of record JAYTVT010000057.1, read on the forward strand.
CAGGGCCAGCAAGTGGCCGGTGACCGCGCCAGCAAAACCTGGGCTTTGCACCGGCGCATCTACCAAGCTGCGCCGGACGCACAGTGCGTGATCCACAGCCACAGCACCCACCTGGTGGCGCTGACCCTGCAGGGTGTCTGGTCAGCCGGCGACGTCGTTCCACCCATCACGCCCTACTTCGTGATGAAAGTGGGGCATGTGCCCTGGGTGCCCTACCACCGGCCCGGCGACCCCGCCGTGGCCGACATCGTGGCCGGCCTGATGGCACAGCACGCGGCCCGCGGCACGCCCATCCGCGCGGTGATGCTGGACCGCCTGGGCCCCAATGTCTGGCACCAAAGCCCTGCGCTGGCCAGCGCTGTCCTGGAAGAGCTGGAAGAAACGGCGCGGCTGTGGCTGAACTGTCGGCCTCAGCCACAGCCCCTGAGCGAAGACCAGATCGAGGAATTGCGCCTGCACTTCGGCGCCCGCTGGTAAACAGCACAACCAGCAACGGCGTCGGCTCGGCCAGCGCGGGGTTCAAGCTACGCACGGAAAAGCCGATAAAGGGTGTGGACCCTCCAGGAACCGCACCCGCGCCCTTCATGCTGAAAAAGATCCCTACCCAGAAGCTGCGCATGGGTATGCACCTGCACAAGCTTGAAGGCTCGTGGATGGCACACCCCTTCTGGAAGGCCCGGTTTGTGATCGACAGCACAGCCGATCTGAAACAGCTCCAGGGTTGTGGTTTGGCCGAGTGCTGGATTGACACCGCCTTGGGGCTGGACGTGGCAGAAGTGTTCCAAGCCGAACCTGCGCCCGCTGCCACACCCGCTGCCACCGGCACCCTGCAGCAACCACCGCCTGCCTCGCCAGTTTTCAGTTTGGCGCAGGCCGACCGCCCGCTGGCGGCCGAGCTCAAGCAAGCCGCCGCGATCTGCCAGCAAGGCCGGGTAGCGGTGACGGCCATGTTCAACGAAGCCCGAATGGGCAAAACGGTGAACGCCGAAGGCTGCTTGCCGCTGGTGCAAGACATTTCCGATTCGGTGCTGCGCAACCCTGGTGCCATCGTCAGCCTGGCGCGGCTGAAAACGCGTGACGACTACAGCTACATGCATTCGGTGGCGGTCTGCGCCCTGATGGTGGCGCTGGCCCGACAGACCGGCATGAACGAAGAAGACTGCCGCGCCGCAGGCCTGGCCGGCCTGATGCATGACGTGGGCAAGGCGCTGATGCCGCTGGACGTGTTGACCAAGCCGGGCAAGCTGACCGAGTCCGAGTTTGCCGTCATCCGCACCCATCCCGAGCGCGGCTATGGTTTGCTGCTGGGCGGGCAGGGTGTGCTCGATTCGACACTGGACGTGGCGCTGCACCACCACGAGCGCATGGATGGCGCTGGCTACCCCCATCGCTTGGTGGGTGAGCAGATCAGCCTGCTGGCACGCATGGGTGCGGTCTGCGATGTATACGACGCGATCTCTTCCAATCGGCCTTACAAGGCCGGCTGGGATCCGGCGCAGTCGATCGCGCGCATGGCCTCTTGGAAGGGGCACTTTGACCCGGCCGTGTTTGCCGCCTTTGTGCAAAGTCTGGGCATCTACCCCACGGGCTCGCTGGTCAAATTGGAATCGGGCAGGCTGGCGGTGGTGGTGGAGCAAACCCCGGCTAAGTTGGTGGCACCGGTGGTCATGGTGTTTTTCTCCACCAAGTCGCAGTTGCACATCACACCCGTGCGGCTGGATCTGTCCAGGCCAGGCACGCAAGACCGCATCACCGGCCGTGAAGAAGGCGGTGCCGCCCGCTTCCCACACCTGGATGAACTCTGGGCCGACCCCGACGTGCTGCGCCGCATGAAGCCTTGACGGCCCGGATGCCCAGCTCCTGACTACACTGCTGCTCCACCCGGAATTTGGAGCGGTTATGCAGCAGATGTGGGCGCGTGGGGCCAAGGCAGTCGCCGCGGCGGTCTTTTGGGCAGCTGCCAGCAGCAGCGGTGTACAGGCGCAGACCCTGCGCTGGGCCAGCCAGGGCGACCCCCTGACCATGGACCCGCACGCCCAGAACGAGGGCCTGACCAACAGCATGAACGGCCAGGTCTACGAAAAGCTGGTCAAACGCGACCGCCAACTCGGCATCGGGCCGGCCTTGGCCACCAGTTGGCAGCAGACCGGCCCTTTGACCTGGCGCTTCAAGCTGCGCCAAGGTGTGAAGTTTCACGATGGCACGGTGTTGACGACCGACGACGTGGTCTTCTCGGTGATACGGGCGCAGCAGCCCAGCGCCAACATCGCGGTGTATGCCAATGCCTTGGGCACGCCGGTGGCGGTGGACAAGGAGACGGTGGAGTTCCGCTTGAACAAGGTCAACCCGGTGTTCATGCAGCACCTGGACACGGTCTTCATCATGAGCCGGGCCTGGAGCGAAAAGCACAAGGTGACCAAGCCGCTGGACTACAAGAACCGCGAAGAAAGCTATGCCGGTTTCAATGCCAATGGCACTGGCCCCTTCATGCTGGTCAACCGCCAGCCGGGCATCAAGACCACCTTCAAGCGCCACGCCCAGTGGTGGGGCGCCTTTGAAGGCAATGTGCAGGACATCGTCTACACCCCCATCGCCAACGACGCCACGCGCCTGGCCGCGCTGGTGTCGGGCGAAATCGACTTCGTGCTCGACCCCGCGCCGCGTGACATTGCCCGCCTGCGCAACACCGCTGGCGTGAAGGTGGTCGACGGCCCCGAAAACCGCCTGCTCTTTCTGGGCATGGACCAGTTCCGAGACGAACTGCTGTACAGCAGTGTCAAAGGCAAGAACCCGTTCAAGGACCTGCGCGTTCGCCAGGCGCTGTACCACGCCGTGGACATCGAAACCCTGAAGACCAAGTTGATGAACGGCCAGAGTGTGCCCACCGGCGCGCTCACCGCCAGCCCGCAAGGTGGCTACAACGACCCCACGCTGGAGACACGCCTGCCCTTTGACCTGGCCAAGGCACGCGCGCTGATGGCCGAAGCCGGCTACCCCGACGGCTTTGAAGTGACCATCGACTGCCCCAACAACCGCTATGTGAACGACGAAGAAATCTGCCTGGCGCTGGCCGCCATGTGGGCCCAGATCAAGGTCAAGATCAAGGTCAACGCGATGCCGCGTACGCAGTACTTTCCCAAACTGGAAAAGCTCGACACCAGCTTTTATCTGCTGGGCTGGGGCGGCGCCATCACCGACGCCGAAACCACCCTGACGCCGGTGATGCGCTTCCCTGCAGAAGGCGGTGTGGGCCTGTACAACTGGGGGCGTGTGCGCAATGAAAAATTTGAGCAGGCCGCGGTGGCGCAAAGCCAGGAGCCCGATGCCAAGAAGCGCGAAGAGCTGGTCAAGGCCGCGCTGCGCGAGTACAAGACCCAGGTCCACCTGATCCCGCTGCATCGGCAGGTCATCCCCTGGGCCATGCGCAGCAACGTCGACGTGGTGCACCGTGCCGACAACTGGTTGGAAGTGCCCTGGATCAAACTCAAGTGAGGGAGCCGGCAACATGAAACGCGTCACTGGCATTGGCGGCATCTTCTTCAAGTCGCGTGACCCCGACGCGCTGCGTGCCTGGTACCGCAGGCACTTGGGGCTGGACATCCAGGCCTGGGGCGGCCTGACCTTCCAGTGGCACGACCCAGCCGCGCCCACACCCGATGGGGCCACCGTGTGGAGCGTCTTTGACGCGGGCTCAACCTACTTTGCGCCAAGCACCGCGCCCTTCATGATCAACTACCGCGTGGACGACTTGCACGCCGTGTTGGCGCTGCTGCGCGCGGAAGGCTGCGTGGTCGACGACAAGGTCGAAGAGTCGGAGTACGGCAAGTTCGGCTGGGTGATGGACCCGGACGGCAACCGCATCGAACTGTGGCAGCCGCCTCTGGGCCGGGCGCAAAGCTGACACCTCCAGGAGACCCTCTCAACATGAACCGCATGCTGCCTTTGGCTCTGTGTTTGACGCTCAGCGTTTGGGCGACGGGTGGCTTGGCCCAGCCTTGCCCCGACAAGAACCTGATGTACTGGCAACCCTTCCCGCCCGGCGGTGAGTCCGATGCGTCGGCACGCCACCAGCAAATGGTGCTGAAGAAAAAGTGCCCCAGCGTCGACACGGTGATCCAGTACAAGGCCGGCGGCGGTGGCGCCTTGATGTGGAGCCAGATGAACACGCTGCCCGGGGATGGCGTGACCGTGGTGGGCGTGAACCTGCCCCACCTGGTGCTGCAGCCCATGGAAGGGCAGGTGCAGTACAAGACGGAAGACGTGACGCCGGTCTACTGGTACCACTACACGCCCGATGCCCTGGTGGTGCCCGAGAACAGCGCGTTCAAGAACTTTGCCGACTTTGTGAGAGCGGCCAAGTTAAGCCCCGAACGCTACAACCTGGGTGGCTCGGGCTTGAACTCAGCCAACCACGTGGCCCATGAAAGGCTGAACGGTGGTTTTGCTGTCAAGACCACCTACGTGCCCTTCAAGGGCACCGGCGACCTGGCCTTGGCCGTGCTGGGTGGGCATGTGGACGGCGCCATGAGCTACACCACCTTTGCCATCGCCAACAAGACCAAGGTGCGGGCGCTGGCGGTGGCCATGGACAAGCGCCACCCGCTGTTGCCCGACGTGCCCACGTTCAAAGAACTGGGCGTGGACTGGGTGGACGGTGCCTACCGCGGCGTGGGCGTGCCCAAAAGCACCACGCTGGAGGCGCGCAAAAAACTGTCTGATCTGTTTGCCGTGCTCAACACCGACGCCGAGATGAAAGAGCTGGCCGCCAAGAGCGGCTTTGAGCTGATCAACGTGCCGCTGGAGCAGATGGACAGCTTCATGAAGGACCGCGCCAAGACCTACATCGAAGTGGGCAGGCGCATGGGCCTGGGCGTCAAGAAGTAGCGCGCTGGCGCACCGCTTCCAGGTAGGCCTGCCCATCGGGTGGCAGGCCACTGCGCTGGCTGGTCCAGATCATCTCGCCCAGGCATTCCATCACCTCGTGGTGGGCTTCATGCAGCGAGTTGCGCCGCGCCGCCAGCAGGTCCACCGCCTGGCGGATGCCGGTGGGCTGATCGATGGCCACCTGCTCGGCAATCGACAGGTGCATGCTCAGGTGCAGGAAGGGGTTGGTGCGGCCGTCTTCCACGGTGTAGACCGTCAGCAGGGCCTGCGCTTCGTCGGCCAATTCGGCGTGGTACTCGGGGTGCTCGGTGATCCAACGAGCGGCCACCGCCTGCATGGGCTCGAGTGGGGCGCCACTGCGTTGGCGCAAGTAGGTGGCGCAGAAGAAGCGGCGCACGTCGGTTTGAGAAGGCTGAAACATGGTCAGAATTGTCGCTGCGCTTTTGCCGACACCTCTTTGGACCCTGCATGAACCTCACCACCGACCAGCTCTTCACCCACGCCCGCACTCAAAACGGCTATCTCGATGCAGCGCTGCCCGACGGCACCATTGAGGCGCTCTACGAACTGTTGAAGTGGGGCCCGACCTCGGCCAACTGCAGCCCGGCGCGCTTCGTGTTTGTGCGCAGCGCTGAGGCCAAGGCCCGCTTGGCGGTCTGCGTGGCACCGGCCAACCAGCCCAAGGTGCTGTCGGCGCCGGTCACCGCCATCGTGGGCATGGACATGGCTTTTTACGAGCAGCTGCCCAAGCTGTTTCCGCACACCGATGCGCGGTCTTGGTTTGTTGGCAATACACCGATGATCGAGTCGACCGCCATGCGCAACTCCAGCCTGCAAGGCGCTTACTTGATCATGGCTGCGCGCGCGCTGGGCCTGGGTTGCGGCCCGATGAGCGGCATGGACACGTCCAAGGTGGACGCCGCCTTCTGGGCCGGCACCACGGTGAAGACCAACTTCATTTGCACACTGGGCCATGGTGACCCGGCCAAGGTGTTGCCACGCAGCCCGCGCCTGAGCTTTGAGCAGGCCTGCCAGTTTGCTTGATTCGGTGACGGTCGTTACCGACCCGTGGTTTTACGCCGTGGCAGTGCCAGCGGTGTTGTTGGTGGGCCTGTCCAAGAGCGGTTTTGCCACCGGGTTTGGTTCGTTGGCCACGCCTTTGATGGCGCTGACGTTGCCGGCGCCGCAGGCGGTGGCCATCATGTTGCCCTTGCTGATGGTGATGGACGCCACCGGCCTGCAACAGCTGTGGCGTGAACGCGACCCGCAGTTGGTTCGTCGGCTTTTGCCCTGGGGTTTGTTGGGCATCGCGGTGGGCAGCCTGCTGTTTGGCTTGCTGTCAAGCAAGGCCGTGGCCGGCTTGCTTGGCGCGCTGACCTTGGGCTTTTTGGCCCAGCGCCTGTTCTTGTCACCCCGCCCCGGTGTGCCGCCAGCGGCTGCCTGGGTAGGCCCCGTCAGCGCCACCGCTTCGGGTTTCACCAGCTTTGTCGCCCACGCCGGAGGGCCGCCACTCATCGCCTACCTCTTGCCGATGAAGCTGGAACCGCGCGTTTTCAGCGCCACCATGGCCGTGTTCTTCGCGGCCATCAATGCCGCCAAGGTGCTGCCTTATTTGGCGCTGGGCTTGATGGACCTGCGCAACCTGGCAACGTCTCTGTTGCTGTTGCCGCTGGCGCCACTGGGCGTGTGGGCCGGCGTGTGGTTGGTGCGGCGGGTCAGCAGCACCTGGTTCTATCGCCTGGCCCACCTGGGCATGTTGCTCACCGGCAGCAAGCTGCTGTGGGATGGGCTGAAGTGACCCCCTAACGCGTGGCCTTCAACTGCATGGGAAGTCGGGGGCCGATGCGGCGGCTTGAGGCGCATAGCAGCCGCTCTTTGGCAAGCATGCATTGGCGCGGCAAAGGGCTGTCCGGGTGTGCCGGTGTGCGCCACTGCGACGGTCGCCGCTGCGCGTCGACTGCCCTCCGATGCTCCTTCGCCTGGGCTGGTCGGGCAACTCGTTGCACTCACTTCGTTCGTGCCACTCAAACACTCCCTCCCGAGCTAGAGGACGAAGCGCGCTGCGCGCGCAGCCCAGGCGAACTGCGCTTCTCGGCGCCGCACAGGCGCGCCCCGGCACACCCGGACAGCCCTTTGCTC